>JBGOSS010000041.1:0-35372 GCA_041476105.1 Gemmatimonadota bacterium
AGGCACCACGTCCATCGGCGCCTACCAGGCCTACATCGGCGGCGTGAGCTCTCTGAACAACTGGAACCTCGATTCCGCGCACGCGCAGTTCACCCGCGCGCTCGAGCTGGACTCCACCTTCGCGCTGGCGCACTACAAGCTCGCCCTGGTGTATGGCTGGCAGTCGGGGGCGGGCGGGGCCGAGGGCCCCCGCCACGCAGACCTGGCACTCCGGTTGGGGACCAACCTCCCGCCCCGCGAGCACAACCTCGTTTCCGGCTATGCGGCCTTCGCCGCGCAGCGCTACGAGGACGCCTGCACCATCTTCGGCCGCATGGTGCAGGCGGACTCGACGGACGTCGAGGCCTGGTACAACCTGGGCGAGTGCAGCTACCACGACCCGGTGGTGGTGGCCGCCGGCCCCGACACCACGGTGCTGACCTTCCGGTCCAGCTGGAACACCATGTTGCGCGCGTTCCGGCGCGCGCTCGAGCTCGACCCGACCTATCATCTCGCCTTCCAGCACATCCAGGACGGGCTCCTGTCGGCGACGCGCCAGGGCTGCCGCCTGGTGGCCGGCCAGAACAACTGCAACCCGCAGAACGGCGCCATCCAGGGGGCGCTGCGCCGCTCGGGTGATTCGCTGCTTATCGTCCCCGTCTCCATCCCGGCCGATGGGGCCACGGCGTTCGCCGCGCAAGTGATCGAGGCGGCGCAGCAGCACGCGCGGGCCCACAACCTCGACGATGCCCGTCGCGCCGCCGAGGCGTGGCTTGCCGTCGGCTCCAGCGAGGCCCGGCCGCGCGTCGCCTACGCGAGGATCCTGCTGCGCCAAGGGCTCATCGCGCGGGCCGACTCGGTCGCGCGCCTGGTCGAGGGGGCGCACATCTCGCGGGTCGAGGACGGCAACTTCGCCGTGGACCGAATGGAGATCGCCTTCAAGAGCGGGCGTCCCGAGGAGGGTGCACGCATCGCCGAGGCGCTGCGCCAGTCGACCGACTCGATTTCCGGCGCCCGGAATCTCGGGATCATCGCCGTCAGCATCTTCGGCCGCACCGACGGCATCGCGCCGCTGCTCGACCACCAGATCCAGGCGGCGCCCTGGATCAGGAGCTACTTCATCGCCGCGTCGCTGGCGCTCCTCGGTGTGCCGGTGGACAGCCTCTACCAGCTGGAGGCGGCCTTCGTCCAGAACGCCACCAACGGCCAGCCGACCCCGCGCATCGTGCCCGGCATCGCGACCACGCTGCTGTGGACCGATCCGCGCGACCGGGGCGGCCGCTGGGCCGCCACCGACACGGCCAGCTCGGATCCGCGCATCGCGGTCATGTCGGTCGTCGCCACCGCCGATACGGCGCGCATCCGGCGCGCGCTGGCCCGGTATGACTCCGTCGCCACCCGCCTCGCCGACGAGCCCGACAACGGGGTCGCGCTGACGGGTGCGCTCGCGCACCTCGCCATCGCCGACACAGCGGGCACGCTGGCGTACCTGCGCCGCTTCAGAGCCGAGACCTGGGCGAAGTCGCCGATCCTCGCACCCCTGGGAAGCGGCGTCGCGTTCACCGGCCAGTTGTGGCCCAAGATGCTCCTCCTCCAGGGTGACCTCGCCGCGGCGACGGGCCAGAGGGACGAAGCTATCGGCGCCTACCGCCTGTTTGTGGGGGCCTGGGGAAACGGCGATCCCGCCGTCCAACCGATGGTGCAGCGCGCACGCGCGGCGCTGGCACGCCTGGGAAACTAGGGCGCCGGGCAGGCCCACCGTCTTGTCTCCCGCTACCCGACCGGCGATAGTGCAACGTCGTTTCTTTCCCTCTTGGAGGTCCTCGTCATGCGCCGTTCCTTCACGCTTGCGGGCATCCTGCTCGCCCTCACTTCCGCCTCGGCGGCCGCACAGGCCGGAATGCAGGAGCCCGTCTCCCTTCGGCTCGGCGGACAACCGGGCCAGACCAACAAGTACCAGTCCACGATGGAAGTGTTCATGCGTGGCGGTCCCATGGCCATGATGGGCGGTGGTGACACCACCGTGCCGACGATGCGCTTCAACACCTTCGTCACCCGGACCATCAACGGCGTCGCGGGCGACACGATTACCTTCGCGGACGTCGTCGATTCAGCCCGGGCCGAGACCCCGGCGATGCCGCAGATGGGCGCGATGATGGGCGGCATGGCCTCCAACCTCCGCGGCCAGACCACCACCACCCGCATGGACAACCGCGGGCGTTTCTACTCGGTCGAAGTCACCAACGCCAACAACGCCAACAACGCCGATGGCGCCGGCGGTCCCGGCGGGCCGGGCGGTCCGGGCGGCCGCGGAAACGCGGGGCGCATGCCCGGGCGCAACCAGCGTTTCCTGTTCGTCCTGCCCGCGGGGCCGGTGCGTCCCGGCGAAACCTGGAGCGACTCGATGCTGGTCGCCGGCTCGGAGAATGAGGGGTCCACCAATTTCCTGGCGAGCTACAAGCTGGAGAGCGTCACGCAGCAGGGCAGCTCGCGCGTCGCGGTGGTCTCGATGAACGGCACCATGGCGACCAACGGACCCGCCGGCCCGCAGGTGATGTCGGTCGCCGGCGAGTTCCAGTTCGACGTCACCGGGCGCCGGATCGCGAGCTTCACGATGACCCTGACCGGGACCGTGTCCTCGCCGCAGGGCGACATTCCGGTGAAGATGCACATGACCCAGTCGCTCACCTCGTAGCCGGGGCGGCATGGGCCGATCGCCGCTCATCCTGCTGCTGGGCCTCGCCGCGCGCGCCGCGCCGGCCCAGCAGCCGGCGGTCCCCCTGCGATACAGTTCCGCCGCCGGCCTGACCACCCGTTACCGCACCGAGGTGGACGCCTGGCTGCGCTCGCCCATGTTCCCGGTCGCCGACACCTCGCAGCCCACCGTCCATATCACCCTGTTCACCCGCCGCGCGATCACCGCGCCCGATTCGGTGGGGCGCCTCGTCTTCTCCGACTACACCGACAGCTCGCGCAGCGACATGCCCGCCATCCGCGCCCTCCAGCCCCAGATGGTGCAACCCGGCGACTTTCTCCGCGGCATGCGCACCATGACGACGATGGACGAGCGCGGCCGCGGCGTCTCGACGCGGGTGATCGAAACGCCCAACATGCCGCAGGACCTGCCGGCCGTCATCCGGGGCATGCAGGGCCTCGCGATCACCACCATCCGGATGGCGATCCTCGCGTTTCCCGAGGGCCCCGTGCGCCCTGGCGAGACCTGGACCGACTCGCTCCGCTACGACCAGGGCGGAGCGGTGGGGCTTCAGAACTCCCTGGTCACCGTGGGCGGCGTCGGCCTGGCGACCTTCCGGCTCGAGCGTATCGAGTCGCGCGCCGGGGCGCGGATCGCGGTCATCACCGCCGTCGCCAGCGTCAGCGCCGGCGCCGCCGAGCCGGGCACGGCGGCCACGCTGATGGTCACCGCCACCGCCCAGATGGACTTCAACCTCGACACCGGCACGCTGGCCCGCTCCCAGATGGACCTGGTGGGACCGATGGCGACGCGGGTCGGCCTCATCCCGGTCCGCGTTCGCATGGCGATGCAGGCGCGCTAGCCGATGCTGTACATCGTCGACAACTACGATTCCTTCACCTACAACCTGGTCCAGTACCTCGGCGAGCTGGGAGCGGATCCGCACGTGGAACGCAACGACAAGCGTCCCCCCCAGGAGGTCGTCGCCCTGGCGCCTTCGGCGATCGTCATCTCGCCGGGGCCCGGCACGCCGGCCGACGCGGGCATCTCGGTCCCGCTGGTCCGGCTGGCCGCCGAGCGGCGCATCCCGCTCCTCGGCGTCTGCCTCGGTCACCAGGCCATCGGCGAGGCATTCGGCGGACGGGTGGTGCGGGCGAAGCGCCTCATGCACGGGAAGACCTCGGAGGTGCGCCACGAGGGACGCGGCGTCCTCACCGGCCTGCCGTCCCCCTTCACGGCGATGCGCTACCACTCGCTGATCGTCGAGGAGGAGGGGCTTCCGGCCGAGCTGGTGCCCACCGCCTGGTCGGCGGACGAGGGGTGGGGCAGCGAGATGATGGCGATGCAGCACGCCAGCCTGCCGATCCACGGCGTGCAGTTCCACCCCGAGTCCATCGGCACGGCCCTTGGCATGACCATCCTCCGCACCTTCCTCGAGCTGGCCGCCGCGACCTGACTCCGGTGGCCGTGTGGGGCTTCGCCTACACGCCCGCACCCCTCTTTCCTGCCCGGCACCCGGGCGTCAGCCGGTACGCGGCGGCCTGGCCACCCGCGACATTGTCTCCGTACCCAACGGGAGACTCTCATGTGGTTGTTCGGGAAGAAATCGGGGCACAGGGACGTGAGCCAGGCATGGACGCTTCCCGCGCCCGAAGACGCTGGACCGATGCCGGCCGAGCCGCTGAAGACCACCAAGCGGGGCGGAACCGAGACCATCATCATCGCCGATGACGACAGCACCGTGCGCTCAGCCCTCAGCGCGGCGCTCCGCAGGCTCGGCTACCGCGTGCTCGAGGCCAGCTCGGGCGCCCAGGCCGTGCAGGTCGCGGAGAGCGAGGCCGGGCCCGTTCACATGATCCTCGCCGACGTGGTGATGCCGTCGATGACGACCGACCAGCTCTGCTCCCGCCTGATGGCGGCGAAGCCGGGGGCCCGGATCGCCTTCATGTCCGGCTACATACAGGATGACCTGGTCCGGCGCGCCGTGCTGCACGGACCGGTCCCCTTCTTCGAGAAGCCCTTCACGTTGCCCTCGCTTGCCCGGCAGATCCGGGACGTGCTGGACGACCGCCGGAACTGACCTCGCGAGACCCGCGGTACCGGGGAGGCGGGGAGCGCAGTCGGCTCTCCGCCTCCCTGAAAACTGCGGTCCCGCCTGGGCGACGGCCCCGGTACTGGCGCCTGAGCGGGGATTCCACTATCTTTCGTGCCCCTCCAGAAACTTGTAAGTAGTGCTCCCACAACAACTTTTGACAGCACTGGCGCAAAGCGTTAGCTTGCGGCGTGATTCTTGCTCACGCGCGCGGGCTTCGCCGTGGGGCCTAGAGTTCTGGTGGTCATCCCGGCCCGCCTGGGTGCTCAGCGGCTTCCGAACAAGCCGATCCGCCTGCTGGCCGGGAAACCGCTCATCGCCCACGTGGTCACCAACACCATCGCCAGTGGTGTGTCCGACCGCGTGATTGTGGCGACCGACAGCCCCGCCGTTGCCGACGCGGTCGCCGGGGCGGGCGTGAAGTGCGAGGTGCTGATGACCGGCTCGCACCATCCCTCCGGGACGTCGCGGGTGGCGGAAGTGGCGGCGCGCTTCGAGAACGCGGCGTACGACATCATCGTCAACGTGCAGGGCGACGAGCCGTTTCTCCCCCACGCGGCGATCCGGGGAGCGGTGGAGATGGTGGAGGCCGGCTACGACGTGGGGACGGCGGCGGTGCCGGTGGACGAGGACGCGGTGGCCAAGCCAAGTCTCGTGAAGGTGGCGCTGGGGGAAGGGAATCGCGCGCTCTACTTCTCGCGCAGTCCCATTCCCTTCAATCGGTCGGGTTTGCCGCTGCGCTACTGGCAGCACCTGGGCGTTTACGCCTACCGCCCGGTGACGCTCGCGAAGTGGATGACGCTGCCGCGCTCGCCGCTCGAGGAGACCGAGAAGCTCGAGCAGCTGACGCCGCTGGCGCATGGCTTCACCTTCGGCGTGGCGCTGCTCGCCGAGCCGGCGTTGCCGGGAATCGATACGGAAGAGGACCTGGAGCGGGCCGAGGCGCACCTGGGCGCGGGGGGACCGTGATGCAATCGACGAAGTTCGTGTTCGTGACGGGCGGCGTGGTATCCTCGCTCGGCAAGGGTATCGCCGCCGCGTCCCTCGGCCGGCTCCTGGTGGAACGCGGGCTCCGCGTGACCATCATGAAGTTCGACCCCTACATCAACGTCGACCCCGGCACCATGTCGCCGTTCCAGCACGGTGAGGTCTACGTCACCGACGACGGCGCGGAGACCGACCTCGATCTCGGGCACTACGAGCGCTTCATCGACCGGTCGCTGTCGCAGGCCAACAACGTGACCACCGGCCGCGTCTACCAGTCCGTCATCACCAAGGAGCGCCGCGGCGAGTACCTCGGCTCGACGGTGCAGGTTATCCCCCACATCACCGACGAGATCAAGTCGCACATCCGCCGCCTCGCCCCCGACCACGACGTGGTGATCGTCGAGATCGGCGGTACGGTGGGCGACATCGAGTCGTTGCCGTTCCTCGAGGCGATCCGCCAGTTCCGCCAGGAGGTCGGCCGCGACAACGCGATCTTCCTCCACCTCACGCTGGTGCCGTTCATCGCGGCCGCCGCCGAGCTCAAGACCAAGCCGACCCAGCACTCGGTGCGCGAGCTGATGGAAATCGGGATCCAGCCCGACATCCTGGTCTGCCGCAGCGAGCGCCCGATTCCCGAGGAGATGCGCCGCAAGATCGCGCTGTTCTGCAACGTCGACTATTCGTGCGTGGTGGAATCGCCCGACGTGCGGTCGATCTACGAGATCCCGCTCAAGCTCCACGAGCAGGGAATGGACCGCGAGGTGTGCCAGCGCCTGCGTCTCGAGACCAAGGAGCCGGACCTCAGCCGCTGGCGCGCCATGGTGGAGAAGATCCTCCATCCCTCCGACAAGGTTCGCATCGCCGTGGTGGGCAAGTACACCGAGTTCGCCGACAGCTACAAGTCGGTCCACGAGGCCCTGGTACACGGCGGCATCGCCCACGACGTCGGCGTGCAGGTGGACTGGATCTCCTCCGACCGCTTCACCGACGGCGAGGCGGCGCGGGGGCTGCTCGCGCCCTACGACGGCCTGCTGGTGCCGGGCGGGTTCGGGGTGCGCGGCGTCGAGGGCATGGTGCACGCCATCGAGGCGGCGCGCACCGAGAAGCTGCCGATCTTCGGCATCTGCCTCGGCATGCAGGTCGCCATCATCGAGTTCGCGCGCAACGTCTGCGGGATCACCGACGCCAACAGCTCGGAGTTCGAGGCGGAGTGCGGGAACCCCGTCATCTCCCTGCTCCCGAGCCAGCGCAACATCGAGGACCTCGGCGGGACGATGCGGCTGGGGGCGTACGCGTGCAAGATCCGGGCGGGCTCGAAGGTGTCGCAGATCTACGGGGCCACCGAGACCAGTGAGCGGCACCGCCACCGCTACGAGGTGGACAACGGCTACCGCGACCTCTTCGCCGAGCACGGGCTGCGGCTTACCGGCCTCTCGCCCGACGGCTCGCTGGTCGAGATCATCGAGCTCCCCGACCATCCCTGGTACGTCTGCTGCCAGTTCCACCCCGAGCTGAAGTCTCGGCCCACCCGCCCCCACCCGCTCTTCGCCGGCTTCATCGGCGCGGCGCGGGACCAGGTGCGGCGCCGCGCGGCGGGGCCGGTCACCCGCACCTCCTCGCTCGCCGAGGTCTAGACACCCGCCGTGACCACGACGCCCTTCGGTCCGGGGCCGTTTCTCATCGCCGGCCCCTGCGTCGTCGAGGACGACCGGCTGAACATCGCCGTCGGCGAGCACCTCGCCCGGCTCGCCGAGCGCCGCAAGATCACCATCACCTACAAGGCCTCCTTCGACAAGGCGAACCGCTCGCGCGGCGACGCCGCGCGCGGCCCGGGCATGGCCGAGGGGTTGGCGGCGCTCGCCCGGGTGCGCGCCGCGACGGGGCTGAAGATCCTGACCGACGTGCACGACGCCAGCCAGCCCGCCCAGGCCGCCGCGGTCGCCGACGTCCTCCAGATCCCGGCGTTCCTCTGCCGCCAGACCGATCTCCTGGTCGCCGCGGGCCGCACCGGGCGGCCGGTGAACGTGAAGAAAGGCCAGTGGATGACCCCCGAAGGGATGGCCGGCGCGCTCGACAAGGTCCTGGGCGGCGGGGCCGAGTGCGTGGCGGTCACCGAGCGCGGCACGTTTTTCGGCTACGGCGACCTGGTGGTGGACATGCGCTCCTTCGCCCGGCTCAGGAGCGCCTGCCACGCGCCGGTGATTTTCGACGCGACCCACAGCGTCCAGCAGCCGGGGCAGGGCGCCGACGGCACGAGCGGGGGCCGGCGCGAGTTCATCCCGCCGCTGCTCCTGGCCGCCGCCGCCGCCGGGGCCGACGGGTTCTTCCTCGAGACGCATCCCGACCCCGAGCACGCGCCCAGCGACGGGCCGAACATGATCCCGCTCGGCGAGCTCGACGACCTGGTGGCCCGGGCGCTGGACGTCTGGCACACCGCGAGGGGCGCATGATCGAACCCGCGCTGGCACGCCGGATCCGCCTCGTGGGCATCGACGTGGACGGCACGCTGACCGATGGCGGGCTGTACATCGGCGCCCACGCGGGCGAGAAAATCGAGCTCAAGCGCTTCGACATCCAGGACGGCATGGGAATAAAGCTGCTCCAGGCCGCGGGGCTGAAGGTCGCGCTGGTCACCGGGCGCGGGGGCGAGGCGGCCCGGCTGCGCGCCGAAGAGCTGCGGGTCGACGAGTTCGTGGTTTCGGGAGGCCACAAGCTGCCGGCCCTCGAGACGGTGCTCGAGAAGCACGGCGTCGCGTGGGACGAAACCTGCTTCGTGGGCGACGACCTGATCGACATCCCCGTCATGAAGCGCGCCGCGCTTCCCGTCGCCGTCGCGAACGCCGTGGCCGAGGTGAAGGCTTGCGCGCGCTTCACCACGGCGGCGCCGGGCGGACACGGTGCGGTGCGCGAGCTCACCGAGGCGCTGCTGCGGGCCCGGGGTTGCTGGGACACCACGGTCGGGACCTACCTGCGGGAGCGGGGCGACGATGCCGCAGGCTGACGGCCGGGCGGCCACCATCGCGCGCGGCAAGGCCGTGGTCCAGCAGGAAGCCGCGGCACTCGCCGCGCTCGCCGGCCGCATGGGCGCGAGCTTCGCCGACGCCGTCGCGCTGCTGGCATCGCGCCGGGGGCGGCTGGTCGTGTCGGGCGTGGGCAAGTCGGGGCTGATCGCGCGCAAGATCGCGGCGACCTTCACCTCGACCGGGACGCCGGCCTCCTTCCTGCACCCGGTGGACAGCCTGCACGGCGACCTGGGCATCATCGGGCGCGACGACGCGGCCATCGTGCTGTCGAAGAGCGGCGAGTCGGCCGAGCTGATGGTGCTGGTCGATCACCTGAAACGGCTCGGCGTGCCGGTGGTCACGATCACCGGCGGCGCCGACTCGCGCCTCGCGCGCATGGCGGACGTCGCGCTCGACGCCGGCGTGGATGCGGAGGCGTGCCCCTTCGATCTCGCCCCCACCACCAGCACCACGGTCGCCCTCGCGCTGGGCGACGCCCTCGCCGTCGCCCTGCTCGAAGCCAAGGGATTCCGCGCCGAGGACTTCGCCCGGCTGCATCCGGGCGGCGCGCTGGGCCGCCGGCTGCTGCTGACCGTGGACGAGGTGATGGTCCGGGACGATCTGCCGGCCCTTGCTCCACAGGCCGCGATGCGCGCGTGCGTGCTGCTGCTGGCGGAGAAGCGCGGCACCGTCGCCGTGGTCGATGGCAGCCGCACCGTGGTCGGCGTCGTGACCACGGGCGACCTGGCAAGGCTGATGGAGAAGCGCGACGACTTTCTCTCCGTCGCGGTGGGCGACGTCATGACGAAGGCGCCGCGCCTGGCCCACGTCGGCGAGCTCGCCGGCGCCGTCGTCTATCGGATGGAGCAGCACGGGATCATGGCCATGCCGGTGGTGGACGAGCGTGGCGTGTTGCACGGCATCGTGCACCTGCACGACCTGATGCGGGCGGGGGCGGCATGAAAAGACACCAGAACGAAGCACCCAGACACCAGACGACTGCCCGCGCGAAGCCGTCTCATGTCTTGATTCTCCTGTCTGTCTTCTCGTTCGCTTGCGGCGGCATCGGCGGCCCCAACGGCACGCAGCACGCGACCCAGACCGCGGCCGACAGCGCCGACCACGTGATGTTCGGCATGCACACCATCATCACGAACCTCGGCGTGAAGTCGGCCGACCTCGAATCCGACACCGCTTACATGTACGAGCAGGTCGGACGCACCGAGCTCAAGAACGTGAAACTGATCTTCTTTTCGGCCGCGGGCGTGCAGCAGTCGGTCCTCACCTCCAACGAGGGCACGTACCTGATCCGCACCGGCACCATGGAGGCGCGCGGCAACGTGGTAGTCGTGAAGACCGACGGCTCGCGTCTCACCACCACGATCCTGCGCTACGACCAGACCCAGAACAAGGTGAGCACCGACCAGCCGTACACCTACGACTCCGCCGACAAGCACATCCAGGGCGTCGGCTTCGTCACCGATCCATCGCTGACCAACATCACCACCAACCGCATCCGGGGGACCGGGGGCGGTTTCACGTTGCCCGGCCAATGAACATGGGACGCTGGGACGCCGGGACCGAGGGACGGGCCACGCGGGTCGCGGCGTTCGTCTTTGCCTTGTCCGTCCTCCTGTCCCCCGGTCCCGCTGTCCCCCGCCTTCAGGCCCAGCAGCCCCAGGGTGCGGCGCGTCCCTGCGTCATCCAGGTGGACCATTCCGAGCGGAACAACTTTTTCACGATGGCCGACGGGACCCAGAACGTCTACTCCGGCGGCGGCGTCCGGGCCCACTGCGTCAGCGAGCCGACCACGATCGATGCCGACTCGATGGCCTACGTGCAGGCGACCAACATCGTCCAGTTCATCGGCCACGTGAAGTACCGGGACAGCACCGGCACCCTCGACGCCGACAAGGTGACCTACTACCGGGTGCTCCAACGGCTGTATGCCGAAGGGAACGTCTACACCCGCAACCGGTCGAGCGGCACGGAGCTGCGCGGGCCCAACCTGGACCTGCTGCGCGTCGCGCCGCCGCTGCGCGACACCCAGGAACTGACGGCGACCAACCGGCCCATCATCCGCTTCCACCAGGCCGGTGACAGCGTACGCGGCGATTCGGCCCACCCCTTCGTGGTCACCGCCGATCGCGTCTTCATGCGGCACACCGACCGGATGTGGGCCTCGGGCCGCGTCATCATCACCCGGCCGGAAATGGACGCGACCGCCGATTCCGCCACGCTGGCCCTGGGCGACAGCATCGGGTTCCTGATCGGCTCGCCGGTCATCGTGGGCCGCGACAGCACCCGGGTCAGGCCCGATTCGGTGCGGGAGCGCCCCCACTTCGCGGGCGCCTTCGCCGACAGCGGGGTGACCTACCGGCTCACCGGACGACGGGTCCGCTTCGATCTCACCGGGCGCCAGAAGGTCAAGCGGGTGCTCAGCTCCGGCGATGCCGACGCCCGCGGCCCCGACTGGCACCTCGTCTCCGATACGCTCGACATGGCGGTGGACAGCAGCGCCATCCAGCGGGCGCAGGCCTGGGGCCGGCAGCACCGCGCCTTCGCCTACTCGGGCCTCAACACCATCGAGGCCGACTCGCTCGACATCCAGATGCCGAGGCAGGTGATGCACCAGGTGCGGGCCTACGGCCGTTCGCGCGCCACCTCGAAGGCCGATTCCACCTGGGTCGAGAACGACTGGCTCTCCGGTGACTCGCTGCGGGCCACCTTCGCCGCCGTCGACTCGGCGGATCGGCGCGGCTCCAGGATCGAGCACGTGGTGGCCTACGGCACGGCCCGCGCCTACTACCACACCGACAACCAGCGTGACCCGCAGGGCGAGCGCGGCATCAACTATTCCCGTGGCGACCGGATCAACATCGCCATGAGCGAGGGGAAAGTGCGCACCGTGGACATCGTCGGGAACGTCGACGGCGTCTACCTGGAACCGCTGCCGCCGGCCAGCGACACGGTGGCGGCCGACTCGACGGGCGGGGCGAGAGCCGCGGATTCCACCGGCCGGATCACGGCCGACTCGACGGGCCGGCGCGCCACGCCCGCCGATTCGGCGCCCCGGCCCGCGCCGATCAGGCCGCGCCCCTCTCCCACGACCCCGCCGCCGTCCCGGCCCCTTCCGGCCCCGCCGCGGCCCGGGACGGCGCCGATCCGCGCCACCCCGGTTCGCTCGCGTGGGACCGGCCGATGACGGCCGACGAGCTGCTCGATCTGCTGGTGCGGCGCGATCTGTCGCACTGCCTCGCCCTCGCGGCGCTGCTGAAGCAGCCCGACGCGCAGGGCAGCACTCCGTTCGCGCAGATCGCCGTGACCTACCGCGAGGACTACCTGTACGCCCAGCAGGCCGCCGGGGTGAAGGGGCAGTTGGACGCGGGCACGTTGTCGATGGATGACGTGCGCCGCCACCTCGCGACGTCGGTGCTGCCGCGTCTGGCCACCGAGTCACTGATCGAGGAGCGCATCGGCTGGGCCGAGCAGACGGCGGTCACCCTCCGTCCCGACCTGTGGCTCACCCTGGCACCCGCGTCCGGCGAGGCGCGTGAGCGGCTGATCGAGGCGGCGGCGCTGAGCATGGCCACCCACGGCTCGCCGTCGCCCGCGCGGTTGAACGGGCCCGACGGCAGCCAGCTCGAGGGAGTCGGCCTCACCAAGAGCTACGGCGGGCGGACCGTGGTAGACGATGTCCACATCCGGCTCGCCCAGGGCGAGATCGTCGGCATGCTGGGGCCCAACGGCGCGGGCAAGACGACGACCTTCTACATGCTGGTCGGCCTGATCGCGCCGGAGGCGGGTCGCATCCTGCTCGACGGCACGGACATCGGCAAACTGCCGATGTACCGCCGGGCACGCCGGGGCATCGGCTACCTCGCGCAGGAGCCCTCGATCTTCCGCAAGCTCACCGTCGAGGAAAACGTCATGGCGATCCTCGAGACGATGCCGCTGAGCCGCGCCGAGCGGCGGCAGCGACTCGAGGAGCTGCTCGACGAGCTGTCGCTCAAGCACCTGCGGCGCAACCGGGCGTACTCGCTCTCGGGCGGCGAGCGCCGGCGGCTCGAGATCACGCGGGCCCTCTGCACGCGGCCCAAGTTCATGCTGCTGGACGAGCCCTTCTCGGGGGTCGACCCCATCGCCGTCCACGACATCCAGAAGATCGTCGCGGGACTGCGCCACCGCGGTATCGGCGTGCTGATCACCGACCACAACGTCGAGCAGACGCTCGACATCGTCGACCGCGCGTACATCATGTTCGAGGGGCGGGTGCAGGTGGCCGGGAGCGTCCGCGAGCTGGTGCTCAACGACCGGGTCGCCGAGCTCTACCTCGGTCCCACCCTGACGGCGCGCCTGCGCGCGCGCCTGGGCGCCGCCGCGTGAGCATGCGCCAGGGGCTCGGCCAGCAGGCGGTCATGCGCCAGGACCTGCGGATCAACCCGCGGCTCTACCAGGCGATGGACCTGCTGTACATGCCGCTCCTGGACCTCCAGCTGCACCTCAAGCAGGAGCTGCTCCAGAACCCGTTCCTCGAGCTGGAGGAGCCCGACGACAACGAGCTGGCCGCCTCCGAGGTCGAGCAGCAGCGGGAAGCCGCCACCACCGAGCGGGAGGAGACCAACTGGGAGGACATCCTCCTGAACGGTTTCCACGACGGCGGCTGGAAGGGCGACAGCGAGGCCATCGAGTACCGCGAGCCGGTGACGGTGCAGCGGCAGGGATTGAACGAGTATCTGCGCAGCCAGCTCGCGCTCCTGGTCCTCACCGAGCGGCAGATGCTGCTGGCCGAAACGATGATCGGCAACATCGGCGACGACGGCTACCTCGGGGTGGGGCTCGACGAAGTGGTCGGCGGCGCGAACCAGCTTCTCGAGGAGTTCGCCGCCGTGCGTCCCAACCTCCCCAAGCCACCTTTCTTCACCGAGGCGGAGGCGCTCGAGACGCTGGCGATCATCCAGGGCCTCGACCCGCCGGGCATCGGCGCGCGCAACCTGCGCGAATGCCTCATGCTCCAGCTCAAGGACCAGGGCGCGCAGGACAGCCTGGAGTACCGGCTCCTCGAGGAGTCCTACGACGACTTCATCGCCCACCGCTGGAGCGAGCTGGGCAAGCGCCTGGGCATCGATCCGGCCGCGGTGCAGGACGCCGCGGACCGCATCGCGCGCCTCGATCCCAAGCCGGGCCTGCGCTTCGGCATCGGGGGTGACGACTACATCACGGCCGACCTGGTGGTCGAGAAGATCGACGGCGAGTACCGCGTCTTCCTCAACGACTCCAACCTGCCGCGGCTGAGGCTGTCGCGCGCCTACCAGGAGGTGGCCCGCGACAAGAAGAAGTTCGTGGGCGAGAACCGGGACTTCATCACCCAGCGGCTGAACAGCGCCCAGTGGATGATTCAGGCGATCGAGCAGCGCCGGCAGACCATGCTCAAGGTGATGAACTTCATCGTGGACCGGCAGCGCGAGTTCTTCGAGAAGGGGATCGAGTACCTGCGCCCGCTGACCCTGCGCGAAGTCGCCGAGGTGATCAACATGCACGAGAGCACGGTGAGCCGGGTGACCAACGAGAAGTGGGTGCAGACGCCGCGCGGCGTGCTGCCGCTCAAGTTCTTCTTCTCCAGCGCGCTCTCGACCACCAGCGGCGAGGACGCGAGCGCGCGCTCGATCCGCGCCCAGATCGAGAAGCTGGTCGGCGAGGAGAGCCCGCTCGATCCGCTGACCGACCAGCAGATCGTGCAGAAACTCAAGGAACGCGGCGTCCGGATCGCGCGGCGCACCGTGGCCAAGTACCGCGACCAGCTCGGCATCCTCTCGGCGCGCATGCGCCGGCGCGTATGAGCCTCGCCAACGGCCAGGCGCCGGTGGACGTCAGCGTCCTGGTTCCGGCCAAGGACGAGGCCGAGAACCTGCCGGAGTTCGTCCGCCAGTGCGAGGCCGCCTTCCGGGACGCCCCGTTCCGCGCCGAAGTGGTGGTGGTCGACGACGGCAGCACCGACCGTTCGGCCGAGGTCCTGGAGCGGCTCGCCGCCCAGCACCCCTTCCTGCGCGTGGAGCGCCACCGCACCCGGCAGGGCATCACCGAGGCGTTGCGCACCGCCGGACTGGCCGCGCGCGGCGGCATCTTCGTCTTCTACCCGGCCGATCTCCAGTTCCTGCCGGCCGAGATCCCGGCGCTGGTCGAGCCGATCCTCGCGGGCCAGGCGGACCTCGTCACCGGGGCGAAGCAGGGCGCCTACGAGAAGGCGTTCGTGTCGGGGATCTACAACCGCCTCTGCCGCCGGCTTTTCGGCGTCAATGTCACCGATCTCAATTCGGTCAAGGCGTACCGGCGCGAGATCATGGACTTCGTGCCCATGCGACCCGACTGGCACCGCTACTTCGCCGTGATCGCCAGCGCCGAAGGCTTCACCCTGGCCGAGCGGCCGGTGACGCTGCACCCGCGCCAGGCGGGCACCAGCAAGTTCGGCATCGGCCGCATTCCCATCGGCGTGCTGGACCTGCTGTCGGTGTGGTTCCTCCTCAAGTACGGCCGCAAGCCGATGCTCTTCTTCGGGGTCCTTGGCACCGTGCTCTTCGCCGCCGGTTTCCTCTCCGGCGTGGCCGCGCTGATCGTGCGGTTCGGCTTCGGCATCGGCTTCCGCCCGCTGCTCAACCTGATCGAGACCCTGGTCATCAGCGGCATCGCGCTCTTCGGCTTCGGCTTCCTGGGCGAGATTCTCGCCGGACAGCGGGAAGAGGTGCGCGAGCTGCACCGCCAGGTCCGCGCGATGCAGCGCGACCGCACCCGAAGCTGATGCCAGTCCCGCGCACCGCGCACCACGCACCCCGCCGCTAGCCCATGCGCATCGTCATGGCGGCCCATTCCTTTCCGCGCGCGGAAGGGGACGTAGCCGGAGCGTTTCTCTGGCGCTTCGCCGAGGCGCTGGTGGACCGCGGGCACGGCGTCACGGTGGTGGCGCCGGCCGACCGGGGTGATGTCGGCGAGCCCATGCTGGGGAGGGTACGGGTGCGCCGGTTCCGGTACGCGCCGGCGGGGCAGGAGACCCTGGCCTACCAGGGCACCATGCATCGCCTCGCCGCGTCCCCGCTGGGTGCAGTGTTCTTCGCGCGGCTGGTGCGGACGATGGGCCGCACCGTGGCCGAGGAAGTGCGCGCGTCGTCGGCCAACATCATCCACGCCCACTGGTGGGTGCCGGGCGGCCTGGCGGTACACTGGGCCGACCGCGCCGGCCGGCCCTACATCGTCACCCTGCACGGCACCGACGTCGCGCTGGTCCGGAGATTCAAGCTGGCGCGCGGGATGATGCGCAGCGTCCTCCAGCCGGCGGCGGCGGTCACCGCGGTCTCCACCTTTCTCGCCAGCGAGGCCGCCGGCATCCTCGGCGTCCCCGCCAACACCATTCCCATCACCCCCATGCCTCTCGCCCTCGGCGTGTCGCCCGACCCCGACGCGACGCGCCATGGTGCCGTCTTCGTGGGCCGCCTCACGAAACAGAAGGGGGTGACCTACCTGCTCGACGCCCTCGCCATCCTGAAGCGCGAGGGGATGCCGACCGATCTCACCATCGTCGGCGACGGGCCCGAGCGGCCCGCGCTCAAGGCCCAGGCCATCGCCCTGGGCCTCCCGGTGACCTTCACGGGGTTCGTCGCGCCCGAGCTGGTGGCGGAACATCTGAGAGACAAGCGGGTCTTCGTCCTCCCCTCGGTGGACGAGGGTCTCGGCCTGGTGGTTGCCGAGGCGCTGACCCAGGGCGTACCCGTCGTCGCGACACGCTCGGGCGGGATTCCCGATCTCCTCTCCGACCGCGACGCCGGCATGCTGGTGCCGCCCAACGACCCGGGGGCGATGGCGGGCGCCATCCGCGAGGTGATCAAGGACGAGCGCTTCAAGGTCGGCGCGCTGCGGGCGGGCAGCATCCTGGCCGAGCGCCTCTCCCCCGAAAAGGTCGCCGAGCGCTTCGAGGCCATCTACACCAGGGCTCGCGGCAGCCGCCAGAGCGTCGCCCAGGTGCAGGCGTGAGCCGCCGGGCATGGTGGCGCGCCGCCCAGGTGCTGGTGGCCGCCGCCATCGCCTACTTCCTGTACCGCTACGTCGCCCGCAACTGGGAACAGATCCGCCACGCCGACGAGGCGATCGACCTGCACGCGGGGCCGCTGGCGCTCGCCGCGGGCATCATCCTCGCCACCTACGCCATGCTGATCGGCGCCTGGCGCGCCGTCCTCGAGGGCTGGGGCGAGCGCCTCGGCTATGGCGACGCGGCGCGGATCTGGTGCCTCTCCAACCTGGCGAAGTACATCCCCGGCCGAGTCTGGCAGATCACCGGCATGGCCGCGCTCGCGCAGCAGGCCGGCGTGCGGCCCTGGGCCGCGGCGGGCAGCGCCATCGTGGTGCAGTTGCTCAACATCGCGACCGGCACGCTGGTGACGGCGGTGTTCGCGCCGGATTTCGGGCACCCCCTGCTGATCGCCGCCGCGGGCCTCGGCACCGCCGCCGGCGCCGCCGCGCTGGCCTCGTCCGCCGGCGCCGACTGGCTCTCGCGCGCCCTCTCGCGCGTGACCGGGCGGCAGGTCGAGCTGCGGCCGGTACGGCCCGGGCCGCTGCTGCTGTCGGCCGCGATCACCGCGCTCGCGTGGATCTTCTACGGGATTGCGCTGTACCTCAGCGTGCGCGGTCTGACCGGCCGCGAGCTCGACCTGCGCGGAGCCATCGGGATGTTCACGGGCGCGTATGTGGCGGGGCTGGTCAACATTCTCACCTCCGCCGGGCTCGGCATGCGCGAGGGCATCCTGTTACTTTGGCTGACCGGCCCGCTGGGCCTGGCCGCGGCGACGGTCGTTACAGTCGGCTCGCGGCTGCTGATGACCGCCACGGAGCTGCTTGCCGCGGCCGTGACGCTTCCACTTCTGACTCCACGAGCCGATGTCGGCAAAGCCTGACGCCCCGAGCTTCACGCCGCGTTATCCCACGCTGCTCGCCTTCGGGCTGCTGAGCGTCTGGGTCGTGGTGCTGTTCCTGCCGATGTTCTCCGGGCATTTCCTCGGCGGCTACACCAGCGACCAGACATGGGCCGGCCTCCCGTTCCGGAACTTCTGGACCGACGAGTTCCGGCGCACCGGCTCGATCCCGCTCTGGAACCCCTTCATGTTCGGCGGGCTGCCGTTCGTCGGGGCGATGCACGGCGACATCTTCTACCCGACCAGTTTCCTGCGGCTGTTCTTGCGCACCGACCAGGCGCTGAACGCCACCTTCGCGATCCACCTGCTGCTCGCGGGGCTCTTCACCTACACCTTCCTGCGCACCCTCGGAACCACCTGGACCGCCGCCGTTGTGGGCGGGCTGGCCTACCAGCTCTCGGGCATCGTGGCCTCGATGGTGAGCCCGGGTCACGACGGCAAGATGATCGTCTCCGCACTGCTCCCGCTTCTCCTCACCGGGCTGCTGCTCGGCATCCGGAAACGCCGGATGGAGGGTTACGCGCTGGCCGCGCTCACCGTGGGCCTCGACGTCCTGAGCCCCCACGTCCAGACGACGCAGTACTCGCTCATCTTCGCCGGCCTCTTCACCCTCTACCTCTGCTTCGTGGATGAGGAACGGCCCGAGGGCGCCGGGCGCTGGACCGCGCTGGGGCTCGCCTCGCTCGCCGTGGGCCTCGGTCTCGGCGTCTCGATGATCCAGATCTACCCCTTCATCAAGTACAGCCCCTATGCCGCCCGTACCGCGGGCGCGCAGGGGTGGGAGTACGCCACCAGCTACGCCATGCCGCCGGCCAACATCGTGGACTGGCTGGTGGCCACCTTCACCGGCTCCAGCGTCTGGGGCGTTTACTGGGCCGGCGGCTTCAAGCTCCACTCCGAGTACGTCGGCGCCGCCGTGCTGACGATGGTGGCCATCGGCGCCGGTACGCACCGGCGCAAGATGGCGTGGTTCTTCACGGGTGCGTTCGTCCTCTTCGTCCTGGTCTGCCTCGGCGCGCACACGCCCTTCTACCGCCTCTGGTACGCCCTCGTCCCGGGAGTGAAGGTGACACGGGCGCCCGGCATGGCGTTCTTCATACCGACATTCATCTTCGCCTGCTTCGCGGCCTTCGGGGTCGAGCGGGTGGAGCGCGGAGAGGGCGCGAAGGTGCTGTGGGGCGCGCTCGTCGGGGCAGGGGTCCTGCTGCTCCTCGGGGCGAGCGGCGCGCTCGTCAGTCTCGCCGGTAGCCTTGCGGGCGACCGATATGCCGATGTCGACCGCGTCGCCAGCGCCATCCCCCTCGGCGCCGTGCTCTCGGCCGCCGCCGCGGCGGCCGCCGCCGGCATCGGCCTCGCCGCGGTGAAGGGGAAGCTCCAGGGCCTGGCGCTGGCCCTCGCGCTCGCCGCGGTGGTGAGCGGCGACCTGTACCTCAACGCGCGACGCTACTTCATCTGGTCCCCATCGGCCGCCCAGCTCTATGCACCCGACGAGGTCCTCCGGCATCTCCAGCACACGCCGCCGCCCTGGCGGGCGCTGGATTATTGGACCGAGGCAGGGACCACGTACCCCTTCGCCTTCCTGATGTACGAACGCGTCCCGAACGTGCTCGGTCACCACGGCAACGAGCTGCACGCCTACGATCAGCTGCTCGGGGGGAAGAACTCCTGGGAGTCGGGCCAGTCGAACCTCTCGACCATGCGACTCTGGAACCTGCTGGCGGTGCGCTTCCTGTTGCTCCCCGACACGGTGCACCTGGCCGGCTTTCATCCGGTCGCCCGGACCACGTCACCGTCCGGGGCGGGCACCGGTCGCCAGGTGATGCCCCAGATCGTCCTCTACGATGCCGACACCGTGCCGCCTTACGCGCGCGTCCTGCCCGGCGCGGCGAAGATCGCGAACGACCAGATCGTGCCGATACTGATGAATCCGCGATTCGACTATAACCGCGTCCTGCTGCTGCCCGACGACGCCCCCGTCAATCCTCCCCACGTCGATACCCTCCCGCCGCCGAGCGCGAGCCGCGCCACAGTGAGTGCGTGGGAGCCGGGCGCCATGACGGTGCGCGTCGATCCGGCCCCGCCGGCCGACTCCTGGCTGCTGGTGAGCGAGAACTGGTATCCCGACTGGCGCGCCACCGTGGACGGGCAGGCCACGACACCGTTGCGGGGTGATGGCACCTTCCTCAGCGTGCCGCTGCCGCGTGGTGCCCACGAGGTCCGGTTCATCTTCGCGCGCGACGTCTACAACCGCGGCCGACTCATGACCTTGCTGAGTCTCGCGGCGATCGCCGCCTGGTTCGCGGTGCCGCCGCTGCTGCGGAGGCCGCATGGCTGAGCGGGCGCTGGTCATCATCCCGACCTACAACGAGGCGGAGAACCTCCCCAAGATCGTGCCGATGGTCCTGGAGCAGGACACTCGGCTGGAGGTCCTGGTCGTGGACGACAATTCGCCCGACGGCACCGGGGCGCTCGCCGACCAGATGGCCGCGGCCGATTCGCGCATTCACGTTGTGCACCGGCAGGGCAAGCTGGGGCTGGGCACGGCCTACGTGGCCGGCTTCCGGTACGCCATCGCCCAGGGCTTCGACTACGCCTTCGAGATGGACGCCGACTTCTCCCACGACCCCAAGCACCTGCCGACCTTCCTCGAGGAAGCGCAGGACGCCGACCTGGTCATCGGCTCGCGCTACCTGGGGGGCAGGGTCACGATCCTGAACTGGCCGATGAGCCGGCTGCTGCTCTCGTACTTCGCGAATGTCTACGCGCGGTGGGTCACCGGCCTCAAGCTCTGGGACTCGACCGGCGGCTTCAAGTGCTACCGACGCAACGTGCTCGAGGGCGTGGATCTCGACCAGGTGCACAGCAACGGCTATTCCTTCCAGATCGAGATGTCGTTCCGCGCCTGGCGCCGGAAGTTCCGCCTCAAGGAGATTCCCATTCTCTTTACCGACCGGGCCGAGGGCCACAGCAAGATGTCGCACGCCATCATCTGGGAGGCCGTATGGATGGTGTGGAGGCTGCGCTGGCTGGCGCTCCGGGGGCGGGCATGAGGCCGGGATCGGTCTTCTACAAGATGTCGGGCTCGGGAAACGACTTCATCCTCTTCGACGGGTCGTACGTCCACCCCGAGGAGTTCACGGCCCCCAGCATCCAGGCGCTGTGTGACCGGCGCCACGGGGCGGGGGCCGACGGCGTGATCCTGCTGGACCCCGAGGCCCCCCCGGGAGCGCACTTCACCTTCCATTTCTGGAATAGCGACGGGTCGCCGGGACCCATGTGCGGCAACGGGGCACTCTGCGCCACCCGCCTGGCCACGCTCCTGGAGCTGGCCCCGGCGACCGGCGAGGTCACCTTCGCCACGCCGGCCGGGCTGCACACCGGCCTGGTGCGGGACGGACGCCCCGAGATCAGGCTCCCGGACTGCGCCGCACCGAAGCCGCTCCCGAAGGCCTGTGTCGAGCCGGGCGAGAGACACCCCATGTTCATGACACCCTCTGTCCCGCACCTGGTCATGCTGGTGGACGACGTGGCGACCATCGACCTGGAGCGGCGTGGGCCGCCGCTGCGTCACGATCCGGCCATCGGGCCGGGGGGCGCCAACGTCAACTGGGTCAGCCCGACCGGCGACGGCACCTTCCGGATGCGGACCTACGAACGCGGCGTCGAGGGCGAGACGTTGGCGTGCGGCACCGGAGCCGTGGCGTGCGCCATCGTCCTTGCAGAGCTGGGGATGACCAAGCCACCCGTGCGGATCTGGACCAGGAGCGGACTGCCGCTCGACATCAACTGGAAGAAAACCTCGGGTGGATTCACGTCGATAACGCTGTCGGGCGAAGGCCGCCTGGTTTTCAGGGGCATAATCGGAGAACCGCAACACCAATCGCTATAACTGGTTACGTAGATCTTCCACGTTATCCACTTCTTTCAACAAGTCGACTTAACATAACACTTATTATACGAAGTGACGGGGTGCTGTGGGGACAGTGGGAAGATGCTGCCCGATGCTATGGCCTGCTGGGGGTCTGGCCGGCCTTTCTCAGCCTGGCGTCGTGGTGTCGCCGGGGGCCGGCGGAGGCGGGACCGTGCCACCGATCTCGGCCATTCTGACGCGGGCCTCCGCCGCCTGGTCGAGGCGTGCGAAGCGCTGCAGGACCTCGCCGTAGGCCTGCCGGGCTCCCGTGGTATCCCCGGCGGCGGCGTACGCCCGGCCGGCGTCGAGGAGGTACTGGGCCTTCAGGAAGTCCAGCCGGGCATTCTCCGATGCCAGGCGGTAGGCCGCGGCGGCGTCCTTCGGCTTGCCCTTGTCTTCCAGACCGCCGCCCAGCAGCGCATAGGCCGAGGCTTTGACGTAGTCGGGATGGGTGGCGCGCACGAACTGCTGGAGGGCGTCGATCGCCACATCCCGCTGACCCTGAAGGAGGCGGATCTGGTTGAGGAGGATCACCCCCTCGTCGGCCGCCCTGGTGCCGGAGAACCGCTCGATCAGCCGCGTGAGGTCGCTCGACGCAAGGGGAAGATTCCCGGCCTCGGCGGACCCCCGGGCCTGCTGAAGTTCCTGCGAGGCGAAGGCCTCCTTGCGCCTGGCCGACGACTGCCAGAGCCAGACCCCCGAAACGAGCAGCACCAGGATGCCGGCCGAGATACCCAGTTTGCGCCCGTTCTGCTTGGCGAATTCGGCCAGGGAGCCTTCGTCCAGCTTCAGGCGTGCGGCGGTGTTCGGCGCAGTCATCCAACCCCTCAGGAAGTACGTGAACCCTCGTCTATGCCCCCGGCGTGACTCGAACACGCGGCCTACGGTTTAGGAAACCGCCGCTCTATCCAGGCTGAGCTACGGGGGCGTAGCCACGAAAACTCGCCGGTTGCGTGGGTAACTTCAAGAGAGCCCTAGTATTTCAGGACCGCATGCACGGGCACCGCCCCGAGCTTCGAGCGACCGCCCAACCCTGCCAGCTCGATCAGGAAGGCGTACCCGACCACGGCGGCGCCCGTCTTCGCGACCAGCGCTCCTGCCGCGGCGGCCGTTCCGCCGGTCGCCAGCACGTCGTCCACGACCCCGGCGCGATCGGTTGGGCCGAGGGCATCGGTGTGCAACTCCAGCGCGTCCCGTCCATACTCGAGGTCGTAGTCCATCCGGTGCGACGCCGCCGGCAGCTTGCCCGGCTTGCGGATGATCGCCAGCCCGACGCCGAGCGCCATGGCGACCGGCGCCCCCAGGATGAACCCCCGCGACTCGATGGCCGCGACCCGGGTTACCCCTAGCTTCCGAAGCGGCGCCGCCAGGGCCAGGACCGCCTCGTTCAGAGCGGTCGGGTCGAGGAGAATGGGCGTGATGTCCCGGAAGAGGATCCCCGCCTTGGGGAAATCCGGGATCTCGCGGACGAGCCTGTAGAGGGTTTCCGACATTCGCTGCCTTAGCGTTTGATAATGAACGAGTTGGTATCCACAACCTCATGTGGAATGTCGGTGGTCAGGATGTGTATCACCTTGGCACCGGGCGGCCCCTGCCTCACGATTTCATCCAGTAACACCAAGGCCGGCTCTGCCGCCATTCCCACGATTTCGACCGTACCATCCGGGAGGTTCCGCGCCCAGCCCCGGACCCCCAGCTCACCGGCCCGGCGATGGATGAACCAGCGGAAGCCTACCCCCTGCACCTCGCCCTCCACCACCCACCGGCGAGCGACCATCAAGCCTCCTCGGCGCCGGCCTTCGCTCTCCGCTGCCGCCAAAGATACAGCACCACGATCACGACAACCGCCGGCACCAGGTACAGCACCGCCCGGTGCGAATAGGTCTTCAGGACCGCCGGGTCGAGTGACTCGCCGGCCTTGCCGATGATCCAGCCGATGGCCAGCAGAATCGCGCACCAGATCCCTGCCCCGGCCGCCGTATAGCTGAAGAACTTGCCGAGCGGCATGCGGGCAAGCCCGGCCGGTATCGAGATGAGGTGACGGATCACCGGAAAGAGGCGCCCCACGAAGGTGGCGATCTCGCCGTGGCTGGCAAAGAAGCGCTCGGTGCGCTCCAGCGACTTCTCCGACAGCAGGACCCACTTGCCGTACCGGACGAACACCCAGCGGCCCAGCTTCCCGGCGACCAGGTAGTTCGCGTAGGCGCCAACGACGCTTCCGGCGACGCCGCACAAGAGGGCGAGCCAGACGTTCATCTCACCGCGCGCGGCCAGGTAGCCCGCCGGCGGCATGACCAGCTCGGAAGGCACCGGCAGCACCGAGGACTCCATCGCCATCAGCAGCACCAGGCCGAGGTACCCCATGCCCCGGATCGAATCCACCAACGCGGTCATCAGATCGCTAAGCATGAAAGCCGTGCTTGCCGAGCAGGGGAACGAAGATCGCGTCCAGGAGCGGCTGGTGGTGTACACCGCCCCCCGCGTCCTTGGTGACGAGGGTCAGGACCTGCGCGTCGCGATCCCCGAGCGGGATCAGGAGCCGGCCACCCGGGACCAGCTGCTCGACCAGCGGCGCCGGCACTTCGGGCGAGGCGGCGGCGACGACGATCGCGTCGTAGGGAGCGAAGGCGCGCCAGCCCAGCGTCCCGTCGCCGACCAGGACCGAGACGTTGCCGACGCCGATCTCGGCCAGCACCCTTCGCGCCTGCTCGGCCAGCGGCGCCACGCGTTCCACCGAGAAGACCAGCCCGGCGCACATCGCCAGGAGGGCCGTCTGGTAGCCGGACCCGGTGCCCACTTCGAGCACCTTTTCCTTGCCGGTGAGCGCGAGCCTCTCGATCGTCAGCGCCTGGAGAGACGGCTGGGAGATCGTCTGCCCCAGGCCGATGGGCAACGCGGTGTCTTCGTAGGCGCGGTGCAGCATCGCGGGCGGCACGAAGCGGTGCCGCGGCACCTCGCTGACGGCCCGCAGCACCGCGAGGTCCTTCACCCCGTGCTGGCGGACGATCTCGAGGAGCTTCTGGCGGTAGCCGGCGTAGGAATCGCCGCCGCGGATCACAGGACGAGGTGCAGGCCGCGCATCATCTCGAGCGAGGCGTGATGGGTGAGGTCGAGCTGGAGCGGCGTGACGCTGACGAAGCCTTCCGAGATGGCGTGCACGTCGGTGGTCTCGTCGCCTGTCCAATTGATCTGGCCGCCGCCGATCCAGAAGATCTCGCGCCCCCAGGGGTCCTTCATCCGCTTGAGCGACCCCTCGTAGACGCGGCTGCCGAGGGTCGTGATGCGCACCCCCTTGGCCTGGTCGCCCGGGATCGGCGGCAAGTTGACGTTGAGGAAGGTCGGCGGCGGGGGCGGCGCGGCGACCAGGGACTTCACCAGCCGCTCGAGCGGCGCCCGCCACGAGGCCAGCAGGTCGAGGTCCTGCCCCGCGAACGAGATCGCCACCGCGGGCACGCCGAGCGAGACGGCCTCCATCGCCGCCGCCACGGTGCCCGAGTAGAGCACATCCTCGCCCATGTTGGGGCCGTGATTGACCCCCGAGATGAGGACGTCGGGTCGCGCCGGCAGGATGGCGCCGATCGCCAGCATGGCGCAGTCGGTGGGCGTGCCGTCGACCGCCCAGCGGTTGACGCCGCGCGCCATGCCGCGTAGCGGCCGGTGGAGGGTCAGCGAGTGGCTCGCGCCCGACTGCTCGCGGTCGGGGGCGACCACGAAGACCTCGCCCGCGCTCGAGCAGACCTCGACGTTGAGGTCGATGCCGCGGGCGAAGATGCCGTCATCGTTGGTACAGAGGATCTTCACGAGGGGTGCGGGGTGCGTGGTGCGTGAGACATGACGATCAGCCGCCAGTTGCGCAGGAATACGCGGGCGAGCCGCAGCGTATCGCCAATGTAGCGAAAGTGGCTCGCCTCGCCCTCGTACACCGTGGGAATGGGCACGCCGCCGATGCGGAAGCCGTGCGCCGCCGCGGCCAGGAGAAACTCGGTCTCGAACTCGTAGCGCCGCCCCGCCGGCCGCACCGCCGCCGCGACCGCGCGGGTCATGGCCCGGAAGCCCGACTGCGAATCCGGCACCCGCGAGCCGATGGCGCGCGAGACCAGCGTGCTCGAGAGCCAGTTGGTACAGCGCCGGCCGAAGGGCATCGCGCCGCCGTCCAGGCGGCGCGTGCCGATGACCAGATCCGCCGCGTCCTGGAACATCGGGTCCAGCAGCGACGGAATCGCTTCCGGCGGATGCTGGCCGTCGGCGTCGAGCGTCACCGTCCAGCGCATCCCGGCCAGGGCGAGCGCCGCATCCAGCCCGGTGGCGAGCGCGCGCCCCTTCCCCTCGTTGTGCTCGTGGCTGGCGACGGCGGCGCCGGCGGCGAGGGCCCGCGCGGCGGTGTCGTCGTCGGAGCCGTCGTCCACGACCAGCACGGTGGCGCCGGGGCTGGCCAGCCGCACGCGCTCGATCACGCCGCCGATGCTCCGCGCCGCCCGGTACGCCGGCATGACGACCGCGACGGCACCGGGTTCGGCGCTACTCGTCACGCCGCGGCGCCGGCTTCTCGCCGTTCAGGATCCGCAGCACCTGCGCCAGCTCCGCCTTCAGATCGCGCAGCATTTCCACGGCGAGCGCTTCGTGGGCCACCGGCTTCAGCTCGCCGGTCTTGCGGTAGTGCTCGATGCGCTGGCGGGCACCCTCGATGGTGTACTTCTCGGTGTACAGCAGGTGCTTCACCAGCATGATCAGCTCGATCTCGCGCCGCTGGTAGACCCGGTTGCCGGAGCGGTTCTTGGCGGGATTCAGGAACCGGAACTGGCTCTCCCAGTAGCGCAGCACGTGCGGCTTGAGATCGGTGAGCATGCAGACCTCGCCGATCGAGAAGAACTCCTGCACCGGCCCCGCCGCGAGCGTCATGCCGGCGCCTCGCTGGTGAGGGCGCGCTCCATGAGGTCGCCGATCGCGGCCCGCGCCGGCTTGCCCTCAAAGAGCACCCGCGACACCTCCAGGGCGATCGGCAACTCGACGCCTACCCGGTGGCCCAACGCGACCGCCGCCTTGGCCGTCCCCACACCCTCGGCCACCGAGACGCGCGAGGCCATGATCTCCTCGAGGGTCTGGCCCTTCCCCAGGGCCACGCCGAGCGAGCGGTTGCGCGAGAGCGGGCCGCACGCGGTGAGGACGAGGTCGCCCATCCCCGCCAGGCCGGCGAAGGTGAGCGGCTGCGCCCCCATCGCCACACCGAGGCGGGTGATCTCGGCCAGCCCGCGCGTGATGAGGGCGGCCCGCGGGTTGTTACCGAGGCCCAGCCCCTCGAGGATGCCGGCCGCGATCGCGATCACGTTCTTGAGGGCGCCGCCCAGCTCGACGCCGATCACGTCGTCGTTGGTGTAGACGCGGAACGACGGCGAGCTCATGGCGCGCTGGGCGCGGCAGGCGGCCTCGGCCGGCCCGGCTGCGGCGCAGGCCGTCGGCTGCCCCTCGTAGACCTCGCGCGCGAAGGTCGGACCCGAGAGCGCGACGATCGCGGCGCCCATGGGGAGCACCTCGGCCAGCACCTCGGTCATCCGCTTGAGGCCCGACGGCTCGAGGCCCTTCGATGCGCTGACGACCAGCGCGCCCGGCGCCATCGTCGCCGCCGCCTCCGACATCACCGCCCGCACCGCGTAGGACGGCGCGACCGACACGACGACCTCCGCGCCCTCGAGCGCCACGGCGAGGTCCGTCGTGGCGCGCAGGTCGCGGTGCAGCCGCGCATCGGGAAAGAAGAGTTCGTTGCGGTGCCGGTCGGTGACGTCCCGTGCGACCTCGGGCTCGTGGGCCCACAGCACCACGGTGTCGCCCTTCTGGGCGAGCATGTTGGCGAGCGCCGTCCCCCAGCTCCCCGCCCCGATCACGGCGACGCGGCTCACGTGGGCTGGCCCTGCGCCGGCGCGGCGTCCGGCCCCTTCCGGCCGAAGCGGTTCTCGGTGCCGCGCAGCAGCCGTCCGATGTTGGCACGGTGCGTGTAGAGGATGAAGGCGAAGACCGCGGCCGAGGCCCAGAGCTTCACGGCGTCGCGCGGGTAGAGCAGCGGCACGCTGGCGAAGAAGGCGCCGGCGGCCAGCATCGAGCCCAGCGACACGTAACCCGAGACCTTCACCACCAGGCCGAAGATCCCCAGGGCGACCAGGATGCTCCAGGGCGCGAGGCCAAGAAAGACCCCGGCGGCCGTCGCCACGCCCTTCCCTCCCTTGAATCCCACGAACGGCGAGTAGACGTGCCCGATCACGGCCGCCGCCCCGACCAGCAGCGGAAACCAGGCCGGGCCGGATGCGTGCTGCGCCAGCAGGACCGGGACCGCGCCCTTGGCGATGTCGAAGAGACCGGCCGGTACCGCGCCCTTCCATCCCAGCAACCGGTAGAGGTTGGTCGCCCCGAGGTTCTTCGATCCGAAGGCGCGCAGGTCGGTCCCCGTCACCGCCCGGGCGACGACGTAGGAGGTCGGGATCGACCCGGCCAGGTACGCCCCGAGGCACCAGAGGACGCGCGCCAGCGGCGACATCAGCGGGCCCGCTCCCGCTTGCGCGCGGTGAAGCGCAGGCGAATGGGCGAGCCCTTGAAGCCGAAGCGCTCGCGAAGGCCGTTGACCAGGTAGCGCCGGTAGCTCTCGGGGATCTTGTCGGGACGGCTGCTCACGATAGCGAAGGTAGGTGGCGCGGTTCCCACCTGCGAGCCGTACAGCAGCTTGACCTCGGCGCCACTCGCCTGCGGCGGTTGTAGCCGGTCCACGAGCTCGCGGATGGCGTCGTTCACCCTGGCGGTCTGGACCCGCGCGTGCCGGGCGTCGGCGGCCTCGACCACCGCGTCGAGGACCTTGGCGGCGCGCTGTCCGGTCAGCGCCGAGAGGTAGATGAACGGCACGTCCTCGAGGAACGGCGCCCGTTTGACGGCTTCCTTGTAGCCCTCTTCGGCGGTCTTGTGGTCCTTCTCGACCAGGTCCCACTTGTTGACGGCGACGATCAGCCCGGCGCCCCGCTCCCAGGCGTCGCCGGCGATCTTGATGTCCATGGTGTGCAGGCCGCTCGCGGCGTCGATCACCAGCACGCAGACGTCGGCCCGCTCGATGGCGCGCTGGGTCCGCAGCAGCGCGTAGAACTCCACCGCTTCGTCGATCTTGCCGCGCTTCCGCAGGCCGGCGGTGTCCACGAAGTTCAGGATCCGCTCGTTGTGGCTCATCGGCGTGTCGATGGCGTCGCGCGTCGTCCCCGGCACCGGCGAGACCACCATCCGGTCCTCGCCGAGGAGGCGGTTCACAAGGCTCGACTTCCCGACGTTGGGCCGGCCGATGATGGCGACCTGGATCTCGTCCTCTTCGGGCGGCGCGGGCGCGGGCGGCAGCGCGGCCACGAGGAGGTCGAGCAGATCGCCGACCCCCTTCCCCGTCCCGGCGGAAATGGGGGTCGGGTCGCCCATCCCCAGCTCGAAAAAGTCGAGGTAGCGGCGGTCCTTCGCCAGGTTGTCGGCCTTGTTGACGGCCAGCAGCACCGGCTTCGCGGAGCGGCGCACGTACTCGACGATCTCCTGGTCGCCGGGGGTGGGGCCGGCCTCGACGTCCACCAGGAGCAGCACCAGGTCGGCGGCGTCCACGGCCAGCTCGACCTGGAGGCGGATCGCGGAGTCCATCGCCTCGTGACTCGAGGGGAGGAGCCCGCCGGTGTCGACCAGCCAGAAGCCGCGGCCGTTCCACTCCGTCTTGCCGAAGTGGCGGTCGCGGGTCGAGCCGGGGCGGTCGTCCACGATCGCCGCCTTCCCGCCCACGATGCGGTTGAAGAGCGTGGACTTGCCGACGTTGGGCCGGCCGATGATGACGATGGTGGATGCCTTGGGCGCGCTCATGAGACTCCGGCGCCCGCGAGCGCATCGGTGAAGTGGTAGGAGAGCATCACGGGCATCGGCGCCGTGGCCTCCACCGACGCCAGCGACACGTCGTCGACGAAGATGCCATCTTCATTCACGCTCTCGGCGGGAAGCAGCGCGAGATCGCAGTCGGTGCGGCCCTGGAGCGCGCCACGGAAGGCGTCGCCGGGGAGGAGGCCCGCGCAGGTCACCGCCGGGCCGTAGTACGAGTTCTCCAGCACCGCCAGCTCGAAGGTCCCGCCGGTGGCCGACTCCAGCGCGGGGAGAAGGCGCGGCATCAGCCGGCCCATCGCCGTGCCGGTGCACACCAGGACCCGCCGCCCCGAAAGGTCGGGCAGCATCATCTTTTCGGACTCGAGCAGACCCTCGAGGTAGCGCACCGATCCCACGCCGTTCTCGACCTGCGGGAAGCCGTCATACGCTTCGGCCGGCGGGAACGGCAGATCGGCGAGCATGTAAAGCTCGTCCGATCCATACACCCATGCCTCCCCCATCTCCCCCGTCTCCCCCGTCTCCCCCGTCTCCCCTGTCTCCCCTCTCTCCCTTCTCGCTGTTTCAGCCCATCTCTCGACCACCCGCACCGCCGCGCGCGCCTCGTCGGACGTCGGGCCGCGCACCAGCTGGTGCTTGGAGAAGGTGGTGAGGGCCACGGGCACGACCGAGACGGTGAGGATGGCCTGGCCCATGGCGTAGAGGTCGCGCAACGAGCGCTCGAGGACGGCGCCGTCGTTGACGCCGGGGACCAACACGATCTGGGCGTGAAACTGGATCCCGCCCGCGGCGAACATCGCGAGCTGCTCGAGGATCGCGGGGGCCCTGGGATTGCGCAGCAGCTGCCGGCGCACGTCGGCGTCGGTGGCGTGGACCGAGACGTAGAGGGGCGAGAGGCGGTACTCGAGGATCCGCCGGACGTCCTTGTCCTTCAGGTTCGAGAGGGTGGCGAAGTTGCCGTGCCGGAAGCTCAACCGGTAGTCGTCGTCGCGGATGAAGAGGGTCTTGCGCGAGCCAGTCGGGTTGCCGTCCACGAAGCAGAAGTCGCAGCGGTTGGCGCAGCGGCGGATCTTCGGCGGCTCCAGCGAGACGCCGAGGGGCAGGTCTTCGGGCCGCTCGATGTCGAACTCGATATCCTCGCCGCCCGCGGTGCGCACCGAGAGGAGAAAGGCCTCATCAGCGGCGAGGAACTCCCAGTCGAGAAAATCCACCAGCTCGCGGCCGTTGATGGCCAGCAGCTCATCGCCCGGGCCGAGGCCAAGCTCGGAGCTGAGCGAGTCTGGTGCGATTGCCAGGATGCGTAGCATTGACATGAATGATAGCGCGTAAAGCGTTCCTGCACAATCGCTTCGGCGCTGGCGTTCAAGCACTTCAGCAAGGCCGTTACATGCAGACCAGACGAGACGACAGGTTGACGCCGACCCGGTTGGCGATGGGCCGGCCGGTGCGATCTTCGTACCTCACCTCGCCCTCGGTGCGCTCGACGGTGTAGCTGCTGACACCGGGGTTCGCCGTTCCGAGGTACTGTCGCCTCAAGGCGTCCACCCAGTAGACCTCCACCGACGTGGAGGCGTTGTTCGTCACTTCGAGGCGCGGCGAGCTACATGGGCGCGCCGCCCTGGGGCGAGCGGAGGACGATCCGCACGCGGCAACGGCGACCAGCGCGACAGTCCAGGCGGTTCGCAGCGCATGGCGGAGCCGGACACTGCTGTTGACCATTTCGAAGAAACTCCCTCGGCAGGTAAGCAGATAACATGAGGGCCTGACGACTGAATGGCGATACCCCCGAGGGGCAACCGGAAGGAGGTCACGGTGAGTTTGCACATGTGCGCCCATGTGCGCGCACATGTGCAAACGGCGCCACCGATCGGGGTGCTTCGAGTGAATCCATTGCCCTGTAAGGAGTTGCCGAAAACCAGTCTGTTGGCACGACCTCTGCTATACGGAACGGCGTTCCCGTTCAGCCGATCCCCGTTCGGTGGAGCGTCATATGCGCCGTTTCCTGCTCGCCACGATCACGCTCGTTGCCTTCCTGTCGTTGCTTGCCTCGCCGGGTGCAGCTCAGCAGCGGCCTCCGAGCCCACCACCGGCCGGCGGCAGGCCGGGTGGCGGTGTTCAGCCGAACTGCATCGGCTGTGGCGGGGGCTCGGACACCCAGGCCCCGATCATCTGGCTGAACGCTCCACTGGGGGATGTCAGCGTCCAGTACCCGTACATCGAGGTGTACTGGTGCGACAACAACTCTCTCAATTCGTCGAGCCGCTGGATCAAGGTCAACACCGTGGACCAGACCTCTTCGTTCACGTACACAGGGACCGGCGACGACTGCGTGGCCCACGCCACATCCAGCACCTCCTCAGTGGCGCTGAGTATCGGACCCAACACCCTCGAAGCCCACATCTGCGACAATTCCAGCAACTGCACCACGCAGACTTTCACCATTACGCGCACCGGCCCAGGCGCACCGGTGGTGGGGCTTCGCAATCAGAACGGTCAGAACCTCGACCGTGGGCTCTGCCTCACGCTGGGCGCGGGCCAGGAAGCCGGCCTCTCCTGCGGCGACCTCTTCGTCGCCCACGGCATGCCCGCCTATCGCACGATGGGCCGGGACCGTTCGCTCACGCTGTTCTACAGCTCGGCCATGGCAGCGCCGCGGCCGCTGGTCGCGGTCGTGGCCTGGCAGGGAGCGAGTATCCAGACCCCGAACACCGTCTTCGCCGAGTTGCGTGTCAGCGGTGTCGCGCGGGCTTCGGCCACCTACAACGGCTTTGGCAGCACTCCGCCGGTGCAGATCGCGCTGGCCTACGATGCCTCGGGTGACGCGTCGGGCATCTATCCGTTCACCGTCGAGGTCCGCAATCAGTACACCGGATCGAGCTATTCGAGCACCGTCTCGGGCGAGCTGCTCGTGGTGAACCGCAGCGGTAGCGAGTTCGGAGGGGGCTGGTGGCTGGCCGGCGTGGAGCAGCTGGTGCTGGGCCAGAGTAGCAATCGCATCCTGTGGCTGGGCGGCGACGGCTCGGCCGCGGTCTACGACTCGGTCGCGTCCTCGCGCTGGGTGCGCGCCGCGGGGGGCTACCGCGACACGCTGACCTACACCCCGCCCTTCCATGTGCAACCCGGCTACTACACCCGGCTCCTGCGCCACGGCGTGCAGGTCATCTTCGACGTCAACGGCAGGCACACCCAGACCATCGCGCGCAGCGGGGCCACGACGACCTTTACCTGGAGCGGCTCGCCGGTCCGCCTGACGAGCGTCACCGTTCCGCCGGCGGGCGCCGGAGGGACGACCTACACGCTGGCCTACACCAGCGGGACCCTCGACTCGATTGTTGATCCCGGCTCCCGGCGCCTGCGCGCGACCGTGAGCGGCGGCAACCTCACGGCGCTCCTGGATCCCGACAACGTCGGCATCTCGTTCCAGTACGACGGCAGCCGGCGCTTGACGCGCCGCGTGAATCGGCTGGGGTTTGGCACGGCCTATGTCTACGCCAACAACCTGCACGTGACACGTAGCGCTATCCCGCTCGCGCCACCGGACAGCGCGCGCACCGCCCTCCAGTGGTGGGACGAACAGGGGCTGGCCATTGGCGTCGTCGGGGGGACGCTCACCGCAAACGACACGACGATCGCCTACACCCAGGTGGACGGCCCGCGCACCGATGTCGCGGACGTCGCGCAGTTTCGAGTGGATCGCTGGGGTGCCCCGACTCGGATTCAGGACCCGGTGGGCGCGGTGACAACCCTTACGCGGGACGACGGAGCCGTGCCCGCACTGCCGACCCGGATGGTAGGCCCAAGCGGCCAGATCTGGGGCATGACCTACGATGCGCTCGGCAACTTGCTCACGCAGTCGGACAGCACCCACGAGGGCCACGGCACCGGTGGCTTCCAGACTGCTACCACCCGCTACACCTACCACGCGGCGCTCAACCCCTGGGCGCCCGATAGCGTCATCGACCCGGAAGGTGTTGTCTCGCGGATGCAGTACGACACCCTGGGCCCGAGCATTGCCACGGCGCCAAACGGCCACCAGACCCAGTTCGTCTACATCCGGACCAGCGCGCTGCGAGGGCTCGTGGATTCCGTGATCGAGCTTCAGGTGCCCACCTACACCGACACCGTCAGCTGGGGGACCAGCGCGCCGAATCAAAACCAGACGACGCGCTTCTTCTACAACACGCTCGGCAACCTCGACTCGGCGCGTTCAGCCGACACCGCCGTGACCCGGTACACCTACAACTCGTTTACGCAGCTGACCCGGCAGGTGAGCCCGACGGGGGACACGACGCTCTTCTTCCCCCGCCCTAACGGGGTCGTGGACTCCGTGGTGCAGGTGGATCCGGCCGGACCGGATCGCCTCGCCTCGACGGCCTACGACGCCGACTTCAATCGCATCAGCATGACCGATCGGCGGGGTGTGACCCGGAGCTGGAAGGTTGACGCGGCGGGTCGCGACACCGCCGAGGTCAACGACTACGGGGTGGCCGAACGCCGATTCCTCGGCCCCAGCGGCCTCATGGACTCGGTGCGCACCCGGATCACGAACGACACGATTCGCCGCTACTATGACGCGGCCGGCCGGTTGACCCAGACTCGGTATCGCCCGCGGATGCCGGGCGACACCGCGCGCGGCGACACGGTCACCATGACCTACGACATCGCTGGGCGGATGCTGACGGCCACGAACCGGAATGGGACCATCGTGCGCAGCTACTACCGCGAGGGCACCGTTCGGCAGGACTCCCAGGTGCTGTCGTTCTATAACTCGGCCGCTACGCACCAGTTCCGCTACGATCGCGCCGACCGCCGCACCTGGAACCATTCGTTCACCAACGGCTCGGACGTGATGCAGGTGGACTACCAGTACACGCTCGATCAACTGAACCGGATCATCATCGATTACCCCAACTCGAGTCCCGCGACCGACACGGCGGTGTACACCTGGGACGCGCTGGGCCGCCGGCAGCAGCTCCTTGCGCCGAACGGGGCGACGGTGCGCTGGTTCTACGACCTCGGTGGGCGGCTGCGGCGTGTCTACTCCACGCACACCTGCGTGAACGGACCGTCTTATTGTCCGGCCTACGACAGTGCTCAGGCCGACCGGCGCTACCCGAGCTACGACCGGGCCGGCAGGCCGCTCAGCATGTGGGAGAGCGTGGGCAACTACCCCGTGCTCGATGCGGATTCGTTTGCTTACGACGCGTACGGCCAGATGAAGATGCGGCGACACAACGCGCGCCAGCGGGACTACACGTACGACCTTTCCGGCAACATGCTCAACGAGTTCTACTCGGTGGGCGGGAGTACCTCGGGCAAGTCCTACTACGTCGCCAGCGGCCACAACCGGGTGCTTGCGGACACCGTCTGGGATCACGCCGGCGGCACGCCGACGGCCCGGCTCTACTATGGCTATTCCAACGCGGGAGAGCGCACCGCGGAGGACCCGGCGTACACCGGCACCTTGTTTCGCCGCATGTGGTACGATTCCTTCGGGCGCATGACCAGCTTCCGGGCGGTGTCGGCGAGCCAAGGCGTGGTGGTGGACATCGATGACGGCGGCGTCGACACGACCTACTACACGGCGATCCAGGACACCGTCTTTGTGGACGATTGCCGCTATGATGCGGTGGGGCGGCGGGTGCGGGCGTGCCAGGGCGCGACCATGTTGTTCGATGGCGACAACGCGGATGTGGTGGGCGCCGCCTACCCGTCCCGCATCGTGTACGGCCCGGGCACCAACGATCCGCTGGTCGTCTACGACCGCGACGGGTCCGGTTACACCCAGCTCCACTATTTCATCACCGATGGCGGCGGGCGGCTGGTCTCCTACACCGACAGCACCGGCAAGGACCAGCGCCTTGGCTACGGTCACGTG
>JBGOSS010000042.1:0-34167 GCA_041476105.1 Gemmatimonadota bacterium
ACATCGGGTGCGTCCACCACGATTTGCCGGTCGAACCGGCCCGGGCGGAGGAGCGCAGGGTCGAGCACGTCGGGACGGTTCGTGGCCGCGACGAGGATGACCCCGTCGTTGCTTTCGAAGCCGTCCATCTCGACCAGGAGCTGATTGAGCGTCTGTTCCCGCTCGTCGTGTCCCCCGCCGAGCCCGGCGCCACGGTGCCGGCCCACGGCGTCGATCTCGTCGATGAAGATGATGCAGGGCGCGTGGGCCTTGCCCTGCTCGAAGAGGTCGCGCACCCGCGAGGCGCCGACGCCGACGAACATCTCCACGAAGTCGGAGCCCGACATCGAGAAGAAGGGCCGGTTGGCCTCACCCGCGACGGCCTTGGCGAGGAGCGTCTTGCCGGTCCCCGGCGGCCCGATGAGCAGCGCGCCCTTGGGCAGCCGTCCGCCCAGCCGGGTGAACTTCTGCGGGTCCTTCAGGAACTCGATGATCTCCTCGAGCTCGACCTTGGCCTCGTCGCACCCCGCCACGTCGGCGAAGGTGATCTTGGGCGTGTCGCCGGTCAGCAGCTTGGCCTTCGACTTGCCGAAGGCGAAGGCGCGGCCGCTGCCGGCCTGCACCTGCCGGAACATGAAGAGCCAGAACCCGATGAGGACCAGCCACGGCAGCAGCGTCACCACGACGCCCACGAAACCGGGGCGCGCCTTCTTGGCGCGCATCGGCACGCCGGCGTCGCGCAGGCGCTGGGCGAAGGTCTCGGTCGCCGCAAAGGGGAGCTGCACGCTGAAGCGCAGCACGTCCCGGTTGCCGATCCGCTCCGGCGACTTGAATTCGCCGCGCACGTCGCGCAGCTCTTCGATCTCGACCGACCGGATGTTGCCGCGCTCGAGCGACGCGACGAAGTCCGAATACGCCACCTCGGGCGCCTCGGCGCCCCGCTTGGCCGTGAGCTGGAAGAAGATCACCGGCACCAGGATGACGATCATCCAGAAGGCCACCGTCTTCGACAGGCGGGCCCAGCTGAACTTCGGAGGAGGCGGCAAACGATCGGCCATTGCTTTCCTTACCAGGTTATTCCGCCAGGCTCGCCACGAAGGGCAAGTGCCGGAAGTCTTCGGCGTGATCGAGCCCGTAACCGACCAGGAACTCGTTCGGCGCCTTGAAGCCCAGGAACCGTGTCGCCTTGGCCAGCACCGCGCCGGCCAGTCCCTTGTCCAGGAGCGCGCAGATCTCCAGGCTCTTCGGCTGGCGCGCGCCCAGCAGCTCCACCATGCGGTTCAGGGTCCGCCCGCTATCAATAATATCCTCGACCAGCAGGATATGTTTCCCCTCGAGACGGGTTTCGGGGTCATACACCAGCCGGACATTCCCGCTCGACACCTTCTCGGTGCCGTAGGAGCTGGCAACCAGGAAGTCCACCTGAAGGGGCCGCGGGATCGCCCGCACCAGGTCGCCCAGGAAGATGAAGCTCCCCTTGAGGAGCCCCAGCACCAGCAGCTCGCCGTCGGGGTAGGCGCGGCCGATCTCGCCGCCCAGCTCCTCTACCCGCCGGGTGATCTCCCCGGGCTGGTAGACGATGCGGGCGACCTTCCGCCCTCCCATGAGGTGCGCCACATCAGCGGGCCGCAACATCCACCCTCACCGCGTTAGTGCCGGGAACGGGAATGGCCGCGTTGGCGCGGCAGACGCCGGGAATCCAGATCGGCTCGCCGTCCCGGAGCACCAGAGGCCAGGCGGCCCGGTCGCCGCGCGGCACCCGCTCTTCCATCAGCAGCCGCGACACGGCGCGATGGCCGGTGCCGCGCAGTGGCACCAGCCGGGATCCCGTGGCCGGCTGCTGCACCTCGAGCGTGCCCGGCTGAATCCAGGTGGTCCATCCGCCGCGATCCAGGCGCTCGGGAGCGGGCTCGGTGCGCCAGGTGAGCCGGAAGTCGCCGAAGGACTGCTCGCCGGCCTCGCCCGCCAGGAGGAGCGCGGCGGGGCTTGGGGGCCGACGATAGACGAGCAGCCGATCGAACCCGATTTCCGCCAGCATCGCTTCGCCCAGGTCGAGCGTCTTGCCGCTGTCGGCCCGCGCCGCGAAGCGCGCCACCCGCGCCGCCTGGGCCGGCCCGAGCATCAGGCCCGAGCGGTGCGCGGCGGCCCGGATCAGGCGCGCCGCCAACAGCGAATCGTAGCCGTCCAGCGCGGTGCGGGCAACGTCGAAACCACCCTGGCGCGCGTGCACTTCCAACGTGGGAAGCGCATCGAGAACCGCGTCCCACGCCGCGACCTCGTCGGCCGCGTGCCCGGCAACGCGCAGCAGGTTGTCGGCGGCCGCGTCCCCCACCCGCTGCGTGAGCACCGGCAGCAGCGTGGTGCGGACCCACGAGCGCATGTGGCGCGGGTCGGTGTTGGCCGGATCGTCGAAGGCCTCGAGCCCCGCCGAGCGCACCTGGGCCACCAGCTCGTCGTGCCGGAACGGGAGCAGCGGACGCACCAGGCCCCCGGGACCCACCGCCGGCATCCCGGCGAGCCCGGCCGGCGCCGAGCCTTTCAGCAGGCGGAGCAGGACGGTCTCGATCTGGTCGTCGGCATGGTGCGCTGTCGCGAGCCAGCGTGCTTCCCGCTCGGCCTGCACCCGACGGAAGAAGCGATAGCGCGCGGCGCGGGCGCGCGTTTCACCGGCGCCGGCGCCCAGCTCGAGGCGCTCGACGATCGCCTCCACGCCGTAGCGCTCCCCCGCCAGGCGGGCGACACCAGCCGCGATCCGGCCGCTGTCCTTCAGGATGCCGTGGTCGGCGTGAACGACGCAAAGGCGCAGCGCGCGCGCGGGCGCGAGCCCGGCCAGGAGGTCGAGGAGCGCGAGGGAGTCGGGGCCGCCGGATACGGCGACCAGGACCAGGGCGGGCCCGGTGAGGATCCCGGCGCGGTCGAGCTCGGCTCTGAAGCGGTCCGGGAGAGCGGCGCGTGCCACGACTCAAAGCTACATTTTGTGGCGCGCCATGCGACGACCCACATCTCGCACCCTTCTGCTGGTCAGCCTTGCCGCGTGCGGCAGGGGCGAAGCCGCGCGCACCGCCATCTCCGACACCACCAGCGCCCCGCGCGTCCAGCCGGGAAGCGTGGCCGGCGCCGTGGGGCTCGAGCTCTGGCAACTGCGCCCCGGTGTGACACTGGGGGAATGGAAGAACGCGCATCCGGAGGAGGCCGTCAGCGGGACCGACACCTCGGCGGTGCTCCGGTATGTGGGGGACTGGTGCGCGGCGGTGCAACGGCGCGTCCAGATCGGCGCCCGCGTGCTGACGCGCACGGCGTTCTTCTATCCCCCACCGCCGACCGACCTCGCCCTGCCCGATTCCGTTCCCGACCTGGTGCGCGGCTGCGTCCTCGGCCTGGTGTGGGTGAGCGTCGTGCCCCCCGATTCGGCCGGTGCCGTGGCGATGGCCGATTCGATCCGGACGCAGCTGGCCGACCTCTACGGCCCGGCTCTCACCTCGCCGGTGAACTTCTGGGGCTCGGCCTACTGGAGCGGCGGCGGCCGCTTCCACAAAGGCGACGTCACCGCCGTCTCCGCCCTGCGCGAGACCCCGGGCGCCGGCGGACCCGATTCCACGGGCGCGCGACGGATGGTGTTCGCCTTCGCCTTCCTCCCCTCATCCAGGGTCTCGGTGGACGCGCCGGTGGTGCGCGTCTACTCCCCGCCCGACACCTTCGCGCTCGACAGCGCCGCGCAGCTGGCGGCCCTGGATTCGACGCTCTGGGTTCCCTTGCGGGACCTGCTGCACGCGCTCGACACCGCCCGTACCATCCGCACGCCGTTCCCCGATTCGCTGGTCCGGCCGCTGCGTCGCTGGGTCGCCGCCTCGGCGGGGCTGCCCGTACCGCGCCGCGCGGCGGCGCTGTACGTCGCCGACGCCACGCTCGAGCGAGCGCTGTGTGGTTTCATGCGCTGCGACGACAAGGCAGGCGACGGGCTGGCGCCGCTTCGGGAGATCGGCGCCGCCTTCGTCTGGTCGGAGCTGGGCGGGTCGTGGGTGTACCAGCGCAACTGGCTGGAGCAGGCGCGCGCCCTCGATCGCGACAGTCCGCTCGGACAGCGGATCCTGCTCGCGGTGATGAACGCGGGTTTCGACATGTCCGGCCTGTGCGCGGGGGGCGAGGAAGGATTCCGGCGCGTCATCGCCAACGGTGAGCACTACCTCGCGCGCGTGCCCGACAGTCCGATCGCCGCCGAGGTGCATTTCGATGTGGCGGAGGCGTACCGCGACATCGTCGCGCTGGCGGGCGGTGCCGGGGACATCTACGCCGACAGCTCCCGCTACAGCGCCGAAGCGCCCGGAGCGGCGGCGAAGGCGCTGGAGCACTATCGCGCGGCGCTGGGCGCCGGGTCCGCGGCCCCCACGGCGCGCGCCGCATGGGAGCGGGCCTGGTGGCTGCGGGCGGGACTCCCGCTGCGGGACGTCCGGTTCTACTGCGTGTACGACTAGCACTCACCCCCGATTACACGACTCGTCCCCTCGTGGCGTCCAATCAGTGTGCGCTCACGCTGGAGACGTGTTGACCGAATCGCCGTCCCCGCCGCCGTCGACGGCCGATCCTCCCGAATCGGTGTTGCGGCTCGCCCGCTCCGGCGAGGCCGGGGCCGTGGACGCCCTGGCGCGCTGGTGCTATCCGCGCGTCTATCGCTGGGCGTTGGTCCACACCGGGGACGCCGATGACGCCGACGACGTGACGCAGGAGGTGGTTGTGGCCCTGGCCGGCCGCCTCGGCGGCTTCCGGGGCGACGCGCGGTTCACCTCGTGGCTGTACCGCGTGACAGCCAACGCGGCCGAAGCGCAACGGCGCAAGCGTCGCCGCCGGGCCGCGACGTTGTTGCGCTGGTGGCGGCCGGCGGGGCCATCCGACGAGGAGCACCGCCGCCTGGAGGAGCTGCACGGCGAGCGGCTGGCCGGCTTGGTGCGCGTGTTGCTCCACGAGCTGCCGCCGCAGCAGCGGATGGTCTTCGACCTGGCGGATCTCCAGGATCTGGGCACGGAGGAGATCGCGGCTATGCTCGACCTGGAGGCGGCCACGGTGCGGGGCCATCTCATGCGCGCCCGGCGCACCCTGCGTGAGCGCATGCCCGCCGATCTGCCGTCCCTGAGAGAGGACCGTCCATGACCTGCCCCGAAGCGCGCGAGCTCCTGCTCGAGGCCGAGGTCGCCGAGCTGCGCGGCGAGGGGACGTCGGCACTGGTGCTGCACCTGGCGGAGTGCGCTGAGTGCCGCCGCGCGGCGCAGCACCTGCTCGAGATGAACCGCCGGCTCAACGCCGCCCTGGAGTCGGCGCCTCGCACCCGTGTTCCGGCCCCCGGCCTCCGGCCTCTCTATTGGGGCCTCGCGGCCGCCGCCACCGTCGCGCTCGTCGTCGCGGTGCGCGCGCGGCAGGGCGTCGGCAGGCGCGAGCCGCCGGCCGCCGTCGCCGCGACGCCGGAGCCCGTCCTTGAGGTGTCGGCCGGCACCGGCCGCACGGCGGCTGTGTTCCGCACCGCTGATCCGAAGATCACCGTCGTCTGGTTCTTCTAGAGGAGCCGCCCATGCGTGCGCTCACCCTTCCCCTCCTGGCCTCCACGCTGTCGCTCGTCGCGTGCGGCCGCGGCCCGTCGCTCGAAGCCCGCACCTTCGACCTGCGCTATCTCGATCCTGGAGAGGCCGAGCAGATGATCAAGCCGTACGTCTACACCGACCGGCCCGATGCGCCGGGCCGCCTCAGCATGATGCACGGCGGGCTGAGCGTGCGCGAAACCCGGGACAACCTCGATCGGATTGCGCGGGTGCTGGCCGAGCATGACCGGCCGCCGGCCACGGCGCGGCTGACGTTCCAGGTGATCCGCGCCGACGGCGACGCCGCGCCCGACTCGGCGATCAGGCCCATCGAGCAGCAGCTACGGCAGCTGTTCAGGTTCCGCGGCTACCAGCTGGTGACCCAGGGCATGACCAATGTCGGAGCCGGCGCGCCCTTGGTTTTGCGCCTGGAGGGAGCGGGCGGACCGTACGAACTGATCGGGCACGTCGAAACCGTCAGTGCCCAAGGGGACAGCGGCATTGTGACGCTGGCGTTCGGGTTCGTGGCCGGCCACGAACGGGTGATGGAGACGCGGGTGAGCCTGCGCCTGGGCCAGACCATGGTCCTGGGCGGCCAGAGCGGCAACGGCCCCGGCGCCATCATCCTGGCGGTCAAGCCCGAGTTGGCGCGCTAGCGAGACGCCGCGTTCGATTCGGCTTCCATCCAGTGCGCGAACCAGGTCCGGATCCGCTCCAGCCGGTCGACCAGCAACCACGGCGGACCGGTCCGCGACAGACCGTGGAAGCTGCGCGGGTAGCGGACGAACTCCACCGGCACTCGCCGCTTGCGCAGGTTGAGGTAGAGCTGCTCGGCGTCGGTGATCGGCACGCGGTAGTCCTCTTCGCTGTGCACGATGAGGAGCGGGGTGCGGATGTTCCGCGCGTACTGCATGGGTGAGAGCGCCAGGTAGAGCGAGTCCTGCTCCCACGGCGGCCCGTAGAACTCCCAGTCGGTCAGCCCCTGCGCATCCGACGAGCCGTACCAGGAAAAGAAGTTCATGATCGAGCGGTCGGTTTCCGCGACCCGGAACCGGTTGGTATGACCGAGAATCCAGTTGGTCATGAACCCGCCGTAGGACCCTCCGGCCACGGCGAGCCGCGTGGTGTCGACTTGGCCGGTCCTGCGGATGACCTCGTTCACGCCCAGCATGAGGTCCTCGTAGTCCTCCATCCCCCAGCGGCCACGCGTGGCATAGGTAAAGCTGTGCCCGTAGCCCGTCGACCCCCGCGGATTGGTGAACAGCACCCAGTACCCCTGTCCCGCGAGCATCTGGAATTCATGGAAGTAGATGTGCCCGTACTGCCCGTGCGGCCCGCCGTGGATGTAGAGCAGCAGGGGGTATTGGTGGCCCGGCTGGTACCCGGCGGGCTTCATCAGGAACCCTTCGATCGGCAGGCCGCCGGGCCCGCGATACCAGATCGTATCGGCGGCAATCAGCGCGGTCGCGGCGACGTAGGCGTCGTTGAACGAGGTGAGCCGGCGCTCGCCACTGCCGTCGGTCGCCGCGACGAACATCTCGGGCGGGTGCGCGACGTCGCTGCCGGTGAATGCCATCAGCCGGCCGTCGCCGGAGGCCGAGAAGGCTCCGAGCGTCCGCAGCCCGCTCGTCACCTGCTCCACGGTGCCGCCGCGCGCCGCGACGCGGAAGCGGTGGACGCTGCCCTGGTACTCCGCCTGGAAGGAGACGAAGCGGCCGTCGCGCGACCAGTCGAGGTCGGACGGATCGTAATCCCAGGTCGAGGTGAGGACCCGCGGCGCGCCGCCTTCGGCGGGCATGACGCAGACGTCGGTCGGCTGGTTGCGCCCGGCCGAACAGACGAAGGCGATGCTGTGGCCGTCGGGCGCAAACTCGGGGCTGCGCTCGTAGCCGGCGGCCGACGTGAGGCGGGTGACGCGCCCGCTGGCGACCTCCACGGTCCAGAGGTCGGGGTGCGCATCCTCGCGCAGCTGGTCGGGCTCGGTGGAGTCCTGCACGAACGCGATGGTGCGGGAGTCGGGCGACCAGGCGATGGCGCTCTGCGACAGCTCGCCGGTGGTGAGCATCCGGGGCGTGCCGCCCGCCGCCGGCACGACGTACACGTGATTCGGCATCACGCTCGCCGGATCGGCGAGGTAGCCTCGTTCGTCGGCCTTGAAGGGGAGATAGGTGATAACGCGTCCGTCAAAGCGCCGCGGGTCAGGGCCGCGGGTGATCGCGTTGGCCGAGACCCAGCCCCGGCGCTTGGCGCCGCGCACGCTGTCGGGCTGGGCACCTCGCCAGAGAAAGGCGATCCACTGCCCGTCGGGCGACCAGAGGGGCGACCCGTTGACCCCGGGGATCTGGTACGCCTCGCCGCCGGCCGGTCCGGTCCGCAGGAACCAGGTCGTCGAGTCGTCGGGCAGGCCCCCCTCGCGCCGGCTGGTGAAGGCGAGCAGCGAGCCGTCGGGCGACCAGGCCGGGTTCGACGCCTCGGTACCGGGGCTGGTGAGGCGGTAGGGCGAGGTCGCGCCGTCGGTACCGGCGACCCAGATCTCGCTGTGGCGCCGGTCCTTGTCCTCGACGACCGTCGTCACCGTGAAGGCGACCAGGCGGCCGGAGGGGGCCATCGCCGGCGCGGCGACGGTGGTGAGCCGGTAGTAGTCGGTCGCCGACGCCGGCCGGCGCTGCGCGGCGAGCGGCGCCAGCGCGACCGACGCCAGGAGAACGATCATCACGGGTGTACGCATGGGAACCTCCGGTGGCCGAAGCGGGGCATTCCTGCCTATTCTACGGCGTCCCCGAGCCCAAGGCGAATCCCGTGCCACTGCCTATGACCGTCATCGATGCGTTCACCGCCACGCCCTTCGCCGGCAACCCCGCGGCGGTGTGTCTGCTCGACGTCGAGCGCGACAAGCCGTGGATGCAGCTGGTGGCGCGCGAGATGAATCACGCCGAGACCGCCTTCCTCCTGGTGCGGCCCGATCACGTCGCGCTGCGCTGGTTCACGCCGGCCGTGGAGGTGGACCTGTGCGGGCACGCGACGCTCGCCAGCGCGCACCTGCTCTGGGAAACCGGACGCATCCCGGCCGGTGCGACGATCCGCTTCCGGACCCGGAGCGGCGTGCTCACGGCCGAGCAGGACGGCGACTGGATTCGCCTCGACTTCCCCGCCCTCATCGCCACGTGGGCCGACATCCCGCCGGGCCTCAGCGACGCGCTCGGCGCGAAGCCCGTGTCGGCGGCCACGAGCCGGTTCGACCTGCTGGTGGAGCTGGAGCACGAGCGGGTGGTGCGCGAGCTGAAGCCCGACCTCCAGATGCTCGCGCGCCTGCCCTTTCGCGGCGTGATCGTCACCGCGCAGGCGGCCAACGACGAGCACTACGACTTCGTGTCGCGCTTCTTCGCGCCGCAGGTCGGCGTGCCGGAGGATCCGGTGACCGGCTCGGCGCATTGCGTCCTGGCGCCGTTCTGGGGCGAGCGGCTGGGACAGACCAGCATGATCGGCTATCAGGCGTCGCCGCGGGGAGGCACGGTGAAGGTCGACGTCGCGGGAGATCGCGTGAAGTTGGGAGGACAGGCGGTTACCGTGCTGCGGGCTGAGCTGCTGGCCGCGGGCTGAGTGCCCGCGCTCGGCGCATGTCCCGTGGGCTGAGAGCCCGCTCCCGGCGCATGTCCCGTGGGCTGAGAGCCCGCGCTCGGCGCATGTCCCGCGGGCTGAGAGCCCGCTCTCGGCGAACCAGGCGCTGAAAGCGCCCGCCCAATCCGGGAATATCGTACCCGCGCCAACCATCCCAATCACCCGGCCGTTCACGGCCTAAGGCGCCGAGAGCGGGCTCTCAGCCCGCGGCAATCAGGGGTGCGCCAATCACTCTGAGCCGATCAGCGCAGCGCCTGCACCACCGGCATCTTCGAGGCCCGCCGGGCCGGGAAGAACCCGCCGACGATCCCCATGGCCACCGCGAAGATGACGCCCGCGATCAGGAGCTGCGGCGTCACGCGGAAGGCAAACGCGATCTCGCTGAAGCTCGACCAGTTGGTCGTGCTCGTCACCACGCCGTTGATGGGCAGCGCCAGCAGGCACCCGATCAGCCCGCCGAAGAAGGCGATCACCGCCGATTCCGCCAGGAAGCTCATCAGCACGTTGCGGGGCTTGAAACCCAGGGTGAGCAGCACGGCGATCTCCGGCGTGCGCGAGGAGACGGCAGCGTACATGGTGTTGACCGCGCCGAACACCGCGCCCACCGACATGATGCTGGTGATCATGATGGCCAGGAAGCGCAGGATATTGCCCAGCAGCGAGGACTGGTTGGCATAGAACTCCGACTCCCGGTGCACGTCGACCTGGACGCGCTGGTCGGCCTCGATGGCCCGCTTGGCGTCCTCGAACGAGGCGGGGTCCTTCAGGCGGAAGGTCACCGACTGGAACGACTCGCGCCGGAAGACGCCCATGAACTGCTCGTTCTCGCCCCAGATCTCGGACTCGAAGCTCGAGCCGCCGGCGGTGAAGTTGCAGACCACCTTCCAGTCCCGGTTGGCGAAACGCAGGGTCTCGCCGGCCCGCACGTTGGCGAAGCGGCCCACCAGCTTGGCGCCGACGCAGATCTCGCTCTGGCCCGAGGCGAAGCGGCGGCCCTCGGTGATCCGGATGTTGCTCCGGACCTCGAAGGCGCGGTCATTGACGCCACGCACCACGACGTTGGCGACCGACGCCTGGCAGGTATCGCCGGCGCAGCCGATGGAGTCGGCACCGGCCCGCGGAATGTTGATGATGAGGTAGCTCTCGGCACTGAGCATCGGCCGGCCGTCCTCGCCGCTCGCCACGTGCGGCAGGGCGCTCAGGATGCTGATGGCCTCGCGCGGGACCCCGCTCGACAGCTCGCTGTCGGCCCCGCGGCGCAGGATCAGGACGTTGTCGCGCGATCCGGTTCGGGCCAGCGCCGCCACGAAGCCGTTGGCCAGGGCCAGCATCGCCACGAACACGGCCACGACCAGGCCGATACCCAGGGCGGTGAGCGCCGTCGAGACCGGGCGCTGCATCACGCTGCGGATGTTGTAGATCAGCGGGATCTTCACTCGACTCTCCGCAGCGCCTGCACCACCGGCAGCTTCGCCGCCTGCCAGGCCGGGAAGATGCCGCTGGCGACGGTCAGGAGGATGGCGACGGCCGCGCCGATCAGTGCCGTGCCCGGGGTAACGCGGTAGCCGGGGAGAAAGCCGCCATCGCCGAACCCTGTGGCCACGGGCAGCAGGGCCGCCAGGCCCAGGCCGACCACGGCGCCGGTCAGCGAGATCACCGCCGCCTCGACGATGACCAGCCCGAAGACGCGCCGATCCGAGAAGCCGACGGTCTTCATCACCGCGATCTCGGCGGTGCGCTCGCGCTGGTTCATCATCATCGCGTTGGCGGTCACCAGCAGGATGGCGAAGACCACGGCCATGCCGATGGTGCCCATCAACAGCTTCACGTTGCCCCACATCCCCGCGAAGCCCGCCGCGAAGGCCTTCTCGGTGCCGGTCTTGGTCGGCGAAGGGGAATTGCGGAACTCGTCGTCGATGCTCTTCGCCACCTGCGGGGCGGCCTGGGGGTCGTCGATGGCCAGGATGAACCAGCCCGGCGACACGCGATCCGGGACCTTCTCGTACAGGTAGTCGTAGTGGAACATGAAGGAGTCGTCGCCGTACTCCTTCAGCGTCGGGTGGTAGATGCCCCGGATCGTGAAGGTCCAGTCGCCCGGGAAGATCGTCCCCTGCAACGTGACGTTGTCGCCGATCTTCCACCCGAAGGCCCGCACCAGCCCTTCGCCGATGAGCACCGCCGAGCGCTCGCGCAGGAACGCCTGCTTCTGGTCCTCGGCGACCTGGAGCTCGGGATACATGCGCAGGTACGACTCGGGCTCGATCGCGAACTGGGCGAAGAACCGCTTGCCATCGCCGTACTTGCCGCCGAACCAGTTGGCCCAGGTCACCGCGCGCACGTGGGGCACGCTGCCGAGCCGGGTGGCGTAGCTCTGGGGCAGCGGCTGGATGAAGGACGTCGCGTTCTGGACGATCATCCGCGAGGCGCTGCTCACTTCGGCGCCGGCGCTGAGCGTCGTGACCACCGAGCGCAGCGACGCGAAGAGGAACAGCGCCACGGCGACGCTCGCGATCGTCAGCAGGGTGCGCAGCTTGTGTCGGGCCAGGTTGGCCAGGACCAGGGGCAGGAACTTCACCGGGGCACCGCCTCCTTCTCGAGCAGCTCGCCTTTCTCGAGGTGCAGCACGGTCTTGGCCCGGTCGGCGGCCTTGGCATCGTGCGTCACGATCATGATCGTCTTGTGGAACTCGTCGTTGAGGCGCTGGAGCAGGATGAGCACTTCCTCCGACGACTTCGCGTCGAGCTGCCCGGTCGGCTCGTCGAGGAGGATCAGCGTCGGGTCGGCGACGATGGCCCGCGCGATCGCGACCCGCTGCTCCTGGCCGCCCGAGAGCTGGCGCGGGTAGTGATCCACGCGGTCCTGGAGGCCGACGACGCCGAGGGCGATGCCCACCCGCTCGGCCCGCTCCTTCCGGTTGAGATTCGTGAGCAGGAGCGGCAGCTCGACGTTCTGCTCGGCCGTGAGCACCGGCAGCAGGTTGTACGACTGGAAGACGAAGCCGATGGTGCGCGAGCGCCAGGAAGCGAGCTGCGAGGGCGTCATGGCGCTCACCTCGGCACCCGCCACGCGAATGCTGCCGCTGGTCGGCTTGTCGAGGCCCGCGACCAGGTTCAGGAGCGTCGACTTGCCCGACCCCGACGGGCCCATCAGCGCGGTAAAGCTGCCCTCCTCGAAGTCGATCGTCAGGCCGGTGTAGACGTCGACGACCTGCGTCTCGCGGCGGAAGGACTTGTGGACGTCGCGGATTTCGACCAGAGCCATGGGAAGTCCCGTTGAGAGTTCAACAATCTATCTGGGCTGCACCTTCACCCGCATCCCGTCCTTCGGCGCGTCGACACCGCCGACCATCAGCTGCTCACCGCCATCGAGGCCCGAGCGGATCTCCAGGAACCCGCCGCTCACCGGTCCGGTCACGACGGGGCGGCGCGCCAGGCGGCCATCGCGCACGATCCACACGACGCTGGCACCGGCATCGGTCTTCACCGCCGCGGCGCTGATCCGGATCGCCGCCCGCGCCGGCGCCGCGCCGGCGGCCGGCCGCGCCGTATCGGGCTCCAGAAAATCCACCTTGGCGCCCATTTCCGGAAGGATGCGCGGATCGCGGTCGGCGATGCTCACCTTCACCTGCACCGTGGCCCGCTGGCGGTCGGCGGTCGGCACCACCTGGCGCACCGCGCCCCGGAAGGCCGTGTCGGGGTACGCGTCCAGCGTGATCCGGGCCTTCTGCCCGCCGTGGATCCGGGCGATGTAGGCCTCGTTGACGTCCACCTCAACCTCGAGGGTCGTGAGGTCGGCCATGGTCACCACCGCGCCGCGGGTGAGGCCGCCGCCGACCGACGGCGCCACGACTTCGCCCACCTCGGCGTCCTTGCGCAGCACGGTGCCCGTGAAGGGCGCCCGGATCACCGTGTTCTCGTTGGTCGCCTCGGCGAGCCGGAGCCCCGCCGCCGCCGCATCCTTGCGCGCCGCCGCCGCCGACACCCGCGCCTCGGCTTGCGCCGCACGGCTCAACGCCGCGTCGAGCTCCTGCTGCGACACCAGGTTGGGGTTCTGCCCCCGGACGTCGCGCAGCCGGCTGGCCTCGCGCACCAGCTGGTCGCGATCGGCCGCCGCCTCGATGCGCGTCGCCTCGGCGGAGGCGACGTTCGCTTCGGCTTGCGACACCGCCGCCTGGTAGTCGGCGTTGTCCAGCCTGGCGATGACGTCGCCCCGGTGCACGAAGGAGCCCTCGCTCACGCCCAGGTACGCCAGCCGCCCCGCCGACTTGGCCGAAACCGAGGCCTTGGTGCGGGCCACGACGTAGCCGTTCGCGGTGACGCTGGTGGCGCCCCCCGCGGAGGACGAAGCGGAGCTGCCCGCGCTCGCCGTCACAACCTGCACCGTCGGAACGGACCGACTCCGGAGCACCAGGGCAGCCGCCGCCACCAGCACCGCGGTGAGGAGGAGCAGGACGAGGTTGCGCACCAGCGCCCGGCGCACCCCCGGCGGCGGGGCGTCGCGGTTGATCCGCAGCTTGGAGAGATCGGCGGGAGCGGCCATGCGGGGCGGAATCTAACCGCTCGCACGGGATACTTCACGGCGGGCCGGCAGGTCGTTCAGGGCGATCGGGGGCGGGCGGCTGGCCGCTCGCTGTCAGCCGAGCCTACCGTCGCCAGCCCATGCCGATCGCGAGCAGCGTGTAGGAGACGGGCACCCGCATCGCGGCGATCGCGGGCGCGCCGGCGACAGGCATCGCGGGCGCATCCACCGAGCCCGCGATGCGCCGCTCGACGACGGCCATGAAGTACCAGGGCTGGCTCTGCGGGAAGGTCATGCCGGCACTGAGTGCCGCGCCGGCGTGATTCGCTCTCGCGGTCTGGTGCGTCGCGCCCGCCGACTCCACGAGCCGGTCGAAGTTGATGCTGGGACCCAGGCCCACCCACACGTAGCGCCACGCCAGGACGCCCTGCACACCCACGGTGGTCGCCGCCGGCCGGATGGCGAGCTGGGTGCTGTTGTTGGACCCGGGATAGGTGCCCATCCGTCCGTCGGCCGCGAAGAGGCGGAGTTGCCAGAGGCGCCGCAGCCGGACGCGTAGCGCGACCGTCGGCGCCGCGGGCCAGCCGTGTGCGGCATCGGAGGCCGCTGGGCAGAGGATGAAGCACGCCTGGGGATAGTAGGTGTCCCACCCGCCCTTATCGAGGGCACGGTGGATGGCGAGCCAAGGCGGATCTTCCCGCCGCGCCAGTCCCACCGACGCTTCCACGAACCAGCGCCAGGGGGGCCGGCCCGCCGCGCCGGCGCCGGTGCGCTCCTGCGCCGCGGCCGGGGAGGCCCAGGCGCCGATGACGAGCGCCAGGAGACCGGCCGCGCGGCTCAGGCGTCCGGCTCCGCCGGCGCGTGGTCGGGGCAGCGGCCCGGTATCGGGCTCGCGTCCGAGTAGTCCTCGATGTAGCGCTCAACGTCGATCCAGCGGCCCGTTTCGCTGCGAATTCTCTTGCACTCGACGCAGTAGTGCAGGCTGCCGGTGAGCCGCTTGGAGCGCGAGAGCGCGTGCTGGAGCTGCTGGAGCAGCTCGAGCCGCTCCTTCTCGGCCTGCTTGCGTTCGGTAATGTCGCGCGCGGTGAGGGAGGCGCCGATGACCTCGCCGGTGGCGTCGCGGACCGGGCTCAGGGTGATCGACACGCTGATCACCGCTCCGTCCTGGCGGCGGCGGATGGTCTCGTAGTGGGTGACCTTCTGGCCGCGGCGCATCTGGTCGAGGTGCTGCTTGAGGTGGTCGGCGTGACCCGGAGGGATGAGCAGGCTCATCGGCTTGTCCTGCATCTCGGTGGCGCGGTACCCGAAGATCTCCTCGGCGGCGGCATTCCAGCTCTCGATCACACCCCCCAGCGACATCCCGATGATCGCGTCGTTGGAGGACTCGACGATCGAGGCGAGGCGCGCCAGCTCGGCGTCGGCGCGCCGTCGGTCGGTGATGTCGCGCGCCGTGGCGTAGATGACCTTCGCCTCGGGGTCGGGCGAGGCGTTCCACTGCAGCCAGCGCGAGGAGCCGTCGGCGTGCCGGAAGCGGTTCTCGAAGGTCACCACGGAGCCGCCGGCGACACAGCGCCGGAAGGCCTCGCGGCTGCGCTCCTTGTCCTCCTCGAGGACGAACTCGACGAAGGGGCGGCTGGTCAGCTCCGCGGCGCCGTAGCCGAGGACGCTCTCGAAGGCGGGGTTGATCTGGCGGAAGACGCCGTCGAAGGCGCAGACGCAGAGCATGTCGAGCGACATGGTGAACAGCCGCTCGCGCTCGTTGTCCTCGCGGCGCCGCGACTTGGCGCGACGCTGGGGTGTCTGTGGATCGCTCATGACCACCTCATCGCACCGCCCGGCGGCGCGCCGCCAGGCCCCCGGCACCGGGCCCACGCGGCGCGCCTACGGCCGGGGCTTCAGATACTCGCCGGCGAAAACGGCACGCCGGCACGTCGGGCAGCGGATGCTGAAGACGGTGAACATGCTCGCGCTGCGGCGCGTCGGCGTCCCCGATACCAGCCGCCCGGCGCAACGCGGGCACGTCAACGGACTGCCCGCATGCACCAGCGCCAGGATGGCGTCGGCTTCCTCGGGACCGAAGGGCGCGTCGGTGTCGCGCTGCTCGTGCTCGCTCATGCCAGCCTCCTGGCGCGCGCGGGGGACGGCTCAGTGTCGTCTCCGGGAGAGGGCCCTCAACAATGCCGGTTGCGGTTCCATCGCGCCAGTTGGTGCGGGAGAGCGAAACGACGATGCCGGCCCGTTGCGGGGCCGGCATCGGTGAAGCGGATGGACGCTTCGGTTCAGGTGATCTTGCGCACGTTCGCGGCCTGGAGGCCCTTGGGGCCCTGCTTGACCTCGAACTCCACGCGGTCACCCTCGGCGAGAGAGCGGAAGCCCTCCGACGCGATCGCCGTGTAATGCACGAACACGTCCGGGCCACCGTCCTGCTGGACGAAACCAAAGCCCTTCGCGTCGTTGAACCACTTCACCTTGCCCTGCACCATGTGATACAACTCCGGATAATGGGCCCGCGGCCGTTGCACGACGGTCACCATGGCCGTCGCTCGCCAACAAAAAACACCGCCGGGAGACGCCCCGCAGCGGTGCCATTCGTTCGAATGCGTCACAGTCTGCAAAGTCGTTCAACCGTCAGCGAGGGCAAACGTAATACGCTGCCGAATAGCTGACAAGATCCGCCCGCCCGGCCGTCAAGCCGGGCCACCAAACGCGGACGCCGGCCCCCAAAGGGACCGGCGTCCGGTGAAGCGGAGCCGACGCGGTGCGTCAGCCGATCTTGCGCACGCTCGCGGCCTGGAGCCCCTTGGGGCCTTCCTTGACCTCGAATTCCACGACGTCACCTTCGGCGAGCGAACGGAAGCCCTCCGCCGAGATTGCCGTGTGGTGCACGAAGACGTCCGGGCCGCTTTCCTGCTGGAGGAAGCCGAAGCCCTTCGCGTCGTTGAACCACTTCACCTTGCCCTGCGCCATACGATACTGCTCCTGAAAAGTGGGCTCTCGCCCGTGTTGGACGCCGATCACGTTGACCGACGCCGTACTGCAAAACAACAAACGCACCGCCCGGAACCTTCCCGCAGCGGTGCTTGATGACCAAGTCACTCAGCAATAAACTGCGAAAACGACCTCAGCGTTGAAGGAATGGTAGGGGGGTGGGCCCGGAAAGTCAATGAGCGGGCCCGGGACGGCACCGGGACGGGGCCCGGGCGGCCGAGGACCGACGGTCCGGGGCCGCAGCCCGGGGCGGGACCGGCCGCCCCCTCCCCCCGGCGGCGTGACGGGAGAGCCGGTTGACGCGCACCTCCCGCCGTGACAGATTCGAACCATGGTTCGAAAGTCGAACAGCGGTTCGAATCCCGATCGCCGGGAGCGCCGCGCGTTGGCCATGCGCGGGGCGATCCTGCGGGCCGCCGCCGGGGTCTTCCGGGAGCGGGGCTTCGCGGAAACCGGGATGCGCGAGATCGCGGCGGCGGCCGACCTTTCCGCGGCCAACCTGTACTACTACTTCAAGAACAAGGCCGACATCCTCTATTTCTGCCAGGACCATTCGGTCGGGCGGATGCTCGAGACCACCACGGCCCTGGCGCGCCGCCGGCTGACTCCAGCGGTGCGGCTGCGGCGGGTGATCGCCGCGCACCTGGTCTGCATGCTCGACGAGCTCGACGGCGCCGCCGCCCACACCGAGATCGACGCCCTGCCCCCTCCCCTCCGGAAGCGGATCGTGGCCAAGCGTGACCGCTACGAGCGGGCGGTGCGGCGCATCGTGGCCGACGGGATGCGGTCCGGGGCGTTCCGGAAGGGCGATCCGACCCTCACCACGCGCGCCATCCTGGGCGCCCTCAACTGGACCACCCGCTGGTACCGTCCGGGCGGCCGGCTCGCGCCACGCGCGGTCGCCGACGCCTTCGCCGACTACCTCGTCCGAGGACTCCACCCGTGAGCCATTACCCCACTCCCCCGGCCGACCAGGCACCCAGCCAGGCCGCCCGCCGGCGCGCCGACCGCCAGAGCCGCCGGCGCGACGACGGCACCGCCCGCGTCACCCTGACGGTGAACGGCGAGACCCGTGACGTCGTGTTCGAGAGCTACAAGACGCTGCTCGAGGTCCTGCGCGAGGATCTCCAGCTCACGGGGACGAAGCACGGCTGCGAGCTGGGCGAATGCGGCGCCTGCGCCGTGATTCTGAACGGGCGGCCGGTGCTCTCCTGCCTCGTCCTTGGCGTGCAGTGCGACGCCGCCGCCGTCCTGACAATCGAGGGCGTGGCGTCGGGTCCCGATCTCCATCCCATCCAGGCGAAGATCGCCGACCTCGGCGGCGCCCAGTGCGGCTATTGCACGCCGGGCATCGTGCTGACGGCCCGGCACCTGCTCGAGCACAACCCCGCGCCCAGCCGCGCCGAAATCGCCGAGGTGCTGAGCGGCAACCTCTGCCGGTGCACCGGCTACCTCCAGATCTTCGAGGCGGTGGAGGCCGCGGCGGCCGAGATGCGGGCGCCGGCGGTGTCGGCATGAGCGTCGGCGGCAAGACCCAGCCGCCCGGCGCCGTGATCGGCCGAGCGCGCCGCCGCGTGGACGGCCGCGCCAAGGTCACCGGCCAGACGCTGTTCGCCGACGACATCATGCTGCCGCGGATGCTGGTCGCCCGGATGCTGCGGTCCACCGTGCCCCATGCGCGCATCGTCTCGATCGGGACGTCGAGGGCCGAAGCGGCGCCCGGCGTGAAGCTGGTGCTGACCGGCGCGGATTTCCCGATCGCCTATGGCATCATGCCGGTGAGTCAGGACGAGCATGCGCTCTGCCGCGACAAGGTACGCCATGTCGGCGACCCGGTGGCCGCCGTGGTGGCCACCAGCGAGTGGGCCGCGGCGGAGGCGCTGCGGCTGATCGACGTGGTCTACGAGCCGCTGGCCACCATCCACTCGAGCGAGGAGGCGCTCCGCAACGGCGAGGCGCGCATCCACGAGTATGGCGAGGGCGGCAACATCCACCGGCTGGCGCACTTCGAGTTCGGCGACGTCGAGACCGCCTTCGCGCGGGAAGCCCACAAGGTCTACGACGACCTCTTCTTCTTCGAGGGCAACACCCACCTCCCGCTCGAGCAGCACGCCGCGCTCGCGGCCCTCGACAAGGACGGGCGGCTCACCCTCTGGTCGTCCACCCAGACGCCGCACTACGTCCACCGCGAGCTGGCGCGGGCGCTGGACATGCCGGCGCATCGCGTCCGGGTGATCGCGACACCCAACGGCGGGGCCTTCGGGGGCAAGAGCGATCCCTTCAATCACGAGATCGTCGTGGCCCGCGCCGCCCTCCTCACTGGGCGCCCGGTGAAGATCACGCTGACGCGCGAGGAGGTGTTCTATTGCCACCGGGGGCGGCACCCGGTCCTGATGCGTCTCAAGACCGGGGTGAAGCGGGACGGCACCATCGTCGGCATGGATCTCGAGACGCTGCTCGACGGCGGAGCCTACGGCAGCTACGGACCGGCCTCGACGCTGTACACCGGCCAGCTCCAGACGGTGACCTACCACGTGCCGCGCTACCGGTTCCGCGCCTGCCGGACCTTCACCAACAAGCCCGCCTGCGGACCCAAGCGCGGCCATGGGACCCCGCAGCCCCGCTTCGCCCAGGAGGTCCAGCTCGACAAGATCGCCACCGATCTGGGCATCGATCCGGCCGAGCTGCGGCTCCGGCAGATCGCGCCCGCCGACTCGATCACGGCCAACTGGATGCGGATCGGCACGATCGGCCTCAAGGAATGCATCGAGGCGGTCGTCGCCGGCTCCGACTGGCGCGCGCGGCGCGGACAGCTCGGCTTTGGGCGCGGGCTGGGCCTCGCCTGCTCCTCCTACCTCACCGGCGCCGGGTTGCCGATCTACTGGAACGAGATGCCGCACAGCGGCGTCCAGCTCCAGCTCGACCGCTCGGGACGCGTCACCGCCTTCTGCGGCGCCACCGAGATCGGCCAGGGCTCGGACGACGTCCTCGCCGCGATCGTCGCCGAGGTGCTGGGGATCGGCGCCGGCGACGTGCGCCTCGTCACCGGCGACACCGACCTCACGCCGGTGGACCTCGGCAGCTACAGCTCGCGGGTGACGCTCATGATGGGCAACGCCGCGATCCAGGCCGCCGAGCGCGCCAAGACGATGCTGCGGGCGGCGGTGAGCGCGAAGCTCGGCGTGCCGGAGGAGCGCATTGCCTTCGCGCAGCGACGCGTCTTCGACGTCGAAAACCCGGACGCCGGTGTGGATTTCGCCGAAGCGGTGGTGCTCGCCGAAGGCACCCAGGGCACCATCGGCACCACGGGCAGCTACACGCCGCCGAAGTCGCCGGGCCGATACCGGGGCGCGGGGGTGGGGCCGAGCGCGGCCTACAGCTACAGCGCGGCGGTGGTCGAGGTGCGCGTCGATCCCGACACGGGATGGATCACGGTGCCGAAGGTCTGGATCGGGCACGACATCGGCCGCATCCTGAACCCGGTGCTCGCCCGGGGCCAGGTCGAGGGCGGCGTCTACATGGGACTCGGCGAGGCGCTGATGGAAGAGCAGATCTTCCGCCGCCTGCCCCACCAGCTCTCCGGTGCCCTGGTCCACAAGATCCCCAGCATGCTCGAGTACAAGTCGATCACCTCGCTCGAGATGCCCGAAGTCGAGACCACCTTCATCGAAGACGCCGATCCCAACGGACCCTTCGGCGCCAAGGAGGTCGGCCAGGGGCCGCTGCTGCCGATCATGCCCGCGGTGGCCAACGCCGTCTTCGACGCCGTCGGCGTGCGCATCGACCAGGTGCCGATCACCCCCGAGGCGGTGCTGAAGGCGCTCGGCGAGAAAGCGAAGGGGAGGCCGGCGCGAGTGGGACCGCAGCGCTTCCCCGACGTACCGTGGCCCGAGCCGCTGGTCGTGCCGCCGCCCTGGGAAGGCGGCGACGGCCGGGCGATCAACCAGAAGCGGCGCACCGGCACCACGGCGACCGAAGCGACGGCCCCGGTCGCACCCCGCACCGCCCACCACGCACCGTCGCCATGATGCGCGCGTCGAAGTTCCGGTATCACGCGGCGAAGAGCGTGCAGGACGCCGTGGCGGCGCTGGTGATCGACGAGCGCGCGGTCCTGCTCGCCGGCGGCACCGACCTGGTGCCCAACATGAAGCGGCGCCAGCAGACACCCGAGATCGTGATCGGCATCCAGGGAATCGAGAAGCTCCGCCGGATCGCGCACCCGGAGCAGCCGACGCTGGGGGCCTGCGTGACACTGACCGAGATTGCCGAGCACCAGAAGATGCAGCGCCACTACACGGCGCTCGCCCGGGCCGCCGGGTCGGTCGCCACGGTGCACCTGCGGAACATGGGCACGCTGGGCGGCAACCTCTGCCTCGACACCCGCTGCAACTACTACAACCAGAACTACGAGTGGCGGGAGGCGATCAACTTCTGCATGAAGGCGCCGCGGGGCACCGGCGGCCACGCCTGCCAGGCGCCGGACGGGACCAGCATCTGCTGGGTGGCGACGAGCAGCCCGAAATGCTGGGCCGTCTCGAGCACCGACACGGCGCCCGCGCTGATCGCCCTGGGCGCCGAGGTGACGCTGTGCGGGCTCGGGGGGGAGCGGCGCATCCCGCTCGAGCAGCTCTACCGGAACGACGGCATGGCCTACCTCACCAAGACGCGAGACGAGATGCTCACGCAGGTACACCTGCCGCGGGCCGATCCCCGGCGCCGGAGCACCTACTGGAAGCTGCGGCGCCGGGGGTCGTTCGATTTCCCGGTGCTGGGTGTCGCGGTGGCGGTGCGGTTCGCCGAAGGCGGCGTGGTCGTCGAGGAGGCGCGGCTGGTGCTGGGCGCCGTCGCCAGCCAGCCGGTGATCGTCCCCGAGGCGTCGCGGCTGGTCGGCGGGTCGCTCCACGACGACGCGATCCAGGAGCTGGCCGAGGTGGCGACGCAATACGCGCGGCCCCTCGACAACACCGACTTCGAGCTATCGTGGCGGAAGAAGGTCGTGAAGAGCTACGTCGCCGGCGCGCTGAAGGAGCTGAGGAGCCGGACCGGGCGCTGAAAAACCCTTGGCTTCCGGGCCCCAACGCGTACTTTATAGTTGGGGCCGCTCGCCGACTTGGAACCAATCAGGGCGAGGAATGCGCGTCGTGCCGATCCACGGTACCATCGAAGAAGCCGGCCTGCCCGACGTTCTCCACTTGCTCACGCTGGGGCAGAAGACCGGCTGTCTCGCCGTCTCCGACGGGGACCAGAGCGGAGAGATCTACCTGGAGGCGGGACGCATCGCCTTCGCGGAGGTCGCCGCGCGCCGGGAGCGCTTCGGCGAGCTGCTCGTCAAGAGCCGCCGGATCACCCGGGAGCAGTTGACCATCGCGGCGGCCGAGCAGGCGGAGGGAGGGCGTCCCCTCAGCCATATCCTCGTGGATTCGGGGCACATCGAGCGCGAGAAGATGGAGCGCCTCGTCCGGCTCCAGGTCGAGGAAGCCGTCTATCAACTCTTCAGCTGGAAAAGCGGCGAGTTCTCCTTCACGCCCAACCGTCGCCCGTCTCACCCCTTTCTCGTCCTGTCGCTCGATCCCGAGAGCCTGCTCCTCGAGGGAGCGCGCCGGGTGGACGAGTGGGGCCTGATCCAGAAGAAGATCCCCTCCTTCGACCTGGTCTACCGGCGCAGCGGGAGCAGCCTCGGCCTCGCCGCCGCCGATCTGTCGGAGGAGCAGAAGCGGATCCTGCCGCTGCTCGACGGCACGCACGACGTGTCGTCGCTCATCGAGATCTCGGGGCTGAGCGAGTTCGACGCCGGCAAGGCGCTGTACGGCCTGCTCCAGGCCGGCTTCGCCAGCCTGCTGGAGCGGCGCTCGCGGGTGCGCCACCTCGAGTATCGGGAGGTGCTGGCATACCTGGTGCACGAGGCGGAGTTCGCCGACTCCGAGCGACGCCAGGACGCGGCTCGCCACATTGCCGACTGCCTCAGCTGCGCCAAGCGGCTACGCAACATCCACGTCCGGCGCACCCATGGATCGGGCGAGGATCGGCGCGCGCGCGATCGCCGGCAATTCGAGCGCCGCGCCGGCCTCGACCGGCGCAATGTGGTGAATGGTGCATCGCAGATGATGGAGGATCGGCGCGCCGCTCCGCGCCGCGGCGCCGAGCGGCGCGGAACCGGGACCAGCCGGCGGAGCAGCGACACGGCGCGCCGTGCGGACGTGACGTCCATCGCGACGCCGGTCCCCCTCCGGCCCGCGGCGGTCGGGAGACGAACCGAAGCGAGGCGGATGCCGCCCGAGCGCCGCGGGTACGGCCGCCCCACGATGAGCGCGGCCGCGGGCGGGGACGGCCGCAAGCCGGATCCGCCCGCACCGGGGCGGAACCAGACGCCGTCCACGCCGGCGGTGCCACCGCCCACCAAGCGCGAGCCGAGCCGGGACCTCGTCTGGATCACGACGCCGGAAGAGTCGGCCGAGATGATGCGGCGCCTCAGCCAGTCTCGCGCCATGCCGGCGGTCCCGCCGACGCCACCGGCCAGAGTGCCGCCCACACCGCCGGTTCAGACCACGCAGGCATCCACACCCGCTCCCGCCCCGCCACCGGTGGCGGCGGTGCCGAAGCCGACGCCGACGCCGGCCGGCCGGGCCGCGGCGTCACCCAAACCGCAGCCTCGGCCCACCCCGGGGCCCCGTCGCACGGTCCACGCCAAGCGGCAAGCGCATCGCGCCCGGAGGCTGACCATTGCCGCGGTGATCGGGGGCGTCGCACTCGCCGGCTACGGCGCGATGCAGCTGGGGCGAGGGGGCGACGCCCTGGAGGCCCCGCCGACTTCGGTGGCTGTCTCCGCGGTAGTCACGCCCGCGCCGGAGCTCGCGCCCGCACCCGCACCCTCCGATCCAGTGCGAACCGCAGAGACGGTGGCGACGACTGGGGGAGCGGACCCTGCACCGGCGCGACCGGTTCGGGCTCCCGAACCGACGCCAGCGCCGGCGCCGTTGCCACCGAGCGCCCGCGAGCCCTCCCGCGGCGCTGGGCGCTCCGCTGCCGCGGCGGTCCATATGGTCACGGCGGCCGCCCTCGCACCCGACAGTGAGCTCGCGGCAGGAGGATGGACGACGGTCGACCGCGCCGAGGCGAGGTCGATCCTCGGGGGCACACTCGCGGCGATCCAGGGGCTGCGCATCGAGAGTATTGCGACGTCGTCGGTCGGAGGCCGGCCGCGGGTGCGGGTGGCGCAGATCGTGCGCAGCGGCCAGCGCATCGTCTTGACGCAGATGCTCTCGGGAACCGGCACGGCCCGCGCCGCCCGCGCCAGCGACGTGAGCGTCTCGCAGGCGTCCGAGGTCAATCCGCTGTCCATCGGCACCGCGAGCATCGGGAGTGTCTTCGTCACCGCACGGTCGAGCATCCCCGCCGAGGTGCTGCGACCGCTGCTCCAGCGCCTGGCCGAGGTGCGGTAGGCTACTCGCCCGGCCCGCCGCCGGCCGAGACTTGCCCGGGCTTGATCTTCGACACGTCGAACTTCTTCGCCGCCGCCAGCATGGCGTCCATCGTCTCGTCGAAATCCGCCGTCCCCTTCCGGAAGCGCAGCGGGTTGATGCGGGCCACCACGAAGGGCCTGAGGTACGGGCTCTGGAACCCGCGCTCCTTCAGCTCATCGACGATCTTCCCGACCGCCTCGTCCAGCGTGATCAGGCGCCTGGCCCGCGTCCGGCGCGTGACGAGCGACTTGCTCAGTTTCACGTCGAAGAACTGCTCCACCCGCTTGAGCACCGAGTGATAGGTCGCGCCGGCATAGCGGCCGTTCTTCTCGTAGACGAGCCCGAGGGTCAGAAGCGAGGGCTGCTCGAACTCCATCTCGAACTCCTGCTCCGGCCGGTCGTCGAGTTTCGCCAGCGCCTCGGCGAGCCGGATGACCTCGAGTGAGCGTTCGCGCAACCCGTGGGCCTTCTCGGTGTTGAGGAGCAGGATGCGGCGCGCGATCGTCTCGTCGGGCACCACCAGCGCGGTGATCGCGCGCGCCCCCAGCCGCTTCATCGCCGCCAGACGGTGATGGCCGTTGGGCGTCCAGTAGCCCCCATCGGCACGCACCGCGATGATCGGGTCGAGGAAGCGCCCGACCTGCTCGATCGCGTGGGCCAGCCGCTTGACGTGCGCCGGAGAGAGGTCGCGCTGATACGGTGTCGGCTCGACCTTGCCCAGCGGCAACCCGGCGAGCACCAGCCACTCCCCCGCGACCGGGTCGCGGAAGGTGCCCAGTACCACGCCGCCGTCCCCGACGATGGCCTCGCCCAGGGCGCCGACCTCAGCCGGTACCGGTCCTTCGGCCAGCTCGGCAGCCTTCAAGCCGCGCGAGTCGGGTTTCTTCTTCGTACGGCGCTTCTTGCGGGCCGCCATTACCCTCCACCCCCCAGCTTGACGTCTACCTGACGGGTCAGCACGATGATGACCCGGACTTCAACGGGAGCACACCATGTCGCCGAGCCGTCGTCTCCTCAGTGCAGCCGCCGCGCTCCTCGCCTGCGCGACCCTTTCCCGTCCGGCCACGGCGCAGGGGATGCGGCCCGCAGCCGGATCGCCGGTGCGGCTGGTCAGGCTTCCCGGCCGCGTGATCGTTCGCGAGGGCCGGCTGCTCCGGATCGCCGGCGACACCGTCGCGATTCTCGGCACGATTGGGCAGCGGGCGGATACCGGGAGGGTGGTACTCAATGACACCCTCCGCCTCGAGATGCCCATCGGTGTGACGCACAAGGTGTGGCAGGGCGCCGTGGCGGGCATCGCCATCGGCACGGTCGCCGGCGCGATCATCGGAGCGGCCTCCTACAAGCCCTGCGACCCGCAGGAGTGGTTCTGCCTGGACTTCGGACGCGGTGGCACCGCGCTGCTCGTCGGCGCGACCGTGGGCGCCCTCGGCGCCGGTGTCGGGGCACTCATCGGGTTGGGCACATCGTCGCCCGTCTGGGGCATGGTGGACCGGGCCGGGCCGCACGCCCTGGTGACGCGGCCGCGCGGCGGCGGGATCGGCATCGGCGTCACGCTGAGTTTCTGAATCGCCGGCACCGCCCGGGCGTCTCACGAGCCCAGGATCCGTTGGGTCAGCGCCGGCACCCGTCCCATCAGCCGGGCGTAGAGCGCCAGCTGGGCGCGATGATACCATTCCTGCGCGATGGCGTGATGCACCCACGCGAGCTTGGTGCCGAACTTGCCGTCGAAGCGCTTGTGATACTGCCAGAGCGCCAGCTCGCCCTGGCCGCGGAACCGCTTCTCCGCGTCCTTCATCTGCGACTTCAGCAGCGCGATCAGTTGCACCTTGCTCTTCGCCTTCCAGGCCGGCCCGGCGTACATCGCGAGCAGTTTGGGCCAGGGCGCGCGGTGCAGGTTGGTGTCGGGCCGCGTGAACTCGCCGGTCGCCATCATGGCGACCTCGAGGATGTGCTGCACCTGCTCGCGCACGCTCCGCACCTCGGGCGTCGGCCGGAAGTCCATCCGGTCGGCGGGAATGTTCTTGACCTCGTCGATGATGCCCTCCCGCACGTCCCGCCACGCCTCGAGCACTTCGTCGAGCATCGTCTTCAACTCGGCCATGGTTCCTCCCTGAAAGTCAGGTGAGCCGCCCGCGTCACGACTGTCCGTGGGCGACCGCCGCGCGCACCAGGCGCGTGAGCGCGCGGACCTTCACGTCGGCGGGCCGGCGCACCGTTACGTAGCGCACCTGGCGCACCCGGCCCCGGCCCTCGAGCAGGCCATCGGGGTCGTCCAGCGCGGCGCCGTGCTCGAAGATGAGTCGGACGCATTCCGCGGCAGGGAAGACGCCGCAGATGTATCCGGCCTCGGCGTGCCGGAATCCCACCGCCTTCCAGCCGGGGTAGGCCGCTTCGCGCAACGACGGGGCAGCCCTTCCGACCAGGGTGCGCAAGCGGTTGGCGAGCGCACGCACCCGGGGCGGGAAGGGGCGCAGGATGTCGGCCGGGGCCACGCCCGCCCGCTCGCCGCGCGTCACCTGGCGCGCCGCCGATACCGCGCGCCGCGCCCGCTTCGGCATGGCCCCCCGGGCCCGGGCGACCGCGACCGCCCGCTGCGCCCAGCGCAGCAGCTCGTCGCGGTCGTCGAGCACGCCGGAGGGCACCTCGTAGTAGCCCGTCATCGGCTTTCCGCCCGGGATGGGCGCGAACGCCTTCGACCCGGCAGCCTCGTAGGTCGGCCGGGTGGCGTCGTCCACCTTGAAGTAGAGCTGGTCGTCGTCCATGACGGCGAAGAAAGCGCCGCCCGCATAGAGCCCGACGCCGCCGAACATGCGCCGCCACGCGACGTCAGCCAGGCCGCCCAGTTGCTCGAGGACGTAGTTGCGATAGTGCTCCCCGACGCTCATTCCGGCGGTCCCCCCGGTTCGGCCAGCACGGTCATGGCCCCCCTCCCTTCCCGAAACGCCCCGCTGAATCTACGCTCCAAGAGAGGGGTACAGCAGGGACGTCCACTCACGCAGCCAACCAGGGGGTCCGAATGCGGCGTACGATACAGAGCGTCGTGGGAGCGATCGCGGTGGGAGCGGCCTGCTCGAGCTCGACCAGCGCCGGCGGCGGTCCGGCGGCGGACGAGGTGTTCATGCAGGGCTCGGCGTTCAACCCGACGACGCGCACCGTGGTGGCCGGGACCGCCGTCACCTGGTTGAACAAGGACGGCCTCCAGCACACCGTCACGTCGAGCGCGGTACCGGCGGGCGCCACGGCGTTCAACACGACGATCAACCCGGCCGGCAGCCTGACGCTGGTCTTCAATGCGCCGGGGACCTACCAGTACTTCTGCACCATCCACGGCACCGCCGGATCGGGGATGCGGGCGACGCTGATCGTGAACTGAGCCGGCGGCCCTCTCTTGACGTCGGCTTGACGCCATCGTACGACCGTGGCCGGAACCTCCATCGGAGCCGGCCATGCGTCCCCATCACCTTTCGGCGTTCATCATCCTGCTGGCTTGGCAGACGGCCCCCCTGCCTCACGCTGTCACCGACGAGGTCGGCAGCGTGCGCTGGACCTTTTCGGCCATGGCGGGCGCGGGGACGTGGGAAGACGCCTCCTTCGACTGCTCCGGGAACCTCATCGGCGCCGAAGCCGCGCGGTACCAGGACATCGGGGCCAAGGTGGAGATGCTCGACCCGCGCAGTCACCTTCACGTCAGCCTCGCCGGCGGGAGCACGCGCCGCAGCGCCACCAGCGGCTCGTACCCCTCCGCCACCGGTGCGTTCGGAGGCATGCAGGTGGCGTGGGAAGGGCGCCGCGCCGGTGTCGGGGGCGGCCTGGTCACCAGTCCCGGCGAGGCCACCAGGCCTAACATCTACCTGCGCATCGGCGACGGGAGCCACGGACACTTCCGCATGGAGGTGATGCCGCTGACCGAAACCCACGCGATGGCCGGTGTCTTCAGGGTCGGAGTCGGCTTCGCGAAGGGTTTCGCCGGCTTTACCTACGGGCCGTTCTTCGAGACCACCAAGCAGACGACGGCCTTCGCCGACCTGGCCCTGCCGCTGAGCCGGAGCCTCGACGTGCGACTGGGCGTGAACGCGGGGCCGGGCGAAGAGGTGTTCCAGTGGGGCCTCGCGGCGGGCCTGCGCCTGCGGCGCTGAGCGCCGCCTTGGGGCTTCAGCTGCTGTGGTCGTGCACGATGAGCCAGCGCCCCGCGATCCACCGCAGCACCAGTGACGTCGGGCCGCGCGCCGTCACCGAGTCACCGCGGGTGAGGACGTAGTACGCGATCGCGTTGATGGCGTCCCGGGAGATCAGGTCCACGTCGAGATTCTCGAAGCGCAGTGAGTCCCGGACCGCTCCGGGGCGGAACCTGGGGGCATAGCGCTCCCGGATGGCGTCCCGGCCGTGCACCACCGCGCGGGCGGTCACGAAGGTGGCATCGGCGGCGTAGTCCGACACGAAGCCGTCGAGGTCGCCGCGGTTCCAAGCCTGCGCGCCGTGGGCGAGCAGCGCCTCGGCGGCCACCCGCGCCGACTCGGGCGAGGGCAGGTCGCGGGTGTGCACCTGCACCCGGCACCCGGTAAGCAGGAGGAGCACGATCGCCCCGCTCCTACGCCGTCTCATCCCACCGCCCTCCGCATGAAGGTGCGCAGCCCCAGCACCCAGAACACCAACGTGATGACCACCAAGCCCGCCAGCACCATCCCGAGCGGCATGTGCGGCTTGCCGGGCACCAGGACGGCCCGCAACCCCTCGGCGATGTAGGTGAGCGGATTGATCAGCACGCAGTACTGCATCAGGGGCACCGCGTCGAGGCCGCGCCAGGGATAGTAGGCGCAGCCGAACATGATCATCGGGGCGATGATCAGGCCGAACAGCAGGCCGATCTGCGGGCCCTCGATCACGGTGCCGAGGAAGAGGCCCAGCACCGAGAAGGCCGTCGCGCCGAAGGCCGTCACCGCGACCACGATGCCGATGTGCGCGAGCGAGAGCCCCTCGATGGGCCCCATGATGAGGCGGGCCAGCGGCAGGACGAAGAGGGCGGCGATCACGCCCTGCACCGCCCCGACCAGGACTTTCTCCAGCGCCACGAGGCGGTTGTCCACCGGGGCAAGCAGCCGGTCCTCGATCTCCTTGGTCCAGCCGAATTCGGCGACCATCGGCAGCGCGACCGACTGCACCGCCGCCAGGGCCAGGCTCACGGCGAGCACCCCCGGCAGCAGCGCCGCGGTGTAGCCGCGTTGGACGAAGCCCATGCGCGGCAGGAGGAAGCCGAACACGACGGTGAACATCAGCGGCTGCATGGCGGTGCGCAGCAGGAAGAAGACCACCTCCCGCCGCAGGACAGTGAGGTCGCGCATCAGCAGGGCCCAGAAGACGCGCGCAGTCGTGACCCGCACCTCGCGTCGGGGACCGCTCCCCGCCCCGGGCACCCGGCCGCCGGCCATCAGTCGAGCTTCCTGCCGGTGAGCGAGACGAAGAGCGTCTCGAGGCTCGGCGCGGCGAGGTGGATGTCGGTCACCTGCCGGCCCGCGCCCTGGACCGCACCGATCAGGGCCGCCACCGACTCGCCGCCGCGGGGGTGGTAGGCCCGCAGGATCCGGCCCTCGGCCTCGGCCTTGAGGATGCCGGGCAGCGCACGCGCCGCATCGAGCGCCGGTGCCGCATCGCCGTCGAGGACGATTTCGATCATGGTGCCCCCCGGCGCCCGTTTCTTCAGCTCCACCGGCGCGTCGCAGGCGAGCAGCCGGCCGCGGTCCACGATCGCGATGCGATCGCAGAGCCGGTCGGCCTCTTCCATGTAGTGCGTGGTCATCACGATGGTGCGCCCCTCGGCATGCAGGCCGCGCAGGATGTCCCAGAGCGCGTGCCGCGCCTGCGGGTCGAGGCCCACGGTCGGCTCGTCGAGAAAGATGACCTGCGGCTCATGGATCAGGGCGCGGGCGATCATCAGCCGCTGCTGCTGCCCGCCCGAGAGGTGGTCCACCTTGTCGCCGCCGCGATCGCCGAGGCCGAGCTGGCCCAGGATCTCCCCGGCCCGGCGGACCGAGTCCTTCCGCGAGAAGCCGAAGTACGCCGCATGGAAGGTGAGGTTCTCGAGAACGGTGAGGCCGCGGTCGGGGTTCGGTCGCTGCGGAACGACGCCGATGCGCCGGCGCACGACCACGGCGTGCCGCAACACGTCGTGGCCGTGCACGAAGGCCTGCCCCGAGGTGGGAAGGACCCGCGTGGTGAGCACGCCGATAGTGGTGGTCTTGCCGGCGCCGTTGGGGCCGAGCAGGCCGAAGAACTCTCCCGCGGGAATGGCGAGGTCGAGGGCGTCGAGCGCGATGATGCCACCGTCGGCCGTGGTCATGCCCGTCGCTTCGGCCATCGCCGGCATCCCGGGGGAAAACGACGGCACGCCCCGGTTGCCCCGGCGCTTCCGGGGCGCGGGATACACCTTGCGAAGCGCGCGGGTTTCGATGGCGGCGTCCATCGGCCACGGAGTCTAACGGCAGGGCGCATGGCCCGCCAACGCGGTGCCGCGCGGATTGCGACGACGAAGGCCCGGAACGAGTCCGGGCCTTCGGTGCGCCGAGCAGGTCAGCTCAGGTCGAGCAGTTCACGACCGCGTGCGTGACCAAGTTCAGGGTGCAGGTCTTGGTGTTGATCGTGATGGTCACATTGCCCTGGGCGTCGGCCGGGAACGTCACTTCGACCCGGCGCGTAAAGGTGCGCGTGCCGGGGTTCGGCCCGCCGGTGACGACGACCGAGCCGCTCACGTTGCGCACCACCTTTCCCGACACCGGCCAGGGGTTGGTCGCATGCGGCAGGTTGAAGACGATGGCGACCACCGAGTCCAGCGACGCCTCGGTCATGGTCCGGGCGCGGGTGGTCTGGTCGTTGGTGCCGGAGAAGGACGTGGTGTCGGCGCTGGTGCCCACGCCGTCGTGGGTGCGGGAGGTCTCGGTCCCGAGCAGGCCGCTGATGGTCAGCGTCCGCGCCCGATGCAGGCCGATGCTCATGGTCTCGCTGCCATGCGGGCCGGTGTTGCTGCGGCTGAACGAGCCGTCGACCGTCATGGTGAGGAGGACCGACGCGGTCGTGGTCGCGTTGCACGCCGCCTGCGCCACGTTCTGCGCATCGAAGCAGGTGCGGGTGCGCACCACGTTGACCCCGGGCGGGAAACCGACGACGTCGGACACCGGGGGCGCCGGCATCCCGGCGAAGCTCTCGTTGGTGATCAGCTCGCTGACGTCGGAGGCGATCGCGTCGCCCGACGCGGCGGCCACGTCGGCATTGAGCTGCTGGTCGGTGACGATCTGCACCGGGCCGCTATTGTCGCTACAGGCGGTGAAGGCCGCCGCGGCGGCGATCAGACCCAGGTGGATCAGCTTGTTCTGCTTCATCGCGCTTCCTCCAGAGTTGGGGCGGACGGCGGTCGCCGCCCTGTCCTTGTACTCATGTGACGGCCAGGAGTATCGCCTGTTAAGGCGGCCGGGCGGTGTGACGAGGGTCGCTTTGTGACCCCGGTCACCGGTATCGCCTTGACGCCGGACCGCGCGGTCGGCATACCAGAGCGTGCACGCGCCTTCGCTGCCCGCCTTTGTGGTCATCTGGACCCTGATGATGGCGGCGATGATGCTGCCATCGCTGGTCCCCAGCATCCTGCTGTTCCGGGTCGTCGCGCAGTCGCGCGCCTCGCTCGGCTTCCGGCCGATGCCGAGCGCCGTCTTCATCGGCGGCTACCTCGCCGCCTGGGCCGCCCTGGGGGCCCTGGTCGCGGTGGCCGGCCGTTTCGGGCCGGTGGATGCCGAGGCGCGGCACCTCGCGGCCGCCGCGGGCCTGCTGGTGGGCGGGGCCTGGCAGCTGACGCCGCTCAAGGCCCGGTGCCTCGGCCACTGCCGCTCGCCGATGCATTTCTTCATGGGCGCGTGGCACGACGGGCCGCTGGGCGCCCTGCGCCTGGGCGCGCACCACGGGCTCTACTGCGTGGCGTGTTGCTGGGGACTGATGGCGGCGCTCATCGCGCTGGGTATGATGCAACCGGTCTGGATGGGCTCGATCGCCCTGGTGATCTTCGCCGAGAAGGTGCTGCCCGGCGGCCAGCGGCTGGCGCCCCTGGTCGGCCTGGCGCTGCTCGCGGCCGGCGCGGCGATGCTGGTCGGCGCGTTCCACGGGAGCCCCACGATGGGAGGCATGCATGGCTAAGCCGCAGAAATGGACCGCGAAGGTCGAGCATCTCGTCGCCTGCAACTGCAACTTCGGCTGCCCCTGCTCCTTCAACGCGCCTCCGACGCGCGGCCACTGCGAAGCCTCCACGGCGACCCGCATCGTCAAGGCCAGGGTGCTCGGCGTGGATCTCGACGGGCTGAAGTACGTGGTCGCCGCCGCATGGCCCGGCGCGCTGCACGAGCGTCATGGGCGCGCGGTGATCTGGCTGGACGAGCGCGCCAAGGGGGAGAAGCGGAGCGCGCTAGAGGCGTTCGCGAGCGGGAAACTCGGCGGGCCGTGGGGCATCTTCATGGCCACGGTCACCGAGGGAACCGAAGTGCGGACGGCGAAGATCGCCTTCAAGTTCGCCGGCAAGAAGAGCAGCTTCGCGGTCGCCGGCGCCACCGAGGTCGCCTTCGCCCCGATCCGCAACCCCGTGACCCAGGCCGAAAGCCGCGCCATCGCCCTGCTGCCCACCGGGTTGCTGACCAAGAAGGAGGAGTTCTTCACCACCAGCACCATGTGGGTGAAGGCGGACGGCCTCGAGTTCGCGTATCCGGGCCGGCACTCGCTGGATTTCGTGACGACGTGGCGAGGGCCCTGACGGCCGTCGCCTACTCGGCCCGCAGCGCGGTCATCGGGTCCACGCCCGCGGCGCGCCGAGCGGGGATCCAGCAGGCGGCGAGCGCGACCGTCGTGAGGAGCAGCGCGACGGCGGCGAAGGTCGGCGGGTCGGTGGGCCGGATCTCGAACAGCAGCGCGCTGAGGGAGCGCGACAGCAGCAGGGCGCCCGCCAGGCCCACGGCGAGGCCGATGGCGATCAGCAGGGCCGCCTGGCGCAGCACCATGCGCACGATGTCGGCGCCGGCCGCGCCGAGCGCGACGCGAATGCCGAACTCCGGGGTCCGCTGCGAGACCGAGTAGGAGACCACGCCGTAGATCCCGACCACCGCCAGCGCCAGCGCGACGCCGGCGAACACCAGCAGCAGCGCCGCCTCGAACCGGCGCGTCGCGAGGCCGTCGGCGATCACGTCGTTGAGCGAGTGCGCGTTGCCGACGGGCTGGTCCGGGTCCACCGCGCGCACCGCATCGCGGACCAGGGGCAGCGCGGCCTCGGGATCGCCCGCGGTGCGCACCGCCAGATCGCCGAGCACCACGGGGTAGATGTCCGTCTGTGCCGCGGGCAGGTAGCCCTCGGGGACGAGCTCGCCGGTCTTGCCGGCGCGCCGGATGTCGCCGACGACGCCCACAATGGTGATCCACGGCGCGGGCCGGCCGCGGCGGAACCGGCGCCCCACGGGATCCTGGCCTGGGAAGAAGCGGCGCGCGAACACCGCATTGACGACCCCCACCGGCACCGCACCCTTGCGATCCGTCGCCTGGAAGAGGCGGCCCCGCAGCAACGGCATGCCGAAAACGGCGAAGTACCCCGGGTTCACCGCCTGCATGTCGGTAGACACGCTGTTCGTGGAGTCGGCGTCGGGGCCGTCCACGATGATGCCGCTGCTCCACCCGCCGCGCAGCGGCAACCGGTTGGCATAGCCGACCTCGGTGATGCCGGGAATGGTCCGCAGGCGCTCCTCGAGCGCCTCGAAGAACCGCAGCCGGGCATCGCCATCGGCGTAGCGCGCATTCGGCAGCGTGACGGCGGCCGCCAGTATGCGGTCCGGCACGAAGCCGAGATCCACGCCCATGAGCGTCACGAAGCTGCGCAGCAGCAGCCCGCTGCCGATCAGCAGGATGAACGAGAAGGCGATTTCGGCGACGATGAGCGAGCGCTGCCACCGCAGGACCGCCGCGCCCGCGCTGCCCCGCTCCGAGGCCCGCAGCGACTGCGCGGGCTCGACCCGCGAGATCTG
>JBGOSS010000043.1:0-33190 GCA_041476105.1 Gemmatimonadota bacterium
AGGCCTCGTCGGGCGGGATCGTGAACTCGCGGCGCAATTCGCGCCAATAGGCCTCGTCGTCCTGGAGCGGCGCCGGATCGGGCCAGCGGCCGCGGGGCAGGGCGGCAGTGCCGGGTGCGGGCGCGGCGTGCGCGCTGCGCGTGAAGAGCGCGGTGAGGAGGGCGGATCCGAGAAACTGGCGGCGACTCGGCATGGGTCCGGTTCCTTCGGGGGTTGGGGGCAAAGATGCGCCTGCGGTGCCTCCGGCGCTATCGCGCTCGCGGCTCAGCGACGATCGGGGCGCGGGTCGGGCAGCTCGACGCGCACCTGGTCCCGCAGGCGCTCGGCCACGTCGTTGCGGGCGAACACCCGCACCGGCGGATTCACGAACGACGACACCAGCAGCGGCCGCGGAAACAGCGCCTTGGCCTGAATAGCCAGGACCTGCCGGTAGCCGAGGGAGCCGTCGAGAAGGCGGCCGAAGGTGGAATCGGGCACGACCCACTCATGCACCGGCTCGGTGATCTGCTGCGGCACCGAGACGATGAAGGCCGGGGTGCGCGTCGCCGGCTCGGCGCCCAGGTACTGCCAGGGGCCCGGGGTGACCACGGCATCGGTGCGGAGCGCCGGCAGCTTCAGCGTCGCGCCGTAGTAGGCGACGGTGTCACCGGGCTGCACGGCGCGCGCAAGCCACGCTCCCGCCTGGTACCTGGCGTCGCGCAGCATCTGCACCGTGAGATCCACGCCCCGCAGCGTCGTCCACCCGATCCCGGCCGCCGCGAGCAGCCCCGTGGCGGCGCGCCAGCGAGGGGATGCGCGCCACCCGGCGGCCAGCCCGATCCCGGCGAAGCAACAGAGCACGAGGTCCACGGGCAGCAGGAAGCGCGGCAAAACGAACCGCACCGGCGCGATGACGCCCAGGAAGATGAACACCGGCGGCAACGCGAGCAGCGCCAGCAGACGGCGCTCGTGCCGCGCGGCATGGACGGCGCCGCCGAGGGCGAGCACGATCAGCGGGGCGCCGAGCGCCGCGAGCAGCTGCGCGGCCACGTTCGCGGCAACCCGCGCGTAGCCGGCGAGTGTCGCCGGGTTGCTGTAGTAGAAGCCGGCGAGCACGCGAAACTCCTGCGCGATCGGGCGGTTGCTGCCGTGCAGGACGTAGCGCACGTGCCCCAGGAACCATCGGGGGAGGAGCACGATCCCGCTCATGGCGAGGTAGAGCGCGGCCGCGGCGGCCAGGCCGGCCAGCGGCGCCCGCCACCAGCCGCGGGTTGCGCCGCCACGCCGCAGCTGCGCCAGGTGGGAGGCGAGGACGACCAGGGCGAGCCCGGCGAAGAAGGCGTACTGCTGGTCCTTGGTCGCCGTGCCGGCCGCAGCGCACAGGCCGAGGGCGAGCGACCGCCGGACGGTGAGGCCGCCCTGGAGCGCCTGCACCGCGAGCACCATGGCCAAGGCGGTCCAGAAGAGCGCACCCGCGTCCACGTTGCTGGTGCGCGCGTAGTAGATCACCGGACCGGCCGTCGCCACGGCGGCGGCGGCAATCCAGCCGGCGCGGGCATCGTCCGCCATGCGGGCCGCGGCGGCCCGCACCGCCGCCACCGTGCCCGCCGCCATGAGCACGCTGGGAAGACGATGCAGCAGTGTGAGGACCCGAAGCGATTCGCTCTGGGCCGGCAGGCCGAGGTTGTCGGCCGCCATCACGAAAATGCGGTAGGGCCAGACGAAGCAGGCCTGGACGAGGTACTGGCCGAGCGGGTACTGGGGGCTCAGCGCCCGGGTGTTGCGGCTAAGGACCGCGAGGACGGCCTCCAGGGCGCCGGTCGGGGCGAGCTCGTCGGGGCCCCAGGCGCGGACCCGCATCGTGGGCGTGAAGTCGGGAAGGCCCCACCAGAGCGCCGGCAGAAACCAGAGCACCCCCGCGGCCACGACCAGCAGGGTGACGCGATGGCGTTGCAGCCAGGCGGGCATCTGTACCTGCGGGCGTGGGTCGGAGAGGGGCAGGGCGATCGGCGTCGCGAATATACGCGGGCAGCGGCGGGCGGGCGAGCGGAGCTACCGCGCCGGACCCGCCGGTCTATCTTAGGGTTCCCATGAGGCTCCCTCTGGTGACGTCGCTCGGATTACTCGCGCTCGCCGCCTGCCGGCTCGAGCACGCCGAATCGGGGCGTCCGCCGGGTCCGCCGACGGTCGCCGACTCGCTGGCGCGTATCGAGCAGGATTCCTCCCTCACCGCCGAGGTCGAGTCGGCGCTGCGCGTCTACTACGAGCGCTTCAGCGCCCGCGACTGGCGGGGCTTCCGCGCCGCGTTCTGGCCCGGTGCCACCATCACGACGAAGTGGATCCCGCCGGGCGAACGTTTGGCGCGGGTCAAAATCCAGAGCCTGGACGAATTCGTGCGCCGGGCGCCGGATGGCCCGGGCCGCATGGCGGTCTTCAGCGAGCGCATGCTGCACGCCCACGTGACGGGATACGGCGACGTGGCCGATGCCTGGGTGATCTATGAAGGGCGCTGGGGACGGACACGGGACTCGGTCGCCACGGTGCGGGGGATCGACGCCTTTCATCTATATCGCGACCAGGGCACCTGGCGCATCGTCGGCCTGACCTTCACGCCGGAGCAGTCCGGCCGGCCACTCAGCCTGCCGCCCCGGCGCGAGCGTCGTGCCGCGCCCGCCGCCGCCCCGCCTACTCCCGCGCCAGCCGCTCCCAGATCCGCTTCCTGAGGTCTTCCGGAATCCGCATCTGCGCCAGCTTGGCGCGCATCGCGTCCAGCAGGTCCCGTTCCACCGCGAATTCACCGGCGCACCCGGAGCACGCCTCGAGGTGGGTTTCCACGTCGGCCAGCTCCTGCGCCGACAGCTCGCGGTCGAGGTAGTCGTCGAGGCGCCCGAGGGTTTCGGCGCAACTCAGCTGGGGCTTCACGGCGCGCCCCCGGTGCGGACCGGCACCAGGCCGTGGTCCACGGCGATCTCCCAGAGGCTCTTCTGGAGCAAGGCACGCGCGCGATGCAGGCGCGAGCGCACCGTGCCCACGGGAATGCCGAGGAGGCTCGCGATCTCCTGGTACGGCTGATCCTGGAGCAGGTACAGCGCGGCGACGACGCGAAACTCCTCCGGCAGCGCATCGATCGCCGCTTCCACCTGGCTCCGCTCGAGGCGCCCCATCACGGTGCGGGCAACGTCGGCGGCCTGGAGTCCCTCGCTCGCACCGGCCGCCCTCACCAGCTCGTGGGCCTGGCGCTGGATGAAAGCGTTGGGCAGCTCGTCGAGCGAGACGGCGCCGTCTTCCACGTGATGCTTCCGGCGGGCCGAGAGAAACGCGTTCATCAGCACGCGCAGGAACCAGGCGCGGAAATTCGTCCCGCGCTCGAAGGTGCCGAAGCCGCGGTAGGCGAAGAGCGCGGCGTCCTGCACCAGGTCCTCGGCGTCAGCGTCGTTGCGGGTGAGGCGGCGGGCCGTGGCGTAGGCGCGGTCGAGCACCGGCGCGAGGAGCGCCTCGAATTCCTCTCGGGAGCCGGCCGGGCGCCTGGGATCGGGCATGGGTCTGCATAATCGGGGCGGTCCCCGGGAATCGCAAATGGTGCCATCACATGGGTTGAACGCCGTCGGCGGGGCCGGGAGTTCCGGGAGCTCGTCAGGCGGGCAGACCGGTCGGGACCTAGGGTTGTCCCTAGACGGCCCGGGTTCCCGCCGGTATGCTTGGCGCGCTCCCTAACGATCGGCGGACGTGCCGGACCTTCTGGCTTCCCTGCAGGACGTTCTCGGCGAGCGCTATCAGCTCGAAGGGGAGCTGGGGCATGGCGGGATGGCCACCGTCTACCGGGCGTTGGATCGCAAGCTCTCGCGTGCCGTCGCCATCAAGGTCCTGCCGCCGGAGTATGCGCTCCTCGTCGGCAGCGAGCGTTTCGAGCGCGAGATCAGGGTCGCCGCGGCGCTCCAGCACCCCAACATCGTCCCGCTCTACGATTCCGGCGGCAGCGGCGAGCTGCTCTACTACATCATGCCGCTGATCGCCGGCGAGACGCTGCGCGAGCGGCTGGAGCGCGAGACCCAGCTGCCGGTCGAGGACGCGCTCCGCATCGCCCGCGAGGTCGCCGACGCTCTGGCCTACGCGCACGCGCAGGGCATCGTTCACCGCGACATCAAGCCCGAGAACATCCTGCTGGCCTCCGGCCGCGCCATGGTGGCCGACTTCGGCATCGCGCGCGCCCTCTCCGAGATCGGCGGATCGCGGCTCACCGAGCGGGGCCTGGCGATCGGCACGCCCGAGTACATGAGCCCGGAGCAGGCCGGCGGCGCCGACCAGATCGACGGCCGGTCCGACGAGTACTCGCTGGGCTGCGTGCTCTACGAGATGCTGGCCGGCGACCCGCCGTTCAAGGGGCGTACCGCGCAGGCGGTGCTGGCGCGCCAGATACAAGAGCGGCCGCCCTCGCTCCAAGTGGTGCGGCCGACGGTATCGCTCGAGCTCCAGAGGGTCATCGAGACGGCGCTCGCCAAGGTGCCGGCGGACCGGTACGTCACAGCGACGCGGTTCGTGGCGGCGCTCGAGATGGCACCGTCGGTGCCGGGACCGAGGCGGCGGCGGGGCGCGGTGGCGGTTGCCGCGGCGGCGGCGATGGTGCTGGCCGGGCTGCTCTGGTGGCGGGGTTTTCCCTCGTGGACGGGGAGTGTCGATGCAGCGGCGGACACGTCCCGTTACGCCATTCTCCCGCTCGAGCACGATGCCAGCGTCGCCACCGCGTCGAGCGAGGATCAACTATTGCACGACGCCTTCGCGCGCTGGGGTGGTATCTCGGTGGTCGATCAGTTCCAGGTGCGGGACGCGATGGCGCGGCGTGCCGGCGGACAGCTTCGCTCGCGCGACGCGCTACAGATCGCTCGCGAGCTTGGGGCGGGCCGGTATGTGCGGGCGCAAGTCTCGACGCTGGGTGACTCGCTGCGCGTCGTTGCGGGTCTGTACGACGCTTCCCGGAATGGCGTACTGCTGGAAGAGCGCACGGTGCGCGTGCCAACGGACCTGAGCGGCGCGGACGTCGTGCTCGACGGCCTCGCCCAGCAGTTGCTCTTCCGCGGCAACGTCCCCGGCGGCGGCAGCCATGTGGAAGCTGGTACGCATTCGCTGCCGGCCCTCCAGGCATATGCCCAGGGCCAGGCGGCGATTCAAGGCTGGGATCTCGCCGCGGCCGATTCCGCGTTCACGACCGCAAGCACGTACGACGCGACGTACGGGCAGGCGTTGCTCTGGCTGGCGGTGGTGCGCTCCTGGCGAGACTTGCCGGCCGCCGCCTGGCAATCGGCCGCGGAGCGGTCGGGGGCAAGTCCCGTCGCGCTTTCCGCGCGGGACCGCGCGATGTCGGAGGCGATGATCGCGCTCGGCCGCGGTGAGACGGACCGCGCCTGCGCGCGATGGCGCCTGCTCAGCCGTCAGGCACCACACGACTTCGCGTCGTGGTTCTCGTTGGGTCGGTGCGTGAGCCGGGACGGCGCGGTCGTGCCCGATCCCGCGAGTGCGTCCGGTTGGCGGTTCCGATCGAGTTACCAGGAAGGCATCACCGCATATGAGCGCGCCTTCCAGCTCCTGCCCTCCATCCATCGGTCGCTGGCCGGTGGTTCCTACGCCTTCGTTCGCAAGCTCCTGAAGACCAGCGGCAGCCAGACCCGCCAGGGCCGAGCGGTGCCACCGGATACCATGCGGTTCGCCGCGTATCCGGTGTGGGACGGCGACACGCTGGCCTTCGTGCCGTACCCGCAACAGGTGCTCTTTGCGCGGCCGCGTCCGATGCCGCAGACAGTCGCACTCGCGACCCGTCACCAGCGGGAGCGGTTTCGGCAGATCGCGATCGCGTGGGTCAGCGCGTTTCCGCGCAGCCCGTACGCACTCGAAGCCCTTGCGGTCTCGCTCGACATGCTGGGCGAGCCGTCGGCGCTGGATACCCTGCGTCGCGCGCGCGCCCTCGCGACGACCCGTGAGGACAGCGTCCGCGTTGCCGGCGCAGAGATCTGGATGCTGGTCCGCACGTCCACGCCATCCGATCCGCGCGGTTTGGCGGCGGCGCGGGCTCTCGGCGATTCGGTCCTGCGCGCCTACCAACCCGGAGCGGCGCCCGAACCGTTCCTGCTATCGAGCATTGCTGCCCTGGTGGGACGGCCGCAGCTGGCCGCCGCCTACGCCCGGCAGCCCGCCGTAGTACGGGAGTTCGACGTTCCAGCTCCGCTCGCGGCCACGGCCTATCCCCTGCTGGTGGTATCCGCGCTCGGTGGGCCGGTGGACACGCTCCGCGCGCTGGAGCAACGGGTCGACTACGCGATTCAGAACGCGCTCACTCCCCCGCTGCGATCCGAGGCGCGGAAAAACTGGCTCGCGCGCGCGGCAACGCTCGCCTGGCCCGAGTACCGGTTCCGCACACTCGCGAGCCTGGTGGGAATCGGGGATTTCTTTCTGGATGCCGAGGTGGCGTTCCTGGTCCGGCGGGACACCGCCACTGCTCGCCGCATGTTCGTGGACCTCGGAGAAGCCCGGCGGTTCGTGCCGCCGGCTGATCTCACGCTCGACGCGCTGTATCCCGAGGCGCAGCTGCTCGCGGCCCTCGGGGACCCACGCCCCGCCATGGCCTGGCTCGACCCCACGCTCTCGGCGCTGTCCTCATCGGATCCCTATGCATTCGCCGACCCGGTACGCGCCGGTTCGCTGGTGCGAGCCATGGTTCTGCGCGCCGATCTGGCCGATCGCGTGGGTGACCGGGCGGTCGCGAGAACGTGGGCGACGGCGGTGCTGGCGCTTTGGTCGAACGCCGATTCCTTTGCGCAGCCCCTGCTGGAACGAATGCGCCGGCTCGCGAATTGATCGGGAGTTGACCAGGGTGCGTTAGGGACTTGTGCAGCATCATCAACCGAGGGAGGCGATCATGATGGCCCGCCGGTTGCGAAGGACCGCCCGCAGGACGAGACGGTCTGGTTCCGGTGTACGCAGGGGTGCTGCGAGATGCAGTGATTCGGGCAACGAGCAGTCCAACGTCCGGTGGAGGTGGTCGTGAAAAAGCAAACGTTGCGGCGCGGTTGGTACGAGCGCGGGAGGGTTCGATCGTCCTTCGCCATGGCGGCGGTGTTCACCGTGGCCATCCTGACGGGAGCCTGTCCGGGGGATCAAACGGGGGCCGCGTTGCAGGCCCAGGGGGGGCTTCCCGAGTGCCCGGGCAACGGATTCGTCATCTCGTCGCATGGCGGCCGGATCGAGCAGCTCCCTCTCGTCGATCCGATCACGGACATTCCGGAGTTCCATGACTGTCAGCAGTTCATCAAGGCCGACGGAAGCTACGATACCCGGTACGCGATCTTCGCCATCGCCAAGCTGGACTCGCTCGAGCTGATGTGGACCGCGGACTCGGCGCTGGCACCGCAAGGACAGCGTGTCGGCCTGACCGCTGGGGTGATCTACAGCTGGGGCGGCACCTATGCGAACCTGGGGATCCAACCGGAATTCAACTGCCTGGTCATGTGGCGGGAACAGGGTTCGTGGAAGGCCAGCATGGTCCCCATCGGCGCGAGCACCCAGTGCCCCGATCAGTTCTTCGGGCCGTCCTGGCCGGGCGAGACAGCGCTCGTCGTTCATCAGTCATCGGCCGGCGCCAGCTATTCCGGCAATGACTACCCGCCGGTCGCGCGCTGGGATTGGGATTCCACCAACAGTGTGCAGACCATCAGCATCAAGTGCGTGCCCAGCTGGTGCGATATCGGCCCGACCGGGTTTGTCTCTCCCCCACCGCAGGTCAGTTCGGCAACGTTCCCGCGGCATGACGCGATTTCGGGAATCGTCACGCTTCCCCAGGTCCTGCCGCGTACCGTCGAGGTGAAGGGCTGGTACGATGTCCAACGCCTGGCCGTCTCGGTGAGTGGGGGCCCATTAACGCCGAGCTCGGTCATCGGCACGCTGATGCCGCACTATCAGCTCGGTGCGCTCAACAGCGCCGCGGACTTCCACACCAAGGGCCCGTGGGTTCCGGTCGCCTATGCCAATCTCACGGCCCACTACCAGAGTCGCCTCGAGTTCGACGCCGGGATGAACAGGATCTCCACCTGCCTTGGAGACAAGACCACGTTCTGCGCGATTCCCCCAGGCGCGACGATACCCGCCAGCTGCCCCACCGGGGGCGTCAGCTGGTGGATGAAGATCGAGTCGAGCAGCGGCACGCGTTACAGCTGCGCCATCCAGCGAACCCACCTCGGATTGCAGATTGCAGCCACAGCCCGGTGGCGTTGGGATGCCAACGACGAGACCGTCTGGTTCAGGTGCACGCAGGGGTGCTGCGAGGTGCAGTGACGTGACCGTCAGGCCGCACCTTCGAGCAGGGTGAGCAGCTTCGCCCCGCTCGAGGGCCGGGCCGCCGGCGCCTTCGCCAGCGCCGCGAAGACCGCCTCTTCCACGTGCGCCGGCACGTCCGGCCGCACGACGCGAATGCCCTGCGGCCAGTCGGCGGTGTGCCGCGCGAAGACCACCTGCGGCGAGGCGCCCGTGAAGGGCGGCTCGCCGGTCAGCATCTCGTAGAGCACGCAGCCCAGGGCGTAGACGTCGGCCCGCGCGTCCACGTGTCGGGACGGGTCCGCCTGCTCGGGACTCATGTACGCCGGCGTCCCGACGACCAGGCCGCTCGAGGAGAACGCGCTCCCGCCGGCCGTCTCCACGGCGCGCGCCAAACCGAAGTCGGTCACCAGCACGCGACCCCCATCCATCAGGATGTTCTCCGGCTTGATGTCGCGATGGATCACGCCCTGGGCGTGCGCGTGGTCGAGCGCGGCACCCACATCCCGGGCCACCGCCAGGCAGGTCTCCAGCGGCAGCGCGGCGTCGCCGGCGATCAGGTCGCGGAGCGTGTCGCCCGGGAAGAGCGGCATGACCAGGTAGGGCAGGTCGCGGGCCTGGCCGGCGTCGAGCAGCGGCACGATCCGCGGGTGCGAGAGGCGGCGCAGGATGTCGGTCTCGCGCAGGAACCGCTCGATGCCGAGCAGCCGCGCGATCTCGGGGCGCAAGACCTTGATGGCGACGGCGCGCCCATCCGCGTCGCGCGCCCGGAAGACGACCGCCATCCCGCCCTCGCCGAGCTGGTCCTCGAGCCGGTAGCGCGGCAGCAGCGCTTCGCGTATCGCCTCGGACTTCAGAACTCCACCTCCCACACGATGTCGTCCCTGGTCCCGATGAACTCGAGCCGCGCCGCCCGTGGCGTGGTCTCGGCGATCGCGCTCGGGACGCTCCCGAGGCAGCGCTGCGGCCGGAACCCCGGCGGCAGCGCGAGCGTCAGCGCGTAGGGCCGGCCGTCGAGCTGGACCGACCTGCCCGACAGCGTCCGCCGGCGTGCGTCCCAGCTTTCCTCCTCGATGTCGACGGCTCCCTGCACGATGTGGCGCGAGCTGCCGAGGACGAACGGGACGCGCCGAGGCCGCCGAAGGCCGAGCACCATGGCGCTGTGCGGCGCCACGGTGAGCGCAACGCGCGAGGCGACGTCGGCCGCGCGGGTGCCCTCCCAGACGTCGTAGGCCGCCAGCAGCCCCGCCGCGCCGGCGGCGGCGAGGTCGGCGCTCAGCCGCTTCGGCTCGCCGGTCCAGTTCACCATGCCGAGGGTCCACCAGTCCTCCCGCGCCCGGCAGAGGATGAGTGAGGGCGGCGCGTCGCGCGTGAGCCGCCAGATGCCGCCTGCGCCGCCCCCGTCGTAGACGCGCACGGCGACGGTGTTGCTCTGGCCCCACTGCACCGCGTCTTTCTCCAAGGGGTAGCGCCGGAATGCCTGCCATTCCGCGTGGTAGTCGGGCGGCGGCGAACCCGTCGCGCCGACTCTCACGCCGTTGAGGAAGGTCTCGTCCACGTCGTCGATCTTGCCGAGGGCGATCGACAGCGCCCCGACGGGGGCGCGACGCGGGGCCATGAAGCTCGCGCGGTACCAGGCGTAGCCGTCCAGCCCCTGGTGGCCGGCTTCTTCCCACGGCTTGCCGACTTCGATCGTCTCCCAGGCGGCGTCGTCGAGCGACGGATCGGCCCACGCCAGGTCGTCGCCCGCGCGGAAACGCCAGAAGCGGGGCAGCGGAGCCACGAGCGCATCGCCGGCGAGGAGCGCGGGCGCCGACGCCGGACCGGCCGGCGCGAGATCGAGGGCGCGGCCGCGCACCGGGGCGGCGGGCATCGCGCGCCGCAGCAGCTCGGTGCGGTCCAGCCCCAGTCGCTCCAGCCGGTCCGAGGCCAGCGTCATCTGCCCGCTCAGCGCCACCACCGAGGCCCATGCGCGCGCCTCGTTCAGGGTCAGCGGCTCGCGCACGACGAGGGCGTCGGGATCGTTGCGCCACGCCCGCTCGTGCAGGTGCGCTCTGAGCAGGGCGGCGCTCGCGCCTGGCTGGACGCCGGCCCAGCTCGCGTCCACATCGCCGCCGATCCGCATCCCGTCGACCAGTCCGAGTGCGTGCTGGAGCGGGGCACCGCACCCCAGCACGAAGGCGCGGCCCGCACCCTGGCGAAGCGCGCGCAATCCGGCGCGCAGCGCCTCGTGCCCGCTCGCGCCCCGCTCCGGCCGCCCGCCGCGCGCCGCGTAGTAGAGGAAGTCCAACTTCAGATAGTCGTAGCCCCACGCGCCCACCGCGTGGCGGGCCAGCTCGCGCAGCCAGTCCTGCACGTCGCGTTGCGAGGCGTCGAGCCCGTAGGCCTGTCCGCCCCACTGCGGCTGGACGTCGAGGGGCAGCGGCCGGCCGTCGTCGCCCAGGAGCAGCCACTCGGGATGCACCGCGGGAATGCCGGAGGGCATGGTGACCGCGAACGGCGCCATCCAGAGTCCCGCCTCGAACCCCGCGTCGTGAATGCGGTCGGTGAGCCAGCGATGCCCATGCGGGAACTTCTCGTTGGTCTCCCAGTCGCCGGCGGCGCGCTGAAAGCCGTCGTCGATCTGGATGGTCCGGAAGAAGCGCGGATCGAACTGATGCCGCGCGACGTCGAGACTGGCGAGCACGTCCTCCTCGGTGACGCGGGCGTACAGCTCGTACCAGGAGCACCAGCCCGCGGGGACGGGTCCGCTCCGGAGCGGGCCGACCCGCGTGGCGGCGTCGGCCGCCAGCGCGGCGAAGGGATCCTCGGCCGGCAGGATGGCGAGCGAACACACCGCGGGGGGGTGATCGGCGCTGACGGCCCGGTGCGTGAAGCGCCCGAGCGCATCCAGGCCGCGGCCGGTGAGGCGGAACTCGCCCGACGATCCGTCGTCCTCGCCGAAAGCCATTGCCAGGCCCGGCGTTCCGAGCAGGGCCAGCTGCCAGAATCCCGTCGCGTCGGTCCCGGCGTTCAGGTCCACCATCCGGCAGCCGCTCCACGACTGGTACCCGTTGATCCAGGCGCGGCGCTGCGACGTCGAGACGCCGTTGGTGAAGTGCACCGCGACCAGGTCGCGCGCATCCTCGAGTCCGCGCACCCCCACCACGACCTGCGGACGCACGTCGTCCTCGAAGGTCGCGGTGATCTCGAGACCATGCTGGCGCCCCACCACGGTCCAGGCGGCCTCGCCGGTGCGCCGCGAGCCGGACCGGATGTGATGCAGGTCGTCGAGCGCGCCCAGCGTGAACGGCGGGGCGCCGGCCACCTCGATCGCGATCTCCGCACCCTGGATCGCCACGGCGCCGGCGCGGGCCAGGGTCCAGCGGCTCTGGCCGTCCAGGGCGAAACGCCACCGCGCGTCGGGACCGGCCGCCGCGCGGCGCCCGCCCCGCTGCGCCAGCGCCGAGGGGATGCCGGCGCTGAGTCCGAGGAATTCTCTGCGGTTCATTCGCCCGTCCATTGCCGTCACGCGCTCCCCCGCTCCCGCGTTCCCATGCTCCCACGCTCCCACGTTCCCACGCTCCCACCTTCTCACGGCCCCACTAGCCCGCCCGCCGTCCCGAGCCTAGCTTCGCACCCATGGCCCAGGAAACCCCCGGTCCCCAGCGGCCACGCCCCATTGGGGCGCGGTCGCATCCCGCCCTCCAGCTGCTCTCCGACCTCACCGAGGCCCTGTCGGCCGGCGTCTTCTCGGAATCCGCGATGGACCGGGTGACCGGCCTGCTGCGCCGCGGCCTCTCGGCCTCGCTGTGCCGGCTGTGGGTCCGGCAGGAGGACGGCCGGACCTACCTGGCCTTCGCCGAGCCCGCCGATGCGCCGACCCCCGAGCACGCCGAGAAGATGGCGGAGGCGATCCGCACCGGCACCGCCGACCACGCCGACGACTCGTGGGACCAGCTGGACATGCGCGTGCCCATCAACCACGAGGGCGAGCGACTCGGCCTCATTGAGATCGGCGTGCCCCGGGATGGGCGCGAGTCGATGGCGCGCGACGTCCTGGCGGTGATCGCCAACGTGCTCTCGCCGCTGCTCGCCTCCAAGGAACTGTCGAAGGATCTCGCCTTCGAAGTCGCGCGGCGCGCCCGCGAGATCGAGGAGCAGCGGCGCTTCACCACCAAGGTGATCGACTCCCTCCCCGTCGGACTCTACGTCATCGACCGGCACTACCTGGTGCAGGCCTGGAACCGCAAGCGCGAAACCGGCACCCAGGGTGTGCCGCGCGAGCTGGCCCTGGGCCGCCCGATCTTCGACGTCCTGCACCGGCAGCCACGCGACCTGCTGCGCCGGGAGTTCGACGAGGTGTTCGCCTCGGGCCGGCTCCAGGTCTACGAGTCGATCGGCGAAGACGGGCGCCAGTACCGCATCACCAAGATCCCGATGCGCCAGGACAACGAGGAGATCTCGCATCTCATCACGATCGGTGAAGACATCACCGAGTGGAAGGACGTGCAGGGCCAGATCGCGCAGTCCGAGAAGCTCGCCGCCGTCGGGCAGCTGGCCGCCGGGATCATGCACGAGATCAACAACCCGCTCGCCACCATCGGTGCCTGCGTGGACGCGGTATCGGGCCGCGCCGAGGACCTGGGGCCGGAAGTGCGCGCCGCCGTCGACGAGTACCTCACGATCATGGACTCGGAGGTCGAGCGCTGCAAGCGCATCGTCAACAATCTCCTCGACCTCTCGCGGCCGCGCGGCAGCGCCAAGCGGAGCCAGGACGTCAACGAAGTCGTGGAGGAGACGCTGCTCCTGCTCAAGCACCACGACCGCTTCAAGGCGCTGGTCCTGGACCGCCAGCTGGGCGCCGACCTGCCGCCGGTGCTGGCCTCCAAGGACCAGTTGATCCAGGTCTTCATGTCGCTGATGCTCAATGCCGCCGACGCCATGGATGCCCGCGGGACGCTGCGCGTCACCACCGGGCTGAACGCCGCGCGCGACGATGAAGTCTGCATCGCCTTCTCCGACAGCGGCAGCGGCATCCCCAAAGCCGACCTCCAGAAGATCTTCGAGCCCTTCTACACCACCAAGCTGCAGGGCCGCGGCACCGGCCTGGGCCTCTCGATCTGCTACACCATCGTCGCGGAGCACCGCGGCCGGATCGAGGTGGACTCGACGATGGGCTCCGGCTCGACCTTCACCGTCTTTCTGCCGATCACGCAGAATACCCTGGAGCCGTGAGGATCCTCGTCGTCGAGGACGACCGCACGGTGGGCCAGTATGTGGCGCGCGGCCTCGCCGAAGCGCGTTACACCGTGGAGCTCGAGGCCGACGGCAAGGCGGGTCTGGAGAAGGCCTCGGTGGGGCCCTGGGACCTGATCGTCCTCGACCTCCGGCTCCCGGGCCTCTCGGGGCTCGAGGTGCTGCGCACCATGCGCGACCGCGGCAACGCGACGCCGGTGCTGGTGCTGACCGCGCAGGACGCCGTCGAGTTCAAGGTGGACGCGCTGCGCATGGGTGCCGACGACTACGTCACCAAGCCGTTCGCCATGGCCGAGCTGCTGGCGCGTGTGGAGGCCATCGGCCGGCGCCCCAAGGCGCTCACGCCCCCGGTGCTCCAGGACGCCGACCTGCGGATCGACACCGGCAGCCGCACCGTCAACCGGGGCAGCCGCGCCATCGAGTTGACGCCGAAGGAGTACGACGTCCTGGTCTATCTCGCGGGCCACGCCGGCCGCGTGATGAGCCGGACGCTGATCACCGAGTACGTCTGGGACTACCACTTCGACCCCGGCACCAACATCGTGGACGTGGTGATCAACCGGCTGCGCAAGAAGATCGATCAGGGCAAGGAGCCGAAGCTCATCCATACGATCCGCGGCGTCGGGTACGTGCTGAGGCCGTAGTGCGGTCGCTGCGCGGAACCCTGACGGTCTGGTACACGGTCGCCCTCGCGGCGGCCGTCCTCGCCTTCGGTCTGACCATCACCGTGCTCCAGCGGCGCGCCGCGGTCCTGGCCCAGGAGGAGCGGCTCGCGGCCCTCGCCGGCCGGGTGAGCGGGGTGCTGGCGCAGCGCGCCATCGACGGCCACGGCCCGCTGGTGGACCTCTCCTTCGCGCCCCGCATCCGGCAGCTGCGCATCGACGTGATCGACCAGCTGAGTCTCATTCCCGGCTTGGTGCTGGTGCTCGACACTACCGGCTCCGGTGTCTATGGGTCGCCCGAAGTGCAGCGGCTGACGGTGGCCGGCACCGACCTGCTGCGCAACCGCGTCGCGAGTAGCCGCCTCGACCAGCAGCGCTTCGCCATCACGCTGGACCGCACCGACTACGAGTTCGTCGCCCAGCGAGCGCCCGCCCGGACGCCTTCGATCCTGGCGGTGGCGGTGGGGGAGCCGGCCATCGAGGCGGGCGCGTCGTTCGAGCGGCTCGGTACGTCCATCCTCCTGGTGCTGCCGCTCATCCTGCTGTGCGCCGCCCTGCTGGGCTACATCCTGAGCTCCCGCGCACTCCGGCCGGTGAGCCAGATGATCGACGAGCTGGAGGCCATCACCGACGGCCGGTCGCTGCATCGCCGCCTCCTCGCCGGCGCCCTCCAGGCCGAGGAGCTGGCCCGGCTCTCCAAGGCCCTCAACGCGCTCCTGGCGCGGCTCGAGACCAGCTTCGACGCGATGCGCCGCTTCGTCGCCGACGCGAGCCACGAGCTCAAGACGCCGCTGATGGTGATGCGCGCCGGCGTGGAGCGCACCCTCACCGATCCCAAGACCAGCCCCGAAGCGCTCCTCCCGCTCGAGGAAACGCTGGTCGGCGTGCGCCACATGACCGAGCTGGTGGACGCCCTGCTGACGCTGGCGCGCGTGGACGAGGGACGGATGGAGCTGCACCGCGAGCCGGTGAACCTGGGCGACCTGCTCGCCGAGACCTTCGAGACGGCGCAAATCCTCGGCGAAGAAGCCGGCGTCGACGTGACCCTCGAGCTGCCCGGGGGGCCGGTCGTGGTGGACGCCGACGGGGGCCGCATCCGCCAGCTGGTGATGAACCTGGTCACCAACGCCGTGAAGTACACGCCCGCCGGCGGCAAGGTGTGGATGACGCTGACCGGCACGCCCCAGGCCGCGACTATTTCGGTGCGCGATACCGGCATCGGGATCGCGCCCGGCGACGTCGCCCGGGTCTTCGACCGCTTCTGGCGCGCCGATCCGGCCCGGTCGCGCACCGGCGAGCGTCCCGGCATCGGCCTCGGCCTGGCTATTTCAAAGTGGATCGCCGAGGCCCACGGCGGCTCCATCGCCGTCACCAGCCGGCCCCAGCGCGGGACCACCTTCACGGTCACGCTGCCGCGCCAGGTGGCCGAGCCGGGCCTGCCGGCCGGGGCCGCCTCGGCTGTCATCGAATCGTAATGTTGGGGTTATTCCGGAGTTAGAAGCGGGGGTTATTATCTCCGCAGCAGGACGAACCAATCCGGAGGCCGGAGACGTGTTCGAGAACCTGATCGAGTCGAATCGCAAGGTCAACCTGAAATCGACCATGGCCAACAGCACGGTGTCGCTGATCGTGCATGTTGTCCTCATCACCGCGGCGGTCTATGCCACGTTGAATGCGGGCAACGCGGTGCGCGAGCACGTCCAGGCCGTGGCGGTGACGGTGCAGACCAAGCAGGAAGAGAAGAAGGAAGAGCCGCCGCCGCCGGAACGCGTGGCGACGGTGGATCCGCCCCCCAAGGGCTTCCAGACGCTGTCGATTCCGACCAACATCCCGGTGGACATTCCGCCGCCGCAGACCAACCAGCACTTCGACGCGGCCGACTTCAGCGGCGTGGGCGTCGAGGGCGGCGTAGCGCGGGGCGTCGAGGGTGGCACGGGCCCGGTCGTGACCGACCAGCCGTACATGGAAGCGGTGGTCGAGGAGCGTCCTGAGAACATCCAGGGCACCTGCGCGCTGCGCTATCCGGACGTGCTGCGTCAGGCCGGCATTGAAGGCCGCATCATGATCGAATTCGTCATCGACACCCTGGGCCGGGCCGAGCGGGGCTCGCTGCGGATCATCTCCAACGGCGGCCAGCAGTTGTTCGAGGCGCCGGCCAGGGATGCGGTGCTGAATAGCTGCCGCTACCGTCCCGGCCGCATCCAGGGCCGCGCGGTGCGGGTGCGGGTCCAGCAGCCCGTCAACTTCACGATCTCCAGGTAGCCGCGTACCCGCGCGCGGGCGCGCCGGGTCTCACACCAAGAGGAGGGGTTTCACTCCATGCAGATGTCGCTGATTGATCTCTGGATCAGCATGGGCTGGTTCGCCAAGTCCATCGTCTTCCTGATGCTGATCATGTCGATGCTCTCCCTCGGCACGGCGCTGAACAAGTGGGTGAAGCTGATCAAGGCCCAGAAGGAAACGGCCAAGTTCGCGCCCGAGTTCTCGCGCTTCCTGCAGGAGGAGCAGATGGAAGGCGCCATCGCGCTGTCGACCAAGTACAAGCACAGCCACGTGGCCCGCGTGCTGGCCGGCGCCCTGGACGAGATCAAGCCCCTGCTGCGGGACGGCAACGTCACGGCGGCCGACATCAACTCGGCCGAGCGGGCGATCGAGCGGAACACCCTGATCCTGATCGCGGAGCTGAAGCGCGGCACCGGCCTGCTGGCGACGGTCGGCGCGACGGCCCCCTTCGTCGGCCTCCTGGGCACCACGATGGGCGTCGTGAACGCCTTCCAGGGGATGGCGGGCGGCGGCGGCTCGGGCGGCATCGGCGCGATTTCGGCGGGTATCGCCGAGGCGCTCATCACCACCGCCTTCGGCCTGATGGTCGCCATTCCGGCGGTGTGGATCTACAACTTCTTCCAGACCAAGACCGACTTCCTCACCGTCGAGATGACCTACTCCGGCAAGGAGCTCATCGACTACCTGATCAAGAACGTCGGGTCGGAGTTCGGCCGGTCGTCGTTCACGAAGGACTTCCCGGCGCAGGTCGCCAGCGGCAGTGGCCACATCAACAAGTAGCCGCTCGGCGGTCAGCGCGGACATCAACGTCACGCCGATGGCGGACGTGATGCTGGTGCTGCTCATCATCTTCATGATTACGGCCCCGCTGATCGCCTCGGGCTTCGAGGCCCAGATGCCGACCGGGATCAACCTGATCAAGGCGGAGGAGCAGCCCGACGACATCGTGCTGGGCATCGACATGAACGATTCGATGTACATCAACACGCGGCCCATCGCCAAGTCGAGTGTCACGGCGCGGCTGCGCGAGATCTACACGACCGAGCACACGCAGGACCGGATTCTCTACCTCAAGGCCCACACCGGCCTCAAGATGGAGAAGATCCAGGAAGCGATCCGGATGGCGCGCGACGCCGGCGTCGCCGTGATCGCCGCCGTGACCGACCAGAAGCCGCTCACGACCTCGACCGTCTCCACCGAGAGGAACTGACCATGGCCATGGCGGTGGGCGGCGGCGGAGGCATGAACAGCGACATCAACATCACGCCGTTCATCGACGTGCTGCTGGTGCTCCTGGTCATCTTCATGATCACCCAGCCGATGTTGCGGAAGGTGCTGGAGATCCAGGTTCCCAAGGAAGAGCAGTCGCAGGCGACGACGCAGCCCTCGACCAACATCGTCATCGAGATCAAGGCCGACGGCTCCATGTCCATCAACACCCAGCCGGTCGCGAAGAGCGCCCTGCTGTCGCGGTTCCACGAGATCTACGACGTGCGGCCGGACAAGCTGCTGTTCATCAAGGTGGACAATACCCGCCCCTACGCCGACGTCATCGAGGTGATCGACATCGCGCGCGGCGCGGGCGTCAAGGTGTTCGGCATCGCGCCGCCGACCGCGGAGGAAGCCGCTGCCACGGCGGCCGCGCACTCCTAGGCGCGGAACAGACTCGGGCTCGGGGGCGTAGTGATGGACATGACCCGCGAGCACACCACCCGGCGAGCCCCGCTCGCCACCTCATTCGGCCGGCAGGTCCGTCGCGGAGGCTCAGTCCGCGATACGGCCCTGTCGGCCGTTCTGCACGTGGCCGTCCTGGCGCTGATCATCTGGGGCGGCGGCCGGGAGTTCGTGGACGCGACCCGGGGCCCCGGCGACGACCTCAGGCGGGGCGGCGGCGGGGGTGGCGGGGGCCTGCGCGCCTTCGCCATGTTCACGGCACCGGGCCATGCGGCGCCGCCGCCGGCGCCCACCTCCACGCCGACGCCGATCACCGTGCCCGTCGAAACGCCGACCACGATTCCGGAACCGGCGGCGCAGCCGGCGCCCGCGCCCGTGACCACCCCGCCCGAGGGGCAGGGCGCCGGTCCGGGAGCGGGGACCGGCACGGGCCCCGGCTCCGGCAGCGGGACCGGCGGCGGATCCGGCAGTGGCACCGGCACCGGGGTCGGTAACGACTCGGGTCCCGGCGGGGGCGGCGGCACCGTCTTTCCGCCGCAGCTCCAGGGGTTCATCCTGCCCCCGCCCGGGCGGCCGGGCAATCTGCGCGGTGCCCAGCTCGCCATCACCTTCCGCATCAGTGAAAAGGGCGAGGTCGTCGATGTGGAAGTGGATCCACCGATCCGCGACCGCGGCTACCGCACCGAGTTCATGGACCGGATGCGACGCTACACCTTCGTGCCGGCCTACACCCGTGACGGGCGGGCCGTGGCGGCCGAATACCACGTGACGATCACGTTGTAAAAGGCATCCCGCCGCCATATCTTGCGCGGCCATGAGCGTTTTCGCCCGCAAGCCCATTTCCGAGCTGCTGCCCGAAGGTGAATCGCCGAACGCGCTGAAACGCGTGCTCGGCGCGGGTGATCTCGTCATGCTCGCGATCGGGGCGGTGATCGGTGCCGGGATCTTCGGCGCCATAGGCACCGCCGCCGCGGGGCAGTTCGACGCTCAGGGCCACATGATCCGCGCCGGTGCGGGCCCCGCGTTGATCTTCTCCTTCCTGCTTCTCGGCGTGGCGTGCGCGCTCGCCGGCCTGTGCTATGCCGAGCTCGCGGCGATGATCCCGCAGGCCGGCAGCGCATACGCGTACAGCTACGCGACGCTGGGCGAGCTGGTCGCCTGGATCATCGGATGGGATCTCATCCTCGAGTACGCCGTCGGCAACGTCGCGGTGGCCATCTCCTGGGGCGACTACTTCACCTCGCTGATGAGCGGCCTGGGCGTGCACCTGCCCGCGTGGCTGACGACGGGCTACCGGACCGCGCTGCTGAGCCCGGTTCCCGCGATTCACGGGCTGCTCGACTCGGCGCCGCACGTCGGCAGCATGCCGGTGCTCATCAATGTGCCGGCCTTCACCATCGTCATGGCGATCACCTGGCTGCTCGTCATCGGCGTGCGCGAAAGCTCGCGCGCCAACAACATCATGGTGGCCATCAAGCTGCTCGTCCTCGGCCTGTTCATCGTTGCGGGCCTGACCCACATCGACACCGCGAACTATCACCCGTTCTTCCCCAACGGTTTCCGCGGCGTGCACCAGGGCGCGGCGATCGTCTTCTTCGCCTACATCGGGTTCGACGCGATCTCGACGGCGGCCGAGGAAACGAAGAACCCGCAGCGCAACCTGCCGATCGGCATCCTCGGCGGGCTGGCGATCTGCACGGTGATCTACGTGGTCATCGGCGCGGTGCTCACCGGTATGGTGCCCTACACCGAGCTGGGCGTCGCCGACCCACTCGCCAAGGCGCTCCAGTTCGCCGGCTTCCACAAGATCGGCGGCATCGTCGCGCTCGGCGCGATCATCTCGATGTCGGCGGTGCTGCTGGTGTTCCAGTACGGCCAGCCCCGGATCTTCTTCGCGATGGCGCGCGACGGCCTGCTGCCCGCGTGGGCGGCCAAAGTGCACCCCAAGTACCGCACGCCCCACGTCACCACGGTGATCACGGGCGTGCTCGTCGCGCTCGCCTCGCTGATCGGCGACGCGGGCGAGACCTACGATCTCACCAACATCGGCACCCTGTTCGCGTTCACGCTGGTCTGCATCGGCGTCCTGGTGCTTCGATACAAGGAGCCCGAACGGCCCCGGCCGTTCCGCGTTCCGCTGGTATGGCCGGTCTGCCTGTTGGGCGCGGCCCTGTGCGTCTTTGTGATGAAGGGGCTGCCGCGGCAGGCCTGGGAGCGCTTCGGCGTATGGCTGGCGGTGGGCCTGGTGCTCTACTTCTTCTACGGATACGCTCACAGCCGGCTGCGCAGGAAAGCGCCATAGAAACCTTCGGGCTCCTCAGGCGTAAGTAATGCCATCCCCATGCTTTCTCTGATTCTCGCGATCGCGATCGTCGCCCAGGACACCGCCGCGGTTCGGGTACGCGCCCAGGAGCGGGCTCGCACGCGGGCCGAAGCCGCGACCCGGCGCGCCGCGGCCAACGAGGCGGCCAGGGCGGTCCGGCAGGAGGCCGGGGCGCGCGCCATGGCCGACGCCTACGCCGACTCGGGCGCCGCCGATCTCGTATCACGGGCGCGGGCCCGGCGCGAGCGCAACGAGCGGCTGGTGACCGGCTACCAGGTCAACGTCACCCAGCGCATCGGCGTCGGGATCCGGGCGCTGCGGCGTGACCGCATGCTGTTCGGCCAGGAGCTGGCGGCGCACATCGACTGGCATCGCGACGGTCCGTCGCGCGTCGAGGTGACCGGGGCGCGCCAGCGCATTCCCGTGGCCTTCCACGGTGACCAGGTGCCCGACGACCTGGATCAGAATCTCCAGTGGCTGGTCCTCGATCCCGCCGCCGACTATCTCCGGCTGGTGGGCGACGACGCCGATGGATTCGTGCATCCCCTCAGCGCCGGCGGCGAAGCCGACTACCGGTACTCGTCCGGCGACACCACCACCCTCACGCTCCCCGACGGCCGCACCCTGCGCCTCCTCGAGCTGCGCGTCCACCCCCGGCGCTCCGACTTCAAGCTGATGAGCGGCTCGCTCTGGTTCGACGCCGACTCGTACGGCATGGTGCGCGCCGTCTTCGCGCCGGCGCGGCCCTTCGATATCGAGATGGATGGCGACAGCGGGGATGCCGATGACATACCGGCCATGCTGAAGCCGATCCGCGCCGAGGTCCGCTACATCACGATCGAGTACGGGCTGTACGACCTGCGCTGGTGGATGCCGCGCTACTTCGCCATCGATGCCGAGGCCCAGGCGTCCGTGATGAAGGTGCCGGTGCGGTTCGAGCGGGTGTACGAGGGTTACCGGGTGCAGGGGGGCGGCGAGCCGCCGCCGGGCGCGCGCCGGCCGGTGGGGTCGGTGCGGATGCACGAGCGGAACCTCGCCGACTCGCTCAGCGGCGACTCCGTGCAGGCGCTGCTGAATGCCTGCGTGAGTCGGCTGACGGACTCCATCGCGGCAGAACAGCGACGCGCCCCGCCCGAGCATGGTGTGAGAGTGCAGGTCTCCATCGGCGAGAACCGCCTGCGTCGCCGGTGCTGGCGCGTGCTGAACCAGGACGAGCGCTGGCCGCTCGAAGTGGTGATCCCGGCCGACACCGCCTCGCTACTCCGCAGCCAGGACCTCGGCCCGCCGATCCTCGCCATGGGCGATGTGATCAACGAGCGGGAGCTGCGCGACCTGGGCAGGGAGATCGGCGCCATTCCCCAGCAGCCCTGGCAGTTCCGGCGCCACCTGCCGAGCGGCGTCGGGTCCATCCTGAAGAACGCGCGTTACAACCGCGTCGAAGGGCTTTCCCTTGGCGTCGACGGCAGCCTCGACTTCGGACGGCTTTCGCTCGACGGCCTGGCCCGCATCGGCGTCGCCGACCTCGAGCCCAACTTCGAGCTGGGCCTCACGCGGCCGACCCGCAACGCCCGCTTCCGCGTCGGCGGGTATCGCCGGCTCACCGCCGCCAACCCCGACACCCGACCGTTCGGCGTATTGAATTCGTTCGGCGGCCTCTTCATGCAGCGGGACGACGGCGAGTACTTTCGCACCCTGGGTGGCGAGCTCACCGGCACCAACACCGGCTCGGGATGGTGGAGTGGGCGGCTCTACGTGGAAGGCGAGCGGACGGCAGGCGTCCACACCCAGTTCAGCCTTCCCCATCTCTTCCATGACAGCACCCGGTTCCGTCCCAACATCGACGCGCAACCGGCGCGGGAAGTGGGCGGATCCCTGACGCTGCGCGGAACACGCGTCCTGGGCAGAAACGTGCTCATCGGCGGTGACGCCACCCTGGACGGCGCCAGCGGGACTTTCGATTTCGGGCGGGGCGCCCTCACGCTGCGGGCGACCGTGACCGGCGTGGGACCGATCGCGGTGGGCCTGGAGGGCGGAGCGGGGACCAGCACCGGTGGGTTGCCGGCGCAGAGCCGCTTCTATCTTGGCGGGCCGGCGACGTTGCGCGGCTACACCGGCGGCGCCGCGAGCGGCGATGCGTTCTGGCGAGGCCGCGCCGAAGCCGGCACCCAGCTGCCGGTCGCCCGGATCATGCTCTTCACCGATCTCGGCTGGGCGGGAGCCCGCTCGGTGTTCATGAGCGGCAAGCCGCTGTGGGGCGTGGGGACGGGCGTGAGCTTCCTGGACGGGATCGTCCGGATGGATCTCACGCGCCACCTGCGGCAGCCGCGGGGGTGGCGGTTCGATCTCTACCTGGACGGCGTGCTCTAGCCTCCAGCGAGCGTCCGCGCCTTCGCCACGGCCCCGGCAACCGCATCCACCGCGTCGGCGGCGATCCGCGCATCGGGTAGATCCAGGGCCAGGCAGTCCAGCATCATCTTCCGGTACTCGGGCCGTCCCGCCAGCAATCCGCCGCTCCAGGCCACGCCCACGTCGCTCCCGGGAAGCTTCCGCGCGAGCACCGATACCAATCCTGCGAGGTGGCGTGCCTCCTGCGCGGCGATCGTTTGCGCGACCGGGTCGCCCTCCAGCGCCGCATCCAGAACCACCGGTGCGAGCAAGGCGATCTGCGGCACGCTCGCCGCCAGCGACCAGCGGGGCAGGTCGTCGGTCTCGATGGACAGATGGCGGGCGATCCTGCTTCCCAGGTCGAGGCCGATCTCGAGCTCCATCGCGGCGCCGATCGCGCGCAGCGCTTCCCGGCCGAGGCTGTACCCCGATCCGCGATCGCCCAGCACCGGGCCGAGGCCGCCGGCTCGGGCGGTGGTGCCGTCTTGCAGGCGCGCCCAGGCCACCGAGCCGGTGCCCGCGATCAGCGCGATGCCGGGGCCGTCACCGAACGCCGCTTCCAGGGCGATCTCAGCATCGGTCACGATCAGGAGCCGCGTGGCCAGGCCGCAGCCCTCCAGCGCGGAGGCGAGTTCGGTGCGCAGGGTCGGCTGGCCCGCGCCGGAGGCGCCCACCACCATCGCCGCCGCCGGCGGCGAGAATCGCGCACGCTGGAGCGCATCTCTGGTGGCGGTGTAGATCGCGGCCGCGGCGGCCGATGCCCGGCTGGGGCGGATGGCGCCTGGCCCCGCTTCGGCGCGCGCGAGGATACGGCCGCCGGCGTCGGCGACCGCCGCGGTGGTTCGGGTTCCGCCTGCGTCGACGCCGATCAGCATGACGAATAGTCGACAGTCAACAGTCGACAGTCCACAGCTATCTCCCTGGTCGACTGTCGACTGTCAACTGTCGACCGATCAGGGACAATCCTAGCCCGATTGCGCACGTTGTGGCGAGCCCCATCGGCACGTACCAGGGCCATGCGAGCTTCCCCAGCGCGACGAGCACCGCCGGCTGGCCGAGCAGCACGCCGATCGGCCCCGCGAAGACGACGACCGCCATGATCGCCGAGCCTGAGATCAGGGCGGCGATCGCGTCTTTCTGGCGCACCCGGGCAAACCGGGCGAGCACGAATGCGCCGAGGAGGGCGCCGTAGGTGAGCGAGGCGATCGAGAGGGCGACCACCACGACCGGGGTGTCGCGGCGGCGGAAGAGCAGCGCGCCGCCGACGAGGAGAGCCGCCCAGACGAGCGTCGCCATGCGGCCGACGCGCAGCAGCTGCCGGTCGTCGGCGCCGGGATGCAAGGGCGCGTAGTAGTCGTGCGTGGTGGATGAGGCGAGCGAGTTCAGCGCGCTGGCCGTCGAGCCCATGGCAGCGGCGAGAATGCCCGCGACCACGACGCCGGCCAGCCCGCCGCCGAGGTGCGTGGCGACGAAGCTCGGGAAGACGGCGTCGCCGGGAAGGGTGCGCCCCTCGGGATAGGCGGTCCACAGGGTGACGCCGACCAGGAGGAAGAGCGCGAACTCGGCGAAGACCACGACGCCGCTGCCGATCAGCGCGGCGCGGGCGTCCTTGAGGGCGCGGGTCGCGAGGAGGCGCTGGACGATCAGGTGATCGGTGCCGTGGGATGCGGCCGAGAGAAACGCGCCACCGACCACCGCGGTGCCGAAGGCGTAGGGACTGGTCAGCGAGATCGACGGGTTGAAGACGCGCAGCCGGCCCGCGGCGGCCGCGATGGTGAGCGCGTCGGGCGCGACGTGCAGCGCGGCGACGAGGGTCGCGACCCCGGCGATGATGTAGACGCTCCATTGCACTACGTCCACCCAGACCACGGCGCGGATCCCGCCGACGTAGGTGTAGATCACGGTCGCGGCGCCGACGGCGACGATCGAGGCGGGATACGACCACCCGGTGATCACGGCGAGCGGGATCGCGCCGGCGAAGAGCCGCACCGCGGTGGCGAGGGCGCGGGTCGCCATGAAGATCGCCGACGCCGCGCGCCGCGCCGGGTCACCCCAGCGGGTGCCGAGTACCGCGTAGGCCGTCTCCACGTTGCCGGTGAAGTAGCCGGGCAGCAGCAGCCAGGCGACGGCGCAGCGGCCGATCAGGTACCCGATCGCGAGCTGGAGAAAGGTGAGGTCGCCGCGAAAGCCGATGCCCGGGATCGAGATGACGGTGAGCGCGGAGGTTTCGGTGGCTACCACCGAGACCAGGATCGCCGGCCAGGGCAGGGAGTGGCGGCCGAGGAAGTAGTCGCTGGCGCCTTCCTGCTTGCGGCCGAGGGTGGTGCCGAGGGTAACGACGGCGGCGAGGTAGGCTGCCGCGACCAGCCAGTCGATGGGGAGCACGGGGAGAAACTACGGCTAAAGGCTGAAGGCTCAAAGCTGAACAAGACCAAGACCCCGCTGTCGGGGTCTTGGTCATTCAGCCTTCAGCTTTCAGCCTTCAGCCTGTCAGACCGAGAAGCTCGTCCCGCAGCCGCAGCCGCCGGTGGCGTTCGGGTTCTCGAAGGCGAAGCCGGACGACTGCATCGTCGTTACGTAGTCTATCTTCACGCCGGCCAGGTACTGCGTGCTGAACGGGTCCACGAAGAGCCGCACGCCGTCGTAGTCGAGAACGATGTCGTCGCTCGCGGGGGACTCGTCGATACTCATCTCGTACTTGAACCCCGAACAGCCGCCCGGCAGGACGCCGATACGCAGGCCCACCGTCTCGGCCGGCATCTGCTCGGCGGCGATGAACTCGCGCACCTTGGCCAGGGCCGAAGGCGTGAGCTTCAGCTGAACGTTGGTGTCCTGCGTGGTGCTCATCGGCGCTCCCGTTACGGTCGTTGCTTCAGGTATGAAACATAGCCACGGGGCCCCTGGCAGGCAATGCGGCCCGTCACTTACCGGGGGTCGCGAGCTCCACCGCCGCATCCGCCACGGCCCGCCGCACCTGGAAGATCTGGGTGTTCTCCCTGGTCGGGTGCACCCGGTTCGTCAGCAGGATGACGAACAGGTCCTGTGCCGGATCGATCCAGAGACTCGTCCCGGTAAACCCGGTGTGCCCGAAGGCGCGCGCCAAGAGCTTGGTGCCGGCGCTCGAGTTCTCGCTCGGCGTGTCCCACCCCAGCGCCCGGGAGGAAAAGCCCGGCTGCTGCACCGTCGTGAACATCACCACCGTGGCGGAGTCTACGAAGCCACCAGGCAGGTGCACCTCGACCATCCCGCGCGGCGTGCGCGTTTGCGCCCTGCGGCCCGAGCTTTCCCCACGCAACGTCCGCAACATGAGCTGGGCGAACCGCGCCAGGTCCGGCCCGGTCGAGAACACGCCGGCGTGCCCCGAGATCCCGCCCATCGACGCCGCGTTCTCATCGTGCACCTCGCCTCGGATGAGGCGATGCCGATAGGTGGTATCCATTTCCGTGGGCGCGATCCTGCTTCGCCAACTTGCGGGCGGCAGGTAGCGCGTGTCGCGCATGCCGAGCGGCCGGAAGAGATGAATCTTCAGATACTCGTCCAGTCGCTCGCCCATGACGTGCTCGACGATCTGCGTCATCACCATCGCGCCCAGGTCCGAGTACACCATCTTCGTCCCCGGTGCCTGCTCCAGCGGCTCGGCATTCACCAGCGCGAACATCTCCTCGCGCGAGTGCACCCGCTGCCAGAAGGGCCGCCATGCCGGCAGCCCCGCGCTGTGGGTCAGCAGCTGGCGCACGGTGATCGCGCTGTCGTGAAACGCCGGCACGTAGCGTACCGCCGGGGTGTCGAGACCCACCAGCCCTTCTTCGACCAGCTGCATCATCGCCGTGGTGAGGCCGACGACCTTGGTCAGCGAGGCGATATCGTAGACCGTCCGCAGCGTGACCGGCCGGCCGTGCCCGTAGTCGAGATGGCCGAACGCATGCTCGTAGAGCACCGTGTCGTGCCGCCCGATGACCACCACGGCGCCGGGAAAGGCGTGGCGCGCCACGGCATCGTCGAGGATGCGTGCCATCGGTGCCCAGGTGGTGTCCTGGCTGGCCAGCATCAGTGCGCCGGCAAGCAATAGATGCATGACCTTTCCATTTCTCCGGGGGTTCGCCTAACAGTCGACAGTCGACAGTCGGCAACAAGCGGCCCGCGGTGGACTGTCGACCGTAAACTGTCGACTGTCACGGCGTCGACGCCCGCGCAGCGCGTGTCAGCCCGGAGCCCAGCGGCGCCCACGGCGGCAGCGACACGGGGAGGCGGCCGGTGATCTCCACCAGTCCCAGAATCGCGAGCGCCGCCGCCCGCTCCGAGACGTCGGTGTCGCTCCACGCCACCAGGTACCCGGGGCTCGACGGCACCTGGCCGATGAGGTAGGGGCTGCCCAGCGCGACGGTCATCACCGGAACACCTTCGCGCGCCAGGCCGTTCACCAGCGCCGCCACCGAGTCGGGCATGTTGACGGCGTCGGGCTTCCACGCCGCGGGCCGGGCCGAGATCAGGACGAAGACCTGGCCCCCCGCCGCCTGCGTGGCCCGGGCCGCGACGCGCACCGAGTCGTAGCTGGCCGGCCCCGACGCCGGCCAGAGCCGCGCGCTGGTCACCCGCTCGACGCCGCCGGCCCGCAGCGCCAGGGCGAACGCGGCGCCCACGGCGGCGTTGGTCTCGTCGGCGTAGCCGACCACCAGCGCCCGCCGCCGCCGCTCGCCCGTCAGCGGCACCGCACCGAGGGAGTCCTTCACCAGCACCAGCGCGCGCTGGGCGATCCCTTGCGCCGCATCCTGGTGGGCGCGGATGCCCACGACGCGGGGAATCGCGTTCAGATCCACCAGCCGCTGCCGGAAGAGGCCGGTGCGCGCCTTGGCCGCGAAGATGCGCGCCACGCTGCTGTCGATCCGCGCTTCGCTCACCTCGCCGCGCTCGACGGCCGCCACCACCGCCTCGATGGCGGAGTGCGCGTCGGTGGGCATCAGCAGGATGTCGGCGCCGGCCTCGAGCGCCAGCACCGCCGACTGCGCCGCGCCGTACTTCGCGACGATCGCGCCCATGTTGAGCGCGTCGGTCACCACCAGCCCGCCGAAGCCGAGGTCATGGCGCAGCAGCGTGTCGAGCACCGCGCCGGAGAGCGTCGCCGGGATATCGCTCCCGCTGGTGAGGCCCGGCATCGCGATGTGCGCGCTCATCACCGCGTCCACGCCCGCCCGCATCGCCGTCCGGAACGGCACCAGCTCGACCGAGTCCAGCCGCGCGCGTCCCGCGGCGATGACCGGCAGCGCGATGTGTGAATCGATGCCGGTGTCGCCGTGGCCCGGGAAGTGTTTCGCGGTGGCCAGCATGCCGTGCTCGCGCAGCCCGCGGATGAAGGCCCCGGCGAGGTTGCCCACCTGGGCCGGGTCCTGGCCGTAGGAGCGGATGTTGATGATGGGGTTCGCGGGATTGTTGTTGACGTCCACCACCGGCGCGAAGACGAAGTTGATGCCGACCGCGCGCCCCTCGAGCGCGATGATGGCCCCGGTGTCGTACGCATCCTGGTCGCGGCCCGACGCGCCCAGGGCCATATTGCCGGGGAAGGCGGTGGCGAACCGGATCCGCGTGGAGGGGCCGGCCTCGAGGTCGGCGGCGATGAAGAGCGGCAACTTCGAGGCGCGCTGGAGGGCGTTGAACTTCGCGGCCAGGTCGTAGGCCGAGCCGCCGAGGCCGACGACGAATCCGCCGACACCTTCCTCCTGGACCTGGCGCATCGCGGCCACCATCAGATCGGCGTCGGCAGCCCAGTACTCGCCGCTGAACCACGGCATGATCATCTGCGCGACCTTCTCGCTCAGCGGGAGCGCCGCCAGCGGCGGGATGGCGTCGAAGACCTCGCGCGGCGGCGGGACGGTGAGATCGGGGACGACGACCTCGACCACGGTCGTCGCCTCGGGTTCGGGGAAGGTCGGTGCCGGCGGGACCGCATGGGCGCACGACACCAGCGGCATCAGGAGCAGGAGAGCTGCGGCGCGATGATTCACCGAATGGCCAGAGTCCTTGTCAGGTCCATGGTCCTTGTCGCCCTGGCGACAGAGTGCCGAGCGCAGCAGCCTCGCGTTCGTCCGGGAATTGATGTTCTGCTCGACGATTCGTTGCACCTCATTGCCGGCCGCCGCGTCGGGCTCATCACCAATCAGAGCGGCATCGACGCCCACGGCGTCTCGACGATTGACCGCTTGTCTGCCGCCGGCCGCCCGCGGCTGGTGGCGCTCTTCGCGCCGGAGCACGGCATCCGCGGCACGTTGCGGCCGGGCGAGCGCGTTGACGACTCGACCGACGGTGCAACCGGCCTCCCAATCTATAGTCTCTACGGGGCAAATCGAGCGCCCACCGCCGAGCAGATGGCCCAGCTCGACGTGCTGGTCGTGGACCTTCAGGACGTCGGGACGCGGACCTGGACCTATGTGTCCACCACCATCCTCGCGATGCGCGCAGCCCAGGCCGCGGGCAAGCGGATCCTGGTGCTCGACCGTCCCAACCCGATCGGCTGTGCCATGCAGGGCCCCGTCCTCGATACCGCGTACGCCTCGTTCATCGGGATGCTGCCGGTCCCGCTGCGGCACGGCATGACCATGGGCGAGCTGATGCGCTTCGCGAATGAGGAGCTTGCGATCCACGCCGACCTGGTCGTCGTGCCGGTGAGGGGATGGCGGCGGTGCCAATGGTTCGACGAGACCGGACTGCCCTGGGTGCGTCCCTCGCCCAACCTTCCCGACCTCGAATCCGTAGCGTGGTATCCGGGTACCGTGCTCTTTGAGGCGACGAACCTGTCGGTCGGGCGGGGCACGGATGCCCCGTTTCGCCAGGTCGGGGCGCCGTGGCTGGTGCTGCCGCAGCCCGGGACGCGGCTGATCCCCTATCCGATCGACGCATGGGAGCCGATCGAATTCACGCCCCAGGCGCCGGGAGACGGAAAGTACGCCGGCGTGCGCTGCGTCGGACTCAGGTACCCGAGGTACGACCGCCGCGCGGATCGCTCGATTCCGTATTCGATCATGAAGCTGTACGCGCTCCACCTGCTGAACCCCGATTCGCTTCGCGCCGACGACCGCGGACTCGCGATCCGTCTCGGTCGAGGCTGGAGCTGGGGTGCCCTCCTTGCGATGGCCGGGGACACCACGGGCATCGCGGCGTTCCGCCGCCGCGCCGGGCCCTACCTTCTGTATCACTGACAGAGTCACGCCCAGGTCACGGCATCCGATTAGCCTGAGCCCGTAAGCCCTTTGGCATCCACCATTTGCCCATCGCGTTTCGGGGGGCTACTTTTGAGGGCTACCTATGGACCTTTGGCGCTTCACCATCCTGCCCGAGCCGCTCAAGAAGGCTTTTCTTGAGCTCATCGATCCCATTGCCGACCGATTGATCGAGGCGGGTCTCACTCCCAACCGCATCACTACCATCTCGACATTCCTGATCATCGCTTCCGGTGCGGCCTTTGCCCTCGGCGCCCTGGAGCGCGGCGCCCTGCATGTCGCCGGCGCGTTCCTGCTGCTCTCCGGGCTCTTCGACCTGCTCGACGGCAAGGTGGCTCGGCGCGGCGGCATGTCGACGCGCTTCGGCGCCTTCTACGATTCGTCGATGGACCGTCTGGGCGAGGGGGTGCTGTTCACCGGCATCGCGATCTTCTACATGGCGTCGGCCATCATGTCGTTCGGCAACCGGATGCCGGCCCTGGCGCTGTTCCTCTGCTTCGCCTGTCTCATCGGCTCCTTTCTCGTGTCGTACACCCGCGCCCGCGCCGAGGGGCTGGGCATCGAAGCCAAGGTCGGGATGGCCCAGCGCGCCGAGCGCATCGTCTTTCTCGGCGGCCCCACGCTGTTCTTCGGCGCGGGGAAGCACGGCTGGATGCTCCTCATCATTCTCGCCTGGCTGACGCTGATCAGCTGGATCACCGTCGTGCAGCGCATCTATCACGTCTACCGCGTCACCCGGAACGACCTGCCGCTCGCGGCGGTCCCGCCGGCCGCGCCGGCCCCGGTGACGCCGCCCGCCGCGAACGCACCGGCGCCGGTCGCCCCGCCGCGCGTCGTGCCGCAACCCGCCGTGAAAGGGACCTGAAGTTTGACGCCGACCGCGCGCCGCATTGCGCCAGCCAAAGGCAAGCTCGGAATCCTGACGCCCGGCATGGGCGCCGTCGCGACCACCTTCTACGCCGGCGTCGAGTCGGTCCGCCGCGGCCTCGCGAAGCCCATCGGCTCGCTGACCCAGATGGCCACCATCCGGCTGGGCAAGCGGACCGAGCACCGCTCGCCGTTCATCAAGGACTTCGTGCCCATCGCCAGACTCAAGGACATCGTCTTCGGCGGGTGGGACCCGATTCCCGACGACGCCTTCACGGCGGCGAAGAAGGCCGGCGTGCTGGGCTACGAGCACCAGGCCGCGCTGAAGCCCTTCCTCTCGAAGATCAAGCCCATGAGGGCCGTCTTCGACCAGCACTGGGTGAAGAAGCTCCACGGCACGCACGTCAAGAAGGGCCGCACCAAGCGCGATCTCGCCGAGCAGCTGCGCCAGGACATCCGCGACTTCAAGAAGAAGAACGCGCTCGATCGCGCGGTGGCGGTGTGGTGCGCGTCGACCGAGATCTTCCTGCGCGAGGGGCCGGCGCACCGGGACCTCGCGACCTTCGAAAAGGCGATGCAGAAGAACGACGCCTCCATCGCGCCCTCGATGCTCTACGCCTGGGCGTGCCTGATGGAGGACGTGCCGTTCATGAACGGCGCGCCCAACCTCACCGTCGACATCCCGGCGATCCTGGAGCTGGCGCTGGAGCGCGAGATCGCGATCGGCGGCAAGGACTTCAAGACCGGCCAGACGCTGATGAAGACCGTCCTGGCGCCGATGCTGAAGGCGCGCATGCTCGGCCTCGCGGGCTGGTACTCGACCAACATCCTCGGCAACCGCGACGGCGAGGTGCTGGACGACCCCGAGTCGTTCAAGACCAAGGAAGAGTCGAAGCTGGGCGTGCTGGAGCACATCCTCCAGCCGGCGATGTATCCCGACCTGTACGGCAAGATCTTCCACAAGGTGCGGATCAACTACTATCCGCCGCGGGGCGACAACAAGGAGGGGTGGGACAACATCGACATCTTCGGGTGGATGGGCTACCCGATGCAGATCAAGGTCGACTTCCTCTGCCGCGACAGCATCCTCGCCGCCCCCATCGTGCTGGACCTGGCGCTGTTCACCGACTTGGCCCAGCGCGCCGGCATGAAGGGGATCCAGGAGTGGCTCTCCTTCTACTTCAAGAGCCCCATGGCGGCCAAGGGGCTGAGCCCCGAACACGACCTCTTCATCCAGCAGACCAAGTTGAAGAACACGCTTCGCTACCTGAAGGGCGAAGACCCAATCACGCATCTCGGCATCGAATACTACGAGGAGTAATCACGGCATGATGGCGGTTCTTTCCCAGGCTCAGCACGCCGGGGGCGAGGCGAACCTCGTCCTCCCCGATCTCAATTCGGCACGGTTCTTCCAGGATGCCATCGGCGGCCGGTCCCTCCTCATGGGCGGCCTGGTGGTCTGCGTCCTGGGACTGCTGTTCGGCCTCGCGAGTTACACCCGGCTCCGGAAGCTGCCGGTCCACGCCTCGATGCTCGAGATCAGCGAGCTGATCTACGAGACCTGCAAGACCTACCTCCTCACCCAGGGCAAGTTCCTGATGGTGCTGTGGGTCTTCATCGGCGCGATCATCACCTTCTACTTCGGGAAGCTCGCGACCTGGACCGACCCGGCCGGCGCGGTCCAGCACGGGTTCCCGGCGATGAAGATGCTGATCATCCTGGCCTTCTCGCTGGTCGGCATCGCCGGCAGCTACGGGGTGGCGTGGTTCGGCATCCGCGTCAACACCTTCGCCAATTCCCGGACCGCCTTCGCGAGCCTCAAGGGCAAGCCGTTCCCCTGCTACGACATCCCGCTCCAGGCGGGGATGTCGATCGGCATGCTGCTCATCAGCGTCGAGTTGCTGCTGATGCTGCTGATCCTGCTGTTCATCCCGGGCGACTACGCCGGTCCCTGCTTCATCGGCTTCGCCATCGGCGAGTCGCTGGGCGCGGCGGCGCTGCGCGTGGCGGGCGGCATCTTCACCAAGATCGCCGACATCGGCGCCGACCTGATGAAGATCGTCTTCAAGATCAAGGAAGACGACGCCCGCAACCCGGGCGTGATCGCCGACTGCACCGGCGACAACGCCGGCGACTCCGTCGGCCCCTCGGCCGACGGCTTCGAGACCTACGGCGTGACCGGGGTCGCGCTGATCTCGTTCATCCTGCTGGCGGTGACGGATCCCGCGATTCAAGTCCAGTTGCTGGTCTGGATCTTCATGATGCGCGTC
>JBGOSS010000044.1:0-33059 GCA_041476105.1 Gemmatimonadota bacterium
AGGGCGGCCGCGAACGTCATCCCGATGTCGTTGCGGACGAGCACCTGGTTCACGCCGTAGAGGTTGTACTCCACGGGATCCTCGGCCGTCATGATGTTCGTGTCGATCGAGTTGACCTTCGAGAGGCACGAGTACAGCGTGGTCGTCTTGCCCGAGCCGGTGGGGCCGGTGACCAGCACCATGCCGTACGGGTTCTGCACCGCCTCCATCAACTCGCGCTCGGCCCGGGGCTCGATGCCGAACTTCTCGAGGTCGAGCGTGAGGTTGCCCTTGTCGAGGATTCGCAGCACGACCTTCTCGCCGAACAGCGTGGGAAGGGTCGACACGCGGTAGTCGATGACCTTCTTGCCCATCTTGAGCTTGATGCGGCCGTCCTGCGGCACGCGGCGCTCGGCGATGTTGAGCGACGACATGATCTTGATGCGCGAGGTGAGCGCCGCCTTCAGCTTGAAGGGCGGCTTCATCACTTCGGACAGCTCGCCGTCCACCCTGTAGCGGACCCGGATCTCGTGCTCGAAGGGCTCGATGTGGATGTCGGAGGCGCCCCGCTTGACCGCGTCGGTGAGGATGGCGTTGATGAGCTTCACGACCGGCGCGTCGTCGGCGACGACGGTGGGCGCCTGCTCCTCCTCCTCCTCCTTCACGACCTCGAGCTCTTCGGTCCCCTCCGCGTCCATCTCCTCGATCAGCTTGTCGAGCTGCTGGTCGGTCTGCTCGTAGTGTTTCTCGATGCGGTGCGGAGGGTGTACTCGCCCGCGATGACCGGGAAGATGTCGTAGCGGGTGATGAACTTGAGATCGTCGATGACGCCCATGTTGGTCGGGTCGGCCATCGCCACCGTCAGCGTCCGGCCCTCGCGCTTGAGCGGCAGGACCAGGTGCTTCAGCGCGATGTCGGCGGGGATCATCTTGACGATCTTGGTGTCCACTTCGAAGCGCGCCAGATCGACCGCCGGCATCCGGTACTGCCGGGCCAGCATCTTGGTGATTTCGGTCTCCTGGACGAACCCGAGCTTGACCAGGTTGTAGCCCAGCCGCGTGCCGTTGGTGCGCTGTTCCTGGAGTGCCTTGTCGAGCTGATCCTTGGTGATCAGCCCCTCCTTCATCAGGAGGTCGCCAAGGCGGTCGCCGCCAGCTGCCGCAGGTGCCGACACGGGCTAAAGGGGCCGCAGAACGAGGGGGAGAGTGATGATCGTCAAGGTGAATGTGGAAACTACGGAGCCCCACACCTCTGTCAAGGCAGGCGCAGAAGCGGCGAAAGCCGTGCGAGACGGGCCCGGCCGATGCCCGGAACCTGTTCCAGGTCCTTGACTTCGCGAAAACCGCCGTGCGCCGTGCGCCATGTCACAATCCGCTCCGCGATGCCCGGGCCGATGCCGGGTAGGCAGGCCAGCTCCGCCGCGGACGCCGTGTTCGGGTTCAGAGGCTGGGCGGGGCATGGCGCAACCGGAGGCCGGGAGCCGGCGGCCGTACCTGCCGTGGGCACCGACGGTACGGCTCCCGGCAGGACGGCTCCCGAAAACGTCGTGGTCCGCTCGAATCCCCTGAGGGTGCCGGGACCGACTCCCGAGACGCGTTTCAGGCCCTCCAGGGACCCAAAGGACCCGTGCGCGTCCCGCTCGTCGACGATGCGTCGGGCCAGCTGGGGACCCACCCTGGGCAGGCGTTCGAGCTCCTGGGCGCTGGCCCGGTCCACGTCGAGGCGCTCACCGGGCAGGAGCGGCCGGGACAGCTCGAGGGCGCGGCGGGCCAGCTGAGCTTGCCGGGCGACGTCGCCCGCGGAGAGATCGGGGGCCACGATCGGCGCGCCGGGTGCCTCGGCCGGCACCCGCACGACCCGCATGACGCCGCCGGCGGCGGCGACAGCCGCCAGAAAAGCCAGGGCCCGGCGCTCGTCGCGAGTGAACACCGGCAGAAACTGGCGGGTGGCTGTTGGCTGGTGGTAGGTGGAAAAACGCACCCTGGCACAAATCAGCGCGCTGATCCGCCAACCGCCGGCCGCCAGCTGCCGGCTGCCGGCCGCCAGCTGCCAGCTGCCAGCTGCCAGTGCTTTTCAACGCACCAGCGCCACCGCCACCCTGCCCGCATTTGCCAGCGACTGCGGCGACACCTTGTCGGGGGTGTCCAGCGTGGTATGCCAGTAGGCGTAGTTCTCGTTGCAGCAATCGATGACGTCGACGATGCGCAAGCCGGCCTGCTGGAGCGGCACATGGTCATCGGTCACCGGGTCGCGCGAGCGGTTGAGGAAGACGCGACCCAGCCCCAGGTCCCGCGCCGTTCCCCAGACGCGGTCGACGACCTCCGGCGCGTTCTGGCGCGAGTACCCCTCCTGGGGAAACTGCTGATCGTAGTCGCCGATCATGTCCCAGAGCACCGCGAAGAGCGGCCGATAGCCGGCCGGCATGTGCGAGGCGAAGTACCGGGCACCGATCACGTTGTCGGGGTACTCGTCCTCGAAGTTGCCGTAGTCCTCACCATCTACGAACAGCAGGTCCACGCCCATGGCCGGCGGACGTCTCTTGAGCTCGTCGGCGACCCCCAGCAGCATGGCGGTCGACGACGCGCCGTCGTTCGCGCCGGGCACCGGGTCACCGCGCTTCGCCGGGTCGGGGTCCATGGTCGCGTGTGGTTTGCTGTCCCAGTGCGAAACGTAGAGGACGCGGTTGGGATCGGCCGGCTTGAAGCGGGCGAAGATATTGCGCAGGTGCAGCGAGTCGCCGTCCCGGGTCACGTGCACCCACTCCTGGACGAGGACGGTGTCGGCCCGCGCGCGGAGCTCGGAGATGAGCCAATCGCCCACGGTGCGGTGGGCCGGCGTGTTGGGGATGCGGGGACCGGCCTGCACCATGTGCTCGACCCAGCGGTGGGCCTGGACGCCGTCGAACTGCTGCGCCTCGGACGCGCCGCCGCCCTTGCACGCCGACGCGAGCACCAGCGCAGCCGAAACCAGCCGGCGCATCATCGGATTTCTCCCGCCACGAAGGAAATGCGCGCGCTCGCCGTCAGGGTGAATTGCGAGAACTTGCGGTTGAGATGCCGGTCGTCGGTGAGCACGTACCCCACGGCAAGACCGGCGACCACGTTCGGCGGCATGTCGGTATCCATGGTGAGATTGTACTCGGTCTGGCGGGAATCAGCGATCTGGATGCAATCCGGCCCGCTGGTGAGCCGGATGCACATGGCGTTGAGCGACGAGAGGTAGCGCAGATTGGTGCGCACGTCGGAGCGCAGCGGCAGCACGTCGTGCGGGGGCCGGAAGGAGAAGGTCACGTCCGCCGACGTGCTCCGCCGGTCGCCACGCGTGGTATTGCCGGTGCGCTCGGCGATGGACCGTTCGTTGCTGAGTGACAGCGACGTGGTGATGCGGGGCGCCCAGCTGACCGAGACGCTGACCGGCACGCCGCGCGTCTGCTGGGTCGACCGCAGGCCTCCGGGCTCCTCGGTCGAGCTTCCGATCGAGGGCGTGGCGCTGGTCTGGGAGCGCTGCGAGTACCCGAGGGTCGCGTTCAGGGAGGTGACGAATCGGTGAACCAGTCCGGTCCGCGGGCTCCAGAGCCAGCGCGCCGACAGATTGGGCCAGTCGGTGTCGACGCTGCGAACCAGCTGCTGCGCGTCGCCGCGCAGGGACCATTGCGACGCGGTGCGCACGACGTAGGTGCTGGTCACCGCGACGTTGAGCGGGAGGCGCATCGCGAGGCTGGCGCGGTCCTGGAGCTGGTCCGAGGTCGACACGGCAAGGCGGCCCCGTTGCGCGCGGAAGGCGCTCAGGCCGCCCAGGCCCAGCACGTACCGGGCGCCGGGGTCGAAGCCCGCCCGGTCGAACTGCGACCGGCGGTCGATACGCCGCCCGACGTCGAACTGCGTCACCCGATCGAGCACCCGCAGGATGCCGGCCGAATCGCCGAACACGCCGCGCCACATCCGCGACAGATCGAGGGTCGCGCCGAGATCCAGGCCCGCGCCGTTGCCGAAGGTCGTCGGAATCCGGAAGCCGCCCGCGGTGTCGCCCTCGGTGCGCTCGGGCAGGCGGGCGTTGGGATCGCGGCTCAGGGTGAAGTCGCTGTTCCAGGCCAGGCGCGGCCGGATCCAGGAAGCGATCGGCGGCTGCCAGGCGAACCGCGTCGAGAGGTTGCGCTGCCGCACGAAGCCGATGTCCATGCCGAGGAAGCGCTCCCGCGCGCCCGACGCGACCGCGCCGACGCTGCTGGTGTCGCCGTAGTCCTTGAGGTCGCGATCCCAGGCGGCGCTGACCCCCATCGACATGGAGGCGAAGGGGCGAAGCTCGAGGCCCGTGGTGGTGCGTAACACCGCCGTCGACGCCTGCACCGTCACCGGCGAATCGAGGGGCGAGATGATCGGCACCCGGAAGGCGGCGCGGTCGGCGCCCGAGCGGGTGAGGCCGGTGCTGAAGGTCAGCGAGGACGGCGTCAGCCGCAGCCGCCCGTCGCGCAGCCCGCGTACCATCTCGCTGCGCCGCAGGAAGCCGGGCAGCCCGTCCAGCGCCTTGCGCAGGAATCCGGGGAGATAGGGAAAGCCGAAGTCGCGCGGGGCAACATTGTAGTCGGCGTGCACGTCGCTGACGTGGCTGGTCGCCGTCGACAGCGAAGAGCGCGCCGAGCCGCTGGTCCGGGCCGCCGCGAGGCCGATGTTGTCGGTCAGCGCCCGCTGCCACCACCGGGTGCCGCGGCGGGTCCGCCGGATCGCGATCGACCACGAGGCGTTGGACGTTTCGGGGCGCCGCAGGCCGCTCAGTCCCGACGCCAGCACGTCGGTGTTGCTGAGGTAATAGGCGTCCTCGGACGAGCGGTCGAGCCGCAGGGTGAGCGGGGCCGTGATCCCCAGCCGGTCGAGGCCGAGGCGCTCCAGCCGCACCGTTGAGGCCAGCGAGAGCTGGTTGGTCCCGGTGTAGCTCGGGTTCTCGCCCAGCTGGCGGAAGTTTCCGTCGCGCCGGCTCGCGAAGAGGTTGACGTCGAAGACGTCGGCTCCGGTCAGCGCGAGGCTGACGGCGCCGGCATAGCCGGGATCCTTCACGACGTTGCTGAGCCGGATGTCGTCCACCCACAGCTCCGCGCTGTTGAGCGCGACGCCGCTGTCACGCACGAATCCCACGGCCAGCTCCTGCACCCGCGTCAGGTTGGGCGGCGCGACCGCCGGGTTGCGCACCTGCACGAGATACGGCCCGCTGCACGCCACGTACGCCAGGGTGTCGCCGCTGCCGCAAGCCACGGCCCCCGACGGCGGCAGTCCGCCCAGGAACCGCTGCTCGATGAGGGCGCGCAGGGCGCTCCACTGCCGGAAGTCCACGACCGGCTCCGGGAGCCAGGTACTGGTCCGCAGGTGCTGGCGGTAGAGGTAGAAGTTGTTCTCGTCCTGCCCGACCTTCACGAAGAAGGTGAGCGCGTCGCGGTCCCAGTCGCTGCCGCGGCCCCGCGCCCAGACGCGCAGCTCCCGGTAGCCGAGGAAGTTGCGGTCGCCTTCGGGGAAGCGGAAATACGCCTCGGCGCGCTCGCCGGGCCGGACGTCGGTGGCCACCAGCCGCAGCGACCGCTCGTTGATCTGGTTCGCGTCGAGGCTGACGGCGCCGTTGACGGTCTGCCCCTGGTCGGTGACGCCCGGCGGAGGCTCGTAACCCAGGTCGGTCTTGTTCTCGGTCGACACCACCGAGGCGATCACTTCGCCGTGCGGGACGCCCTGCTGCCCGCCCAGCCCGGCGATCGGCGTCGCGGCGCGCTTCACCCACGGCGCACTCACCAGCCGCAGGCGGGCGAGGGCGAAGAAGAGCGTGGACTCGGGCGCGGCCGACGGGGGCGCCACGAAGGTCATGCGCAACGCCTTGATCTGGCGGATGTCCGGGACGCCCACCACCGTATCGGTGCGGAAGGGTATGCGGTACAACTGCCACTGCCCGACCCCCGTCACGGTGCCGCCGTCGCGAACAAAGTATTGCCGATCGCCGAACGGGAAGACGTACCGGAAGTGCGCCTCAGGGGTGGCGGCGACCAGGGTGTCGAGGTGCTGGTCGTTGTCGAGGTCCTCGGTGTCCACGGTCCCGTTGTGCCGGGTGCAATGGTTGAGCAGGCTGCCCCAGCTGTAGACGCGCAGCTGGGCGCCGCCCAACTCCGAGCGGCACAGCGGCATGCGGGGGACGATGGTGCCGCTGCCGACGTCGAGAATGCTGTCGGCGACGTCGCCCAGGATCCCGTTGTCGTCGAGCTGCGCGTTGAAGGTCGCCGTGAGGGTGTCGCGCTCGGTGTCGAGGCGGCCCCGGCCCGAGCGCCGCCGGCCCGCGTAGGTGGTATCGGCGCCCGAGACGGTGAAGCGGGTGGGCTGGAAGTCCACGGCGTCCTCGTAGACGGTGCCGAAGTCGAAGATGATCGAGGCGCCGGCGTCGCGGGCCCGGCGGGAGTCCTGCTCCAGGACCCAGAACTCCAGGAATTCGGTCCGCGACAGGTCGATGCCGGTGGCCGACAGCGGCTCGGTGATCGATCGCCATCGCGGGCCCGGCGTGTGCGGCACGAGCCAGCGGTTGGTGAAGCCGATGTCGGCGGGATTGGGGAGTCCGCCGATGTTGTCGGGGTGCAGCGCCATCCACAGCACCGACTCGTACGAGAGGCCGGCGCCCTGGGTCACGATCGAGGGATCGATGTCCCGCGCCGTCACCTGGAAAGGCACGTTTCCGGTCGACCCGGCCGGGATCAGGTTCTGCCAGGTGAGCTGCACGGCGTCGGTGTCGTTGAACCCCTGGCCGGGGTCGATGCCGGTGGTGACGGTGCCGACGGGCGAGCTGGGCCGGCTGCCGAATTCCCAGGCGTTTTCGCTGAGCGGCAGGAAGAGCCCCGCCTCGCCCTCGAAGGTCTCGACGTAGGCCACCCCGACCTGGTTGGGGGAGGGGCGGCTGGTCGCGATCTCGGCATCGAGGGTGAGGAGCGAAGGCGCCTCGGTGTGGACGAAGGGGAGCGCGTCCAGCAGGCGGGTGAGGTGCTGCGGCTCGAAGCGGAAGTTCCCGGTGACTCCGGCGACCAGGTTGGACGCCGGCTCGAAGCCCAGCGGCGGCCTGGTGAAGGTGGTGCGCTGGTGCTGGTAGAGGGCCACGGCGCTCACCGAGCCGTGGTCGCCCAGGTCGTAGCGCGCCTGGAAGCCGTAGATCGACGTGGGCGCGACGCCGAAGGACTGGTTCTCCTCGAACTGCACCGACACCTGGGTCGGCTGGGGAAAGAGCGAATCGGGGTTGAGGAAGGTGAGCTGTCCGACCTCATAGTTGATGGTGTAGTCCACGTTGCGCTGGAGCTGCCGGCCTCCGGCGAGCACCCGCTCACTGCCGGTGCGGATCTGGTAGCCGCCGAGCATCAGGTTGCCGCGGCTGTCGCCGCCGCGCGCGTCGTAGTGCAGCGCGACCTGCCACAGGGGCGAGGGGCCCTGGGTACGCAGCAGGTACGACGGCGTGCGGTACAGCGAGTCGGTGCGGTACTGCGCCGTGAGCCGGACGCTGTCGGCGAACGGTGTGAGGCTCGGCAGAACGACGAAGTACTCCTTCAGGGGCGCGCCGGAGGCGGGGTCGCGGCTGCGCGGGAAGAGGCGGTTGTACTGGTCGAAAGACGTGGCGTCGGTTTCCTGCGCCAGTCCGAGCAGCGAGAGGAAGGTCGCCGCGCCGCCCTGGGGCCGCGCCGAGCCGCCGACGAGCAACTGGACCGCGACCGAGGTGCGCGCAATGCCGTCGGTGCCCCCGACCCGATAGGCGTTGCGCATCTCGTAGAAGAAGGTGGGCACGTCGGGGCCGGTGCGCGGCGCGTAGATCAGCTCCAGCGTATCGGTGCGCCCCGCGACGGCGCTCGACGGAAAGGTGCCCACGGTGTCGGCGCGCGCGGTCACGTACGAAACGGCGAGGAAATCCTCCTGGTCAAGGCGGGAGGCGAGGGCGAACCAGAGCCCCGACGGATCGAGGTAGTAGTCGCGGCCCTCGGCGAGCACCTCCCAGGTGATCGGCCCCGCGCGCTGGGGGCTGTCCTTCCGCAGCGCGACGGCCTGGATGCCGGTGAGGTTGGTCTCGGTCACCGGCCGGCCGATGGTGCTGCGATGCCGGTAGATCCGCAGCTGGGTGACGCGCAGGCTGTCGGGGAGCCCGGCGGCGTTGAGGTTGAGCACGTCGAGCGACGGGTAGCCGGGGATGGTGCGCGGGTTGCGAACGAAGAAGAAGCGCTGCGGCTCGAAGTCGCGATCGGCTAGCAGCCGGTCCACGGGCTGGACGGTCTGGCCGCCGACCGAGAAGATGCGCGCCTTGACCACGTTGCCCTTCTGCTGGGCGAAGAGGGCGCCGAAGTCCAGCGCGCCGATCTGGCCCTGGGCCGCCACGCCGAAGTTGTTCACCGGAATGCCCCCGGTGATGAAGCGCGAGCGGGGCGCGGCGAAGGTCACGTTGCCGACCTCGAGGCGGCGCAGGACTTCGTCCTCCAGCCCCTCGTAGTAGACCTGGATGTTGTTGGAGGCGTCGAACTCGCGCTGGGTGTCGTAGTCGACGTTCAGGTGCACCCGCTGCCCGACGATGCCGCCGGTGCGGACGTTGAACTGCGGATCGATGCGCGGGGGATTGAACCCGCCGCGGCATCCGTTGTCGAACCCGCTGGCGTCGAGCGCGGTGCATCGCAGGTTGCGCCGGCGCTCGAAGCGCATCTCGAGCAGGGCGTTGAGCTGGATGCCGAGATCGGCGTACCGCTCGAGGAACTGGATCTCCCGCCTGGCCTCGGGCGCGAGCAGTGGCGCGGGGAGCGCGGCGGACCGGACCCCCATGACCCGTGTATAGGCCGACGTGTCGCCCGTTGTCCAGGCCATGCGGCGCGCCGCGGCGGCGGCCACGACGTGGGCCCGCACCGAGTCGGCCCAGAGGCCGGCCAGCCGCTCCGGCGGCAGCCGGGGCGAGGCCAGCCGGCCCGCGCCCTCGAAGGCCGCCGGCGCCACGAGCCGGAGCGTGTCGGCGCGCAGGCGAAGGGGCCGCAGGCGCGGCAGGGCATCCGGCTGCTGGGCGGCGAGCGGAAGGGCGAACAGGAGTGCGGCGGCGCCCGCGGCGCTGGCGGAACGGGTCACTTTTCCCCGGTTGGGGGTATTATTGTCGCCGGTGCCAAGAGCGTAGCATACGAACCGGCACGAGGCGCCTCAACCCCGAGCCAAAGCTGCGGCGTGAAGATCATCAGCCGGTACCTCCTGCGTGAGCACGTCGGCCCCTTCGCGTTCGCGCTCGGGGCCCTGACCGGGCTGCTGCTCCTGAACCAGGTGGCGCGCCGCTTCGCCGACCTGATCGGCAAGGGGTTGCCCTGGACGGTTGTCGGCGCCGTCTTCGGCCTGTCGGTGCCCTTCATTGTCGCCATGACCGTCCCCATGGCCTGCCTGGTCGCCGTCCTCCAGGCCTTCAGCCGCCTCGGCGCCGACGCCGAGATCACGGCCCTCAAGGCGAGCGGCGTCAACCTGGTGCGCGTCATGCGGCCGGTGCTGGGCGCCTTCGCCATCGTCGGGTTCGCCGAGCTGCTGTTCGTCGATCAGGTCCTGCCGCGCACCAACCACCAGCTCAAGAACCTGCTGGTCGACATCGCCCGCAAGAAACCCACCTTCGAGTTGCGCGAGCAGGCGGTCAACGAAGTCGTCCCCGGCCAGCTCTTCCTGCGGGCCGGTCGGATCGACCAGGCCACCGACTGGATGCGCGACGTCGTGATCTACGACCTCGCGAACCCGACGCGCCGGCGGACCATCTACGCGGACAGCGGATATATCCGTTTTAACGCCGACCGGACCGATCTGTTCCTTACCCTGTTCAACGGCTACATCCACGACTACGACCGGGTCCAGGCGGCCAACTTCCGGCGCATCTTCTACGCGACCGACCTGGTGCGGGTGGGCAACGTGTCCAACCGGCTGGAGCGGACCGGGGAAAACGACTTCCGCAGCGACCGGGAAATGTCGCTGTGCGAGATGGAGGCGGTGGTGCGCACCGACCTGGTCTCGGCGGCCGGTCTCCGGAGCCAGAGGCAGCGGGCCATCGAGCGTGACGCCCTGGCACTGGTCGGCGTGGTGGCGCCCGCGACCGACACGGCGCGTCCCAATCCGGGGCGCCGCTCGGTGACCGCGGTGTACTGCGGCCTGCTCCGGCGCATCGGGAAGGGGCTGGCCCCCACCCCGGCACACGCCGAGACGCCTCCCCCCCAGGTGCACCGCGACTCCGCGATCATGCGGGAGGTGCAGGCGCGGCCCCGCGTCTACGGGGACCCCGAGGGCGCCGAGTTGCGGAGCACGCTGGTGACGCTGGAGGCCCAGCGCCGCGCCTCGGTCCAGCACGCGGCCAGCTACCAGGTCGAGATTCACAAGAAGTACTCCCTGGCCGTCTCGTGCGTGGTGTTCGTGCTGATCGGCGCCCCGATCGCGCTGCGGTTCCCTCGCGGCGGGATCGGGATGGTGATCGGCTGGAGCGTCGCGATCTTCGGGTTCTACTACATCGGTCTCATCGGCGGCGAGTCCTTCGCCGACCGGCAGATCATCACGCCCTTCTGGGCGATGTGGATGCCCAACCTGGTGATGGCCGTGATCGGAGTCGGGCTCTTCCTGCGCCTGGGCTACGAGCGCGCTTCGGCGCGGGGCGGCCGGGTACGGGACCGGGCGCTGCTGCGCCGCCTGCTGGTCCGGCCCAAACCGGCATGAGGACGCGCGTGCTGCGGCTCCTCGATGTCTACGTGGCCCGCGAGTTCGTGCGCATCTTCGGGGTGACGCTGGTCGGCTTCCCCATCTTCACGACGCTGATCAACCTGACCGACAACATCGACAAGTACCTGTCCCGCCACATCCCGGTCCGCCTGATCGCGCTCGCCTACGTCTACACGTCAGCGGAGCAGGTGTTCTTCGTGATCCCCGCGGCGGTGCTCTTCGCGACGGTGTTCTCGGCCGGGGCCTTTTCGCGCCACTCCGAGATTACCGCCGCTAAGGCCTCGGGGGTCTCCTTCCAGCGGATGATCGCGCCGGTCTTCGTGCTCGCGGCGATGGCCGCGGTGCTGGCGTACGCGGTGGGCGAATTCGTGCCCTACGCGAACCAGCGGCGCGCCGAGCTGCTGGGCGAGCGCGAGATGCGATCCCAGACCGCCCGCTACAACTTTGTCTACCGAGCCGACGGCGGGCGCACCTACGCGATCGGCGAGCTGGTCGCGCCGCAGAAACGGATGCGCGACGTCCAGATCGAGCGCGAAGGCACCGGCCCCGAGTTCCCGGGGTACTTCCTCACCGCCGCCCAGGCCAGCTACGACTCCGCCGGGTGGAGGCTCCAGGACGGCGCGCTGCGGCTCTTCCTCGGCGTCGACCGCGAGATCGCCTTCACCTTCACGGGGCTGCGGCAGAAGGCCCTCAACGAGCGCCCCGAGGACCTCCTCTCGGAGCCCAAGGCGCCCGACCAGATGAATTTCCGCGAGCTGGGCCACTACGTGACCACCCTCGAGCGCTCGGGAAACAACGCCAACAAGCTCAAGGTCGAGCGGGCACTGAAAATCGCGATCCCGGTGACCTGCATCGTGATCGCGCTGTTCGGCGCGCCGCTGGGGATCACCGGCAGCCGCAGCGGTGCCGCCTACGGCGTCGCGGTGAGCCTGGCCACGACCGTCGTCTTTCTCATGTCGGTACAGATCTCGAAGGCGGTCGGCGCCGGTGGGGTGTTGCCGCCGCTGATCGCCGCCTGGACGCCCAACGTGGTCTTCGGGGCAGCCGGGCTGGTCCTGATGGCCCGGGCCAGAACGTAGAACCCGGAAACCGGACGGGCGAACAAAGGCCCCGGATCCCCGGGGCCTTTGTCTAGGTTCTAGGTTCTGCGTCTTCGGCTTTCGCGTCTCTTCTAGAACATGTACCGCGCGCCCAGCTCGAGCTTCCAGCGCGACGAGAAGACGTCCTGCGCCGTGCGCTGGCCGTTGTTCGGCAGCGAGAGGGTGTAGACGCCGCGGCCGAGTACCGCGTCGTAGCGCGACAGGGAGAGCAGGTTGGCGTTCTCGAAGCCGGTGACCGAGTAGATCTTGCCGCCGACGCCCAGGAACGAGAGCACGTTGAACAGGCTGGCGGTGACCTCGACGCTCTGGCCGCGGACGGTGTTGAACGACTTGACCGCGCGGGCGTCCACGAAGCTGCGCCAGGGATTCCGGCAGCTGGTGCGCTGAATGACCTGGCCGAGCTGCTTGTTGAGGCACGGCTCGTTGTTGATGTAGTTGTTGAGCGTGGTCCACTGGGACGGTGTGGCCAGGCTGATGTCCTGTTGATTCAGCGGCACGTAGATCAGGTCGTTGCCCGCGAGGCCGTCGGCGTTGAGGTCGCTGGCGGAGGTGTAGGCGTACGGCCGGCCCGACGAGCCGGTGTAGAACAGCGCCAGGCGGACGCCATAGGGGAGGTTGGCCGCGCCGCTGAAGCGGACGCTGTGCGGCGTGTCCCAGAGGGACGGCCGGAGGTTCCGGTTGGCGAGCGTGCCGTCCAGGATCGAGAAGCGCAGCAGCGAGTTCGAGATGTCCGACGTGCCCGAGATGAGGTCGAAGGCGTGCGAGAAGGTGTAGCCCGCCGTGAACTCCATGTCGTTGCTGAAACGCTTGTTGAGCTGGAAGGTCAGCGAGTACGAGTAGTCGCGGTTCGAGTTGTACTGCTTGATCACGTCGCGCGCGGCGGCCGTGGCCCGGCGCGGCGTCGCCGTGCTGCTGGTGGCCGAAATGGTCCCGTACATCGGCCGGTTGCCTTCACCGAACGACGTGCCCCCCTGCACCAGGTTGACGTCGGTGAGGAGGAACTGGTTGATCGCGCGGCTGTAGAGCCCGTCGAACGAGCCGACCAAGCCCCACGGAAGCTTGCGGTCCACACCGACCGAGGCCCGCAGATTCTGCGGCAGGTGGAAGTTCCTGTCGAAGTACACGATCGAGGGCACGGCCGCGGCGAGGCCGGCCGCGCCAGACCCGGCACCGCAATGCGTCGGCTGGGCGGCCGGGTCGAAGCTGAAGGTCGGCACCGTGTCGGTCGCGCCGCCGGCGGTGGTCAGGGCGCCGTCGCAGATCAGGGTGACCTGCTCGAGCCCGGTGTTGGTGTAGGCGTTGGACGCCCAGACGTACGGGGTCCGGCCGCTGAAGATGCCGATCCCGCCCCGCACCACGGTACTGCGGTCGCCGTTGGGATCGAAGTTGAAGCCCAGCCGCGGGGAGAACAGCATCGCGTTGGTGATCTTGGTGTCGGTCCGCACACCGAAGAGCTGACCCGCGCTCGGCCCGGCGGTCACCACGGCGGAATCGATCCGGGAGTTGTAGGACGGCCGCGGCAGCCCGGTGAAGTCGAGGCGCGCACCGAGGGTCAGCGTGAAGCCGCGGCTCGCGCGGATCTGGTCCTGGCCGTAGATGCCGTACTGCGAGAACACGAAGTTCGCGATCGGCCCGTCGGTCCGCCCGCGGACCGAGTCGATGTAGTACCCCGGCAGCGCGATCTCGTAGCGCGATGGGGTGTTGTTGAAATAGGCCGTCGTGTCCGCGAACGACCACGCGCCGAGCTTGGCCGGGAAGAAGACGTTGAGGAAGCTGAATCGCTCGGCCCGGCCGCCGAGGGTGAGGATGTGCGGTCCCGCCTCGATAGTGAGGTTGTCCGCGATCTCGAGGATCTTCTGGTTCAGGATGTTGGCGTGCGAGAACCGCTCACCGCCGAGGGCCAGGAAGGTCGTCGGGCAGCCGGTGGTCACCACCGGAACGGTGAACGGCGTGCAGGCGGCCGCGATGTTGCGCCGGTCAGCGCCGATCTCCACGATCGGCCGCGCCGTACCCATCTGGCGCACGTCGGAGAAGTAGTTATACGAGGCGATCAGCTCGTTGGTGAAGGCGCTCCCGAACGGGGTGTTGAGCCGGAACCGCATCCCGTTGGTGTGCGACGCGTTGTCGTAGCCCGAATTGTCGAACTGGTAGCCGTCGCGGATGTTCGTCAGGCTCGGCGCCGTCGGCGAATGGACCAGGATGAGCAGGTCCGACTTCACGTGGTTGAACGACAACTCGGCCTGGCCGCGCGAGCCCACCTGCGCGCTCAGCTTGGCGAAGAAGTTCATGTCGGGGTTCGGGATCGTCGGCCGCGCGAAACCGCCGGGATCGAAGCCGAACGCCGAGTCGGTGTGCTGCTGCACGCGCTCGGCCGTACGCTGCCGGATGCCCACGTTGACCGAGTCCTTGCCGGCCAGCGTGTCGGTCCCGATGACCGTCACCCCGGTGAACGGAGAGTGGTTGGTACGCCATTCGCCGGAGGCGAAGAAGTGCAGCCGGTCGCGGACGATGGGGCCGCCGACCGAGAAGCCGTAGTAGGCGGTCGAGAAATCGGTGATCCGGCCGCCCAGGGAGTCCTTGCCGACGAGGTTCTGGTTCTGGAACGAGTAGAAGGCCGAGCCGTGCAGGGTGTTGCTGCCCGACTTGGTGACGGCATTGATCAGGCCACCGGTGAAGCCGCCCTGGCGCACGTCGAACGGGGCGACGAGCACCTGGACCTCCTGCACCGCCTCGATCGACAGGGGGCGGGAGTTGTTCCGGCCGCCCGGCTGGCCGCCCGACGCGTTGAGGCCGAAGAGGTCGCCGTTCGAGCCGCCGTCGATCTGGAGCTGGTTGAACCGGTCGCTCTGTCCCGCGATCGACCCGCCGTTCACCAGGGAATTGGTCTTCGTGAAGTCGATGAAGTTGCGGTTCAGCGACGGCAGGTTGCGAACGAGGTTGGAATCCACGACCGCGATGGGACCGGTCCGCGAGGGCGCCAGCAGCGCGTTGTCGGCTTCCGCGTTCGCCGTGATCGCGGCGACCTCGATGGTCGCGGCCTCGAGCCGCAGCTCGACGTCGGCCACCTGGCCGAGCGTCACTACCAGGTCGCTCCTGCCGGCCGGGCGATACCCGATCGCCCGCGCCTCGAGCAGGTAGGGCCCGATCACCACGTTCGCGACGAAGAAGGTGCCGTTGGTGCTGGAGGCGCCCAGGAACCGCGTGCCGCTGTTGCGGTTGACCAGCTGGACCGTGGCCCCGACGATCGGCTGGCCAGCCGTGTCGAGCACCCGTCCGGGGACGGCACCCGTCGTGACGCCCTGCGCACTGGCCCGGGAAACGATCCCGACCGCCAGACCCAGGGTCACCAGGGACGCCACGCCTACGCGAAGCACGAAGGTCCGCGCCGTAGCAACGCTCATAGTACGCTCCTGCCCGTGTTGTGTTTAAGTGCGTCGAGACTGGTGCAAGCGAGGCCAAGGTACCCGCCGGGCCGGTACGCGTCAAGGAAGCCAGCCGTCACGGATTAGTCGCGCTTCGGCTACGGACGTGCAGCGTGCCGTCGCTGCCAAAGCCAGTAGACGGGGATTCCCGAGAGGATGACCCCGAACGCGATCAGTGGGTCGCGCGGGCTGGTGAGCGCCGCGTTGGCCAGAATCATGATGGCGGACAGGATAAACAACAGTGGCGGAAGGGGATAGCCGAAGGTCCGGACCGGGCGCGGCCGTTCCGGATCGCGACGGCGGAGGACCATGACTGCTGCCGCCGCAAGCGCGTAAAAAGGCCAGATCGCGAGGATGAAGGTGTCGGCCAGCGCTTCGAACCGACGTAGCAAAACGAACCCCACCGCGAGGGTCGCCGTCATGGCGATGGCCCGGGCCGGCGTCTTGAAACGAGGGTGGATCTGCGCGATGCCCTTGAAGAACAGCCCGTTGTCGGCCATGGCGAAGAAGATCCGCGGCCCGGTGAGCATCGATCCCGCCAAGGTGCCGAAGGTGGAGATCATCACGACCACCGCCACGAGCCCGACACCGGCACGCCCCAGGATCATCTGCGCCGCGTCGGCCGCCACCAGGGGCGAGTGCCGCACCACCCCGATGGGCATGAGATAGAGATACGCCACGTTGGCGAGCAGGTAGATCGTGATCACCGCGAGGGTGCCGACCACGAAGGCTCGCGGAAGATTCCGCTCCGGGTTCGACACCTCGCCGCCCACGAACGACACGTCGCCCCACCCGTCGTAGGCCCACAGCACCGAGATGAGCGACAGCCCGAAAAACTTTGCCTGGACCGCGCCGTCGGCTTGCACGTAATGCCCGGCGTCGCCGTGACCCAGCACGAAGGCGAAGAGCACCAGCAGAAGGAGGGCGAGATACTTGGCGCCGGTGGTGAGATTGAGCACCAGCGACGACCAGTTCACGCCCAGGTAGTTGAACACCGCCGTGATCGTGATGGCCGCGGCCGCCACGTAGTGCACTGCGTCACCATAAATAGCGGGATCGTATCCCAGCGAGCGGAGCAGGTACTCGGCGAACACCGTCGCGATGGCCCCCAGCGCCGAGGCGCGGATGACCACCAGCTCCGTCCACCCGAAGAGGAAGGCCGGCATCCGGCCGAAGCCTTCCTTTATATAGATGAAGACACCGCCGGAGCGCGGGTACATCGCCCCCAGCTCGGCGTAGGTCAGGGCCCCGCAGAGGGCGAGCGTGCCGCCGATCACCCACACCGCCAGCATCGGTCCGGGCGACGGCACCAGGTCGGCGATGCGCGCGGGCGTACGGAAAATCCCGCTGCCGATCGTCGAGCCGATGACGACGGCGATGGCGGAGAAGAGCCCGAGGCTGCGGGGAAGTCGCTCGCCCCAGCGGTCCGCGGGGGCGACGGTGCCGCTTCCGGTGGTCACCCGCGAATGATACGGCTGGCCGGTGCCCCGCGCCATTCAAATCACGGTTGGGTAGTGGTACGTTTCAGGTTTGGCGGCACGCGGTTCCGGCCCTCAGCGGAGATACACCCGGTGATCATCTTTCACCGCCTTCTCATCACGACTGCGATCATGTTCTGCGCGGCCTTCGCCGTCTGGATGTTCAGGTTCTGGCAGGGCTCGCATGCCGCGTTCGACCTCATCGCCGCGGTGGTGTTCGGCCTCTTTGCGATCGGACTCTCGGTCTACCTCGCCAACCTGAATCGGTTTCTCAAGACATGAGCCGCGCCCCCGCCCGGGCGGGCCAGGGCGAGTGGCTTCACCGGTATGCCGTCGTCGTCGCGTGCGCCACGTTCCTGCTCATCGTCGCCGGCGGCCTGGTGACCAGCACCGGCTCGGGCCTCGCGGTGCCGGACTGGCCGCTCTCCTTCGGGCAGGTGTTTCCGCGGATGGAGGGGGGCGTCCTCTTCGAGCATGGCCACCGCCTGATCGCGGCGTCCGTCGGCTTCCTCACTGTGGTGTTGGCGGTCTGGACCGCGCGGGTGGAGAGCCGCGCGTCGGTCCGGGCCCTCGGCTGGTCGTTAGTGGCCGCCGTCGTTCTCCAGGGCGTGCTGGGCGGCGCCACGGTGCTGCTGCGGCTGCCGGATGCGGTCTCGGTGGCGCACGCAGGGCTGGCCCAGATCTTCTTCGCGCTCACCGTCCTGATGGCAGCCGCGACGTCACCGAGGGTTCAGGACCCACCGGTGGCCGCCACCGGGAGCTCGGCCCTGACCCGCTCGCTGACGCTCTGGACGGCGCTGATGGTGTACCTCCAGGTCCTGCTCGGCGCCATCGTGAGGCACACCGGTGCGGGGCTCGCCATTCCGACTTTCCCGCTGGCATCGGGGCGTCTCATTCCCGAGTTCACCAGCGCGCTGGTGGCATGGCAGTTCGCGCATCGCGCCTTCGCGCTCGTCGTCACGATCCTGGTGGTGTGGACGGTGGCGCGTATCGTCGCCCGCCACGGGAATGCGCGCGGGCTCGTCAGGCCCGCGGCGGTGCTCGTCGCGCTGCTGGGCTGGCAGATCTTCCTCGGCGCACTCACGATCTGGACCTTCCGCGCGGTCACGCCGACGACGGGCCACGTCGCCACCGGCGCGCTGGTGTTCGCGGCCTCGGTGCTGCTCGCGGTCCGGGCCCACCAGGCTCTTGCCCCGGCGGAGATCCCCGCCGAGCCGGCACTGTCCGCGCAGGCGGCGGGTTGACCGCCCGTGTGGAGTCGGTCGCCCAGCCCCCCGGCCCGCTCGCCCCGCAGGACGCCGTTCCCGCGGTGCGGCGAGCCGCCCGCATCGGAGACTTCGTCCAGCTCACCAAGCCGCGCCTCACGACGCTCGTCGTCCTGACGACGCTGGTCGGGTTCCTGGAAGGCAGGCGCGGCCACCTCGATCTCGTGCTACTCGGGCATACCGTCGTGGCGACGTTCCTGGTGGCCGCGGCGGCCAGCGCGCTCAACCAATGGGCCGAGCGCGACGTCGATGCCGCGATGCGCCGGACGGCGCGCCGCCCGCTGCCGGCCGGCCACCTCGCGCCCGGGCAGGTGCTCGCCTTCGGGCTGCTGCTGCTGGCGGCCGGCACGACCTGGCTCGCCCTCGCCGTCAATCCGCTGGCGAGCGCGCTGGCGGCGCTCACCGCCGCCTGTTACCTCCTTGCCTACACGCCGATGAAGCAGGTGACGTCGCTCGCGACGGTCGTCGGCGCCGTGCCCGGAGCGATTCCGCCGATGATCGGCTGGGCGGCCGCGCGCGCGGATCTGGGCGCCGGCGCGTGGGTCCTCTTTGGCATCGTGTTTTTCTGGCAGATGCCGCACTTCCTGGCGATCGCGACACTTTACCGCCAGGACTACGCGGCGGCGGGATTCCGCGTCCTGTCGGTGGTGGATCCGGGGGGCAAGAGCACGGGACGCCAGGCGGTCCTCTACGCCCTGGCGCTGGTCCCGGTGAGCCTGCTGCCGGCCTTCCTGGGGCTGGCGGGGCCCTGGTACTTCGCGGGCGCGCTGCTGCTCGGCCTCGTCTACCTGGGCGCTTCGGTCAGGCTCCTGCTCGATCCCGACAACGTCACCCGCGCCCGGCGGCTGTTCCGGATTTCCTTGCTCTACCTGCCGGCGCTCCTCACCCTGCTCGTGACGCTCTGACACCAAGCCGCTCTGCATGCTGGAGCTGACCGACTTCCCGGCGCTCAACGCCAGCCTCAACGCGTCCACGGCGGTGCTGCTGCTGGGCGGCTATGCGTCGATCCGGGCCAAGCGGGTGACCTGGCACCGCGCCTGCATGATCGCGGCCTTCACGACCGCCATCGCGTTCCTGACCTGCTATCTCTGGTATCACGCCCACATCGGCTCGAAGCACTTTCCCGGAACCGGCGCGGCCCGCTCCATCTATTTCGCGATACTGATCTCGCACACCATCCTCGCCGTCGCGGTCGTGCCCCTGGCGATCGTCACGCTGCGACGGGGCCTGGCCAACCGCCATCCCGCGCACGAGCGCCTGGCGCGCTGGACGCTGCCGGTGTGGCTCTACGTGTCGGTGACGGGAGTGGTCGTCTACTGGATGCTGTATCGGATGACCTGGTGAGGCGCGCTACCGGATCACCGTGAAGCGGCCGATCCGGGACCGGCGGTCGGGCGTCTCCACGTGATAGAAGTACACCCCGGCCGCGACCGGCATGTCGTTGCGGCTCCGCACGTTCCAGACCACCTCGCCGCCCCCGGTGGGGTCGTTGTTCGTCAGCAGCGCCACCAGGATACCGCTCGACGAGTAGATCCGGATGATGCTCTGGCTCGGCACGTGCACGAACCGGATGACTGGCGGCGAGAACGGATCGCCGGCCACGCTGGCCGCGTAGTAGGGGTCCGGAACGGTGTGGATTCGTTGCAGCAAGGCGTCCGCCGTCACAGACGCGTCGAGGGTCGCTCCCTGGTACCGGATCTGCACGCGCAGGCCGGGAATGTTGATCGGCCCCGGCTGCGGGGTGAAGGCGAAGCTCCCCGGCGTACCGCGGATCGTGCCGGAGTAGAATCGCGCGTTCCACACCGTCCCGGCCGTGGGCAGCGCCGCCATCTGCATCATGAAGAAGTGCCCGTTCAGATAGAAGATGAACCCGTTGCCAGTGGTCGGCAGAGCGGCCAGATCCGTGGTGGTGGCCAGCGACGACCCAACGGCGATTGGCGTCAGCCTGGCGTGGTTCATCAGGAAGGCCGGCGTTTGCGCAGCGCCACCGCACCCCAACGGCGGGTACGGCTTGACGCACATCGCGTCCGCCCAGGTCAGGCGCGCGTTGTTGCCGTCCAGCGTGGTCGCCGTGGTCGTATTCGTGAACGACGAGTCGTTCAGAATACCCCACGAGGCGCGAATCCCGTCGTTGAACGCGACGGAAACCCCGTGCACCACGTCCACGACCGAATCGATCGCGCCATTCGCGCCCCAGTACACCTTGAAGTCCGCCGCGTGGGTGTAGAGCGACATGTACACCTCCAGATCCCGGTACGGCGCGCTCGGGATGGTCGAATAGGACTGGAGGTGCATCAGGCTGGTCACGCCGGGCAGGGCACCGGCGCTGCGGTTGATGTTTGGCGGCCCGATGCACCCGCCGTTGGCCGGCGCGCAGAGTCCGCCGTTCGGGTTGAGCGTGTTCTCGTTCGCCGCGCCCGACCACCAGCGCGGCCCGTTGAACGACGAGCTCGACGGTGCGCCGTTGAGGTCGCCCCGGCCCCAGGACGTCAGGTAGGTCGCGGCGGGTTGTGTGAATCCGAGGTTGGCGTACTGGAGGAAGGTCGAGTCGCCCCCGAACCGCGCCGACTGCGACTGGCTGATGTTGCCGGTCGCGAACGTGAAGCCATAGGCCGTGGGCATGCCGAATTGCGCGCCCAGGGGCTCGGCGTGCACCGGAATGACCATGGTGTCCGGCGCGCCGGAGCCCTGCACGACCAGCGTGAAGGTGCCGTTGGCACCCACGGCGATGTTGCCGGAGGTCGCCGTCACGTCGATGACCTTCAGGGTGAGCACGCCGTCGTTGACGATCTGCGGCACCAACCCGGTGAGATCGAATGTCACGGAGGCCTGCGGCGGCGGCCCGGAGAAGATCCCGGTGGCCGGATCGATGGTGGGCGCGGCGATGGCGGCGACGACGCTGCCGTCGGGGCGGATGAACTCCGGTGCGCCTAGGCCGCCGGCCGCTTCCTGGCCGGAGGGGAGGCGCGGCGCGACCGCCTTGGCAAGCAGTCCCGACTCGAGCGACGAGGGCCCCGACTGGAGGCTGTTCACGTCGAAGGCCGTGACGGCGTAGTAGTAGCGCGTGCCGTTGCGCGTCGTGGAGTCCACGAACACGAACGGGACCTTGGTATCGCGGAGGCGGGGATGTCCCGAACCACCGCCCGTCACCGCGGTGTCGGCCGTGGTGATGAACACGGTGCCGTTGGGCAGGGCCATGCGACCGCCCAGCGGGATCTGCACCGCACCGGGGAAGTCCGTGCCGCCGTACGACAGCGGGATGTCGTGATGCGGCGACGCGGGGGTCGGCGAGACGGCGAAGGCCGCCGGGCACGAGGAGGTGATCCCCAGCTCCGGGGCGCACTTGTTAGCGCCGTTCGGGTCGAAGTAGTCGCCGTTGAAGAACGCGCCCGTGTAGTCCGATATCACGGTGCCCGCATAGTCGAACTGGGCGATCATCCCCAGCGAGGCCGGGCTGCTGCCGCGCCAGACCCGGTACCCTTCCACATCGCTCCGGCGGAAGTTCGGATCGTAAAGCGGGCTCGCGGGGTCGCTCGCGACCACGAAGAAGGGATCGCCCGACGCCTCGGTCGCGCTCGCCTTCCACACTACGGTGACTTTGTTGCTGCCGGGGACCAGGAAGAAGTCCGGCGCGTCCGGCGCTGCGGGAAGCTGGAACCGGTTGTCGAACATCGCCTGGGCGACGCGCGCCTTCCAGAGCAGCGAGCCGCGCACCGTCGTGACCTCGCCCTCCTCGATCGCGCCGCTGCCGTCCTGGTCGGCGTGGCTCACCCAGCCGAGCGCGGCGTCGAGCACGCGCAGGGTGTCGAGGCCCTGCACCAGCCGGTCACCCGCGGGCGGCACGCCCGGAGGCAGGTTGACGTTGCCGATGAACTGGTTGAGGTCGTAGGATGGCCGGCCCGGGTTGGTCAGCAGCGCCGGAGCAAACACATAGGCGAGTGCCAATACCACCGACTGCCCCGGCGCCAGCGTGAAGGGGCCGGAGGACTGCATGTACACCTGGTCGCTGGGGCTGGAAGGCAGGAAGCAGAGGGGCCGCGGCGGGGCGAACTGGCAGGCACCCACCCGGGTCGGCGCGCCAGTCATGTACCCATAGCCGTCGCGGACGTCCAACGGCTTGGGGGAAAACGCGGCGTAGCCGGTGTAGGTCGAGACCCCCCGGTTGGCAGGCGTGCGGAGCATCTTGGTGCCGACGAAGCCCGGCGCGGTGGCGAAGGGCGCATGGAAGATCTCCGCCGGGAAGCGCCACGTGCCCTCCCGGAAGTCCGCCTTCCACGTCACACCCATGGCAAAGGGCAGCGCGATCGACTCGTAGTTGTTGGTGGCGTCGCCGACGTCCGCGTCCACGGTCAGATCTACGTACGCGTTAGCGATGGTGTAGCCGCCGTCGGGGATCTGGACCTGGAAGCGCGCCTCCGAGAGCCGCTGAAACTCCGCGCCGAGGGCCGCAATGTCGGCGACGTCCTGCGGCGTGTACCCGGCGGCGGTGAGTCCCTGGTACACCGATGCGTTGCGCGCCGTGATGTTGGTGATGCGGAACAGGATGTAGACGATGTCCTCGTTGCCGGCCGGGTGGTCGAAGGAGAGGGTGCGCTGCTCGACGAGGACACCCATGGTATGAGACCGCCCGCCCAGCAGCGTGGTGTCACCGTCCCAGTAGCGCATCCAGGTGTCCTGCTGCGACGCGATCGGGCGGCCGATCAGGGCGGGGCCGAAGAGCGACGTGTCGCGCACGTACGCCGCCGAGGGCCAGGCGAGGAGCGTACCGGGGACCAGCGAGCTGTATACTCCGCTCACGCCGCGCATGTGCTCGCCGGGGCCGCGAGTGTCCAGGGCCCAGGCGCCGACGGTGTCGCCGGCCCAGGGAAAACCCGCGCTGGAGGGGATGACGCCAGCGATCTGGATGCCGGTGTTGTAGATGTACTGGTCCGGTGTGCCGCGCGGCCACGACCCGCCACCCAGCACCGGGTCGCCGGTCACGTCGGTGCAGAGGTGTCCGTCGCCGGTCACGCCGCAGTAGACCCGATTGGCTTCGAGGCTGGCGGTGGTCGCGCCGGAGAAGAGCTGGAATCCCCGGCCGCCCGTTTGCCGGGGGCGGGGTGCTGGGAGTGAGGGCTTCTGCGCCTGGGCGGCGCCGGCGCCGGCCAGGGCGATCCCGAAGGACGTAGCCGCCAGTGCCAGACGTGTCCGTTGAATCCGCGTCATGCCGCTTCCCTCGGCCGCGGCGGCGAGTGAAGGTCAACGCCGGGTGGCATACGACTTGAGTCTACACTGCCCGGCGGCGCCCGGCATCCCGGATACCGCCCGGCCGCCCTGGCGCATACCTTCCGAGCATGTCGCTCGGGACAGGTTCGTGAGGGCCGTCATCGCGGTGCTGGTGACGCAGGCATTGCCGTCGCACAGCAAGCTCGACGACGCGATGTTCTGGGTCGGGGCGCTCTTCGCCTTCACGCCGATCGCCGTCGCCCTGGGTGTGGCCGGGGTGGTCTGGGTGCACAAGCGCAAGGAGCGCGAGCGGGCGGACCGCGCAGAATAAGTAACCCGTTCGACCCGTTCGAAAATGCGACGCCCCCGGTCTTTCGGCCGGGGGCGTCGTCTTGAACGGCTTTTCGTTGCCGACTAGAAGATGCTCAGCCGGTACGGGAAGGTCACGTTGGCGGTGTCGTAACCGTTGATCCAGATGGTGTACGTGCCAGCGGCCAGCGTGGGGCCGGAGTTCTCGGGCTGACCCGCGGTGGCGCCGGACGTCCCGCCGGCGGCAAACGCGGTGCACTGAGTGGCATTGACCGCGCTGCACACCAGGAAGTCGATGTCGGGATTGGTGCCCCCGCCCCCGCCGGTACCGGGGAACTGGAGCTGGAGCGTCAGGGTCCGCGCCGTCGCCAGCGTGAAGGTGAAGTACTCGTGGGCATCGATGCCGTTGCTCTCACCGAACGGACCGGTGCCCAGGCCGTCCCCGTTGATCGTGCCGTAGATGATGTATGGGTTGGCCGCGGTGGCGGTCGAAACGCCCGCCGTGATCACCACGCCACCCGGGGCGTTGTTGGCGGGCTCGTTGAGCTCGGCGCTGGTGGTACCGACCGTGACCGTGCCGGCCGAGGACATCGTCGAGATCAGCGCGGTACCGACGACCACGTTGGTGATCGTGACGGCCGAAGTTCCCGACCTGGTCGAGAAGACGTACAGGGTATCCGCGGCGCGGCGGAGGATGAATGCCGCCCCGCCGTTGATGGTGGCAACGGACACATTCGCGCCGCTGGTCGTGAAGTCGGCGTTGGCGCCGCCGATGATCTGGATGGTGTCGAGCAAGCCGCCGGCGCCCAGCAGGACGAAGCTGCCGGGGAAGGGGGCGGCGCTGATGGTGCTGTTACCCACGGTCCTCAGCGAGTCGATGGTGTTGCCCGAGGCCGCCGCGACCAGGTTGGTGACCTTGACCGTCCCGGTGTAGGCGAGCGTCGAGATGACCACGATCGAGTCGACGGTGTTGACCAGCTTGGTGCCGGTGGCGGCTCCCAGCAGGACGTTCGACGCCGTCGTGCTGAAGGTCGTACCGGCGGGCGGCGTGACCTTCATCTCCGTGGCGGCCCCCAGCGGTCCGGTCCGCACCACGACGTTCGCGGCCGGCATCGCCGCGGCGGCGAGAATGCTATTGCCGGTGGTCCGGAGCGAGTCAATGGCCGCGCCGGAGGCGGTGATCTTCAGCCCGCCGACCATCACGGTGCCGGTGTACGGGATGGCTCGAATCGCCACGAGCGAATCCGCGGTGACGACGACCAGCGGAGCGGCCACGTTGGCTCCGAGCGCCGATATCAGCATCACCGAGGGCGTATTGAGGAACTTCGTCCCCGCCGGCGGCGTCACCTTCAGGCGCGTGTTGGCGCCGAGCGCAACGTCGTTGACCACCGCGACACTGGCGGCAGGCAGGGTGGCCTTGGCCACCGTGACGCTGTTCGCCGTATGGACGGAGTCGAGCGGAACCGCGATGGAGCCCACGCCGCCGCTGAACGACACGTTGCGCAGCGTCGCCACGCCGGTGTAGGGCGCGCGGGCGATCGCCCTGACGGCGCTCGTGCTGACCGACAGCAGGTACGTGGTGTTGCCACCGAGGTTGATCGCGGTGGTCGCCACGTTGAAGGTGTAGCCCGCGGGTGCGGTGATGGTGACGCTGTCGCCGGCTACGACCGTGGCGCTGGCCGCGAGGGCCGTGGGCACCATCGTCACCTTGATGGAGTCGCTCACGCCGCGGCTGGTGACGTGCACCGTCGTCACGCCGCCGGTGGGGGCGACGCCGAGGATGTAGGCCCGCGACGAGGCATCGTCCGGCAGCTGCTGCGTCGCGACGTGCACGTCGGCGATGGCCGCGTTGTCGACGGTCCAGGTCGTTCCCGGCATCGGCAGGGAGTTGCCCTGGGCATCGAGGAGGCGCGCCTCGACCTGCGTGCTGTCTCCGGGTGCGGGCAGGAAGACCGCCGACCTGGTCAACGCCATCGCCGTGGGACCGTTGCGCAGCGAGCTGGTGGGGTCCTTGAAGCACCCTCCGATGCCGGCCACGGCCAAGGCGACGGTGATGAGACGGACACTCTGACGCTTCATGTTATTCCTCGCTGGTAGCAAGATTGCGCCCGCATTATCGCTGCAAGAAATTCGTGACTTCCACGGCACCGTCGGGACCGAGCAGGTAGATCCAGTTGGGATCCGCGCTCCGCTCGTTGAGGTCGTTGGTGCCGATCAACTCGTAGTGCCCCAGCCCGGTCCGATCGAGAAACGCAAACCATCGCCGGCCCTGGCCGGTGTACACCCACACCTCGAACGGCTTCGGATGCGCCATCGGCCGCCGGAGCGCGTCATCCGGCTCGCCGTACTTCAGGAAGATCCGACCCCGGTCGGTACGCCATCCCGGTATCTGCGCCGCGCCGCCCTCGCGGTACACCTGATTCGCATGCCGCACGCCGGTGTAGAACGCATCCCGCATCGGGTTGTCGGGCGTCGCCGGCGTCGGGTCGCGGCGCCGCCAGAACTCCGCCAGATAGCGACGCTTGCCTTCAACCGTCAGGTTCTCGTAGGCACCGCGCTCATTATCGTGCCGCACGTAGACCAGCGGAGCGTACATCGAGTCGAGCGTCGCCTCGTTCAGGCCGTCGAAGGAACCGGCCGGTTCCGCTCGCGCGACGCTCAGGGCCGCCGCGGGCCGTACCGGCCCCATCGAGAACGAGCCCTCGACGGTGGCGGTGCTGTCCCCCAGGGCGATCGTCGCGCGCAGCCGGTAGCTGCCTTCCGGCAGCCCCGCGAGATCCATCGTGCCTCGCGCCACGCCGCCGGTGAGTCCGACCCGGAGCTGCTGCGGCGCGACCCGAACGAGCGATCGACCCGCGTCCGTCACCACTTCCAGGCTCAACCGCGCCTCGCCGCCGGCGAACCCCGGCCACGCGTAGATCTCCGCGTAGTACGTCAGGCCGGCGTCTGCGAAGGTCAGGTGCGGCACCGGCGCGGTTCGCAGCACCCACCGGCCCCGCCGGATCTCTCCCGGCGCCGTGCTTCCGCTGTCGGCGCCCTCGCGGGCCGCCGTCGCCAGGAGCAGGTCCGACACCAGCGGTCGGCCGGCGAAAGCACCAACGTCCATCAGGTGCTGGAGGGTCGCCCCTCCCTCGGCCAACGCGCGCACCGCAATCCGGTAACGGCCCGGCGCGGCGGCAAAGCGGAACGACTCCATCGCCGTGGCACCCGCGGCCCGGGCGGCATCCGTCGGCAGCTCGCGCGTCCACTCGTTGCGGACGAGCTCGAGGCCGCTGCTGTCGGCGACCTGGATTTCCACCCGGTACCGGGTCGTCGTCCCCGAGGCGGACGCCAGCCCGTTGAGCCGGATTTCGCTCGTCCCCTCGATGACGGTACTGCCGGTGCCGGGACTGAAGAAGCGCACCGGCCTCACCGCGACGGCGGAGTCGCTGCCGCCCTGCCCGGCCGCGATGCCGAAACTGGCGGCCGCGGCCCACATCACAATCGTCGTCATCACGTCAACCATCTCGCGCCGCCGGGGCCGGCGAGGCGCCGAAGCGCCCGCCGGCCCGGCGACATCAGGGTCACCAGTCGAGGCTGATGGTCATCATGTTCACGCCGCCCAGCAGGCCGAGGTTCCGGTAGGCATAGTCGAAGCCGAGACCGAAGCCGCGGGGGTTCTTCTGCCAGCGCAGACCGCCGCCGGCCGACAGTCCGTCACTGCCCTTGCCCAGGCTCGAGCTGAAGCCGGCGTAGGCGGGATCGCTCGCACTGGGCGCGTTCAGATTGTTGTCTGGCGCCGAGGTGTAGCCCACGCGGCCGGCGAGGGCGAAGCCCTGGCCGAGGCGCAGGTTGTACTCGCCCGCGAAGTTGTAGCCGGGGTCGGTGTTGTTGGGCTGCGAGAACTCGCCCAGGACCGTGAACCGGCCCGCGTTGGTGGCGAACACGTCGTACGCCATGCCCACGCGGAACATCACCGGGAGGCTCCACGACTTGGTCTGGAGGCGCGCCGGCTGCGGCTCCTGCGCCCCGGTGCCCACGCCCGAAGGCGGCGTGCGGGCGACGGTGACGTCGAGCGAGTTGCCGGTGTGCGCGATCGTCGTCCCCAGGTGCTGGATGACGAAACTGGCGCGCAGCGACCGACCGCCGAGGCTGGCGTGGAAGGTGGTGCCGAAGTCGAGCGCGAACGCCTTGCCCGACGTGCGGCCGAGGGCGTCGTTGATGAACTTCGCGTTGATGCCGGCCGCGAAGCGGTCGGAGAACTGCTGCGCGAAGGTGAAACCGACGGCGGTCTCGTTGACCGAGTAGACCTCACCGCTCGTCCCGTCGGGATCGTCGACGGTATAGACCGGCGCGTTGCGGAAGCCGAAACTGGTGATCTGGAAGCCGACCGCCCGTGCGCCGCCCCCGAAGGGGAGGGCGAAACCGACCCAGTTGAGCTTGGTGTCGGAGACGTACGACATCTGGGAGGCCATGAGGCCGGGGCGGGCCATCTGGGCCAGTCCGGCGGGGTTGTAGTACATGGCCGAGACATCGGTGGCCAGGGCGGCGTAGGACGCCCCCAGAGCCGCGCCGCGCGCCGTCGGGGCCATCAGCAGGAACTCGGCCGCCGTGGTGCCGTAGGCGGTGTTGTCCTGACGGACGGTCGTCTGTTGGGCTGCCGCCCTTTCGGGAGCGAGGCCCGTCACCAGGACTGCGGCGCCAATTACGAGAACGATTTTGCGCATCGTTAGCCTCCACACAGGCCGGGGCTGTGCGCCCCGGCCGGTGCCGGTTGGGTTACTGGGCGTAGTTGACCACGGTGAAACGGCCGACCTTGGTCTTCCCGTCCGGTGCCTCGACGTGATAGAAGTACACGCCGCTGGCCACGAACTGGTTGTTCCGGTTGCGGAGGTTCCAAAGCGCCTCGCCGCCGGCCGTCGCATCGTTGTGGGTCACGATGTTCACCAGGATACCGCTCACCGAGTAGATCCGGACGATCGCCTGTGCCGGCAGGTTGACGAACCGCAGCACCTTCGAGTTGGTCGTGATCTCGGCGTTGTTCGTCACGTAGTACGGGTCGGGCACGGTATGGATCCGCGACATTTCGTCGGCCGTCGTGGTGCTCGGATCGAACGCTGCGCCCTGGTACGCGATCCGCACCCGCAACCCGGGGATGTTGATCGGTCGGGCCTGCGGGACGAAGGAGAAGCTCCCCGGCGCACCGCGGACCGTGCCGGAGTAGAACCGCGCGTTCCACACCGTCCCGGAGGCGGGCAGCGTCGTCATCGACATCATGAAGAAGTGCCCGTTCAGGTAGAAGATGAACCCGTTGCCGGTGGTTGCGATGCCTTGCACACCGGCGGTCGAGGCCAGCGACGAGCCCACCGCGATCGGGGTCAGCTTGGCGTGATCCATCAGGAAAGCCGGTGTCTGCGCCGCACCGCCGCACGACGCGTTGAGCGGCGGGTACGGCTTGACGCACAGCACGTCTGCCCACGTCAGGCGCGCGTTGTTGGCGTCGAGCGTGGTGGCCGCGGTCGTGTTGGTGAACGACGAGTCGTTCAGGATACCCCACGACGCACGGACGCCATCGTTGAACGCCAGCGGCAGGTTGTGCACCACGTCCACCACCGAGTCGATCTTGCCGGCGGTGCCCCAGTACACCTTGAAGTCGGCCGACCGGGCGTAGAACGACATGTACACCTCCATATCCCGGTACGGCGCGCTCGGGATGCTCTGATAGGCCTGGAGGTGCATCAGGTTGGTCACACCGGTGAGGGCACCGGCGCTGAGGTTGATGTTGGGCGGCGCGATGCAGCCGCCGCTGGCCGGCGCGCAGAGTCCGCCGTTGGGATTGGTGGTCGCTTCGTTCGCGCTCCCGGTCCACCAGCGCGGCCCGTTGAACGACGAGTTCGACGGTGCGCCGTTGATGTCGCCTCGGCCCCAGGTCGTCAGGTACGTCGCGGCGACTTGGGTGAACCCGAGGTTGGCGTACAACAGGTACGTCGAATCGCCCCCGAACCGCGTCGACTGCGACTGGCTGGCGTTACCGGCGGCGAAGGGGAAGGCGAACACCGAGTTGGCGCCGAACTGCGCGCCCAGCGGCTCGGCGTGCACCGGAATGACCATCGTGTCGGGCGCGGCGGAGCCCTGCACCACCAGCGTGAAGGTGCCGTTGGCGCCCACGGTGATGTTGCCCGACGTCGCCGACACGTCGATGACCTTCAGGCTGAGGGCACCGTCGTTCACGATCTGCGGCACGAACGCCGCGAAGCCGAGGTCCACCGACGCCTGCGGCATCGGCCCCGAGAAGATGCCGGTGGTCGCATTGATGGTCGGCATCGCGATCGGCGTGACCGGCTGGTTGTTGGAGCCGACGAATTCCGGCGACCCGAGGAAGCCGGCCGTTTCCTGGCCCGACGGGGAGCGCGGCGTGATCGACTTCGCCACCAGCGGCGAGGAGAGGCTGGTCGGGCCCGACGAGAGGCTGTTCACGTCGAAGGCCGTCACGGCGTAGAAGTAGCGGTAGCCGTTGCGCACTGAGTTGTCTTCGAGCGCGAACGGTACGCCGGTGTCGGTCAGCGAGGGGAAACCCGAGCCGCCACCCGTGACGGCGGTGTCGGCCACGGTGATGAGCACGGTGCCGTTGGCCAGTGGCACGCGGCCGCCGAGCGGAATCTGCACCGCACCGGGGAAAGCCGGGCCGCCGTCCGACAGCGGGATGTCGTGATGCGGCGACGCGGGGACCGGATTCGCGGCGAAGACCGCCGGGCACGAGGAGATGATCCCCAGCTCCGGGGCGCACTTGTTGGCGCCGTTCGCGTCGTTGTAGTCACCGTTGTAGAAGGCACCGTTGTAGTCCGACAGCACGGTGCCCACGTAGTCGAATTGGGCGATCATCTCCAGCGAGGCCGGGCTGCGCCCGCGCCAAACCCGGTACCCCTCGACGTCATAGCGCTTGAAGTTCGGGTCGTAGAGCTGGCCCGACCCGGGGTTGCTGGCGACGGCGAAGTACGGATCGCCGACGCCGATGGTCTCGGTGTTCGACTTGCTCCACACCACCGTCACCCGGTTGTTGGAGGGCACCAGGTAGAAGTTCGGTGCCTCCGGGGCGAAGGGGAGCAGGAACTGGTTGTCGAACACACCCTGCGCCACCAGCGCCTTGTCGAGCAGCGAGCCGCGGACGACTTTGATCTCGCTCGGGACGTGGAGCACGGTCACCGGACCGCGGGTGACCGTTCTGCCCTGCTCGATCACGCCGTTGCCGTTCGAGTCGGCGTGGCTGACCCACCCCATGGCCCGGTCAATCAGCCGCAGCGTGTCCTGCGTGGGTCCCACCGGATTGAGCAGCCGGTCGCCCGCAGGCACGATGCCCGGGATCAGGTTGGTGTTGCCGATTAACGGCGCGAGGGCGAAGGTACCGTTGGTCGCTAGCACCGGCGCCGCCATGTAGGCGACGACGATCACCGACGACTGGCCGGGGGCGAGGTTGAAGGGGCCGCTCGACTCCATGAAGCGCTGGTCGGAGGGCGACTGTCCCAGGAAGCACAGATGCCGCGACGGAGCGTACTGGCAACTGTTGTCACTCGGCGGGCCGGCGGTGCCCGAGATGTACCGGTAACCCTGGTAGATGTTGAGCGGGTCCGGGAACAGGGAGTTCGGGGCCGACGGGTTGGTGTAGGTCGAGAAGATCGAGATCCCGAATTCCTGGTTGGTCGCCGGGTTGATCGGGCTCTTGAGGTACTTCACGCCCACGAAACCCGGGGTCGCGGCGAACGGCGGAGCGAAGATGTCGCCCGGGAACTGCCAGCTCGCCTCTCTCCAGTCCGACTTCCAAGTCACGCCCAGCGAGAAGGGGAGCGCCGCGGTGGCGTAGTTGTTGGTCGCGTCGCCGACGTCCATGTCGGCCGTGAAGGCGACGAAGACGTTGTTGATCGAATAGCCGGCGTCCGGGATGGCGACGTTGAACGCCGCCTCGGACTGGTTCTGGAACTGGTCGCCGAGGGCGCCGACGTCGGCGATGTCGCCGGCGGAGTACCCCAGGTTCGCGAGCCCGTTGTACACGCCCGACGAGGCCCGCGCGGTGATGTTGGTGAACCGGAAGATGAAGTAGATGAGGTCCTGGTTGCCGGTCGGGAAGTTCCACGCCAGCGACCGCTGCTCGACCAGGATGCCCATGGTGTGGCGCCGGCCGGTGACTAGGCTCGGGGCGCCGTCCCAGTAGCGTACCCAGGTGTCCTGCTGCGAGATGGACGAGCGGCCGATGAGCGACGGCGCGTAGAGCGAGGTGTCGCGCACGAAGGCGGCCGACGGCCAGTTCGCCTGGTCATCCAGGTTGAGCGAGTTGTAGATGCCCGTCAGGCCCTGCATGTGCTCGGCGGGGCCGCGGGTATCGATCGCCCAGGCACCGACGGTATCACCCGCCCACGCGAAGCCGGCGTTCGACGGGACGATGCCGGCGATCTGGATGCCGGTGTTGAAGACGTACTGGTCAGGAGTGCCGCGCGGCCACGACCCGCCGCCCAGCACCGGGCTGCCCGTAACGTCGGTGCAGACGTTGCCCGCGTCGGTCAAACCGCAGTAGAAGCGGTTGACCTCGAGGCTCAGTTTGCTCGCCCCAGCGAAGAGCTGGAAGCCGCGCCGAGCCGGTGTGCGCCGCAGACCCGGGTGTTCCGGGCCCGCCTGCGCCGTGCTCGGGGCGAGCGCGGTCACGCCACCGACCAGGACCGCGGCCATTGTCAACCGCTGTAGAAAATTCGCCATTATCCGAACTCCTTGGACAGTTGTCCGGCGGCGGCGCCGCGCGGTTGACGCGCGGCCCCGTCACCTTCCACGTGCGTTAGAAGTGCAACTCGAACCCGAGGCGCATGTTGAAGCCGGCACCCTTGAAGATCTGCGGCCCGGACCACGCGTTGTAGTACGTGTCGAAAGCCCGGAGCTGCTCTTCCGAATCGAAGAAGCTGTCCGCGGGACCGGTGGCGAAGCGCCGTTCGGCGCCGCGCAGCATCAGGCAGTCGGGCAGGCCGCGCGAGCCGCCCGGACCGTAAGCGTAGCGGCTGCAATCCGACAGATCGATGCCCGAGAGGACCGCCGACGAACCGTCCGGCCGGGTGACCGTGCGGCTTACCACCAGCGTCCCCGCGTCGTTCGCGAGCGTCGCGAAGATGTCGGTCAGCTGCTCCGACTCGTAGCGCGCGTTCTTGACGTCGCCCGTCTCGGCGAACAGGCCGGTGATGTTGGTCCAGTTGAAGATGTTGCGGAAGTCGGCGAAGGCCGTGAGGTCACGGCTGGCGCCGACGCGGAACCCGCGGGTCACGCGCAGATCGACGTTCTTGATCCACGGCGTGCGCGAGGTGTTCAGCGGCTCGGCCTGGGTGCCACCAAGGGCGAAGCTGTTGCCCGGGGCCTGCTGGCCGTTGCCGTCGTTGATCATCCTGGTGTACGGCAGGCCGCTCGCGAACCGGAAGGTCGCGAAGAAGCCGAAGTCCTGGAGGGCAGTGCCGTACCAGTTGCCGGCGTGCCAGGCGTGCGGGAAGCTCATCGTCGCCGTGCCCGCGATGGTGTGGGTCCGGTCGTCGCGGGTCGGCAGCAGCGCCTGCGCCGGCGGCGTCCGGTCCTGGGTCACGGTGCTGATCTG
>JBGOSS010000045.1:0-31184 GCA_041476105.1 Gemmatimonadota bacterium
ATCGACAGCGGCAACCTGAACCAGGTCATCCCCGGCGCCCGCAGGTTGATGATGGTCGTGATGTAGTTGACCGACCCCAGCAGCGACGAGAGGGCGAAGACGATCAGGCTCAGGCACCAGAGCTGCTGGCCGTACGTCGCGCCGGTGTATTCGGGGTTGGCCGAGAGGGGCGCGTAGGCCGTCCACCCCGAGGCCGCGGTGCCGCCCTCGACGAAGAAGCCGGCCAGCATCAGCGCGCCCGAGGGGATCATCAGCCAGAACGACCACATGTTGAGGCGCGGGAAGGCCATGTCCGGCGCGCCGATCTTCAGCGGGATCAGGAAGTTCGCGAAGACGCCGACCAGCAGCGGCATGATCGCGAAGAACACCATGAACGTCCCGTGCATCGTGACCAGCGCCGTGTAGAACTCCGGCAGCACGACGCCGTCGGGTGCCATGGTCCGCGGCCAGGCGCCGGCTCCCGGCATCGGCTGCCCGGGGAAGCCCAGCTGCCAGCGGATGATCATCGCCAGGATCCCGCCCACCAGCAGGAAGAACAGGCTCAGGAACAGGAACTGGATGCCGATGATCTTGTGGTCCGTCGAGAAGATGTACTTCTTGACGAACGACCGGTCGTCGTGGTGTGCCGGCGCGTGGTCGGCGGCGACGGTGGCGGCGGTCATCGAGCGGTCCTCGTGCGGGTGGTCGCAGGTTCGGGAGCGGCGGCGACGGGGGGCGTGACCTGGCCGGCCTGCCAGGCGGCGAATTCGTCCGCCGTCTGGACGAAGACCCGCGCCTTCATCCGGTAGTGCCCCAGGCCGCACAGCTCGGCGCACCCCAGCTCGTACTCGCCGGTCCGCGTGGCCCGGAACCAGGCCCGGATGGTGAGGCCCGGCACCGCGTCCTGCTTGATCCGGAAGGCCGGGATCCAGAAGCTGTGGATCACGTCCTCGGCGTGCAGCCGGACCTCGACGTTCTGGTCCACGATGACGTGCAGCTCGTTGCGCTTCTCGAAGTCATCGTCGGTATCCAGCCGCCCGTCGGGCCCCGGGTAGTGAAAATGCCACTCGAACTGCTTGGCGGTCACGTCGTAGACGACCGCGTCGGCGGGGATCTTCGCCGGGTCCTTGATCCGCGACCAGAGCGGCTGGCTGAAGACCCCGAGAAATACCACGATCGCCGCCGGGATCGCCGTCCAGATGATCTCCGCCCTGGTGCTGCCGTCGATGTACTCGGCCTTGCGGCCGGCGCGGCTGCGGTAGCGGAAGAGGAAGACGAGCAGCGCGCCCTCGACCAGGAAGAACACCGCCCCGGTGATGTACAGGATCAGGAGAAAGAGGTTGTCGATCTCCTGGCCGTAGCTGGAAGCGTTCGCCGGAAACCACCAATGCATGGGGCTGTCTCCGCTCCGTTGTCGGTCGGCTGCGCGGGCTAGCTGTGGAACGTGAAGACGATCGCCTTGCTTTCCTTCGCCCCGACCGTGACCGTCTGGGTCTGGGCGGGATAGTGCTCCTGCCAGGCTTCGATGACGTAGGTGCCGGGCGGCAGGCGCCGGAGCGAGAAGGTACCGTCTGCGCCGGTCACGGAGTAGTAGGGATGCGGCAGCACGCCCACGAAGGCGTTCATCCAGCTGTGGACGTTGCACTGGAGCGGCACCATGACCTCGGGCGCCGAGAAGGTCCGCGGCGTGGTCATGCTGATGGGCTGGCTGATGTTGAACGGCCGGTTGATCGTCGGCAGCGCCTTGATGTTGTGCAGCAGGCCGTCGGCATTCTTGATGTTCATCGTCTGCCCGACCTGGACACCGAAGACGTGCGGCGTGTACTGGCAGCCGTCCTGGTCGATCTCGACCGGCTCGCCGGGGACCGGGAAGGTCAGGGTGGCCGGCAGGCCGCTCTTCACGTAGACGAAGACGTTGCGCAGGGTGCCGTTGTCGTTCACGACGACGGTCTCGCTGAAGGCGCCGCCCGCGTGCTTCTGCGCGCAGGTCGGCTCCTCGCTCATGTCGATGCGCTGTGCCGCCGGCTTGGCGCCGGTGAAGGCGACGCGCCCGGTGATGGTCGCGGCGTCGTTGTCGCTCACCGGAAACGCCACCGGGGCCGCCGCCGCGGGCGCTCCGCCCGCCGCCGGCGCGGCCTCGCCGCCCTTCTTGCACGCGGTCGCCACCACCACGACCGTCCCCAGCACCAGGCCCGCCGACGCCCTACGCCATCCGTTCATGCTGCCCCCGAATCACGCTGTGTCTGAAGGTTGTTTCGAGTTTCCCGCCGTCCGCTGCGCCCGCACCACCACCAGCAGGCCCAGGCCGCCGGTCGAGAGGACGGCCAGCAACGGCCAGCCGTAGGTGCCCGCCCGCGCGGGTTCTCCCAGGTAAATGCCGACCCATGAGCCGACCGACATCTTCGTCCCGGACTCCCCGTTCGAGCCGTCCCAGGCGAAGAGCGCCATCGGGATGGCCCGCCCCGGCACGAACTGCAGCCGGCCGGTCGAGTCCGCCGTGGCGAGCTTCCGCACGAACTGGACGCGCCACTCGCCGTGATCGTACACCCCGCTGGCCGTGACGCTGTCGTCCTGGGGCGGCAGCGGCTCGAGATGATCCGCGCCGTGCCCGACCACTTCGGTCGCGGCACCGGCCTCGCTTTCCCAGCGCCAAAGATACACCGGTTGCTCCGCACTGCCCATGAGGAAGTACGGGCGCTCCATTCCCTCGGCCAGGTGGGTCGGGAATTGGATCGCCACGCGGTCCGGAAGGGGCGAGGCGGTATCGGCCGGCGTCGAGTCGTCGGCACTCATCGCCCGCGCCATCCGGCCGCGCCACAGCCTCCAGAGGCTGTCGGGGCTCTGCGAGGGGTCATGCCAGGTGACGCGGATCGCCAGCGTCCGGCCGTCGTGCAGCGCCTGGACCCAGACGCCGTTCACGGTGGGCGCGAACCAGCGTGGCCTGGCGATGACCTGGCCGACCAGGGGAAAGTAGAACCGGTCCGCCCGCGACCAGGCGCTGTCGTTGGGACCGGTCGGCAGAGCGCCCTCGATCCGCGCGGCATTCACGATGTCGCGGATCTGGGGGGCATCCTTGGGCGAGAGGCTGCGGATGTAGTGGGCCACGCGCCAGAGGTCGCCATCGGTGAGGACCCCGGCGTCGATCTGGTCGCTGAAGGTCGGCATCGGCGTCCCGTCGAGCCCGGAGCGCAAGCGGTGATAGATCTCCTCGACGCTGCCGCCGCCGTTGAACATCCAGTTCTGCGTGAGGTCGGCGGCCCGGATCGGGTTGCCGAAGTCATCCTTGAGCGTCGGCGCGGAACGGCCGTCGCCCCGGCCCGCTTCACCGTGGCACTTGAAGCACTGGATCTTCCGGAACAGCGCCCGCCCGGAATCCGCCGCCGCCTGGCCGCCGCCCGGATCGCTGCCGAAGCTCAAGGCGGTCGGCGCGGTGGCGAAGGCGGCGGAGAAGCTCTTCACATACCGCTCCACCGCCGCGCGCTCGTCGCTCGAGAGCGTCGCCTTCCACGCCGGCATGCTGGTCCCGCCCATCCCTTCATCCACGACGTGCCGCAGGTCGGCGTCAGTCGGCAGCTCGCCCGTGGCGGTGGTGCGCACCTGGTAGAGGGCGCGGGTGAAATCCCGCGGCTTGGGCAGCAGGTGCCCGGCGGCGGGTCCGTCGCCCTTGCCCTGGTCGCCGTGGCAGCCGGCGCACCACTTCTGGTAGACGGCGCGCCCGGCTGCGTCGGGAGCGGCCGCGGCGGGAGCCGCCGCCTGCCGGCGGGGCGCGGCGAAGGCCACGAGGACCGCCGTCGCCGCGACCAGGCCGGCGAGGCCGGCCGCCGCGCTACGGGTGCGGAGCGGCACCGCTCGCGGCCTCCTCGGTCATCACCCGGGGCTTCCACCCGGTGTGGTTGTAGAGGAACATCGTGACCGCCCAGATCTCTTCGTCGCTGAGAAAGTCCTCCCAGGCCGGCATGGCGGAGTTCCAGGGTGTGCCTTCGTGGGGCAGCCCTCGCCCGCCCTTCGACACCCGCCAGAAGACGTAGCCCTCGCTGAGCTGGGCGATGGTGCCGTTGTCGACGAAGGAGAGCGGCGCCGGATTGAAGGCGTGGGCGTAGTGGCCCTGGCCGTCGAAGCGGTCGCCGTGGCAGAAGATGCAGTTCTGGTAGTAGACGCGGCGGCCGAGCGCGAGGTGCTGGAGGGTGTCGCCCTGGGCGCGGAGCGGGTTCGTCAGGCCGTTGAGGGTGTAGCTCTTGCCGTGGACGGTGATGGTCGCGGGGTTGGCGGGGTGGATCGAGCGCAGTTGCGCGCCCGCCTCGACGCTGGGCCGCACCCGCTGCCAGGTGACGAATCCGACGGTCAGCGGAATCAGGACCAGCAGGGCGACGCGGATCCACTTCTTGTCGGCGTCCACCAACCCGGCGTGAATCGGCTCCCGGAAGAGCCGGAACCGGTCCTCGCTGTCGCTCACGTAGATCAGGATGCCGACCAGCGCGATGACCAGATACTGGAAGAGCACCGTGGACGGCACCGGCCCGCTCTTGATCCCCACCAGCGGCGGGAGGTAGCGGACGCCGAACTTGAAGAGCAGGTACGCCAGGACGAACAGCGCCAGCGCCTGCCAGAAGGGATGCCGCAGCTTCTCGCGGATCACTTGAGGCTCGCGAGGTAGGTGACGAGCGCCTCGAGCTGGGCGGCGGTGAGCGCCTGGCCGAACGTCTGCGGCATCACGCCCCGCATGGCCTCGAAGCCGGCGGCCACCTTCGCGTTGGGCGTGAGGATGGACTCGCGGATGTCGTCGCGGCTCAGCCGGGTCCCCACGCCGTCGAAATGCGGCGCGACGCTCCCGCCCTGGCCGTGCAGGCTGTGGCAGGCGAGGCACCCGCTGGCGTTGATGATGTCCTGCGGCTTGAGGCTCGCGCTCCCGGCGCTCGCGGCGGGCGCGGGCCCGGCGGCCTGCTGCGCCGACCGCACGTCCTCGGCGGTGACGTCGACCGTTCCGCCCTGGCTCTCCAGGAAGGCGATCACCGCCCAGACCTGGTCGGGCGGCAGCGTGCGCCGCATGTCGGGCATGATGGGCTGGTAGCCCTCGACCACGAAGGCCGTCGGGTTGGTGAGCGACTCGAAGAGGTAGTCCTTGCAGCTCTTGCCGGCCTCGCGGCCGCCGCACCGGGCGCCGATCGGGCCCCTGCCCTTCTCGTCGGTGAGCAGGTTGGGCGCGCGCGTCCCCAGCCCATGGCACGCCGTGCAGCCCCCCGCGCCGTTGAAGATGCGCGAGCCCGCGGCGGCCAGCTGCTCGGGGGTGACGTTGCCGGAGAGGTCCACCGCCTGCGGGACCTCCGACTGCATCTGCGGAATACTGTTCGCGACCAGGGTGTAGAGACCCAGCACCCCGATGACCAGGAGGACGACGGCGAGGTTGGTACGCCACATGGTCGGGTCAGTCTCCCGTGGCGGGAACGGGAGCGGGCGCCGGGTGCGGAACTCCGTGCGGCTTGTTGCCCAGCTCCGAGAGCCAGAAGATGAACGACACCAGCGACAGGAAGATGAGCACGCAGATGCTGATCATGATGGACGCCTTGCCCAGGGCCGGCGTCGCGGCGTCGGGGCTGTAGTCGCGCATCACCTCGAAGATGTGCCAGTGCTGCCGGATGCCGCTGCGGGCGAAGCCCATCAGGCCCATGAGCCAGGTGAAGGTCACGGCGAGGACGAACAGCGCGTACTGCGAGCGCCGGGGCATCTGCCCCCAGCGGATCTCGCCCCTGCTCGTCGCGCCCCGCAGGAGGAAGACGTCCAGCGTCATGACCACGACGATGGTGGACAGTACGGCGAGCACCTGGTAGACGCTGAAGCCGATCCGCACGATGGCCGAGACGAAGTAGCCGTAGATGCCGAAGAACAGCACCACCGAGGCGGCCATGCCGAACATGACCCACTGCGCCAGCATCCCCTGCTTCGCCCAGGCCACCACCGGCTCCTTGTTGGCGCGCCGGTAGAGCAGGAACGAGAGGAAGGTCGTCAGGATCATCAGGTTCACGGCGGTGTTCTTGGCGCTCATCACGCCCAGGACGCCGAGGAAGGGGTGGTGCGCCCCGCCCATCGCCTCCATCTCCGCGCGGCTGGCGATCATGGTGTGGGGTGTGGACCAGACGATCACGCCGAGGATCAGCACCATCAGCAGCCACTTGGTGTACGGGCGATAGCGTTCCGAGCCCGGGATGCGTCCCATCCCGAGCCACAGGTAGTAATTGGCACCCAGGAACAGGACGCCGATGAGGAAGGCCTGGAGGATCCAGAGCCAGCTCATGAAGCCGCCCATCATCGTGATGCCCATCTGCTGGTTGTACTGGTAGATCTCGCGCCCCAGCCAGTACCCCGCGAAGGGCAGCACGATGAAGGTCGAAATCGCGATGAAGTTGCCGACGTACCCCATCCAGTCGTAGTGCGCGCGCTCCTCGTCGGTGGTGGCGGCGAGGAAGCGGTAGGCCGCGTAGGCGGCGACGATCGAGCCGCCGAAGACGGCGTTGGCGATCAGGCGGTGGATGTTGATCGGCATCCAGGTCTGGTTGGCCAGCGCGTTCCACAGCCCGACCTCGGAGGGCAGCGTCTCCGCCGTTTCGTTCTTGGGCGGGCTCATCATGTAGGTGAGCCAGCCGTTGGCGATCAACATGACCGTGGTGCCGAAGACGTTCAGCAGGATCCCGAGAAACCAGTGGCCGATCTTGGCGCGGCCGGTCTTCCAGCGGTCCCAGCCGTAGTAGTAGAGGTAGAGGGTGAAGGACTCGACGAAAAAGAGCCCGGCGTAGATCCACATGGAGAGGTGGAAGATCTCCGCCATGTGGTTCCAGAACCGCGGGTAGAGCGTGGTGAGGAAGAACACCAGCACCGCGCCCCAGATCGCCGTGGCGCTGTAGGCCACCAGCAGCAGGCGGGTGAACTCGTGCGAGAGCTTGTCGTAGCGCTCCTGGAACGCCGGGTCCTTGCTGAAGATGCCCACCGCCTCGCAGATGACGGCGAACATCGGCACGCCGAGCACGAAGGCGGCGAACATGAGGTGCACCTGGGCGGCGATCCACACCGCGGCGCGGCTGCCGATGATGGGGAAGGCGCGGTAGGCGCCGGCCGTATCGGCCACCGACTGGACCAGCGGGAGGAGGTCAGGCATCGCGCACGAAGAACGGCTTGCGCCGGGAGAAGTCGATGGGCATGGCGCCGCGGATCTCGCCCAGCAGCTCCGGGGTGACGGTGGCGAGCCCCCGCTCGCGGGCGTAGTCCTCGATCCGCTTGACGACGATGCCGCGCACGAACGAGGGGATCCGCGCCAGCCGCGCCTCGGCCTCGGCGCTCCAGGAGAGACCGCGCACTACCGGTGCACCGGAGGTCACGTCGCGGCGCGCGATCAGCGCGCGCCCCGGCACCGGCTGGTAGGCGCAGGAAGGGTCGGCGGCCAGGTAGTCACCGGTGGCCGCGAGCGCCCGGGCGCGGCAGCCGCCGCAGATCATCCGGTATTCGCACGCGCCGCACTTGCCGCCCAGCTCCCGGCGGCGCAGATCGCCGAAGACCGCCGACTCGTTCCAGATCTCGCCGAACGTCTGGGTGCGCAGGTCGCCCGCCACGGTGGGCATGTAGGGACACGGCGTAACGGTGCCCTCGGGCGTGATCCGGCAGTACTGGATGCCGCAGGGACACCGGGTCTGGTAATTGAGCACCGGCGAATCCGGGGTCTCCTCGTACACCCGCCGGATGAAGTGCGGGGCGCACTTGGCCCGCACCATCATCACGCCCCGGTAGCGCCGCTCCGCCTCGGCGAGCATCCCCAGGAGCGACTCGACTTCGTCGGCGTCGGGGCTCGCCAGCCGCTCGGCCCGCCCCGTCGGCACCAGGAAGTAGCAGTTGAACGACACCGCCCCCTGCTCCGCGGCCCAGTCGAGGACCGCCGGGATCTCGTGGGCGTTGCCCCGCGTCACCGAAGTCTGGACGATGAAGTCCAGCTCGAGCCGGCGCAGGCGCACCAGCGCTGCCATGGTGTCGGCGAGGGCGTCGGCGCCGCGGCGGAAATTGTCGTGGTAGGCCGGTCGCAGCGAGTCCACGCTGACCGCGACGCCGGTGACCCCGGCGTCCATCAGCTCGGCGATCCGCGCCTCGGTCAGCAGCGTACCGTTGGTGCCCACGACGACAGTGGCCCCGCCCCGCTTCGCGTGGGCGGCGATCTCGGCGAGATCGTCGCGCAGCAGCGGCTCGCCGCCGGAGAGGATCAGCATCAGCGCGGGGTTCACCGCGAGCAGCTGGTCGATCACGCGCCGGCAAGCCTCGGTGTCGAGCTCGCCCACGTGGCTTTGGCCGGGGCCGGCCGAGATGTAGCAGTGGGAGCAGCGCAGGTTGCAGCGGCGCGTCAGGTTCCAGGCGACGACGTGGGGCACGAACGCCGTGTCGGTGGCGGGCATGTCGCCGAGCAGGCTCGGCGCATCCAGGGGCGCCGGCGCGCCGCTCAGGGCCACACGGCTTCCGCGAGCATCGGGCGCTGCTCCGGTCCGAGGGGCACCGCATGGCCGGCGCAGACCTGCCGCAGGCCCCGGAACTTGCGACGGAACTCGGCGGGATCCTGCGCCAGGGTCGCGTTCGTGAACCGCGGCAGCACGTCACCGACCAGGCCCTCGAGCCGCGGGAAGTCGACCCACCCGCGGCGCACGTATTCCAGCGCCTCGATGTAGTCGGGCTCGTCGCCCCGCGCGATCAGCCGCAGGATCACGCTGTAGGGATCGAAGTGCCGGACCTCGAGGGCGCCGTCGGTGCCGCCGACGGCCGGCCTGACCGCCCGCGACCGCTGCTCCCAGCCGACGGGCAGCGGAATCACGTCGGCCGGCGACTCCCAGACCAGGTGGAGACCCAGCGAGGCGCAGATCTCCCGGACCGCCTGGTGCAGCGCCCCGGGCGCGCCGGGGTCGGCGGCGAGCACCAGGCGCGGCACCCGCTCGCACCAGCGTTCGGCGAGGTGGGAAGTGCGCGCGACGAGGTAGAGCCGGGCCCGCGCCGTCACGCGCCGGCGCAGCGCGGCGATCAGGCCGCTGAGGTCCGCGACCTCGGCCTCCCTCACTTGTGGCGCCGCTTGGGCGTCTTGTCGTTCCAGCCGTAGACCCAGAAGGTGTAGGCGTAGGGGAACATCGTCTGCACGACGTGGAAGGGCTCGTACTCGAAGAGCCGGCGCATCGCCCAGGAGAAGCGGTAGCGCGGGTCCTCGGTCGGGATGATCTCCACCGCGCAGTTCACCTGGAAGCTGACGAAGACGGGCGACTGCCCGGTCCACAGCACCGAGGCCAGCGGGCGCTTCGTCAGGTTACGGTAGGTCTCCCCCTCGAAGATCTCGAGCAGACCGAGGCGACGCCAGTCGATGTGCTCGGGGTGGGCGTAGAACTCGCGCGCTGTCCCGATGCGGAGCTCGCGGGTCTGATCGGTGGCATGGGGCGGCAGCGCCCGGATCTGGTCCACCGCGTCCTCGACCAGCTTGACGTAGTGCTCGAGGTACTCGTCCTTGGGCGTGAATCCGACGCCCTTGTTGGCGAGGTTCGGGACCAGCCCCTCCTCGTCCCACGTCCCCACCACCGGCAGGTGCCCGGCGTTGAAGGCGATGTACTCGTCTTTCGCGATGGCGTCGTAGACCCGCCGCTTGTAGTCGAGCTGCCACTGGACGAAGGTGTCGGGCAGCTCCTTGATCTCGAGCTCCCGGGCGACCTCGCCGTCCTCGAGCAGCCGCGCCACGCCCCCCACGACCTCGACGCGCCGCTTCACGGCGCCGACCCGCACATCCGTCACGACCCGGCCTCCTGGGGTTCGGCGGCGGCGGGCACGGCGCCCGCGGCCTTCCGCATGACCTGCTCGATGGCCGCCTTCGCCTCGGCGGGCGTCACGGCCTTCATGTCCACCGGACACTTCTCCATCTGCGCCTCGATGTCGCGAATCGGACACCGGGTGACCCCCTGCGCCTTTGCCTCCTCGATGAACCGCCGCATCTCCGGCGACAGCGCGTCGCCGCCCTCGGCCTCGGCGCGGATCTGCCGCGCCCGGAGTTCGCGGAACATCCCCATCATCGTCTCGGCGTCGAACTCGTCGGCCTCGATCATCGCCTGCTTGTTCTCGTCCATCACGCTGGTGGTGATTCGCCAGATGTCGTGGCCCTTGGCGAACTTCTCCACCGCGTTGCGCGCCAGCGGCCGCGCGATCATCGGGACCGTCTTCAGGCGCTCGAAGGCCTCGGCGGTCCAGACCGACGGATCGCTCATCGTCCGCGGACGCATCGAGGTGTGGTACGGCGGCACCGGGCACTTCGCCTCGACGCTCGCGCCGGCCGGATCGGCGTCGCCCTCGTGGCCCAGCACCAGCGTCCTGGCCATCAGCTCTTCGGCCTTCACCTCGGCGCGCACCAGCTCCTCGGCGCTGCCGATGCCCATGATCAGCTGCATGTGCGTGGGGAGGAGCTTCTGGATCGCCTCGTCGAGCCACTTGTTCGTGACGATCGGCAACCCTCCGTCACCTCCGTCATCTGCGCCGTTACTCCCCTGACTCCCCTGACTCCCCTGACTCCCGTTCTTGTTGATATTCTCGAGCAGGTATTCCTCGACGGCGCGGCGCGCGATCCCTTGCGCGAAGGGCGGCACGCGCAGGATGCGCTGCTCGGCGTCGGGAGCCCACGGCAGCCCCGCCTGGCCGTCCTCCTCGATCCAGGGAATGTCCTCGGGCCGGATGCCGACGGTGCCGGCGAGGAGCAGGTTGCAGGGCGCCAGCCGCACCAGGTTCTCGGCCTGCGAGCCCAGCTCGGTCCGGTCGATGCGGTGCGCGCCGTGACGCGCGATGACCAGCAGCGACGGCTTGATCTCTTCCGCCCACTGCATGATGACCTGGAACGGCTTGCCGACCAGGATCTGCGTGGTGATCGGCACCTCGGGGAACGCGCGCGCCATGATCTCGGCGCGCTTGAGGTTGGCCTGGCAGAGCTTGAGGAGACCCTTGTCGATGATGTTGTTGTGCAGCTCCTCCTGCTCCTCGAACTTGAACACCTTCGAGGCCTGGACCGACAGCACGTCCTTGATGTTGTTGAAGACGACGTGGTGGTACTCGACGTCGAAGGCGCTGCCCACGTAGAGCGAGCCGCCGAACTCCTTCGCCAGCTCCAGCGCTTCGCGCATCGCCTTGTAGCTGTAGGAAGAGCCGTCCACGCAGACCAGGAACCGGCCGCCCTCCAGCGGGCGATCGTCCCGGACGATCAGCATGTCCTTCTCGATGCCGCGCAGCGACCGTGCCACCACGCCGCCAAGCTGCGAGTAGGGCTGGCGCCCGAGGCCGTGCGCGCCGAAGACGACCAGATCGTACCGGCGCTGCGAGGTCCCGACGAGCCGCGCCGCGGCGTCTTCGTCTTCCGCGACGATCCGTCCGTCCTCGCCGAGCCGCACGTCGCTGCGGACCCGCTCGCCGCCGTCGTAGCCCCTGGCGCGGTTGGGGTCGAAGCCGATCAGGCCCGGCAACCGCCCCTCGCCACGGTTCACCTCGCGGACGATTTCCTCGAAGTTGATCCCCTCGAGCAGCTGGCGCGTGAGCTTCACCCCGGCCGCGTCACAGCGGTTCCCCATCTGGTCGAGAAAACTGTCGGCGATGAGCTGGAGGCCCTTCTCGATCAACTTGTCGTGGATCTTGCGCTGCTTCTTGATCTCGTCGGGAGTCTGGAACTGGGCGGGAAGACCGGTCTCGAGCTGGCGGAAGCGGACATCGTGGAGCCGGGCCGCGTACACATGGTTCCCGGTGATCCGGCCTCCCGTGCGACGGCACAACTCGATCGCGCGATCAACGGCCCAGTCCGAATGCTGGGAGTTGTCGACCGGTACGAAGATCTCCTGATACATCGCACGCCCGCGTTGTCGTTTGATGGGGAGCGAACTGAACTTCGAGTATAGAACGCGCACGCGATGACTGTCAATACACGTGGTGCGCCGGCGCCGCGGTCCGTCGCCCCGCGCGCGGCGCGCGCCGCACCCGCCGCGTCAGGCGGAGCGCATCAGCGATACCCCACCGCGGTCTGGATCGCGCTGTGCATATAGTAGAAAGGCACGGCGTGCTGCACGGCGTCGGCGAACGTTCCCGGCTCCGGCGTGCGAAACACACCGCCGGCGTGGAGCAGCAGCAGCGCCGCGACCGACGCGAGCAGCGCCGTTTCGGCCAGCGACCCGGCGATCGCCGCCACCAGCACGCCGAGCGCGTTCGCCGCCAGGAGCGCGCCGGCGACCCCGGCGAGCAGGATCAGGAGGTGCGCCGCACCAGGGCGATAGACCAGCGCGATCAGCAGCAGCGAGGGCATCAGCTCGAGCAGATCGATCAGCGCCGACGCCAGCAGGCGCTGGGCGGCGAGCGACGGCATCCCGGCGCCGGCCAGCACCAGCCGGTGCAGCCACCCGCGCTCGGCGTCGCGGGCCCACGGCACCGCCGCCCCGAAGGTGCCGAAGAAGGTGAACAGCACCGTGTAGACCAGCGCGGCGTGCGGCGCCGGGGCGCGACCCAGCGCCACGGCCGCCACCAGAAACAGCGGCACGCAGGCGCTCAGCACCATGACGCGCCGGCGACGCAGGGCCAAGCGCCACTCGGCGGTCCAGATGGCGCTCATGCGGACCGTGAATCGCGGGTGGTGGCCATCGGGTCGGCGCTGAGCTCGTCGCCGGTCGCCTGGAAGAACACGTCCGCGAGGTCGGGACGCTGCACCGCGACCGCCTCGATCGTGGCGCCGGCACGGAGCACGGCCTCGCACAGCGCCGGGAGCGGCGAGGATCCATCGTGCGAGTGCGCGACCAACCGCTCCGCGGTGGCCGAGACGATCGTGACCCCGTCCACCACCACCTCCGGTGCGCGCGGCGCGCGCAGGCGCAGCTCGAAGCGGGTCGTCCCGCCGAGGCGCGCGATGAGATCCCGGGGCGCGCCTTCCAGCATCTTGCGGCCGCCCCGCACCAGGATCACCCGCCCGCAGACCCGCTCGGCTTCGGCGACGTCGTTCGACGCCAGGACGACCGCGGCGCCCCGGGCCGCGCACTCCCGCACCAGGGTGCGCAGCAGCTCCCGACCCGCCAGGTCGAGGCCGGTCGCCGGCTCGTCGAGCACCAGCAGCGCGGGTTGGTGCGCCAGTGCCTCCACGATCACCAGCCGCCGCCGCATCCCGAGGGAATACTCGGCGACCGGACGGTCGGCGTCGGCGCCCGGGAGCACGCGCGCCAGCAGGTCGCCCGCGCGCGCGGCGGCCTCGGCCGGCGCGAGGCCGGCGAGCCGCGCGAACAGCGTCGCGTTCTCGCGGCCCGTCAGGGCGTCGGCGTGCACCGACTCGTCGGGGACGATGCCGATCCGGCGGCGGAGTGCCGACAGCTGAAGGCTGAAGGCTGAAAGCTGAAGGGCATCCTGCCCCAGGATCCTGAGCGTTCCAGCCGTCGGCCTTCGGCCGGTGGCCAGCAGGCGCAGGAGTGAACTCTTGCCGGCGCCATTGGGGCCGAGCACACCGACGATCTCGCCGGCGGCGACCTCGATGTCGAACTCCGCCAGCGCGACGCGGCCGCGGTAGCGTACGCCCAGGCCGCGGCCCTCGACGGCTAGCGTGGAACGAGCTGGTTCCGTGCGTGATCCCATACGGTGAGCGCGTCCACCGGGCAGGCGTCGCAAGCGCACAGGAGGCGCTCGCGGTCCACCGTGTCGGGATCGTGGAAGATCACGATCCCCTCCTCGTCGAGCACGAAGGCCTCGGCCGCGGCCTCGATGCAGTCACCGAAGCCGACGCAAAGGGTGCGGTCGATGCGAATGGTGAGATCGCCGATCCGCCGTTCCTCGAAGTCGGCCATCCCCTACATCCCCTCGAGGCCCAGCTCCCGCCGGGCGGTGTCCATCACGTCGGGCGTGATGAGCGCGATCCCCCGCTCCGCGGCATAGTCGGCATAGACGCGCTTCACCATGCCCCGCACGAACGACGGCACCCGGGTGAGCCGCTCGCGCGCCGCGTCGTCCCAGCGCGGCGAGCCGGCGGCCGCCTCCGGCTCGGCGAAGGCGTCGGGCCGGCCGCCCTCCAGCGTATTGCGGACCAGTTCCATCGGCTGCCCGGGCACCGTCCGCCCGCCGATCTGCACGCCGAGCGAGGAGACCAACTGCGTCTCCATCGGATTGGTGAGCATGGCGACCGATCGCCCGCAGGCGGGGCAGCGGAACACGGCGGCGAGCGTCCCGTCACCGGGCAGCTCGCGCTCCTCGAAACCCATCTGCCGGTCGCATTCGATGCAGAGGAACTTCATCGTGCCGCCAGCCGTTCGAGCAGCGCGGCGGCAAGGCCGCGCACCGCGGCCGCGGCCGCTCCGCCGCCCGCCCCGCCGCCGCCGTCGGCGGCGACCTGGGCCGCCGGATCGAAGGGAATGGCCGCCAGGCACGGCGCTCCGGACGCATCCGCCAGCTCCCGCCCCGCGTCGCCGGCAAAGAGCGGCGCGACGGTGCCGCAGCTGGGGCAGGCGTAGCCCGCCATGTTCTCGACAATGCCGAGGATGCTCACGCCGGCGGCGCGCGCGACCTCGAGGGAGCGACGCACCGCGCGGCGCGAGGCGTCGGCCGGGATGGTCACGACCACCACGCCGGCCAGTGCCGGTATGAACTCGAGGAGGGCCGCGAGACGCTCGGTCCCGGGCGGCAGATCCACCAGCAGCAGGTCGAGCTCGCCCCAGGCGACGTCGGAAAGGAACTCGCGCAGCATGCCCGCCTCCAGGGTACCGCGCCAGACGAAACCCTCGTGCTCCGGCTCGCGCCAGCGCAACGGCGTGTCCTCGGCGAGCAGCAGGTCGGTCGACATCACCCGCACGCCGGCGATGCCGGTGGGCGGCACCACGCCGTCCTCGAGGACCGCGAGCGGTCCGGCGCCCACGCCCAGCATCCGGGCCGCCGTGGGGCCGTGGAGGTCGGCGTCGAGCACCCCGACGCGCCGCCCGCCGCGCGCCATCTCCGCCGCCAGGGCCGCCGTGACGAAGCTCTTCCCCACCCCGCCTTTGCCGCTCATCACCGCGACCACGTGCCGGACCGAGGCGAGCCGCTCGGTCACCCGCTCGCGCTGGGCCGTCACCTGCGCCAGGAGTCCGGACCGATCCTCGCCGGTGACCTCGCTGTAGGTGCGCAGACGTGGTCTCATAGGACCAACCTTGACCGCGCGGGCGGCGCGTGTCAATTGCACCGGACCGTCACGACCCACCCCATCAGGAGCGCTCCTCGGGCGCCCTGACGCCGGGCGCGGTGCGCGCTGCTGGCGCCTGGCGCGCCATGGCGTAGTTTCGACGCCATCCGATCTCACGGAGGTCCTCATGCGTGCCCAGGTCCTTGCTGCCCTCCTGCTGGCCGTGCCCGCGGCGCTCCGCGCCCAGGAGACCGCGTCCGATACCCTGCTCACCGTCGAGCACTACCTGGACTGGGAACAGGTCGCCGACCCGCAGATTGCGCCCGACGGATCGCAGATCGTGTACACGCGCCGCTGGGTGAACAAGCTCGAGGACAAGTGGGAATCGGCGCTGTGGATCATGGATGCCGACGGCTCGCGCAACCGGTTTGTGGTCAAGGGCGCGGACGCACGCTGGTCCCGTGACGGCACGCGCATCCTTTATGTGGCCGAGGGGGAACCCAAAGGATCGCAGATCTTCGTGCGATGGATGGATGCGCAGGGTGCGACGTCCCAGGTCACGCGCCTGACATCCGTACCCACCAGCGTGCGCTGGTCACCCGACGGCCGCTGGATCTCCTTCGCCACCCTCGCTCCCGCCGGCGATACCTGGCACATCAGCATGCCCACCGCGCCGACCGGGGCGACCTGGACCGCGGCCCCCAGGGTGGTGGAGCGCCTGCACTACCGCCAGGACCAGCGCGGCTTCATCGAGCAGGGCAACCTGCATCTCTTCCTCGTCCCCGCCGACGGCGGCACGCCGCGGCAGCTCACCCGCGGCGCCTGGAATGTCGGCGCGCGCTTCGATGGTCTCGTTCAAGGCGTGGGCTATGACTGGACACCCGACGCCCGGCAGATCGTCTTCGACGGGTTGCGCGACTCGACCTGGGACTGGAACTACCGGAACTCGCACCTGTACGCCGTCGACGTGGCCTCGGCCGAGGTGCGCCAGCTGACCAGCCGGCCGGGGACCTGGACGGCGCCGGTTGTCTCGCCCGACGGCCGGAGCATCGCCTTCATCGGCCTGGATTCCGGACGCTACAGCTACCGAGCCGCCGCGCTGTGGGTGGCCGGGATCGACGGAACCGACCCGCGGTCGATCTCCGGCGATCTCGACCGCGACCCGGGCAGTCTCCAGTGGGCACCGGACGGCAGTGGGGTGTACTTCACCACCCAGGACCACGGCACCGCCAACGTCTGGCTTGCCCCGTTGCGCGGCGCGGCCCGGCGCGTCACCGAGGGAACGCAGATGCTGTCCATGACCTCGGTCGCGCGCGACCTGCTCGCCGTGGGCGTGCGATCGACGCCGCGCGAGCCGCCGGACGTGGTGCGCTACAGCCTGCGGACGCCGCAGGTCATCACCCGGCTCACCAGCGTCAATGCCGACGTGCTGTCCACCATGCGCCTGGCCGACGTCGAGGAGTTCGGCTATACCTCGAGCGGCGGCACGCGCGTGCAGGGGTGGCTGGTGAAGCCGCCCGGCTTCGACCGGTCGCGGCACTATCCGCTGATCATGGAGATTCACGGCGGGCCGCACAGCATGTACGGGGTCGGCTTCAGCTATGCGTTCCAGAATTTCGCGGCGAACGGATACCTGGTGCTGTTCGTGAATCCGCGCGGCAGCACCGGCTACGGGAGCGCGTTCGGCAACGCCATCGAGCGGGCCTACCCGAGCGTGGACTACGACGACCTGATGGCCGGCGTCGACACCATCGTCGGGCGCGGCTACGTCGACACCGACCGGATGTACGTGGGGGTGTGCAGCGGCGGGGGCGTGCTCTCCAGCTGGGTGATCGGCCATACCGACCGCTTCGCGGCCGCGGCGGTCCGTTGCCCGGTCATCGACTGGATGAGCATGGCGGGACATACCGACATCCCGTTGTTCACCTACAATTTCTTCGAGCGGCCCTTCTGGGAGGATCCGGCTCCGTGGCTGCGGCAGTCCTCGCTGATGTACGTCGGCCAGGTGCACACCCCGACCCTGCTGATGACGGGGGAGCTGGACATGCGCACCCCCATGCCGCAGTCGGAGGAGTATTTCGCGGCGTTGCGGATGCGCCACGTGCCGACCGTGCTGCTGCGCTTCACCGGCGAATACCACGGTACCGGCTCGAAGCCCTCGAATTTCCTGCGCACCCAGCTGTACATGATGAGCTGGTACCAGCGCTGGCATCGGGGTGCGCCCGCCCCGGTGCCGGCCTCGGGCGGCACGGAGGGCCGCTAGTAGCCACGCGCCGTCCCGGCTATATTCGCCTCAACGCGGCCCGCGGGCCGCTCTGTGAACCCTGAGCGACGGAGAGCATCGTGGCCGCAGCGAAGAAGACGGCGTCGGCGCCCGACGAGGGCTACTGCGTGAAGTGCAAGGCCAAGCGGAAGATTTCGGACGCCAAGGAGATCAAGATGGCCAACGGCCGTCCGGCGATGAAGGGCAAGTGCCCGGTCTGCGGCACCGGCATGTTCAAGATCCTCGCCCCGAAAAAGTAGCCATCGGGGAGGCGCCGCCCGCCCGCTTGTGCCGCGGGGCGGGCGGTGTATTTTTATGCAGTTAGTTGCATGAGTATTCATCCTCCGGAATGGGCGGATCTATCCCGATGACGACGACGCAGCAGTACCTCGACGAGGTCGGCCGCTACAGCGCCAGGAACTACAAGCCGTTGCCCGTGGTGCTCGAGAAGGGCGAGGGCGCCTGGGTCTGGGATGTGGACGGCAAGAAGTACCTCGACTGCTTGAGCGCCTACTCGGCCCTCAACCAGGGCCACCGGCACCCGGCCATCGTGAAGGCGGCCAAGGACCAGCTCGACCGCATCACGCTGACGTCGCGCGCCTTCCACAACGACCAGATGGGTCCCTTCCTGCACCAGCTCTGCCAGCTCGCCGGCTTCGCCAAGGCGCTGCCGATGAACTCGGGCGCGGAGGCGGTGGAGACGGCGCTCAAGGCGGTGCGGAAGTGGGCCTACACGGTCAAGGGCGTGCCCGAGGGCAAGGCCGAGATCGTGGTCTGCGAGAACAACTTCCATGGACGCACGATCTCGATCATCTCCTTCAGCACCGAGGCCCAGTACAAGGACGGCTTCGGCGCGCTGACGCCGGGCTTCCGGGTCATCCCCTACGGCGATGCCGCCGCCCTCGAGCAGGCCATCACGCCGAACACCGCGGCCTTCATCGTCGAGCCGATCCAGGGCGAGGCGGGCGTCATCGTCCCGCCGGCCGGCCACCTCAAGAAGGTTCGTGAGATCTGCACCCGGCACCGCGTGCTCTTCGTGGCCGACGAGATCCAGACCGGGCTGGGCCGCACCGGCAAGATGTTCTGCTGGGAGTGGGACGGCGCGCGGCCCGACGCGGTCATCGTCGGCAAGGCGCTGTCGGGCGGCCTCTACCCGGTCTCGGCCTTTCTCACCAACGACGAGGTCATGGGGGTGTTCAATCCCGGCGACCATGGCTCGACCTTCGGCGGCAATCCCCTCGGCGCCGCGATCGGCCGCGCGGCCCTCGGCGTGCTGGTCGACGAGAAGCTGGCCGACCGCGCCCGCGAGCTCGGCGACTGGTTCATGGGCGAGCTGAAGAAGATCGATGCGGCCAATATCAAGGAAGTCCGCGGCCGCGGCTTCCTGATCGGCGTCGAAATGACCGGCCCGGCCCGGCCCTATTGCGAGGCGCTGATGGAGCGCGGGATCCTGGCCAAGGAAACGCACGACCACGTGGTCCGGTTCGCTCCGCCGCTGGTCGTCGCGAAGCGGGACCTCGAATGGGCGCTCACCCAGATCGCCGAAGTCCTCGCCATGAGCTTCGAGACGGTGGGGGCGGCGCACTAGCTGAAGGCTGAAGGCGGAAGGCTGGAGCTATCAGCCACCAGCCCCCAACCCCCTTACATTGGTCCTCATGCCAGGGCCGACCAGTGACGCGCGGTCCCAACTCGCGGAAGCCCGGAGCGCCTTCCGGGCCCGGCAGGCGGAGTTCGGCATGCCCGGCCTCTGGCAGCGCTTCAAGGGCCGCATCGCGGCGGTGCTTGCCGGGGGCGGCGCGCGCGGCGGCTACGAAGCCGGTGCGCTGCTGGCGATCCAGGACGCCGGGCTGCCCACCCATCTGATTACCGCGACGTCGATCGGCGCCATCAACGGCGCCAGCTTCGCGGCCCATGCCGAAGGATTCGTCGGCAACGCCGAGCCGCTGGTCGAAGCCTGGTTCGAGCTGACCCCGCCGACCGTCGGCGTCGAGTGGACCCGCTACACCTGGATGATCGGCGGCCTGGTCGCGACGTTCAGCGGGATCACCAACCTCGCCTACTACCTGCTCCAGTCCCACGGCTACGAGATCCACCTGCGTCACCCGGCGATCGCCTGGGCGTCGCTCTGCCTGGCGGGGATCTCGGTGCTGCTGCTGCACGACCACCACCCCTACCTCTACTACGTGATCCAGCGCCTGGTGCGGCGGTCGCGGTGGCGGCCTTCGCTGCGCCGGCTGCTCATCTCGATCGGGGCGAACCTGCTGGTGCTGGGGTTCCTGGTCGCCCTCTTCGAATCGCTCGACGTGCCCGGGGAGATGGAGCTGCTCGTCAATCGCAAGCCGCTCCTCGTCGCGGTCATCCTGGCCATCCTGTTCGTGCTCCAGCGCCTGCGGCGGAACATCCATCCCAGCATCGGACGCGCCTGGGGCCGCGTGCTCCGGCTGCCCTTCCGCACCGGGATCTTCTCCAACTTCGAGCGCTCGCGCTTTCTGCGCCGCTACATCCCGGAGGCCGGCCTGCGCGCCTCGGCGATCCGGCTGGTGCTGACGGCGACCGATCTCGATACCGGCGGGCTGCGCTTCTTCACCAACACCGACCCCGGTGCCTTCATCGGCGAGGGCGGCGTAGACGAGAAGTTCGTCCGGCGCGAGCTGGTCCAGATGCCCGATCTGCTGCCGGCGGTCATCGCGTCGTCGGCGCTGCCCATCGCCTACGAGCCGCTGGAGCTGGACGGCCGGCTCTACGCCGACGGTGCGATCGTCGGAAGCCAGCCGATCCGGCCCGCCATCCGGCTCGGCGCCGACGTCCTGCTGCTGATCTCGATGGAGTCCCCGGGCGGGGCGCGCGGCGCGGTGCGGACCTTCGTGGACGTCGGCCTCCGCGCCCTCGACATCCTGATGCAGCGCAACCTGCACGCCGACGTCGCGCTCCTGGCGCAGGCCAACCGCCAGATCGAGGAAGCGGCGGCCGCGCTGGGGATGCGGCCCGAAGACCTGGTGATCGAATTCGAGGGACGGCGGTTCCGGTACGTGAAAGCCTACGCGATCCACCCCGACCGGCCCATCGAGAACACCATCCTGGATTTCGGCGGGCGCTCGACCGGCGACACCATCGTGCGTGGCTACCTCGACGCCTGCGCCAAGATCGAGGACTTCGCGCGCTACGCCGCGACCGAGGGCTTCCGGAAGGGCCGGGACATCCTCCCCCTCGAGCTCATCAAGCCGGCGGGCTAGCGCCGCCAGCCCGTCCAGCCCGGCCCGCGCACCACGCGTCCCGGCTTGGCGCCGGTGTGCTCCCCGTTGCTCAGGACCGACACGCCGTTCACGAAGACGTCCCGCACCCCGGTGCTGAACTGGTGCGGGCGCTCGAAGGTCGCGCGATCGGTGACGCTGTCCGGATCGAAGATGACGACGTCGGCGTAGAAGCCGGGGCGCAGCGCGCCACGCCGGCGCAGGTGCAGGTTCTCCGCGGGCAGCGCCGCCAGGCGGCGCACCGCCTCCTCGAGCGGAATGACCTTCTCGCCGCGGACGTACCGGCCCAGGAGCCGGGCGAAGTTGCCGTAGGCGCGCGGGTGCGGATTCGACTTGAGCCACGCGCCCTCGGGGGCCATGGAGCCCGCATCCGACCCGAAGCTCACCCAGGGCAGCGCGATCTCCCGCCGCACGTTGTCCTCCGACATCAGGACGTAGATCGTGCCGATGCGGCTGTCGTCCCGGACCACGAGGTCCATCGCCGCCTCTTCGGGCGTGGTGTGCCGCAGCCGCGCCACCTCGGCCAGCGTCTTGCCGGTCAGCGGCTTGAGGGAGTCCTGCTTGAAGGCGACGAGCAGGACGTTCTCGGGCGACCCGGCGGCCAGGAGCAGGCTCTCCCAGGCATTGGTCGGCGTCCGCATTTCGCGCGCGACCCGGGCCCGGATGGCGGGATCCTGGAGCCGGCGCCGCCACGCCTGGAGACCGCCCTCCTGGACCCATGGCGGCATGGCGGCATCGAGCCCGGTCGCCCCGGCGGTGTAGGTGTACATGTCGGCGGTGATGCGCAGCCCCTCGGTCCGCGCCCGTTCGACGCGCGCGATGACCGAGTCGAGCTTGCCCCAGTTGGCCCGCCCGGCGGCCTTGAGATGGTAGATCTCCGCGGGTACGTGGGCCGCGCGTGCGATGCCGATCAGCTCGTCCACCGCCTCGAGCAGCCGGTTGCCTTCGCTGCGCAGGTGCGAGATGTACATCCCGCCCGAGCGCCCCGCTTCCTCGCTGAGAGCGACCAGCTCGTCGGTCTTCGCGTAGAAGGCCGGTGCGTAGATGAGCGAGCTGCCAACGCCGAGCGCGCCCTCCTCCATCGCCTGGCGCACCAGCCCGCGCATCCGCTCCAGCTCGGCGGCCGTCGGGGGCCGGTCCTGGTAGCCGATCTCATGGATGCGGACCGTGGTGGCGCCCACGAAGGAGGCCACGTTGGTCGAGATCCCCTGCCGCTCGAGGAGGTCGAGGTACTCGCCCAGCGTCGTCCACGACACCGGGTAGTGGAGGTCCGACTCGTTGTGGAGCATCTCCGTCTTCATCGAGTCGTTGAGGGGCCCCATCGACTCGCCCTCCCCCATCACCTCGAGCGTGACGCCCTGGCGGATGTCACCCTGCGAGCGGCCATCCACCAGCAGGTCCTCGTTGGCCCAGCTCAGCATGTTGATGAAGCCGGGCGCCACGGCGAGGCCGCGGGCGTTTACCACCACGCGGGCCCGGGTCTCGGGAAACGAGCCGACCGCCACGATGCTGTCGCCCTGGATCAGGACGTCGGCCTGGACCGGCGGGCGGCCCGACCCGTCGTAGACGGTGCCGCCGCGGATCACGACGTCGTAGCGTGAACCGCAGGCTCCCGTAAGCAGGGCGAGCAGGGCGAGCAGGGGGCGACGCATGCGGTCTCCGGTTCGGGGGGCGGGCAAAGATAGAGCGGGCCGCTCAAGACGGCCACGGCAACCGCCGTCCCTCCCTGCAACTCCCAACCTTGTCGCCGCGCCGGGGGTCTATATCTTCGACCAAGTCATACAAATGGAGCGTCCGGTGAAGACGGCTGCCCTCGGCGAGTTCGAACAGATCGTGCTGCTCGCCCTGCTGCGCCTGGGCGACGACGCGTACGGCGTGACCGTCTGCGGCGAGATCACCCGCCGCACCGCGCGCGATACCAGCCTGGGAACCGTCTACAAGACGCTGGGCCGGCTCGAAGCCAAGGGGTTCGTGGCGACCCGGCTCGGCGAGCCCACCCCGCAGCGCGGCGGCCGCCGCAAGAAGCTCACCCGCATCACCCCCGCGGGGCGCCGCGCGCTCGCCGCCGCGCTGCACACGCTGCGCCGCATGGCACGCGGCCTGGCGCCGGCGTGGGAAGCGCCATGAGCCTCGGGCCGCAGGGCCCGCCGCAGCTCGCCGAGCGGCTGCTGGCCCGGTGGCTGCCGCCGGCCGAGCGCGAGTTCGTCCTCGGCGACCTCGAGCAGCTGTTCCGCGAGGAGATCGAGCCGCACCGCGGCCCGCGCGCCGCCCGCCGCTGGTACTGGCAGCAGGCGATGCTCGCCCTGATCACCCTTCACGCCGCGGCGCCCCGCGCCGCGCGCCCAGTCCGCCGGGGAGATGGAATCATGCGCATCCTGCTCCAGGACCTTCGCTACGCTGTCCGCATGCTCGCCCGTTCGCCGGGCTTCACCGCGGTGGCCATCCTGACCCTCGCGCTCGGGATCGGCGCGAACACCGCGATCTTCAGCGTGGTCAACCCGATCCTCTTCCGGGCGCTGCCCTACCCCGACGGGGAGCGCCTCGTGATGATGCTCGATGACGGCGACGGCGGGATCCGGTCCACCACCGGCTGGGCGACAATCCACGACATCGAGACGTCGGCGCGCTCGCTGGCCGGCATGGCGGCGGTGGGCGGCTGGGGTCCCACCATCACGGGTGACGGCGATCCCGAGTTGCTCGTGGGTCAACGCGTCAGCCACGCGTACTTCGGGGTGCTCGGCGTGCGGCCCATGCTGGGGCGCGATTTCACCGCGGCCGATGATGCTGTCGGCGGGCCCCGGGTCGTCATCCTGGGCTACGGGCTCTGGCGGCGGCGCTTCGGCGGCGATTCCGCGATCGTGGGACGGACCATCACGCTGGGCGGCAATGCCTACGCGGTGCTCGGCGTGATGCCGCCCCGCTTCGAGAACCTCCTCGATCCCCAGGCGCAGCTGTGGCGGCCCCTGGCCTACGACGCGACGCTGCCCCAGTCCTGCCGCACCTGCCGGCACCTGCGCGCCGTGGCGCGGGTGCGCGCCGACCAGGCCGTGACCACCGCCCAGCGCGAGGTCGACGTCATCTCGGGCAACCTGGCGCGGCAGTACCCCACCGACTACTCGAGCCCTCCCCTCGGTATCGTACCGCTGCAGCAGCAGGTCACCCGCGGCGTGAAGCCGGCGCTGCTCGCGATTCTCGGCGCCGTCGTCCTGGTGCTGCTGATCGCCTGCGCCAATGTCATGAGCCTGATGCTCGCGCGGGCCACGCACCGCGAGACCGAGTTCGCGATCCGCGCCGCGCTCGGCGCGGGCCGCACCCGCGTGGTGCGCCAGCTGCTGACCGAGAGCGTGCTCCTCGCGCTCCTCGGCGGGGGCGCCGGGCTGATCGTCGCCCACCTCGGCCTCGAGGCGCTGCTGGCGATGGCGCCGGCCGGGCTACCGCGCCTCGACGCCATCCGGCTCGACGGCGGCGTACTCGCCTTCACCCTCGCGGTCGCGACCTTCGCCGGCCTGCTGTTCGGCATCGCGCCCGCGATCGCGGCGACGCGCAGCGACCTGCATGGCCAGCTGAAGCAGGACGCCCGGCGCAGCGGACACGGGCCGCGCACCACCCGCGGTGCGCTGGTGGTCACCGAGGTGGCCCTGGCCGTGGTGCTGCTGGCCGGGGCGGGCTTGCTGCTCCGTAGCCTGAACCGGCTCCTCAACGTGCCGCCGGGCTTCGACACCGAGCACGTGCTCACCATGCAGGTGATGACCTCGGGTCCGCGTTACCGGCAGGACGCCGCGGTGTGGGCATTCTTCGACCAGGCACTCGAGGCGGTGCAGGCCGTGCCCGGCGTGCGCGCCGCCGAGGCCGTCAGCCAGCTGCCGCTGAGCACTGACTTCGACGGCTATGGAGTGCACAGCCTGGAGAAGCCGCGCCCCAATCCGTCCGACGACCCCGGTGCCTTCCGCTACGGCGTCAGTGCCGGTTACCTCGCCGCGATGCGCATCCCTCTGCTGCGCGGCCGTCCGCTCACCGAGGCCGACCGCGACAGCGCGCCAGCCGTCGTGCTCATCAACGAGAGCTTCGCCAAGGTGGCGTGGCCGGGGGAAGATCCCATCGGGCAGCACGTGCGCATCGGCGATCCCTCCAAGGGCCTGTGGCGCACCATCGTCGGCATCGTCGGCGACGTGCACCAGACCGGCCTCGACGCGCCCCAAGGCAACCAGGTGTACATGCCGGAGACGCAGTCCCCATACGGCGCCGACAATTCCATGACGCTCGTGATTCGAACCGCCGGCGATCCCGTGGCGCTGGCACCGTTGGTGCGGGCGGCGGTCCGGTCGGTCGACCCCGACCAGCCGATCACCAGGATCGCGTCGATGGACCAGATCGTCGCCGCCTCGTCGGCCCAGCGCCGTTTCGCCTTGGCGCTCTTCGAGGCCTTCGCCCTGGTCGCCCTGGTGCTGGCGGCGGCGGGCATCTACGGTGTGCTGGCCGGGATGGTCGCCGAGCGAACGCGTGAGATCGGCATTCGCAGCGCGCTGGGGGCGTCGCGGCGGGAGCTCCTCGGCCTGGTGGTGCGCCGCGGTCTCGGGCTCACCGCGGCCGGGGTGGCGATCGGCACCGCCGGCACGCTGGCGCTGGCACGCGTCCTCGACGGGCTGCTGTTCGGCGTCGGCGCGCGCGACCCGGTCACCTACGCGGCCGTGGTCGCCCTGCTCGCGGTGGTGGCGTTGCTCGCCTGTACGTTGCCGGCATGGCGCGCGGCGCGAGTGGACCCGATGGTCGCCTTGCGGGCCGAGTAGGCCCGCGCGGCCCGATCTGCACCGCACGGCACGGACGACGGGACTCGACTGGCGCGGTCCCGGCGAACCGGCTACAGTCCGCACCCATGCCACCCAACCCGGAAACGGCGACGCTGGCGGGCGGCTGCTTCTGGTGCCTCGAGGCCGTCTACGAGAACCTGAAGGGGGTGCTCCAGGTCGTCTCCGGCTACGCCGGCGGGCGCGTCCCCCATCCGTCGTACGAAGCCGTGTGCACCGGGTCCACGGGCCACGCCGAGGTCGTCCAGGTCACCTTCGACACGTCCCTGGTGTCGTTTCGCGAGCTGCTCGAAGTCTTCTTTACCATCCACGACCCGACCACGCCCAACCGCCAGGGCGCCGATGTGGGATCCCAGTACCGCTCGGCGGTCTTCTACCATTCACCGGAGCAGAAGACCGCCACCGAGGCGGTGATCGCCGATCTCACCGCGCAGCAGGTCTGGGACGACCCGATCGTGACCGAGGTCGCACCCCTGCCGGCCTTCTACCCGGCCGAGGAGTACCACCAACACTACTTCGCGCGGAACCCGACCCAGGGCTACTGCCGCGCCGTGGTGGCGCCGAAGGTGGCGAAGTTCCGCAAGCACTTCCTGGGCAAGCTGAAGGTGTAAAGGGAGGCGACGATGGTCATCGAGTGGATGCGGGGCGTACTGGTGCGCGACCTCGCGGCGCTGAAGCGGGAGATCGGAGCCTACGCCGATGAGGGCGACATCTGGACCACGCCGGCGGGGACCACGAACTCGGCCGGCAACCTCACGCTGCACCTGGTGGGCAACATCCAGCACTTCATCGGCGCCCAGTTCGGGGGGACGGGTTACACCCGCGACCGCGACGCCGAGTTCAACCGCCGTGACGTCCCTCGCGCCGAGCTGCTGCGGCACCTCGACGACGCGATCGCCGTCGTCGAGCGGACCATGCCCGGGTTGCGCGATGCCGATCTCGCCGCACCCTACCCGCTCCCCATCGCCAACGCCACGATCACGACCGGCGACTTCTTCCTGCACATCGCCGTCCACCTCACCTACCACCTGGGCCAGGTGGACTACCATCGCCGCATCGTGACGGGGGAGGCCGGGAAGATCGGCGCCGTGTCGCCGCTCGAACTCGCCACGGCCGTGAAGTCCGCCTAGCGCGGACCCGGCTCCCTCACACCAGCACCCGTCCCGTCGTCGCCCGATAGGCACGCTGCCGTCGCCACGCCAGCGAAGCGAACAGACCGACGGCGGCGCATTCCGCGAGGCGACCCCCGAGCGCGAGCGCCCCGGGCCAGCCCGGCGCCGCGCCCAGGCCCGCCAGGAGCACGCCGCCGTTGAGCAGGCCGAAGACGATCCACATGCGTCCGCTGCCATCGCTCGCCGGCGCCCCGGGTCGCCGCGGGAGAATCCAGAAACCCACACCCATGATCAGCTGCACCAGCCAGCCCACCAGCATCTCCTCCATGTGGATCCCCAGGTGCGATGGGGCGAACGCGAACCAGCCCGCCGCCTTCCAGGCCAGAAACGCCGCGCCGATCAGCGCGCCGGAAAGCAGGTGCACCATGGCGGCGCGGATCAGCCACATCGAGACGCGCGGCATTCAGCGTGCCGCCACGCGGCGCCACGTGAGCGCGACGAAGGCCACGGCGGCCACCAGCTGGAGCAGGGCGGCGACGAGCAGCACGGCGCCCCACAGCGGCGTGGGGTGGATCGCCCCGGCGGGCTCGGCCGCCGCGCGCAGCAGCAGCCCGCCGTTCAGCGTCGCGAAACAGATCCAGCCGACCGACGGGTGGCCGACGCCGTGTTCGGGGGCGGGGCGCGGGAACATCCAGTAGGCGACGCCGAAGATCATCTGCGTCGCCCATCCCATGACCAGCAGGTGCACGTACACCGGGAGGGCCGCCGATGCGTACGGCTCGAGCGCCGGGAGGCGGAGCACCATCAGCACGCCGACCAGCAGCGCCGCGACCAGCTGCACCATGGCGGCCCGCAGGAACCACCGCGTCAACGTGGGCAGGAGCGGGTCCTCCGCCTAGTACTTCAGGCCGGCGGCATCCGCGAACGCCTTCAGCTTCGCTTCCGCCTCCGGCGCCAGCTTCGGCGGCACTTCCACCGACACCTCGACGATCTGGTCGCCCCGGGTGCCGTTCTTCTCGATCCCCTGCCCCTTGATGCGGAACTTGCGGCCCGGCTGCGTGCCCGGGGGCACGCGCAGCACGACATGCTTGCCGTCCAGCGTGCGGACCTTGATCCGCGTGCCAAGGGCGGCCTGGGCGATGTTGACCGGGATGGAGCAGTGGACGTCGTTCCCGTCGCGGGAGAAGAAGCGATCCTCCTCGATCTGGAAGCTGATAATCAGGTCGCCGGCCTCGCCGCCGGAGCCGCGCGGCCCCTGGCCTTTCATCCTGAGGCGGGTGCCCGCGTCGGTGCCCGACGGCACCTCGACCATCAATCGCCTCTCGGCCTGCACCTCGCCCACGCCCTGGCAGGTGCCGCAGCGCTGGGAGGGGATCTTCCCCTTGCCGCGGCACGAGGGACAGGGCCGCTTCACGGCGAAGCCGCCATACCCGAACGAGATCTGGCCGGAGCCCTTGCACTCGGTGCAGGTGGTGAGCGTCGCACCCGGCGCGGCGCCCGATCCCGCGCAGGTGGGACAGGACTCGGTGACCGGCACGACGATGGGGACTTTGCCGCCCAGGGCCGCGACACGGAACGGGATCGTGACGATGGTCTCGACGCTCTCGGCGCCGCGGCGCTCGTCCCCCCGGCGCGCCCCCTCGCCGCCGAAGATCGACGAGAAGATGTCGCCGATGCCGCCGAAGCCGCTGAAGTCCAGGTCCTCGAACGACCCGCCACCACCGGCCCCCGGCCCCGCCCCGGTGCCGCCCGACCGGGACGCGCCGCCCGAGCGCGACGACCCCATCCCGGCGAACGCTCCGTACTTGCGCAGCCGATCGTACTGCTTGCGCTTCACGGGATCGGAAAGGATGGAGTGCGCCTCGGAGATTTCCTTGAAGCGCGCTTCGGAGGCCTTGTTGCCGGGATTGGCGTCGGGGTGGTGCTTCTTGGCAAGCTTGCGGTAGGCCTTCTTGATTTCGTCGGCTGTGGCCGCTTCAGGCACGCCGAGGACGCGGTAGTAGTCTTTCTCCTGCGCCACGCCTACGCCGACGCTCCGCCGTCGCCCGCCGGGGCGTCGCCCTTCCACTGGAGCACCGCGACTTTCGCGGGCCGCAGCAGGGCCCCCTTGTAGCGATAGCCGTGCTGGTAGACGGCGCTGACCGTCTGATCGGTCTCGGGGCCGGGCGCCGGAAACGTCGCGACGGCCTCCTGATCCTTGGGATCGAACGGCTGGCCCGCCGGGTCGATTCGCTCCAGACCCGCCGTCTCCAGGCTCTTCATGAATTTCCGCTCGATGGCGAGCATCCCTTCGTGCAGTGCCTCGGCCGACGTACTGGTCGGGTCCAGGTGCGCCACACGGGCCAGGTCGTCGATGACGTCGACCACGTTCGCGTAGGCGTGGGCTTGGCCGCGGCCGCTTGCCTCGTCGCGCTCCCGGACGGCGCGCTTGCGGTAGTTGTCGAAGTCGGCAGTGGCGCGTAGCGCGCGGTCCTTCCACTCGGCGAGCTCACGTTCGAGGCGTTGAATCGCCTCCGACGCCGGCTCCTCGACCGCCGCCGCGCCATGGGAGGCCGCCGCGCGGACCGCGTCCTCCGCCTCGGCCTGGGCCAGGCTTTCTTGAGCGGACGCCACCTCGTCGGCCGGGCTCATGGCCTCGGTCTCCGGGGGGGTCGCGTGTGCCTGTTCGTGTGGCTTCCGGCCCATGACACTCCATCACAAGAACGTGCGTAGATCCGCTGGGAAGCATAACATAGGCGGCAAGGGACGTGCCAACTGCGACCTGTCGAAAAGGCAGAGCCGCGCGAAACCAGAAACCAACCTTTCGGTGCCAAATCACGACTAAGGATCGAATGAACGCCGCCGCCGAGGCCGTCGCGTCTGACTCGGACCGGTCGCTTGCCGGGCTGGTGCTCGGAGGAGATGAGATCGCGTTCCGCCAATTGTACCGGCGGCACTCGCCTCGCTTGTACCTCCTGGTGCTGCGCTTGCTGGGCGGCTCGGAAGCCGATGCCGAGGACGTCGTGCAGGAGACCTGGCTCAAAGCCACGGAGCGACTCACCTCCTTCCGCTGGGAGGCGTCATTCGGCAGCTGGCTCTCGGCGATCGGACTCAACGTGGCGCGCGAGACGCTGCGCCGCCGTGGGAAGCGCGAGGAGCAGTGGCTGGACAACACCGACGTCGCGGGTCCGGCGCCGCGTGAGCGAGTGGATCCGCTCGATCTCGAGAACGCGATCCGCGCTCTGCCCCCGGGATACCGGACGGTGCTGATCCTGCACGACGTCGAGGGCTACCGGCACGAGGAGATCGCCGAGCGGCTGGGTATCACGGCGGGCACGTCGAAATCGCAGTTGTTCCACGCGCGGCGGGCGATGCGTGCCGCGCTCGGAGGATACGGAAAGGATGAAGGTCATGACTGATCCCAGGGACTTCGGACCGGAAGACGAGCTGAGCGCGGGCGAGCGGCGGGCGTTCGACGCACTGCCGCGCGAGCTGGTGCCCGCGGCCGAGCTCGAGGACCGCACCGTCGCACTGTTGCGGCGCACCGGGCACCTGCCGACACCCATCACCGTCGCCAGCGGTCAAGGCGCCCGGTCGCCACGCTGGTGGATGGCGGGCGCGGCGGCGGCGGCGGTGGCGATCTTCGCCACCGGGATGGCGGGAGGGATGTACATCGGGATGCACAATGCCGCGATCGTGGCCAACGCGAGCGCGCGCAACGCCGCCGAAGCCGCTGACCGGGTGCAGCGCACCGGCGACCGGTACGTCGCCGCGCTGGCCTCCCTCGGGCGGCTCGCCGATACCAGCGACGTGCAGGGCCGGGCACGGGCACGGGAAGCCGCCCTCGCCGTCCTGGGCGCCGCGGCCGAAGAGATCGCACACCTCGCCCCCGACGATCCGCTTGCCGCGGCCGTCATGCGGGGCCTCAACCAGCGCAGTCGTGAACAGAGACCGGAAGCGCCGTCGCGGTCCGTGATCTGGTACTGACGTGAACAAGGGAGACACGGTGAGACGGCATATGAGAAGCGATGGTGGATGGTGGATGCTCGATCGTGCCTGGCGGCTGCCCGGCAGACTGGCGGGATGCATCCTCACCGCCCTGGCGGTCGCCTCGCCGGTGCTCGCCCAGGAGCCCGTACCCCCGACGCCCCCGCCGCCGCCTGCGCAACCCGCGGCGCCGGCGCCCGCCTCGACCCCCGCGCCGGCGGCCCTGCCCGCGCCACCGGCGTGGGCGCCGATGCAGGCCAGCACGGCACCGCGCCGCGGCTGGTTCGGCGTCGGCCTGAGCTGCGAGGACTGCTTCATCCAGCGCGGCCCCGGCCGCGTGGCGTACGTCCAGGCGCCGGCGATCAACTCGGTGGAATCGGGCAGTCCGGCGTGGCAGGCCGGCATGCGGACCGGCGACACCATCGTATCGATCGACGGGCTCCCGATCACCACGCCCGAGGGCTTCGAGCGCTGGGGAACGGTGCTGCCGGGGCAGTCGGTACGCGTCGGCCTGCGGCGCGCGGGCCAGCAGCGTGAGGTCACCGTGGTGCCGGTGGCGAACCCGAGCGCCGCTACGGTCGCCGACTTCTACAACAGCCGGCTCCGGACCGCGCAGGTCCGCGGCATCCAGGCGCTCCGCAACGCCTTCCGATCACCCTTCGG
>JBGOSS010000046.1:0-31153 GCA_041476105.1 Gemmatimonadota bacterium
AGGCGGCCCACCCCCGCCACCACCACCACAATCCTCCCAGCACTGCATGTAGGCGAAGCTCGCCTCTTTCGGATCTTCTATGTTCTCGGCCCTGCGCACAAGGAGGCCGACGTCCGGCCGGGTCATCACGGCCTCGTGCGGGCCAAGGAGGAGGGTTGCCGTTTCGGACACCGGCGTGAACGAGCCTCGGTCATAGAAGGTGCTGTCACCGCTCCCCGTGAAGGCGTACACGGGCTGAATCTCGTCTACCAGCGCCGCCACGTTGATTGGCTGGTCCGCACTCCACTGCAAGCGGTCGCTCCGATATGGCACGTAAAGATCCATCCGCGGAGCGCCCGCCACCAACCCAGCGACGGCCTCGACGGGGCGGCCACTCGCGCTGGCTGCTGCGGCGAGGACCCGCTTCCCGGTGGGTGTGTCGAAGAACTCCGGCAGCACCAGCTTGTGCTCGAAGTACGGTGATTCAGAAAGCGCCTGCAGCAGGGTCGTGCGCAGGTCGGCGTCCTGCATCGCTGCCGCGAGGGCCCGTGCCAGGTCAGTGACGTACCCGGCTGTACGCCGGTCGTAGCCGGCCCACTTCGGCGCCGCGCATACGCCGGCGAGGTCGCGAGGGTTCCGAGGCCGGTGGATCGATCGTTCGAGCAGCTCATCGCCGCGATCACCGATGCTGTTGTCGCGACGGCGCTACCCAATGTTACTACCCGTCTCATGGTGTTGCCCCCACTGTGCGAGAGTGTGCGTCGTGCATTGCGCGATGTTCCCCTTCGCCGCGAGGAGGCCCTCCTTACCCGCTGCCGGCGACGGGGAACGCAACCCTAGTATTCGCGTCGTTAGGCCCCCCCGCAACTGTGGACAGCCCTAGGTTCTTGTCGTCATGCGATGACCGCCTGTGGTTGCCCCGAGGGTCTTCCAGTCAACTGATTGAGACCGGCCCGCGCGCTCGTGCTCGATCTGGGCTCGATTGGGGCGGTTGGTTGAGAACGGCCTGGATCACGCGTTACCTTGCCGGACTTGCCGCTTGCTGGCCGGAAGCGCGCCGGAGTAACTTCCCCGCTCACTGTCATTTTGACCGCCCGGGACCGCCCAATGCCAGAGCGCGATTTTCTCACATTCGAGAATCTCACAAGGCCACAAGTCGATGCCTTGCTTGCACTTGCGCAGAAGATGAAAGCCGGCGCGTACCGCGACAAACCGCTCGCGGGCAAGACCCTCGGCATGATCTTCGCCAAGTCCTCGACCCGCACTCGCGTCTCCTTCGAAGTCGGCACCTTCCAGCTCGGCGGCCACGCGCTCTTCCTCTCCGCCCGCGACATCCAGCTCGGCCGCGGCGAGCCGATCCGCGACATGGCGCGAGTCCTCTCGCGCATGGTCGACGGGATCATGATCCGCACCTTCGCGCACGCCGAAGTCGAGGAGCTGGCCCAGTGGGCGAGCGTGCCCGTCATCAACGCCCTCACCGATCTCCACCACCCCTGCCAGGTGCTCGCCGATCTCCAGACCATGGTGCAGCACGTGGGCGGCTACCAGGGCAAGCGCGTGGCGTGGATCGGCGACGGCAACAACATGGCCAACTCGTGGCTCGACGCCGCGGCCTTGCTCGGCTTCGAGCTGCGGCTCGCCTGCCCGGAGGCCTACGAGCCCGACCATGCCGTCTTCGAGCGCGCCAGCAAGGCGACCAAGATCCTGATCACCGAGGAACCCGAGGAAGCGGTCGAGGGCGCCGACGTCGTGAACACCGACGTCTGGGCCTCGATGGGCCAGGAGGAGGAGGCCGAGAAGCGGAAGCAGGCCTTCCAGGGCTACTGCGTCGACGCCGATCTGATGAAGCGCGCCAAGCCGGGCGCCATCTTCCTGCACTGCCTCCCCGCCCACCGCGGCGAGGAAGTCACCGACGCGGTCATCGAGGGGCCGCAGTCGCGCGTCTTCGACCAGGCCGAGAACCGCCTGCACGCCCAGAAGGCGTTGCTGGTGGACCTGATGGGTCATGGCTGAGGACCTGAAGCAGACGCCTTTCCACGCGATGCACGTGGCGGCCGGCGCGAAGATGGTTCCCTTCGCCGGCTTCGAGATGCCGGTGCAGTACCCCAGCGGCATCACCGCGGAGCACAACGCGGTGCGCCAGGCCGCGGGACTCTTCGACGTCTCGCACATGGGTGAGTTCGAGGTGACCGGCAAGGACGTGATGACGTTCGTGTCGCACGTGACGTCGAACGACCCCTCCACGCTGGCGGTCGGCCAGGTGCAGTACTCGGCCTTCCTGCATCCCTCGGGCGGGATCGTGGACGACTGCCTCGTCTACCGCTTCGGCGACAAGGTGATGCTGGTCGTGAACGCGTCGAACATCGCCAAGGACTGGGCGCACATCAGCCGCTTTGCCGGCCGGTTCGACGTCGCCCTTACCGACATCTCCGACGCCACCGCGCTCCTCGCGCTCCAGGGCCCGAAGGCGCAGGAGACGCTTCAGCCGCTCACCAGGACGCCGCTCGACCCGATCGGCTATTACAAGTTCACCACCGGCGAGGTCGCGGGCGTGCCTTGCGTCATCAGCCGCACCGGCTACACCGGCGAGGACGGCTTCGAGCTCTACCACAGCCCGGCCGGCGCCGCCCGGCTCTGGGAGGCCCTCACGCAGAAACAGGGCGTGAAGCTCGCGGGGCTGGGGAGCCGCGATTCGCTCCGGCTCGAGGTGGCCTACCCGCTCTACGGCAACGACATCGACGACCAGACCACGCCGCTCGAGGCGGGACTGAACTGGATCGTGAAGCTCAAGAAGAGCGATTTCGTCGGGAAGGCGGCACTGGTCGAGCAGAGGGCGAAGGGGCTCGCGCGCAAGCTGGTCGGCTTCCGGCTCACCGAGAAGGGCTACCCGCGCCAGCACATGCCGGTGCTGGTGGACGGCGCGGCCTTCGGCGAGGTCCGCAGCGGCACTGTGAGCCCGTCGCTCGGCACGCCGATCGGGACCTGCTACCTGCCGATCGCGAAGGCCGCGATCGGGACGGCGTTCAAGGTGGACATCCGCGGCAAGCCCGCCGGCGCCGAAGTAGTGACGACGCCGTTCTGGACGAAGGGCTCGAAGCGCACGTGATGCGGGTCGCCATCCTCACCGTGTCCACCAGGGGGGCGGCGGGGGAGCGGGCGGACGGCTCCGGGGATGCGATCGCCGCGTGGGCGAAGGGGCACGGCTACGAGGTCTCGGCGCGCGAGCTGGTGGCGGATGATACCGCCGCCATCGCGCGCTGTCTCGTTGGCTGGGCTGATGCCGGGGTGGCGGACCTCATCCTCACCACCGGCGGGACGGGGATAGCGGCCTTCGACGTCACCCCCGAGGCCACTCGCGCGGCGATCGAGCGCGAGGCGCCGGGGATCGCCGAGTTCCTGCGGGCGAGCGCCTGGGCGGGGTTTCCATGCGCGGCGCTCTCGCGCGGTGTGGCCGGGGTGCGCGGCCGGAGCCTGATCGTGAACCTCCCCGGATCGACGAGCGGGGTCCGGGACGGGCTCGCCGCGCTGGACTACATCGCCGAGCATGCTGTGGAGCTGCTCCGCGGCCGCACCGAGCACACCCCGCATGCCTGACCGCGTCCTGATCACCATGGAAGACCTCGAGTCGGCGGTCCGCGCGAACGCCGCCTTTGAGGCTGCCGGCTATCGCACCACCATGGTCTCCGCGCTCGACGACCTCCATTCTGCGATCCGCCGTGCCGACCCTGAGCTGATCCTCCTCACCGGCGGCCTGCGCGAGGCTTCGCTGGCGCGCGCGATGACCGAAAACGCGGCCATGAAGGCCGCGACGCTGGGCCTGGTCGAGCCGACCGACACCGACCCGAGGACGCTCACCCAGCGGCTCGGTCTCACCGGCATCCTCCTCAAGCCGGTGCCGACCGAAGAGATCGTGGCGCAGGGGCGCCGCCTCATCGAGCGCCGCAAGCTGCAGCTCCGCACCGGCATCCTCGGCAACGATCCGGGGATCCAGGAAGTCCTCATCAAGATCGAGCAGATGGCGCCGGTCTCCAGCACGGTGCTGGTGCAGGGCGAGTCGGGGACGGGGAAGGAGCTGGTCGCCAGGGCGATCCACGACCTCTCGCCGCGGCACGGCAAGCCGTTCATCGCGGTCAACTGCGCGGCGATCCCGGAGACGCTGCTGGAGAGCGAGCTCTTCGGGCACGAGAAGGGCTCGTTCACCGGCGCCGCCGAGCGGCGGCTGGGGATGTTCGAGCTGGCCGAGTCGGGGACGATCTTCCTCGACGAGGTCGGCGAGATGCCGATGGCGACGCAGGTCAAGCTGCTGCGGGTGCTGGAGGAGCGGGCCTTCTTCCGGGTGGGAGGGGTGTCGTCCATCAAGGTCGACGTGCGGGTGGTGGCGGCGACCAACCGGCCGTTGCGCGAGTCGATGGAGGCGGGAACGGTGCGGGCCGATCTCTACTACCGGCTCAACGTCCTGTCGATCTACCTGCCGCCGCTGCGGGAGCGGCGGGGCGACATCCCGCTGCTGGTGCGGCGATTCAGCGACGAGTTCGGCCACCGGCACGAGCGGCCCTTCAAGGGGATCACGCCGGAGGCGATGCGGATCCTGGTCGAGGCGCCCTGGCCGGGCAACGTGCGGCAGCTGCGCAACCTCATCGAATCGATGGTGGTGCTGGCGCCGGCCGGCGAGATCCGGCCCAGCGACATCCCGCACGAGATCCGCGACGCCATTTCGCGCCAGCTCCCGGTGCCGGTTCCGCATCCCGGCCGCGAGATCGCGGGGCAGGAGTTGCAGTACATCGTGAACTCGCTGCTCGATCTGCGGATGCAGATCGAGGAGCTGCGGCGGCGGATCGAGGAGCGGCCGCACCGGGTCGAGGTGATCGACGTGGGGCGGCCCGGGGATGTGGAGGGCGCCGAGGTGCTGGTGGGCCGGGTGAGCGGCCCGCAGCGGGCGGCGTCGGCGACGCTGATGCCGTCGCGCGAGGCGGTGAGTGTGTACGACGTAGGGGCGCCGCCGCCGGCGCCGGGCTCGGCGGTGGTCTACGAGGAGGGAATGCGCATGGCCGACGTTGAGCGGGCGGCGATCGCGGCGGCGTTGCGTGCGACCCGGGGTAACCGGCGGAAGGCGGCCGAGATGCTGGGGATCGGCGAACGGACGCTATACCGGAAGCTCAAGGAGTATCACCTGGACGTTGAGGGGTGAGACGTTTGAGGCGGCTCCCACCTGGGGTTACCCCTGGCTTAAGTAACGACTTGAGGTGGCACTACCGAAGTTCTTGACAGAACAGACTTTCCATCATATTGATGTGTTTCACACCACTTGGGCGATCTGGGGTCTTACAAAGCCCAAGACTATATGAGACAACGAGTTACGTCATTCCACCGGGGGTGGGCTCCGGGGGGCGCGAAGCGTCACCTCTTGAATTCCCGGGTCCTGGTGGCCGGGCGGCTCGAGCGAAGCGGTGGGAGAAGGCGCCATGGCGCGGAAGGAGAAGTTGCGCCTGCCGAATCCGGCGAAGCCGGTGAAGGGGCGGTTAGACGCTCCGCCGGCGAAGGCGCACGCGCCGAAGAAGCGGTATCGGCGCAAGGCGAAGCATCCGGGGAAGGACGACGTCGAGTGAAGCGGGTGGCGCGTTGACGGGACCTACGCCGAAGCCTGAAGAGGCGCCGGCCGCGTGGAATCTGCGGCGGGCGGAGGAACTCATCGCTTCGTTGGGCGGGGTGTTGTCGGCGCGGATCGTGGCCGGGCGCACCGGCGAGATCGAGGAAGTGCACGTGCTGACGACGTCGGTGGTGCAGCCGAAGCAGGTGGTGCGGAACGTCGAGAGCGCGCTGATGGCGCAGCTCGGCATGAAGGTGGATCACCGGAAGATCAGCGTGGCGCAGACGGCGGAGATGAAGGCGATCGCGGTACTGGATCGTGACGCCGTGACGGAGGCGGCGAGCCGGCGCAAGATCGTCTTCGCGGACCTGGTGATCGAATCGCCCAGGCCGAGGCGGGCTTCGGTGCGGGTGTTGCTGCGCAGTGGCGGACTCGAGCTCGAGGGGCTCGAGGAGGGGGTGGACGAGGCGCGGAGCCGGGTCCACATGGCGGCGCGGGCGACGGTGAAGGCGCTGGAGCGGGAGCTGGAGGATGGTGGGGTGGTGCTGGAGGGCGTGCGGGTGGTTGACGCCTTCGACCGGAAGATCGTGCTGGCGGCGGTGCACGGGGTCGGGGGACGCAGCTCGCAGCTTCTCGTGGGCACCTGCGAGGTCCGGGAGAGTCCCGAGCAGGCGGCGGTACTCGCGGTCCTCGACGCCACGAACCGGTGGTATCTCCAGCAGACATAGCTGACGGCTGACGGCGGCTGACGGTCAGGCGTCACAGGTTTTGTGAGACCGGCGTGGCACGGAGTGCCCGATGCCGGGAGAGTTTCGGGCCGATGTAGGGCATGCCTTGCGGCGGCTGGAGTTGCAGGCCTACAGCGAGGGTTGGATGCCGGCGGTAAGCTTGGCTCCCGCTCTCACAGCACATCGCGTTCTTGGCTGCCGGCGAGCGCCGGCGGCGTGCAGTCAACGTTAGCGGAGTGCTCTTTTACAACGGATACGGACCCCCCGGTGAGGCCCGGTAACAGCGGTCTCAGCGGGTAGCAGGAGCGGAGCGTCGTGCGCCTGTAGCGGATAGGCGTACTCCCTGGAAAAATCACTCTGAGGGGAGGTGACGCTCTTATGGAACTCATTGCGGCAATTATTTCCGCGATTGCGAACGCCATTTCATTCTCTGGCGGCAACGTTTGGTAGCTTCACCGGGGGGGCCTGTTCCAGCTCGAAAGAAAATGACAAAGTCGCTTAAAGCCCTTGTCTTCTCGACGGCACTCTTGGCGGTTGCTTGCCTCTACTGGGGTAACTGGTCGTTCCCGGCAGAGCAGGTTCCGGTCTTTCGCGACGCACTCGTGGCTTTTGCGCTACTTAGCGTGCTGTCCGAGGCGTCCTATGTTCGCCTTCGCGTAGGGAAGACCGCGACACAGTCTTCGATTGTCTTCATTCCGTTCATCGCATCTATCCTGATCTTCGAAAGCAGCTGGTCCATGCTGTTGGCATGTGCCGTAGTTGCTTTCGCCGAACAGTTCATTCGGCAGAAGCCTCCGGTCAAAGTGATCTACAATGTCAGCCAGCACGCACTATCTGTCTGGGCTGGCTCGACGATGTTCCGACTCCTTGGTGGAGTGCCGGCGCTCTCTGCGGGAGCGATTACGGGAAGTCTGTCATTCCCATGGCACCCGGTGGCAATTTCTGGTGGAGTGCTCGCTTACTTCCTCACGAACATCACCGCGGTGAGCGCAGCCGTGTCGCTCAGCGACAATACACCCCTGCGTGCGGCCTGGCTGCGTATTGGTAGCTCCCAATTGGCGTATGACCTGGTGTCGTCGCCGTTGGGCGTCCTTCTCGCGTTGTTCTATGTGAAGATGGGAATGCTGGGCGTACTGGCGACGCTAGTTCCCCTGTTCTTCGTCCGGCGTGCCTATCGGGTGACCATCGAGCTCGAGGAAGCCAATCGCGATCTTCTGGAGCTGATGGTCAAGGCAATTGAAGCTCGGGATCCTTACACTTCCGGTCATTCTCAGCGCGTGTCCGAGTTGGCAGAGCTGCTGGCCAAGGAGATGGGACTCGGATCCAAGCTGGTCGAGCAGATCAGAACTGCGGCTCTGCTGCATGACGTCGGCAAGATCCATGAGGAATACGCGCCACTGTTGCGCAAGGAAGGCAAGCTGGATCAGACCGAGAAGGCTCTGATGCAAACGCATTCAATGCGATCGGCGGAGCTTGTAGGCACGATCTCGGCCTTCCGCGGGGCAATTGTAGATGCTGTTCGGCACCATCACGAGAACTACGACGGTTCTGGCTATCCGTCGAGGCTTTCAGGCTATGCCATTCCTGTTGGTGCGCGAATCATCATGATTGCAGACACGGTCGACGCAATGACAACGGATCGGCCGTATCGGAGGGCACTCACCTTCGAGCGGGTTGCTGAGGAGCTGCAGCGGTTCGCCGGGCGGCAGTTCGATCCACAGCTCGTTGCAACGTTCATGCGGAGCACGACACTTCGGGATACGATTTGTGCGCGGGCGCCAGAGAAGAAAGTCCCCGCAATCGAGCAAGCCGAAGAATGGCCGACAACGTTGCCCTGGCGGGGCCGCGCAAGGCAGAGAGGAGTGGCCTCCTCCGCCTAGGTCGTACGAACGGCCTGCAGGATTGCGCCGGCTTCCACTTGTTCGGCTGCCCGATGAAGGTCCTGGCGCTCCTTTACAGCCCTCTGACCTGTGACTACTTCGATTAGCCTGACGCGCTCAAGCTCCAAAGCGAGTTGAAGGGAGACATCTCGGCGCGCCAACTCGCGGACCCGTCTTGCGATACCACTCAGAGCCTTATCCGGCTTGTCCTCAATTAGGGCTTGGTAGTACGCGAATGCGGCTGCATCTGTCCAACTCAGCGTTTGCTCACGGTCGCCCCCGACGGTGCGAACACCGTCTACCGCCAGTCGAAACTCGTCAAGGCTCCCAAGCCTCATGAGTACAAGAGCGGCGCACGCCTTCGCCTGTCTAGCCAAAGTGCTCATGCCGTGCCGTAGGCACTCATCGAAGACTGTGTTGAGGCCATGGAGCGCGCGCTCGAGATCACCCTCGTAGTAGTCGACTAGGCTCGTGTTGTAGGCCCGGTACAGGTGGAATCCCCAGCGAGCGAAGCCGGCACCGACTCTCTCCGCTTCTGTGTGAGAGGCCCGCACGCGCTCAAACTCACCCAAACAGAGTTCGCTAACGGCGCGATTGTGGAGGCAGGCGACCTCAGCATGAGGGTTCATCGTCTTGCGTGCTAGGCCCAACGAGAAATCGAACTGTCGAATGGAGTCGCGATAGCGACCCACTTGCTTGAGCAGGATCGCCACGCCGTCGCGTGAGAGCTGCTCGATTTCGATCTCGCCCTCAGACCGAGCAGCTTCTAGAGCCTCTTGCATCAGTGGCAGCGCGTTCGACGCCCAGTAGTACTTGAGCTGCACATAGGCAGCAGCGAACAGAGCGTGCGACCCTAGGCCGCTTCGCCTCAGCGTGCGCGCGAGAGACCTCACGCGCTTGTAGTTACCCGTCTTGTCGGCAATTCGGATGAGCAGGATGTGCGCTTCGCGCGTGCGAGTGAACGGCTCCTCGATGTTGTGCAGGAACAACTCGAGTCTTGCCTCTGTTTCTGCAAATCCAGACGATCCGCTCTGATAGTCAGCTGCAATCTCGTAGTAACCAAGTTGCCGGCCTACAGATGATGCACCGCCTCGCATAGAGGCACAGAGACGACGCAGCGATTCAAGGTCGTTGAGATGGAGGTAACAGGCGCACAAGTCGTGCACTTGGCTCTGGTCGAGACCGCCTTCCAGTGACCGCAGTAGTTCTAGAGCCTCTGTCTTGCTGCGCATCGCGCCCACTGAAGCCGCATAGTCAGCGGCTGCGCTAGCCTGCTTGCGCGCGTCCCCAATGTTCCCAGCTCCCAGGAAGTGCCGCGCGGCCTCATAGTGCATGGCCGGGTTCATTTCAGCGAAACGCGTTGTGAGAGTGGCAAGTTGTAAGTGCAACTCGTTCCGCCGCGCGGCCTCAACGACTCTCTCAACCGCTGACGAGTAGCGTTCGTGAGCGAATCCAACGCTTGCACCGAAGCGACGCGCGAAGTGAGCAGTTTCGAGTGTAATTATTCCCGCTGCCAGTTCTGCAGGCCCAAGGCGTGTCACCGCGCCCAGCTCGTGCTCGGACAAGGGTCTCCCAGCAATAGCGACTGCCTGGGCCACGAGTTGGGCAACGCTCGTAAGGCTGCCAAGCCGCGCCGCCGCCGTCTCTAGGAATGATTCGGGCGCCTGTAGATCGTCATGGAGTGCAATGGGATCTGGGCCGTTGAGATCGGCTTGAAGGGATCCGGGACTCCCGCCCGAGGCCAATGTTGCCTCGACAGCTGCCAATGGATTGCCACGACAGGTAACGGCTATACGCTTGACGAGCCAAGGGGTAGCCACGACGCCACCATGCGCGAGTACTTGCTCGATTAGTCGCTCAATGTCCGTGGTCGGCAGGGCGCCAAGTCTGAGCGTTCTTGCAAAGCCGGCATCTCTCGCCGTGACAAAGAATGTCCGCTCAAACTCCGTCAGCGGTTGTTCGGTACGGACAATTCCGACCAAGACCACTGGCTGACTCGGCGTCTGGCGTCCTAAGTAGTGTAGTAACGCCAAGCTCGATTCGTCCGCATCCTGTAAGTCGTCGATCACGACTAGCAGTGGTTGTTCATCCGCAACGCAGAGAGCACTGTTCATTGTTGCGTCACTCAGCCTATGCCTTGCCGCATCATCTACCGCCATCGGCTGCGGCACATTCGGATACCGCTCGCGCAGCTCCGGGACCAGCCTGGTGAGCTCCCCGATCCACACGGGATCCAGGGCAACAAACCCCGGCAGACGGCTCAGCTGCCGGATCAACGCGGTGATCGGCGCGAAGGGAACAGACTTCTCGGTTCGATAGCACTTCACAAAGCAGACCGAGCCGCCGGCGACGTGGGCCTGGTTGACGAGCTTGGTGGCGAGCGCAGTCTTCCCGATTCCCGCTTCGCCTTCGACGATGATGAACGCGCCGGTGCCGCTGCCGGCCGTCTCCCAGGCCTTCCACAGCATCGCGAATTCCTCGGTCCGGCCGAAGAACGGCTGCGCCGCCGGCAGCACGGTGATCTCGCTGATCCGCGGCGCGGCGAGACGCTCCCGTGACGGCGCCGGGCCATCGCCTTTCCGATGCCGCTTCGCCCAGCTCCGCAGGGCCGGCCCCGGCTCCGCGTCGAGCTCCTTGCGGAGACGCGCCTCGAACTCGCCGTACCGGCGCAGCGCCAGCGAGCGGTCACCCAGGAGGACCTGCGCCTCCAGGTACGCATGCATCGCCTTCTCGTCGAGGGGATCGTGCTGCAAGAGCCGCTCGGCCTCCTCGCGCATCGCCTGGTGCTCCCCGCCGTTGCGCAACGCCTCGACTCGGCCATGCGCCAGCCTCCGGAACATCCGCTGGAGCTTGTCGCGCTCGTCGTTCAGCCAGCGCTCGAACTGCGGCGCCCGCTGCACCCAGAGCCCCTCGAAGAGGGCGCCCCGCCAGAGCCCCATCGCGTCCTGGTGCGAGCCCCCGGAAACCAGGCGCTCGAACTCGTTCACGTCGAGCCAGACCGTTCCCTCGGCGACCGCCATCCGGTCACGCCCGGCGGTGACCACCACCTCCGCCCCCAGCAGCTTGTTGATCAACGAGCACGACTGCGAAAGCGAGTGGCGGGCCAGCTTCTCGCTGTCCTGGCTCCAGAAGAGATCGATGAGCTCGTCACGCCCCACCGGCCGCGCGCGTCGCGCGAGATAGAAGAGCAGGCCGAGCTGCTTGCGGGTCCGCACGCCGAGCGGCACGCCCAAGGGTCCCGTCAGCATGACGGGGCCGAGGCATTGAAAACGAAAAGCGGTGCGAGGTGCAGCGGCGGTCGACGGCATCCGGATTCCCCGGTTGGCTTCAGCGCCCAGACTACCAGACGCCTGTCACCGAGATGTCACCAAACGGGGCAAAGCCGCAAGGGCAAGCGCTTCCTCAGGCCACGCTTTCGTTGGGCTGGTTCGCCGCGGGAGTTGCGGGCGCCGACGCCGGCGTGCTTTCGAGCAGCCGGGCGCGGTGGGCGTAGAGCAGGGCATTGCGGAGACTCACCAGCGTCTCGACGCCGCTCGGCGGCGTCGGGCCGGAACTCGCCATCAGCAGCCCGTGGATCGCGGCCGCGGGGTCGCTCGTACCTGGCAGTGTGCTCATCCGGTTCACATACCCTCCATCTCGAGCGTGGTGCCTCGGTCGGATGCGGATCGCAACAACAACATGGTGCATGAGGGTGCCGCTCGAAACTCTGTCATTGCTGACAGGGGGCATACCCTGTCATGGCTGACAGGGTCATTGCACTGCGACTTGCCGCCTGACTGCCTGCTGCACCTCGTGGACGATCTGGTCGGCCTTCTTCCCCGACGCCTCGGCATTGAAGTTCAACACCAGGCGGTGGCGCAGGACGGGCAGCACCACGGCATCGAGATCCTCGAGATCGGCCATCGGCCGTCCATCCACGGCCGCGCGCGCCTTGGCGCCCAGGACCAGGTACTGCGACGCCCGCGGCCCCGCGCCCCAGGCCACGAACTCCCGCACCGCCGCCGGCGCCAGTTCGTCGTCGGGCCGCGCATCCGCGCCATCTTCACCGCCGTTTCGACCACGATCTTCGGAGCGGGACGCGTCGCACCAGACCCCAGTCTGCCGGCCCGCCCTCGCCTTGACTTTGTATGGCAGAGTACTCTATGATAGTAGGGTCCCCAACCGGTACCGGACGATGACCGCCACGGCACTGCCCGCCACCCACCCAGTCTCCCGCACCGCCCGTGCCGCCATCGCCGCCGCGGCCGGCCTCGGCCTGGCCGGCGACATCCTCTTCAAGGACACCACCGCCCTGGGCCTCAATGGCCTGCTCTGGGTGAGCCTCCTGGCCTTCGCCTGGCATCGCGTCGCCGCGGTCTGCGCGGACGGCCCCAGGGCGGGGCAGGGCCGCTGGCTCCTCGTCGCCGTCGGCTTCGCGTCCTGCTTCGCCATCCGCGACGCCGGGTTCATCAAGGCCCTCGACGCAGCCGCCATCCTCACGGCCTTCGGTCTGCCCGCCCTCGCCCACTTCGTCGAGGACCAGCGCCGCGCCCGGCTGCGCGACATCTGCGTCTCCCTCGGCTGCACCGCCATTCTGGCCATGTTTGGCCCCATGGTGCTCTTCTTCTCCGACGCCGACTGGAGCCGCCTGCGCTCCGGCCCGGGACGTCGCGCCGGACCGCTGATCGCCGGCCTGGCCCTCGCCGTTCCCATCGTCCTGGTCTTCGGCGCGCTCTTCTCCTCCGCCGACCCGACGTTCGCCGGCTTTGCTTCACGGCTGACCGACTGGGACCTCGGCCCCCTCATGACGCACGCGATGATCGTCTTCGCCTTCGCCTGGCTCGCCGCCGGCATGCTGCGCGCCTGGCTCTTCAAGACCAGGGCGCTCCCGATCATTCAGGGAGGTGACGCGGTGACCCTGAGCGCCACGTCCATCGGCATGGCGGTTGGCGCGATGGTCATGGTGTTCCTGGTCTTCGTCGCGATCCAGGCGCGATACCTGTTTGGCGGCGCGGCGCTGGTCGAGTCCGTCACCGGTCTCACCTATGCCGAGTACGCGCGACGCGGCTTCTTCGAGATGGTCGCCGCCTCGGGGCTGGCCTTCCCGGTCCTCTACGCCGCCGACATGGTCCTCCAGCGCGACGATGCCCGCGCGACGCGCAACGTGCGGGCGTTAGGCACCGTGCAGCTCCTGCTGGTGGGGGTGGTGATGGTGTCGGCCGCACTTCGGCTGAAGCTCTACATGGACGCCTACGGGCTCACCGAAGACCGGATCACCGGCGCCGCCATCCTCGCCTGGCTCGGCGGGTGCGCCGGCTGGTTTGCCAACACCGTCCTGCGCGGGCGGCGCGAGCGCTTTCCCTTCGGCGCCCTGGTCGGCGGCTTCGCCGTCCTCGCCGCGCTGAATGCGGTGAATCCCCACGCCCTCATCGCCCGGGTGAACACCAGCCGATCCGCCCGGGGCGGGACGGCCCTCGACGCCGCGTACCTGGGGAGACTCAGCCGCGACGCGGCGCCCTTCCTCCTGTCGCACCTCGACCGGCTGACTGCCGAGGAGCGCTGCCTGGTCACCCTGGCCGCCCGGACCCGCTGGAACGGCTGGACCGACTGGCGTGGCTGGAGCGTGGCCCGGTCCCGTGCCGTTTCGGCCAGCGCAGGACAGGGAATGGATGGGGACGCCTGCCACAGCGGAGTGGGTGTGACGCCCTAGGTTTGCAAACCGTGACGGACGGGCAGCCGGAATGGGTCTGGGGGTACCGCCAATCAAGGAAGGCGGACCGCCATGCTCGCGAAGGTGACCCGGAACCGCACTGGGAGTGAGAAGCAGCGCGACGTCCACATCGTGGAGCCGCCGGATGAGGTGCTGGCGCGGAAAGTCCGCGATGTGCTCGACGCGAGCTAACGCCTAACCGATGCCTGGACCTCGCGCACGATCTGGTCGGCCTTCTTCCCCGACGCCTCGGCATTGAAGTTCAGCACCAGGCGGTGCCGCAGGACCGGCAGCACCACGGCGTCGAGATCCTCGAGATCGGCCATCGGCCGTCCATCCATGGCCGCGCGCGCCTTGGCGCCCAGGACCAGGTACTGCGACGCCCGCGGCCCCGCGCCCCAGGCCACGAACTCGCGCACCGCCGCCGGCGCCAGCTCGTCGTCGGGCCGCGTCATCCGCGCCATCTTCACCGCCGTTTCGACCACGATCTTCGGAGCGGGGACGCGTCGCACCAGGCGCTGGAGCCGGATCAGCTCCTCCGCGTCCACCACCGGCACCAGCTCGGCCGTGAGGTCGCCGGTGGTCCGCTCGACGATCTGCTCTTCCTGCTCCCGCGTCGGATAGCCCACGTGCAGCTCGAGCATGAACCGGTCGAGCTGCGCCTCGGGCAACGGGTAGGTCCCCTCCTGCTCGATGGGGTTCTGCGTCGCCAGCACGAAGAAAGGCGCCTCGAGTCCGTAGGTCGCGCCGCCCACCGTCACCTCGTGCTCCTGCATCGCCTGGAGAAGCGCGGCCTGTGTCTTGGGTGGCGTGCGGTTGATCTCGTCCGCCAGGATGATGTTGGCGAAGACCGGACCCTTCACGAACCGGAACGAACGATGCCCGGTGCCGAGGTCCTCTTCGATCACCTCGGTCCCGGTGATGTCGCTCGGCATGAGGTCGGGGGTGAACTGGATCCGCGCGAACTTGAGTGCCAGGGCGTCGGCCACCGACTGCACCATCATCGTCTTGGCGAGGCCGGGGACGCCGACCAGCAGGGCATGGCCTCCCGAGAGAACCGCCGTCAGGATGCCGTCGAGTACCTCGGTCTGGCCGACGATGCGGCGGCCCACCTGGGCCAGGAGGTTCTGGCGGGCAGCGGCCAGGCGGGCGAGGAGGGCTTCGTCGCCCGAGGGGGTTTCGAGTCGTATCGGATTTGCTGACATGGACTACTAGGGTACCCCGGAGAGGCGGCCAGGGTCAATTCGCAGCCTGATACGGGTCGCCCCTCAGTGCATCGCGCCGAGCGCGACGCGCCTCTCGGGGTCCCCCTGTGCCAGCAACGCCAACAGCTGGCGCCGCCAGGCACGCGCGGCAGTCATGTCGCCGGCCCGCGCGGCGGCGCGCACGCCGCCCGCCAGGCTGCGGGCCCGCCGCGGCGTATTGGCCAGGGCGGCGCGATAGGCGGTGACGGCCTCCGCGGGGCGGCCGGTTTCCAGGAGCAGGTCGCCGAGCAGCTCGCGCGCCGACAGCAGCGGTCCGGGAGTGAGGGGATTCTTGAGCGCGCCGTCTTCCACGTCGGCGGCCTGGGTCGCGGCGCGCACCGCGCCGGCGGTGTCACCAGTCGCGAGCAGGAGCCACGCGCTCGCCGCCAGCTGATTGATCCGGATCATCGCCGGAGCGAAGGGGTCGCTGCCGGTGGCCGCGGCCGACACCAGCTCCGGGAAAGCGGCAAGCTCGGCGCGGGCAGCCGCGGTATCGCCGGCGCGCGCCGCGCCCAGACCGCGTGCGAAGGCGGTGACGGCGCGCACCAGCGGGATCGTCACGCCGGACCTTGGCGTCAGCGCGGCCGCCGCCCGCCAGTCGTCCCGCTCGAGCGCGTACCGCGCCGGGGTCGCGGCGAGGGCGAATTCGGCGGTCGCACCGCCGGGCGGCACGGTGCGCTCGACGCCGGCCGCCTCTCGCACCAGCGCGAGGGCTGAGGCGTCGCGCCCTTCCTGGAGATAGGCGTAGACCATGTAGTCCGTCGCGTGCAGCCGCTGGTCCCAGGCACCGTCCATGTGCTGCTCGACCTCGAAGCGGCGCGCCGCATCGATCGAGCGCCGGTTGGCGGCGATCGACTGGTCCCACATCCCCAGGAGACTGTAGCTGTGGGACGGCATGTGCTGCGCGTGCGGGACCGAGGGGGCAATGGCCGCGTACCGGCTGGCGGCGCGGACCGCGCGGCCCACCAGCGGCGGCGCGTCGTAGGCGTGGATGAGGTAGTGGGCGAGCCCGGGGTGGCTGGGCTTGCGCGCGAACAGCGGCTCGAGGATGGCCGCTGCCTGCCGCAGCCGCGCGTACGAGGTGTCGGTCTTGGGCTGGACGGCGATCAACGCGAGGGCGTGGAAGATGGCGGCCTCGGTGTCGGCCGCGAACGCCTGCTGGACGCGGGCCATCGCGCGTTCCCACGCCATCAGCCTCGCACCGTGGGGAGCGGACTCGGCACTGTCATAGTAGGCGCCGATCGCCTCGACCCAGGCGCGCTCGCGCTCGGTCGGCGCATGCAGCGCCCGCCCCCGTGCCACCGCGTCGGTCCCGGCGCGCAGGTCGGCCGGGGGCGGAGCCGCCCACAGCGGGTGCAGGTAACTCATCGCCACACCCCACTGCGCCATGGCACAGGCGGTATCCTGGGCGGCGGCCTCGCGGAAGGTCGCGGTGGCCTCTTCATACCAGAAGCTGTGGAGCAGGGCGACTCCCCGCTCGAAGACCGGCTGAACGGCCGCGGTGCAGGACGTCGCGAACCGGACCCGGCCGACGTGGCCCGTGTCGTGCCCGGCGTGGGCATGCTCCATCTGTGCGGCGGCGATCCGGGCCGAGGCGATGAGGGCCGCGGCGAGGAGCGACAGGGAACGGCGCATGGCGACTTTCGAGTGGGGTTTCCTGAGACTCGCCCCGCGGGTCCGGGCCGTCAAGCGGGTGTTACGCGGCGAGCAGCCGCACCCCGTAGCGGTGCAACCTGGCATCGCGAGTGACCAGCGTCAGCGATTCGGCTCGCGCCTGCGCCACCAGCATGCGATCGAAGGGATCGCGGTGGTGCCAGGGGAGATCGGCCAGCTCTTCGGCATGACGAAGCAGCACCGGCAGCTCCTCGAATCCCGAGTCGGCCGCGGCGCGGGCAACGGTGCGCCGAGGACGGAGCCGGCCCAGGGATTCCTTGATGGCGACCTCCCACCCGCTGACGGCGCTGACGTAGACCTGGTCGGCCTCGCGGATGGCGCGATCGGCCTGCGGCCGTAGCCGGGCGCCCTCGTCCCACCAGATGAGGACGTACGTGTCGAGCAGCAGCCTCACCCTTCGAAGCCCTTCAGCATGTCAGCCGGAAGGGGAGCGTCGAAGTCGTCACGGAGGCGCCAGGCGCCCTTGCCCTGGCCGGGGCGGCGCAGCGGCTTCAGGTCGGCCAGGGGAACGAGCAAGGCCTTCGGCTTGCCCGACTTGGCGATGACGATCTCCTCGCCGGCGGCGACGCGCTCAACCAGCGAGGAGAGGTTGGTCTTGGCGTCGTACAGGCTGACGGTTTCGCGGACGGCGGGCTTGCGGGTCCTGGTCATGGGAGCCTCGTCGCGCAACGTTACACTATTTGACCTATTTGGTCAAGTTTGCCGCTGCCCCGGTGGCCCTGTATCTTCGGCCTCTCATGGCCACCCGATGACCGACACGCACACGCCGCAGGTGAGCCATTAGGGTCGGCCTGGTGGGCTTTGCGGGCTCGGGGAAGACGACCGTCTTCAACACCCTCACCGGGCTCGCGGTGCCGGTGGGCTTCGGCGGTGAGGTGCACCTCGGCACCGTGAGGGTGCCCGACCAGCGGATCGACACGCTGAGCCGGATCTTCTCGCCCAAGAAGACCACCTTCGCCGAGATCGTGTTCAGCGACATCCCGGGCGAACACGACGCCGAAAACAAGAGCCTGTCGCGCAAGGCGCTGGACCGGATCCGCGACCAGGACGTGCTCTGCTTGGTGCTGCGAGCGTTCCCCAACCCGGCGCTGGAATCCGATCCCGATCCCGCAGCCGATCTCCAGGCCTTCCTCACCGAGTGCCTGCTCGCCGATCTCGGCATCGTCGAGCGCCGCCTGGACCGCTCGAAGAAGGAGAAGCTCGATCCGCTGGAGGTCGCAGCCTTCGACATGATGAAGGCGACGCTCGAGCAGGAGCTGCCGATCCGTTCGCTGCCGCCGCAGGCCCTGAATCGCGACTTTCTGAGGGGCTACGGCCTGCTCACCGACCGGCCGCTGCTGGTGGCCCTGAATCGCGCCGAGGGGGAGGCCACGCTGCCGATGCCGCCCGCCATCGCGCAGCAACTCGAGCGCCAGCATGCCGCCGGGCTGGTGCTTTCGGCGAGCGTGGAGGCCGAGATCGCCGACATGGACCCGGCGGACCAGAAGGCCTTCCTCGACGACCTCGGTCTGGCGGAGTCGGCGCTGGCGCGGTTCATCCGCACCGCCTACGGGCTGCTCGACCTCATCTCCTTCTTCACCGTCGGCGAGGATGAGGTGCGCGCCTGGCCGATCCGGCGGGGTACGAAAGCGCGCCAGGCGGCGGGGCGCATCCATTCCGACCTGGAGCGCGGGTTCATCCGGGCGGAGGTCACCCCCTACGACGCCTTCATGAAGTACGGCTCCGAGCACGCGGCGCGGGACGCCGGCCAGCTCAAGGTCGAGGGGAAGGATTACGTGGTCCTGGACGGCGACATCCTGAGCATCCGCTTCAACGTGTAGGCGCACTTCCGCCAACTCCGGGCACAGCGCATCTTCGGGACAGTGAGCACTCCAGCCGCGACGCCCCCGTTCACGCTCACGCTGCGCGACTTCGAGGAGGCCCGCGCGCGTATCGCCGAGCACATCAAACACACGCCGCTCCTCACGTCGCGGCAGCTCAGCGACCGCAGCGGCTTCGACGTGCGGCTGAAGGCCGAGCTGTTCCAGCGCGTGGGGTCGTACAAGATCCGCGGTCCGCTCAACAAGTTCGCCCTCATGCCCGAGGCGCAGAAGCGGCGCGGCGTGGTCTGCTCCTCGGCGGGCAATCACGCCCAGGGCGTCGCGCTCGCCGCGAAGATCCACGGCATGCGCGCCGTCGTCTGCATGGCGGTGAACGCGACGCCGTCCAAGATCGCCGCGACGCGCGGCTACGGCGCGGAGGTCGTGCTGCACGGCACCATCTGGGACGAGGCCAACGAGAAGGCCAAGGAGCTGGTGCGCACCGAGGGGCTCACCTACGTCCATCCCTTCGACGACGAGCAGCTCATCGCGGGACAGGGGACGCTCGGGCTGGAGATCGTGCAGGACTGGCCGGAGGTCGAGGCCGTGGTGGTGCCCATCGGCGGCGGAGGACTGATCTCCGGCGTGTCGATGGCGGTCAAGAGCCACAACCCGCGCATCCGGGTGATCGGCGTCGAATCGTCGGACGGCCCGGCGATGCAGCGCAGCATCGAGGCCGGTCGCCTGGAGACGATCGACTGTCGTACCGTGATCGACGGCCTGCGGGTGAGGCGGGTCGGCGAGATCAACTTTTCCGTGGTCCAGCGCTTCGTCGACGCCATCGTCGCGCTGCCCGACCGCGACATCTTCGAGGCGATGCTCTGGACCATGGAGCGGTGCAAGCTGGTGGTCGAGGGTGCGGCGGCGGCGCCGGTGGGGGCGCTGCTGAAGGGGCTGGTGCACCTGCCGCCGGGCACGCGGGTGGCGGTGGTCCTCTCGGGGGGGAACGTGAACCTCGACCAGTTGCGCGGACTGGGATGGAACTGACGCGATGACGGACAGCGTCGGCCGCCTCGCCGCGTCGCTGTCGGACCGCTACCGGATCGAGCGCGAGCTGGGCCAGGGCGGCATGGCCACGGTGTACCTCGCTCACGACGTCCGGCACGACCGCAAGGTGGCCCTGAAGGTGCTGCGCCCCGAGCTGGCGGCGATCCTGGGCGGCGCGCGCTTCCTGCACGAGATCAAGACCACCGCCAACCTCCAGCACCCCCACATCCTGCCGCTGCACGACTCGGGCGAGGCCGACGGGATGGTCTACTACGTCATGCCGTACGTGGAGGGCGAATCGCTGCGGGCCCGGCTGGACCGCGAGAAGCAGCTGCCGGTCGACGCGGCGGTGCGGATCGCGCGCGAAGTCGCGAGCGCGCTCGACTACGCGCACCGGCACGGCGTGGTGCACCGCGACATCAAGCCCGAGAACATCCTGCTGCACGAGGGACAGGCCCTGGTCGCCGACTTCGGGATCGCACTCGCCGTGAGCCGCTCCGAGGGCGGCCAGCGCATGACCGAGACCGGGATGTCGCTGGGCACGCCCCACTACATGAGTCCCGAGCAGGCCATGGGCGAACGGGAGATCACGCCCAAGTCCGATATCTATGCGCTGGGGTGCGTGCTCTACGAGATGCTGAGCGGCGAGCCGCCCTTCACCGGCCCGACGGCCCAGGCGATCATCGCCCGCGTGATGACCGAGCAGCCACGCTCCCTCACCGTGCAGCGCCACACCGTGCCGCCCGCCCTGGACGAGGCGGTCCAGACGGCGCTGGAGAAACTGCCGGCCGACCGGTACGCGAGCGCCGCGCTGTTCTCCGAGGCCCTCGACGCCGGCATGACCGCGGCGCGGCCAGGCGGGATGGCGGTCGGTGCCCTCACGCTGCGGGAGAAGGGGCGTGCCGGCATACCGCCCTTCCGCCCCACCGCCCGTTTCGGTTTCGCGGCGATCGTGCTGGTGCTCCTGGGCGCGGGCCTGGCCTGGGCCCTCCAGTCGCGCCCCACCTTGGCCCAGCCCGGCGTGGTCCGCTTTCACATCAGGCAGACATCCGCGACCACGCTCTTCGACGGCAACGGGCAGATCATCGCCGTGTCGCCGGACGGCAGTCGCATCGTGTACCTGGGGCCGAATGCCCAGTTGTTGCTGCGCGCCTTCGACCAGCTCGATGCCGTCCCCATGCCCGGCGCCACGGGAGCCTCGAACCCGTTCTTTTCGCCCGACGGCCGATGGGTCGCGTTCATACAGCAGGGCAGGATGGTCAAGGTCGCGGTCTCGGGCGGACCGGTGCTCCCAATCTGCGAGGTGATCAACCTGCTGAGCGGGGCGAGCTGGGGGTCGAACGACACGATCGTGTTCAGTGGCACTGACGGCCTGTGGCTGGTGCCCGCCGCGGGCGGTCAGCCGAGCAAGCTGGGGAGTGACAGCGTCGGCGGCACATCCATCTGGCCCGAGTGGCTGCCTGGTGCGCGGGCCATTCTGTTCACTGAGCGCGGCGCGACCGACCGCCTCGCGGTGCTCGACCGTACCAGCGGCAGGATCAAGCGCTTCGATCAGCCGGGGACCAACCCGCGCTACGTCTCGGGCGGATACGTCGTGCTCGGCAGCCAGGGCACACTCATCGCCGTGCCCTTCGACGCGCGGCGGCTCGAGGTCAGGGGGCCGAGCGTACCGATCGCGGAGAACGTGTACATCGGGAGCGGCGGCGCGTCCAAGATGGGCATCTCCCGCAGCGGCACCATCGCCTACGCGGTCGGGACCGGGGTGGTGGACCTGGTGACGGTGGACCGTCGCGGAGCGTCGCAGCGGCTCGAAGGCGCCGGCACGGGGCTGGCGTTTCCGCGCGTCTCGCCCGACGGCCGCCGGGTGGCGCTCGAGGTCGGGGACGGCGGTGGCCAGGACATCTGGGTCTACGACATCCGCCAGCACACGCGAACCCGCCTCACCTTCGACCACAGCTCCCAGCGCCCGACCTGGTCGGCCGACGGCCGGCGGGTGCTGTTCACGCACCGGGGCTCATCGGGGCTGGACCTGGCGTGGATCCCGGCCGACGGCAGCGCGGCGGCCGAGTCGCTGTGGGCGGGTCCCGACGAGCAGTGGACCGGCGACGTCACGCGGGACGGCGGGATCTTCGTCTTCAGGAACGGCGGCGCCGGCCTGAAGCGCTCGCTGTGGACCATGTCGCCGGGAGGCGAAGCCGGGCCGCTGGTGGCGACCCGGTTCGACAGCCATTCGCCGACGCTGTCGCCCGACGGCCACTGGCTCGCCTACGTGTCGGACGAGTCGGGGCAGAGCGAGGTGTACGTGCGCCCCTTCCCCGGGCTGGGCGGCAAGTGGCAGGTGTCGCTCGACGGTGGACAGGAGCCGCGGTGGTCGCCGACCGGCGGGGAGATCTTCTACCGCAGCAGCAATCGCATGATGGCCGCCGCGGTGCGCACCTCGCCCACCTTCTCCGTCGGCGCGCGCACCGAGCTGTTCAACCAGGGCTTCGTGACCTTCATCTTTCACAGCGACTACGACGTCATGCCCGACGGCCGGACCTTCATCATGCTCAAGCCCGAGAATGAGGGGCACGAGTTCGTGGTGGTGCTGAACCTGTTCGAGAACCTGCCCCAGGCCGGGCACGGTGGGTGACCGCCGTTTCCAGGATCGCGACGGCCGGCGCTGGCAGATCCGGGTCCGCGGCAAGCGCGAGTGGCTCTTCGAGCCGGTCGAGGACAACCCGGGGCCGACCCGGCCAGTCACGCCGCCCGGTTACGAGACCGACCCCTTCGAGCTGAGCGTCGAGGAGCTCCAGCAGTTGCTGGATGCCGCGCCGATCCCCAGGCCGAAGCCCCGGGCGTCGCCCTTTCTCGACTGACGACGTGGCCGTGACTCTCGCGTAACCGGTGCGCGGGCCGCATCTTGGAACGTCTGTGACCGATACTCCCCGCCTGGCCTCCGCGATCGCCGACCGCTACCGCATCGAGCGCGAGCTGGGCCAGGGCGGGATGGCGACGGTCTATCTCGCCCACGACGTGCGCCACGACCGCAAGGTCGCCTTGAAGGTCCTGCTGCCCGCGCTGGCCGCGATCCTTGGCGCCGAGCGCTTCCTCAACGAGATACGCACCACCGCCAACCTTCAGCATCCGCACATCCTGTCGCTCTTCGACTCCGGCCAGGCCGACGGCATGGTCTACTACGTCATGCCGTACGTTGCGGGCGAATCGCTGCGCCACCGCCTGGATCGCGAACAGCAGCTCCCGGTCGACGAGGCCGTCCGGATCGCCCGCGACGTCGCCGGGGCGCTCGACTACGCCCACCGGCAGGGCGTGGTGCATCGCGACATCAAGCCTGAGAACATCCTGCTGCACGAGGGCCAGGCGCTGGTGGCGGATTTCGGGATCGCGCTGGCGGCCAGCCGCTCGGAGGGGTCCACCCGGATCACCGAGACCGGCATGTCGTTAGGCACGCCGCAGTACATGGCCCCGGAGCAGGCCATGGGCCAGCGGGAGATCACGCCCAAGGCCGACATCTACGCGCTGGGGTGCGTGCTCTACGAGCTGCTGAGCGGCGAGCCGCCGTTCACGGGCCCGACGCCCCAGGCGATCGTCGCCCGCGTGATGACCGAGGAGCCGCGCTCGCTCACCCTCCAGCGGCCCACGGTTCCCGAGCACGTCGAAGCCGCGATCTTCGTGGCGCTGGCCAAGCTGCCGGCCGACCGCTTCGGCTCGGCGGCCCAGTTCGCCGAGGCGCTCGAGCTGGGGAGCGCGGCGGCCCGCTTTGCGCCGCGGCGCGGCCGCGGCGACCGGCAGGCCCGGTCCGGCTTCGCCAAGGGCCTGCGGGCCGGCCTGTTGCTGCTCGGGGGCGCCGCGCTGGGAATCGGGGCGGCGTGGTTGGCGGGCCGGCGCCCGGCCTTGGCGCCGCTCTCGGCGCGCTTCGAGCTGATGCTGCCCCGCGATGCGCGGTACGCCAATGGCGCCGGCGCCAACCTCGCGGTGTCGCCCGACGGCAGGACGATCGTCTATTGCGGCACAGGTGAGCAGGGCCGGCAGCTCTTCGCGCGGCGGCTCGACGACGTGCGGGCGGCCGCCATTCCGGGGACCGAAGGCGCGTTCCTGCCGTTCTTCTCTCCGGAGGGCCGCTGGCTGGCCTTCGTCGCGGCCGGGCGACTGATGAAGGTTCCCGCCGGCGGCGGCGCGGCGCTGCCGATCGCCTCGGTCGGCAGCGTCACGGTCAGCGGGGCCAGTTGGGGTGCCTCCGGAGTCATCGTCCTCGAGGACGTCTTCGGGCTGTATCGCGTGGATGCCGGTGGCGGCCGGTTGGAGCGCATCGCGGTACCCGACACGCTGCACGGCGAGCAGACGTATTACTGGCCCGAGTTCCTCCCCGACGGTCAGACGGTGTTGTTCACGTTGCGCAGGCAGGGCGTCGATTATCCCGCCGCCCTTTCGTTGGCGACGCGCGCCATCACGCGCTTCGACATGCCGGGCGGTCACGCCCGCTACGTCGAGCCGTATCTGGTGTTCGTCAATCCCGACGGCGCGGTGGCCGCGGTGCCGTTCAACCCCCGGAAGCTGGCGATCACCGGGCCGCCGATGCCGCTGTTCGATCACGTGGAGGTCGGTCCCACTGGCGAAGCCAAGCTCGCGATATCGCCGTCAGGCGTCGCGGCGTACATGACCGGCCAGTCGCGCCAGCTCGGCCTGGTGCTGGTGGACCGGACCGGCGTCCCGCGCCTGCTGACTGCCGAGCGGCGGCCCTATCTCACTCCGCGGATTTCACCGGACGGACGGCGCATCGCCACGACCATCGTGCCCGGCGCCGGCATCGGGGACATCTGGGTGCTCGACATCGCCCAGGGTGCGCTGCAGCGGCTCACCTTCGGCGACAGCGCGTCCCTGCCGGTCTGGTCGCCCGATGGCCGGCACATCGCGTACGCTCACCTGTCGGGGGATGCCGCCGGCAACTATCGCGACCTCTACTGGATCACGGCCGACGGCAACGGCCGGCCCGAGCCGCTGCTGCGGGATTCCACCTCGAAGAATCCCGGCGCGTTCACTCCCGACGGACGCCAGCTGATCTACTACCAGCTGACGACGGGGCGGCCGCGCGACATCCTGTCGCTGCCGCTCGACGGCACCCATCGGCCGATTCCCGTGGTCGCCAGCGACGCCAACGAACTCGCCCCGGCACTCTCGCCCGATGGGCAATTCCTGGCGTACGTGTCGGACGAATCCGGCCGGAGCGAGGTGTACGTCCGGCCGTTTCGGGGCGGAGCGGGCAAGTGGCAGGTCTCCCCCAGCGGCGGCGACGAGCCGCGCTGGTCGCCGGCCGGCAGCGAGCTGTTCTATCGCAGCGGAGACGCCATGATCGCGGCCCGCTACCGGGGCCGCCCCGCCTTCGCGGTCGTCGCGCGCGATACCTTGTTCCGGCGGCCGTACGAGAGCTATCCCGCTTATGCCCGCTACGATGTCACACCCGACGGCCGGCACTTCGTGATGATCGAAGGCAGCGATCCGAGCCGTACCCTGACCGTGGAGCTCAACCCCTTCCTCCGATTGCGGCCCGAGGGGGCGGGGCGCACGCCATGACCGACACCGTCGCGCGGCTCGCGCAGTCACTCGCCGACCGCTACCGCATCGAGCGCGAACTGGGCCAGGGCGGGATGGCCACGGTCTATAGGGAGATCCGCACCACCGCCAACCTCCAGCACCTCCACATCCTCGGCCTGCACGACTCGGGCGAGAGCTCTACGTGCGGTCGTTTCCCGACATGGGGAACAAGGTGCAGGTGTCCCAGGAGGGGGGCACCGAGCCGGTCTGGTCGCGCGAGGGGCGCGAGATCTTCTTCCGCTCCGGGGGAGCGGCGGAGCCGATGCTGGTGGCAGCCACCGTGGAGACCAGGCCGGCCTTCCGGGTGCTGGGTCGCAAGCCGCTGTTCAGCGTCGCCAGCTACGAGTTCGCCACGCCCCACACCAATTACGACGTCTTCCCCGACGGCCACAGCTTCGTCATGGTGCGCCAGGGCCGGCCGGGACAGGCCGCGGAAGTGATCTACATCCAGGGGCTCCCCAGACTCGCCCAGCGGCGCAATCCGTAACACCAGCGACTTTGCGAAATATTTCACAAGGGATATATTTCCGGCCGCCGCCATGCCAGATCCACAGGATGAGAAACGGCTCGGCCGCGGCTACGGAGCGGGGTATGCGATCGTCGGAGCCGGCTTCGGCCTGGTGTTCTCGATCCTCTTTTTCGCCTGGATGGGCTACCTCGCAGACAAGGCCCTCAAGACCGCGCCGCTGTTTCTGCTGATCGGCCTCGCGGTCGGGATGGGCGCCGGGTTCTACGCCTTCTGGCGGAGGATTTCGGCCGAGTCGAAGTCGAAGCCGTGAACCCGATGCGGAAGCTGGTGCTGGTCGCCGCGGGCCTCGAGCTGCTAGCCGGCGCGATAGCCTTCGCGCTGGGCGGGGTGGTGGCCGGCGCGGCGGCGCTGATCGGGGCGAGCATCGCGGCCGGGGCGCAGATCGTCGCCGTGGCGATGCTGCGGCCGGCGATGCAGGAGCGGATCGGCGTCTTTCAGCAGCGCTGGGTCCTGGGCATGGCGGCGCGGTTCGCGAGTTTTCTCGCTCTCGCCGCGGTCATGGTCGCCACGCGGGCGGCGCTGCCCCCCGCCTGGATGGCGGCGGGCTATATCGGTACGCTGCTGGTGCTCCTCTTTGCGGAGACGCAATTCCTGGCATGATGCAAGGCAAGCCGAACATCGGCGAGATGATCATGCACCACACGGCCGACGCGCACGAGATCGCGCTCGACTGGCCGTGGGGCGGGGAATCGGTCATCCACCTGCCGCGCTGGGCGCCGGTCCACATCGGGCGGTTCGCCGTCGACCTGTCGCCGACCAAGCACGTGGTCTTCATGATCCTGGCGGCGTTCCTGGTGTGGCTGGTGATGGTCCTCACCGGCCGCTCGCTGCGGAAGCAGCGCGAAGCGGGCCACCCGCCGCGCGGCCTCGCCTCGATGTTCGAGGCAATGGTGCTCTTCGTCCGCAACGAGATCGCCGTGGCGAACATCGGGCATGGCGGCGAGAAGTTCGCGCCCTACATCATGACCTTGTTCTTCTTCATTCTGACGATGAACCTCCTCGGCCTGCTGCCGTGGGGCGCGACGCCGACCGGCAACCTCGCGGTCACGGGAGCACTGGCGCTGACGGCGTTTCTCACCATCGAGATCGCCGGTATGCGCACCCTCGGTCCGGCGGGCTACATGAAGACGATCGTCTTCTCGCCGCCGGGCACCACGGGCATGACCAAGTGGGTGCTCACGGCGATCATGATCCCGGTCGAGCTGATCGGGAAGATCGTGAAGCCGTTCGCGCTGATGTTGCGTCTCTTCGCGAACATGACGGCCGGACACTTCGTGATCCTGTCGCTGCTCGGCCTGATCTTCCTGTTCGGGACCGCGCCGGCCGCGATCCGCTGGGGTGTGGCGGGAGGGTCGGTACTCTTCGTGCTGTTCATGATGAGCCTGGAGCTGCTGGTAGCGTTCCTCCAGGCCTACATTTTCGCGCTGCTGACCAGCGTGTTCATCGGGCTGATGCGGCACGAGCATTGACCGGCTGATGGCTGATGGCTGATGGCTGATGGCATGCCACGAGCTATCAGCCACTAGCCATTAGCTTCTTATTCATTCACGATTCCTGGAGGTAGTCGGATGTTCCAGTCTCCCGAAGCGACCGCCGCGGCGACGACCGCGCTCAACAACAACGCCCTGCTCGGCGCGGGCATCGGCATGGGTCTCGCCATCATCGGGGCCGGCCTGGGCATCGGCCGCATCGGCGGCCAGGCGGTCGAGGCGATCGCGCGGCAGCCCGAGGCGTCGGGTGACATCCGTGGCGCCATGATCCTGACGGCGGCGCTCATCGAAGGCGCGACCCTTGCCGCCCTCGTCTTCGCGCTCCTGTTCAAGCTGCTGTAGGATGCGGCTCTTCGCGGCCGCGTCGGCGGCGTTCCAGGAGCAGGCGCAGGGGGCTGCCGAGCACGGCGCCGGGGCGGGCCCGTTTACCATCAACCCGGGCCTGATCATCTGGACGCTGGTCGTCTTCGGCATCCTGATGTTCATTCTCGCGAAGACGGCCTGGCCCGCGATCCTCAGGCAGATCGAGGAGCGCGAGGCCCGGATCCGCCGGCAGCTGGACGATGCGGCGAAGGCCAATGCCGAGGCCCAGCGACTCCTGGCCGAGTACCAGGGCCAGATCGCGAAGGCCAGGGCCGAGGCCCAGGATCTCCTCGCGCAGGGCCGGCAGGCGGGCGAGAAGCTGCGGGAAGAGATGGTGTCGAAGGGGCGCGTGGAGCAGGAAGAACTGCTCGAGCGGGCCCGCCGCGAGATCGCGCTGGAGCGCGACCGTGCGGTCGCCGAGCTGCGGAAGGAGGCGGTCGAGTTGTCCATCGCCGCCGCGACCAAGGTGATCGAGCGCAACCTCGACACCGAGGCCGACCGCAAGCTGGTGCAGGATTACCTCGCCAGCCTGCGGGGCGCCGCGTCGTGAGGAGCGCCGTCGTCGCCCGCAACTACGCCGAGGCGCTGCTGGTCGTCGCCGGGGAGGCGCAGGCGGTGGAGCGGGTGGGCGATCTGCTCGACGCGGTGGCGGGGGCGGTGAACTCGGATCCGACGGTGCTGGCGGTGATGATGTCGCCGCGGATCCGAAAGTCGGAGAAGCAGGCACTGCTGGCGCGAGGCCTGGAGGGCATCGCGCCGCCCGGGTTCGTGAAGTTCCTCCAGGCGGTGGTGCAGCGCGGCCGCCAGGGCTTGCTCGCCGAGATGAGCGAGGCCTATCAACTGATCGCCGACCGGCACTTCAACCGGGTGCACGCCAGCGTCGTCACGGCGCGCGACGCCGACCCGGCGCTGCGCCAGATCATCACCGACCGCCTGACGAAGGCGATAGGCAAGACCGTACTGGCGCACTTCCGGACCGACCCGGCAATCATCGGCGGCCTGGTCGTCCGGCTTGGTGACCGGGTGCTCGACGGCTCGATCCGCCGTCGTATCCAGACCCTCCGCAGCCGGATGCTCCACACTGGACGGTAGGGCGACAGGGCGGTAAGGCGGTAAGTTACCGGATGCCCTCGCTCAAAGCCTTCGGTGCCGCCGTTTTTCCGTACTTGGTCGGCCTGGCGCCGTGCCCTTCCGCCCCCCTTGTCGCCCAGGCTCCCGACAGCGCGCACTACTGGCAGCAGCGCATCCGCTACACCATCGGCGCGTCGCTCGACGAGCCCTCCGGCGTCCTCTCCGGAATCGCGCGGCTGGTCTACCGCAACAACAGTCCCGACACGCTGCGGGAGATCAACTTCCATCTGTACCTGAATGCCTTCCGGCCCGGCTCGCGCTGGTCCGCCGACGAGCGGCGCGAGGGGATCCACCGCTTCGCCGAACTGCCCGACCCGTACAACGCCTACGAGCGGCTGGGCCGGGTGACGATCGGCGACATCGCCGTCGCGCCGGTGTTCCCGAACGCCCCCGACTCCACCATCGCGCGGTTCGCGCTGCCGCAGCCGCTGCCGCCCGGCGACTCACTGATCGTGGTGCTCGACTGGACGGCTCGGCCGAGCGTCATCCCGCGCCGCCAGGGCCGCTGGGGCCGGCGCTTCGATTTCGCGCAGTGGTATCCCAAGGTGTGCGTCTACGACCGTTACGGCTGGCAGGCGCACCCGCTGCACCTGGCGGGCGAGCTGTACGGCGAGTACGGCACCTATGACGTGACGCTCGACCTGGCGCAGGACCAGGTCGTGGCGGCGACGGGTGTGCCGGTCTCGGGCGATCCCGGCTGGGCGGGCGCCAGTGCGGTGCCGGGCGCGCCGGTCGATCTCCAGGCCGACTGGTACGGCGACCGCTCGGTGTCCCCGCTGGCCGCGGGGCCGCCGGCGCCGGGCCGCAAGCGGGTGCGCTTCTACGCGGAGAACATCCACCACTTCGCCTGGTCGGCGAACCCCGCGTATCGCTACGAGGAGGGCCGTTTCGGCAGCGTGGTCCTGCGTGCGCTCTACCTGCCCGAGGATTCGGCCACCTGGGGCGGGGGCCTTGTCATCGAGCGCACCCGGCGGGCGATGGCCTGGCTCGATTCGATCTACGGTGCCTATCCGTACCCGCAAACGGTGGTCCTCCACCGCATCGAGGGGGGCGCTACCGAGTTCCCGATGCTGGTGATGTCAGGCGGGCCCGGGGAGTCGCTGATCTTCCACGAGGTCGGCCACCTCTACACCTACGGCATCCTCGGCAACAATGAATGGAAGGAAGGGTTTCTCGACGAAGGGTTCACGACCTTCCAGACGGCGTGGAACTTCCACCGACGCGGGATGGGCGTGCCCAGCATCCAGACGCAGCAGCTGATTCTGAACCTGGACCTCGACGCCTGGAGCGAGCCGGTGTCGAAGGTCTCGGAGGACTTCGCGGAGTTCGAGATCTACAGCCGGATGATCTACACCAAGGGCCAGCTCTTCTACGAGATGCTGCAGTACGTCGTCGGTGAAGCCACGTTCCGGCGGGGCCTGCATCGCTACTACGACCGCTGGAAGCTCAGGCATGTGGACGAGGACGCCCTCCGGCGCGCGATGGAAGAGGTCTCGGGCCAGGACCTGCGCGGTTTCTTCGCCGAGTGGCTGCACGCGACGCCGCTGGTGGACTACGCCCTCGCCGGCGTCCGCCGCTGGGTCGCCGAGGATGGCCGCTGGTATGCGGACATCACCGTGCGGCGCAGGGGGGACGGCGTGATGCCGGTGGACGTCGCGGTTCCGGCGGGCGACTCGGTCTACCTCGTGAGGGTCTCCGGTGCCCGACGGACCGAAACGGTCCAGGTCATCACGCCCTCGCGTGCCGGCCGGGTCGAGCTGGACCCCGACCGCCGGACCATGGACTGGAACTATCTCAACAACCGGGAAGGGCCGTCGCCGCTCGGCTTCCTGGGACCGGTGGGGCCCAAGGCGGTGAACCGCTTCGGCTGGTCGGGCTCGGCGCCGACACGCCGCGACCGCCTGGTGCGCAACTGGTTGCCGCTCGCCTGGTACAACGACGCCGGCGGTCTCAACGTCGGGCTGCAATGGCGGTCCAACTACCTCGGCCGCTTCGATCAGAACGCGGTGCAACTTACCTACGCCGCGCGCACCGGCGCCGGCACCGAGCCGGTAAGCATCCGGCTCTCGGTCCAGAATCCGACCTGGGCGCGGATCCCCCGCCAGCGGTTGGGCGCGGAGATCTGGTACGTCGAGGGACGACGCGGGGGCCGACTCTGGACGACGGCGGACTGGAGTTCGCACCTCACCTTCGGCCCGCGGCTCACCTCCGGGCTGGCGCTTTCGTACTCCAACGTCGTGACGCCTCTCTACGTCGACACCACGCTCTGGAGCGATCTGGCCGCGACCGAGCTGAACGGATTCCTGGCCGGCCGCTGGTCCGGACCGGATCGTTCCACCGACCTGCGCCTCGGCGGTTTGGCCGGCATCGCCGGCCAGCCACGCAGGGTCGGCCTCGGAGCACCGCGGTTTTACGGCCTGG
>JBGOSS010000047.1:0-29796 GCA_041476105.1 Gemmatimonadota bacterium
CGATAGGGCGTGCCGAAGCGCGTCCACTGGGCCGTCGTGGCCGCGGACGTGATCGTGATGCCGCGCTCCTGCTCCTGCTCCATCCAATCCATGGTGGCCGTGCCATCATGGACTTCGCCGAGCTTGTAGGTGCGGCCCGTGTAGTAAAGAATTCGCTCGGTGGTAGTCGTCTTCCCGGCATCGATGTGCGCCATGATGCCGATGTTCCGATACCTGTCGAGCGTCGTGATGCGTGCCATTGCGTCCTTTATCCAGCAAAAATGCGGGGCGACCGTGCGCGGACAGTCGTCCGCAGGTCTCGCTCCGCGTGTCGTCCGGCCGCCTTCTCGCCAGGACGAGGCCGCTTATCACTGCGGCCTTCAGTTTGTCGGTCCAAGGTTGAGCTGGCAGCTGGCAGCCGGCAGCTGTCAGGCTGCAATTACCAGCGATAGTGTGCGAATGCCTTGTTGGCTTCCGCCATCTTGTGCGTGTCTTCCTTCTTCTTGATCGTGCTGCCCTCGCCCTTGCTGGCCGAGATCAACTCGTTGGCCAGGCGGTCGGCCATCGACTTCTCACCCCGCGCGCGGCCGTACTGGAGCAGCCACCGCATCGCCAGCGCCGTGCGCCGGTCCGGCCGGACCTCGACGGGCACCTGGTACGTCGCGCCGCCGACGCGGCGGCTCTTCACTTCGACGACCGGCTTGGCATTCGAGAGCGCCTGCTTGAACACGTTCACGCCCGGCTGGCCGGTGCGCTGCTCGATGATGTCCATGGCGCCGTAGAAGATCCCTTCGGCGGTGGACTTCTTGCCTTCTTTCATCAGGTTGTTGATGAACTTCGTCACCGTCTGGCTGTCGTACCGCGGATCGGGCGGCACGGTGCGCTTCACGTTGCGCGGCCGGCGGCTCACTTGGCGGCCTTGGGCCGCTTGGCCCCGTACTTCGAGCGACTCTGCTTGCGCTCGTTTACGCCCGCCGCGTCCAGCGTGCCGCGGATGATGTGGTAGCGCACCCCCGGCAGATCCTTCACGCGGCCCCCGCGAATGAGCACGATCGAGTGCTCCTGCAGGTTGTGGCCCTCACCCGGGATGTACGCCGTCACCTCGAACCCGTTGGTGAGCCGCACCCGCGCGACCTTCCGCAGCGCCGAATTCGGCTTCTTGGGCGTCGTGGTGTAGACCCGCGTGCAGACGCCGCGCTTTTGCGGATTGCCACGCAGCGCCGGCGCCTTTTCCTTCTTTTCCACGTCGCGCCGGCCCGAGCGGACCAGCTGATTGATCGTCGGCATCAAACCCCGCGAAGACGTAACTCAATTGGCGCGGCCGATTTCAGCCGCAGCCTACAAAACTAGTCTGGGGCGCAAAGAGGGTCAAGGGAGCCGGTGCGCCGCCAGCCAACGGCCGATCGCCTCGGTCGGGGCGGTGACGATCGGAACCGGGTCTCCGGCACCGAGCCAGAGCGCGTGGGTTCCGCCCGGAATGGTCACGATCTGGTGGTCGGTGTGGCCCGACTGCCGGAAGGCGTCGAGCCAGCGCGCGCGGGTGGTGTCGGCCGGCTCCTCGTCGTCCCGGTCGCCGAACAGCACCAGCACCGGCATGGTCAGGAGCCTCACGCTCGCTCCGGGGTCAAAGTCCCTCAGGCCCCGGATGAAGGCCCAGGCCTCCGGATCGTCCACCAGGATCGGGGCTACCACACCGCCCCAGCGCGCCGCCGCCGCTTGCCGGGCCGCCGCGATGTATGCCTCCCACCCCGCTCCCGTGAACCCGAACCGCCACTTGGTGCGCATGAACGCGGCCGCCTGGGCCGCCTCTTCCTCGCTGGCCCCGGCGGCCCGGGACTGCGTGGCGGCGCGCCAGGCCTCCTGGTCCACCGGCAGCACCGGTCCGCCTGAGGTCACGACCAGCCACTTCGGTGGCACGCTCGCCCGCGCGGCAGCGAGGGGTGCGATCCATCCTCCCTGGCTGTGACCCTCCATCCCCACGCGGGCGCCGTCGATGTCGGGCTGTCCGCGCAGCCAGTCCAGGGCCGCGCCGGCGTCCGCGGCCAGCGTATCGAAGGTCGCCGTGAAGTAGCGCCCCTCGGTCTCGCCCGTCCCGCGCTTGTCGTAGACCAGCGCCGCGTACCCGAGGCGTCCGAACTCCCGGGCTCGCAGCACGAACGGGTCCCGGGTGGTCGGGCCGCTGCCGCCCACCAGCACCACCGCCGGGAAAGGACCCTGGCCCTCCGGGAGGAACAGCGTTCCCGTGATGCGGCCGCCGCGCCCGCGAAACTCGGCGACCCGCTGACGCAATCCCGCGACCCGCGTCGCCGTGCGGCTCGCGCCGCCCGGAACGACCCAGGCGATCGAGGTCACGGCGCCGGCCGCATCGCGCGCGAGGGCGAGCTGCTCGTCCCGCCGCACCGCGGGCACGACCGAGCCCGACGTCATGTAACGATTCTCGCCCACCGGGAGCAGGAAGAACTGTCTCCGCACCACCTCGCGGCCGCCGACGCGCTCCAGCACCACGCCCGCGAGCTGTCCAAACGGGCGGTAGGTGACCAGGAGTTGCTGCTGCCGGTCGAGGTCGTAGACGCCGACGGCGGCGGCGGCCTGCGCCGGCGCCGGCCGGAACAGGCGCACCAGGTGCAGCCCCGCCGGAGCCGGCGCGCCGGCGAGGGTCCCGTCGATCACATCGTCCTGGAGCGTTCCGTCGAACGTCATCGCGCCGATCGGCGTCGCGACCCGGAACTGCACCCGCCCGCCCTCGATCCGCAGTCCATCGAGGATCAGCCCGGCCGCCTGTGCGCCGGGAACATCGAGTGTCCCGCGCAGGCCCTCGGGTCCGCCGGCAATGACCGACTGGACGTAGAGCCATCGGCCGGTTGCGTTCGAGCCCCCGGCCCAGGTGCCGCTCAGCTCCTGCGCGGACGCGCGCGATGCGAGCAGGGCCACGACGGCAAGGGCGGCAAGCGACGAACGAGCCACGGCAACCTCCGGTCCAGCATCAGGTGGGCAGAAAAGCGTGAGTCAGCAGGTCGATGACCACGGCCTCGGTGCGCTCGTCATTCAGGTCACTGTCGGGCGCCGAAAACCGGTGCATTGCGAAAAACGCGACGGTCTCGACCACGACGCGCGCGGCGATCGAGGGATCCTCGGTCACGCGCAGGACGCCCTGCCGGCCGCGACGGCGCAGATAGGAAGCCAGCCGGTCGAGGCCGTTGCGGCGGAACTGCTTGTAGAAAAGGGCGGCGAGCTCGGGCCACTCGCGGGCACAGCGTTCGATCACCTTGATCGCGCGATGGTGGCGCAGCAGCCAGCGATAGAACTCCCGCACGATGCCCGCGAATTCCTCGATGGCCTGCCCCGGCGGTGGGGCCTGCGGCGCGGTGTCGAGACGCGGGAACCGCGCCGCCGCGTTGAGGCGCTGCCAGACTCCCTCGATCAGCTCGCTGGCCGGCGGGGCCGTATAAGGAAGAGGCTCGTCCAGGACGTCCGGATCGTGCAGCGCCGAGCGCATCGCCAACTCGAAGAGCGCCTCCTTGGTCCGCGCATAGAGGTGGACCGTGCCGGGAGCGATCCCGGCTCGGCGCGCCACGTCCTCGATGCGCGCCAAGCGGTAACCGCTGGCGATGAACTCGTCGATGGCGGCGGACAGGATCTCCGCGAATCGGCCTGGGGCTCGAACTCTGGACATGAATAACTGTATAGCTCATTCATTTATATCAGGCAAGGGCGTGTCCCAGGTCGCTCACGCCCCCCTCAGGGACGGGCGCCGCCACCCAACTGGGCCAGCTTCACCAGTGGACCAAGGGTGAAGGGGTCGAGCGCGGCCGCGCGGGCAAAGTGGTCCCTGGCCGACGCCGTGTCACCGCGCGCGAGGTGGGCGTCGCCCAGGCGATCCTCCAGAAATGCGCTGGCCGGGAACAGCACGGCCCCGGCGGACCAGATTGCCAGGGCGTCGGCGGGCCGAGCACTCTGGAGGTTCACGCCGACGCTTCCGGGTACATAGCTCGAAACCGCCTCTTGCGGCGTCGCCACCAGCTGCCGCAGCCGCGCGATTGCCGCCTCGGCGCCGCGCTCGTTCACCAGGCGCATCAGCTCGCCGATCTGCCGCGGCTCCTGTGGCCCGCGCAGATCCAGCGGGACGGAGAGATGCCGGCTGCGCGCCGGCCGCCCCGCCACGAAATCGCGCATGACCTGCATGAGCTCAATGGACATGGTATGCGGCGAGTGGGACGCGCCGTCGACGATGACGAGGGCCACGTTGGGAAGCACGCGACGGACTTCCTCGGCGTCGCCGAGCGACGTTCGTCCGTCGAAGGTGCCGCTGTACAGGAGCGCCGGCACGTCGCTGCGGACCGGTGCCCGGAAATCGTCGCCCAAGTCCGGCGCGGCGAGCGCGTCCGTGAAAGCCGGCACGTCGAAGGGCCAGTTGATCGCGTTGCCGAGAATCGCCGACGGCGTCTCGCGCGCCACCCGTGCGGCCCGCGCGGCGGAGAATCCCGAGGCCTGCGTCATGTAGTAGGTCATGGCCGTGCCGATGGGGCGCTCGTGCACCGTCTGGCGCATCACGCGAACGAACAGCTCCGCATTCCCGCGGTCGAGAGCCGCGAACAGCATGGGCAGGCGGCGAATGAACTCGATGTCTCCCGACTGGATCGCGATGGTCGTGGCAACCTCGTCACGCCCGACGAGCCAGCGGCGGCCGTCCTGCTCCACCATGATCGGCTCGCGCTGCAACCGCTGCATGACGCGGCGCACCGTGCCCAGAAAATCGGGCATCGCGGCCCGCAACCCCGCGTCCGCCCGCACCGCGCTGTCGACGCGCGCGAGGAGGACGTCGCCGTCGGCCGGCGGACGCCAGCGTTGGTCGGTGCCGTTGACCCCGCCGATCATCAGGCGCGCCACGCGGCCGGGATGACGCTTGAGATAGGCCAGCGCGAGATGCGAGCCGTAGCTGTGTCCCCAGACCACGAGGCGCTCGGCACCGATGGCGACGCGCAACGCCTCGAGATCCTCGACACTCTCGATCGTGGTGTACGCGGACGGATCGACCCCGCGTGCGGCGAGGCTGTCGCGCATCGCGCGGGCGAGCGTCACCAGGCGCGCCTCGGTGGCGGCCGAGCGCAGCGGCTGGTCGCCGGGCAGGTTGAGCGTGCCGGGGATGACCAGGCTGGGCAGCGAGCGGCCCGTTCCGCGCTGATCGAAGAAGATCACGTCGCCGGATTCGCGCAGTGCCAGCACCAGAGGAGAGAACAGCGGCTGGGAAGGAATCCCGGCGCTGCCCGGCCCGCCGGCGAGGTAGACGATCGGCGGCCCGGGCGCGGGCGTCGTCGCGCGCAGGCGCAGGAGCTTCAGGCCGACCCGGGCCGGCTCGTCGCGGTCGTGGTGCTCCTTCACCCAGAGGCGCGCCGTGTCGGCGGCGATCGAGTCGCCGGTGGCGAGGCGACCGTCCACGGGAGACCAGGCGAAAGGCGTCGCCTGGAGCGGCGCCACGGCGGCTTGCAAGACGAGGAGGCTCACGGTGATCATGACGGGGAGTCCGGTGAAAGGGTTTGTCGCCGACCGGGGTCAGCAGGTGAGGTAGGCGTAGAGGGCGCGAGAGAGCTCGGCGGCCAGCTGGGCATCGCCGAGTGGGGTCGCCGCGGCATGGGGCGCCTCCCCGAAGAGGATCTTGTCGCGGGCCGCGGCGGCGGCCATGAACAGGCCGGTGCGCACGGCGAGCGCCGGATCCGGGTGCGTGATCTGGCCCTGGAAAGGGAGGAAGGCGGCCGCCAACCCATCGTGAAGCCCCCGCCGGCGCTCGCGCAGCGCGCCCCCGAGGGCCTCGGGATTCTGCCGCGCCCAGAGCGCCATGGCGCGAAGCAGCCAGCGCCGCTCCCGGTACTCATCGACCATCACCCGCATGCCCGCGCTCACGCGGGCCCGAAGCCCGTCGCCGCCCTGGCTCGTCGCCCGCGCCAGCGCAGCCGCGAATCGGTCCGCCAGGCTCGCATCGTAGCGCGAATAGAGAAACGGCAGCAGATCGTCCTTCGCGCGGAACCGCGCATAGAATGCGCCGGTGGTGACGCCGGCCCGGCGGCACAGCTCCACGATGCCGATGTGCCGCCAGTCGCGACGACGGAGCAGCGCCTCGGCGGCCTCGAGAATCGCCTCGAGCGAGCGGACGCTCCGCGCCTGGCGCGCAGGGCGTGGGGCCGGGCTTCGGCGAGCGGCGATGGCACGTGGCATGTAGAAACATAACGTGATTATGTTTTTGACACTACGGCGCAGTCAGGCCCCGGTTTCGCCGCCGGACTCCTGCGGTTGGAGGTCCCGCAGTAGCTTCACCGGGCCCCCATGCGATCCGGATGAAGCTCAACCAGTTGACCAGCAGCCAGCGCATCCTCGCCGGACTCGGCTGCGTCGTCGTCCTGGCCCTGCTGGCGGCCAGCGCCGGATACGTCGCGTTCGACGTCATCAGCCAGCGGCGGCTCGCCCGCGAGCTGGCCGGCGCGCCGCCCAGCTGGGCCGATTCGCTGCGGGCGATGGGACGCGCGCCGAGTCTCGCCGGCTTCGGCCTGGAGCGGGGGGTGGACGCCGACGGCGCCGGCATCGCGCACGACTCCGCGCAGCGATGGCACCGAGGCAGCGTCGAGGGGGCCTACCGGGCGCTGGTCGGGGGCGGAGCCACCCGCGGCGACTCGGCGCTCTGGCGGGAGATCGCGGGCGACACCGCGCTGGACCGCTTTGTCGCGGCCGCGCGGATGCGCCAGTGGCACGCCCTCGACCGGGTGCTGGCCGGCGCCGACAGCGCCGTGCGACGGAACATCATGCTGCTGCCGGTTCCGGCGTACGCGCCGGTGCGCAACGCCGCGCGCGGCCTGGTGATCCGCGGACTGGAGCGGCTGCGCCGCGCCGACGGCGCGGGCGCCCGCACCGACCTGGGCGCCGCCGTCGCCCTGGGCGAGCAGATCTTCCGGCGCGAGCCCAGCGCCGTGGGCAGCTTCATGGGCAAGAGCGTGATCGCCTCGGGGGCGCACGGATGGGCGCGGTACGCGGCGCTCACCAGGGACCCGGCGCTCGAGGCGCGAGCCAATACCGTCCTGGCCTGGGCCTCCGCCCCGCCGTCGCGGGTCGCCGAGCTGCTGCTGGTCGCGCCCGATACGGCGCTCGCGCTGGCGCGCGACTCGACGCTCGCCCTCGGGGTGCGCGGCGAGGCGCTGCTGGGCACCGTGAACGCCTGGATGCTGCGGCCGCGCGGTTTCATCTTTGGTCCGCCGCGCCGTTATCGCGACGCGCTGCGCGCGCTGGAGCGCGACCCCGATCCCGATCTCGCCCGGCTCGCCGCAATGACCGGCGCGACGTCGAGTCGCCAGAATGTGTGGGGGCGCGCGGCGCTGCTGCGGGAGCTGCGGCCCTGAGCGACCACGAGGACGCACCCGAACCCGGAAGCGACAGGACGCGCGTGAACCCGCCCTCTCCCGACCGCACGCCATTCGACCCCTCGGAGCCCGACGTCCGCGAGCTCGGCGAGGCCGTCGCCGCGTGGATCGCCGAGCACTACACGGCGCTCCGCGAGGTGCCGGTGATTCCCGACACCACGCCCGCGCGGACTTTCGCGCTCTTCGACGAGCCCGTGCCCGAGCAGGGGACGCCGTGGCGCACGCTGCTCGAGCGATTCCGCCGCGACGTGGTGCCCAACTCCCTGCACCTGCCGAGTCCGCGGTACTTCGGGCTGATGAACCCGACGCCGCTGCCGGTCGCGGTCTTCGCCGACGCGCTGTCCGCGGCGCTCAACCAGAATCTCGGTGCCTGGCACCACAGCCCCGCGGGGACCGCAATCGAGCGGCAGGTGATCCGCTGGCTCTGCGACCTGGCGGGCTATCCGGCGGCGGCATTCGGCAGCCTGACCAGTGGCGGATCGCTGGCCAACACGACGGGGCTCAAGATCGCCCTGGCGGCGAAGCTGCCGGAGAGCACGCGGGGCGGGGTCTGGGGGCTGCCCAAGCGGCCGGTGCTCTACGCGTCGGCCGAGTCGCACTTTTCGATCGAGAAGAGCGCCAACATCATCGGCCTCGGGGGGCGCGACGGGGTGCGGGCGGTCCCGGTGGATCGCGACAGCCGCCTCGACGTGGGCGCTCTCCGATCGATGGTCGCGGCCGACCGGGCGAGCGGGCTGCATCCGTTCTGCGTGGTCGGGATCGCCGGGGTGACGAGCAACGGCGTCATCGATCCCCTCGAGGCGATCGCCGATGTAGCCGAGGAGTTCGATCTCTGGTACCACGTGGATGGGGCGTATGGTGCGGGCGGGCTGATGAGTGACCGCCTCGCGCCGCGTTTCCGCGGCATCGCGCGGGCCGACTCGATCACGATGGACCCGCACAAGTGGTGGCACATGCCGTATCCCTGCGGCGCCATCCTGACCCGGGACGGCGAGGCGGGGCTCCGGGCCTTTGCGGCGACCGACGTCTACATCCCCGACACCGGGCGGTCCATCGAATTCCGGCACCACGGGCTCCAGGGCTCGCGGCCCTTCAGCGCGCTGAAGCTCTGGATGGCGATGAAGCTGGTGGGCCGGCAGGCCTACGGCGCACTGGCCGACGAGCAGATCGCGCTGACCGAGCGGTTCGCGCGCGAACTGACGAAGGACGGCGACTGGGTCGTGGTGACGCCGGTCGAGACGGCGATCGCCTGCGTGCGGTACGTGGGACGCGGGGCGGTCGCCGGGAATGCCGAGGCGACCAGGGCCCTGGACGCGGCCCAGGACCGGATCGTGAAGCGGGTACTGGCAACGCGCCGGCACTGGATTTCTCCCACCACCACCGTGGGGACGCGGGCGATCCGCGTGATGGTGATCAGCTACCTGACGCGGTGGGAGCACCTGCAGGAGCTGATTGCCGCGCTGAAGGCGGCCGCGGCGGACTGACTGACCAGGAGGCACCAATGCGACCATTCCACCGAACGGTTCTCCCGGTTCTGATGGCCGCGGGCGCGGCGATCGGCGGCGCCGGCTGCCGGGTCGCGCGCGTCCGGCTGCCGGAACCGCTGGTCGGCGTGCCGCCGCTCAAGGTCTCGGGCCGGCACGGGTTTCGCATCCACCAGCATCTGACCTTCGGGGCATTCTCGACCAGCCGGGTATCCCGGTCGTTCACGCGCGCCCAGGTCACCGAATACCGTGTTGTCACCGACCAACGACTCACGCAGCACTACGGCTTCACCGTCAGCGAAGGCGATACCGCGGCATTTGCGGTGACCTGCCTCGCGCGGTCGCTTGAAAGAGGCTGCGGCAGGCGAGGGGACCGGTGAAACGGTTCCCCGCTCTCCCGCGTAGGCTGTACAGCCGTCCGTTGCTCGCTGCACCAGCTTCCGGAGCCTGTCATGCGCGAAGAATTCGCCATCCTGCTCTTCTTCTTCGGCATCTCGCTGACCGCGAATCTCGGATTCGCGATCGCCTGGTTCCGGTCGGCGCGACGGGTGCGCCGGCTGGAAGACCATCTTCTCTCTGCCGGCCAGCCGGACGACCGGCGGACCGACCGTCTCGAGCAGGCGGTGGATGCGGTCGCGGGCCAGGTGGACCAGCTCGCCAGCGGCCAGGAGTTTCTCAACCGCATCGTGGCGGAGCGACTCAATCGCCTGCCGCACCTGCTGGACGAGCCGGAGCGCGCGACCACGCCGCATTGACGGTGATGGCCACGATGTTGCCGTGCGGCGCGGCGTCACCCAGGTTGCGATAGTCATGCACTACGTGATCATCGAGCACTTCCGGAACGGCGACCCCGTGCCCGTGTATCGCCGCTTCAAGGAGCGCGGGCGGCAGATGCCCGCCGGCCTCACCTACCTGGGCAGCTGGATCACGGAGGACCTCGCCCGCTGCTACCAGGTGATGGAGTGCGCCGACCGCGCGCTGCTGGAGGAGTGGATGGGGCACTGGGACGACCTCATGGACTTCGAGGTGTTCCCGGTGCTGACCTCGGCCGAGGTACAGGCAAAGGTCGCACCGCGGCTCGCGATGTAGGACCTGCGGCGTCTCCCGAACTCAGGATTGCATTCGTCCTACGCCGCCTCACGGGATACCGTACTCTGGTCGCTACAGAGCTGCATCGCTGCACGACCCGCGCCGAGATCGAGCGACGCTGGAGGGAGGCTCTTTTTCCAGCTGGTTGAGCGCCTGCGCTATCGCCCGGCCAGACGTACCTCCAGGCGCTCCCGGAACCACCGGCTCAGGCTGAGCCGCAGCCCGTTGGTCAGCACGACCAGGAGCTCGCCCGTGTCGCGCGACTGGATCTCGGCGACCCGATCGAGGTTCACGATCGTCGATCGGTGGATGCGGGCGAATCCATGCGGCTCGAGCCGACGCTCGAGTCGGCCCATCGTCTCCCGGAGCAGGTGCCACTCGGTGCCGAGGTGCAAGCGCACGTAGTTGCGCCGCGCTTCGATCCAGTCGATCGAGCCGATCCTCACCATGATGATCCGCCCGCCGTCGTTCCGCACCGCGAGTCGATCGCCGGCGGGCGAGGACGCGACGCCGCGAGGGCCGGGCGCTTCCCCCTCCTGGACCGCTTGCGCGATCGCGTGGTACCGCGCGGCGGCACGCTGCTCGCCCCGCCGGGCCCGCAGCCGGGCCAGGGTGTGGTGCAGGCGCTCTTCGTCGACGGGTTTCAGGACGTAGTCGAGGGCGTGCGCGTCGAAGGCGCGTACCGCGTGCTCGTCGAACGCCGTCACGAAGACGATGATGGGCCGCTCGCCGGCGGGCAGCGCGTCGAGCAGCGCGAAGCCATCCATCCGTGGCATCTGCACGTCGAGAAAGACGACGTCGGGCCGGCTGTCGCGAATCGCGTCGAGCGCCTTGCGGCCATCGGCGCACTCGCCCACCACTTCGACGTCGGGCGCGCGGCTGAGGAGCCGCACCAGACGCTCCCGGGCCAGGGATTCGTCATCCACGATCACGACGCGCATCAGGTCACGCGCTCGTCGGCGCGCGCCGTCCGGTACGGGATCCGGATCTCCACCAGGGTGCCGCCGCCGGGAGCGACGGACCGGATCGACAGCTCCTGGTCCCGGCCGTACAGCTGGCGCAGTCTGGATCTGGTGTTCCGCAGGCCGACGCCTTCGGGCGGATTCTCTGCCAGCCCCATGCCGTCATCGCGCACCTCGATCCGGATCGCGGCCGGCTCCCGGCTCACGCACAAGGCCACCTGCCCGCGCCGGCCCAGCGGCTCGATGCCGTGCCGGATCGCGTTCTCGAGCAACGGCTGGAGCAGAAAAGCAGGCACCAGCGCGTCGAGGGCCTGCCGATCCACATCCAGGGTGAAGGCAAACCGATCGCCCAGGCGTACACTCATGAGATCCACATAGGCCCGTGCCAGGTCGATCTCGCGTCTGAGTGAGACCTCCTGATCGCTCTGGGTGCCGAACGACGCGCGGAGCAGCGTGGCCAGGCGCGCGATCATCCGATCGGCGCCGTCAGGATCCCGGTGCAGCTGTTCCGCGATCGCGTTCAGCGTGTTGAACAGGAAATGGGGACGAATCTGCGACTGGAGCGCGACCAGCTGCGCCCGCGCCAGCTGCGCCTCGAGCTCGGCCGATTCGACGCGACCCTGCGTGTAGAGTGCGGCAAACCGGCGAGCCGTGGTAATAGCGACCACCACCACGTACGACGCCGTATTCACGAATGCCGTGCGCAGCAGGTACTCCGGTACCCCCGGCATGGCCGGCTCGAACCGGACCAGCCGCACCAGCCCTCGCATCGCAACGGCATCGACCAGGGAGACCGCGGCGAGCGCGGCCACGTGAAGGAGCAGGGGTGAAACCCAGTGGCTCCGGCTGAAGGTCCACCGCCGCGCGCACCAGGCGATCGCCGGAGTCAGCAGGGCCCAGATCCAGCAGTTCGCCAGGTTGTCGAGGAGCAACGGGGCTGATTGCGGCTTCAGCCCGCGCAACGACAGCACGGTCAACGTTTGCTCGGTGGTCAGCAAGCCCACCGCCGTCCACAACGCGAAGATCACGGCCCAGCCGCGCGCCGCGCGGGCCAGGCGCGTCGCGCGACCCAAAACGGGTGCGACCAGAGGATGAGTATCCGCAGCGGCCAGGATCACGCCGCACCTGCCCACTGCGGAAGTGAGGCAAGCCGCCGGGTCGCCAGGTACTCGGCCACCACCGCGGGCGGCCGGCGGCTTCGGCGGCTGCGTTCGAGCACGTCCAGCACCGTGTCGAACACGCTGTCGATGCGCGAGGCCACCTCGGCTCCGCTCCAGCCGAGCAGATCCCCGCCGCCGCTGATGACCCCGCCGGCATTGGCTGCGAAATCGGGAACGTAGAGTATGCGTCGCCGCATGAGGTCGCGCCCGCGCGTTCGGGCTGGGAGTTGATTGTTGGCCGCTCCGCAGACGATCGCCGCCCGTAGTCCGGCGACCGTCTCCGCGTCCAGGATACCACCCGCGGCGCACGGCGCAAAGACGTCGACCGGCAGGGTAGCGATGGCACCGACGGGCACCGACCGGGCCCCGTACCGCCGGGCCATGTCGTCGGCGCGCGAAGCAAGGGGATCCACCACCACCAGCGCCGCGCCCGCCGCCGACAACTCGGCGCACAGGGCTGCCCCGACGCTTCCGCAACCCTGCACGGCCACCACCCGTCCCGACAGGCTCGAGGCGCCCCACCGCACCAGCGCCGCGGCTTCCATCGCGCGCCGTACTCCGCGCGCCGTGAACGGCCCGGGATCGCCGATCCCGTCGCGGAGCCCGGCCACGTGCGGCGTCTTCGACCGCACGGCTTCCAGATCACGGGCACCGGTGCCCAGGTCCGGCGCCCCGATGTAGCGGCCGCGCAGCGTCGCGATCGCCCGGCCATGCGCGCGAAACACCGGCTCGCGCGGCGCACCGTCGCGCGCGAGGACCACGGACTTGCCGCCGCCCAGCGGCACGCCCGCCAGCGCGCACTTCAGCGTCATGGCCCGCGAGAGCCGAAGGGCGTCCGCGAGGGCCCCTGATTCCTTCGCGTACGCCCGGAAGCGGATTCCGCCGACGGCCGGACCGGCATGCGTCGAGTGGATCGCGATGTACGCGAGGTAACCGCATCGCTCCAGCGAACAGCGCACGACGAGCTCGTAGCCCCGCCGAGCCGGCAAGGTCGTGATCGTCAGCTCGTTTCCGCCGACCGCGGTCATGGACCCCTCGCGCCGGGCACCCGCCGGCGGTTACGGTGTGCTTTCACAGTCTCGCCGCTCCCAGCGAGGTGCAACGCCGGTGGGACGATCGCCCGCCCGCCGGTGACGAATGCACCCTGAGACGTCGGACGCGTACGGAATCGCCGCCGGTCACGGGCTCGGCGACGTCGGTTGCATGCCCGGCGGAATCCACCGTTCGTCACCGCACGCGGCGGTTTGGTCACGCCGCGCTCGCATCCGTGGCCCGGGCTTTCGAGCGTACGCATGACCCTTTACCAGGAGCAGTCCGATGATGCGCAAGTATGGAGTCATGTATGCCCTCGCGTGTGTCGCGATGGCCGCGTCCGCGTGTGGGGACGGTACGGCGAGTCCGACCGGCGTGCTCGCCAGCTCGCGAGGCGACCATGACGGCGAGGAGTCGAAGGGCCTCGACCTGCGGGTCGAGCGCGAGCGACTGCTGGCCGCCGACCGCGGCTACGCCGCCGGGGCGGCCGGCCTCACCTATGCGGCGGCCATCGACGGGATGATGGCCGAGGATGGCCAGGTGCTGATCAGCTTCCTTTCCATCGTGCAGGGTCGCGCAAACGTGCAGGCCGCACTCGCCACGAGTCCGCTCGGCGGAGCCAGCGCAAACTGGAACCCGGTGCGCGTCGACGTTTCCAGCGACGGCAGGCAGGGCTACACGTTCGGATACATCACGCTGCAGCTCGGGACGCGTGTGATTCCCGGCAAGTACGCGGCGTACTGGGAGCGGCGAGAGCACGGCGCCTGGAAACTGGCCGCGTACGCGCGAGCCGGGAGTTTGCCCGGCCCCGTTCCGTCCGAGGTACCGCCGGGGTTCGAGTCGCCGACCTATCGGCACTACCGGGAATTCGCACGGACGGATGCCGCCACCCAGCGCCAGAGGTTGATGCGGGTTGATCTCGAGTTCTCCGCCGCCGCCTCGCGCGGCGTGGGAGCGGCTTTCCAGCGGTTCGCCGCGTCCGATGCCGGCAAGCTCGACGCACCGCCTGAGATTCTCTGGGGCCGCGAGGCGATCAGGGCGTCCTTCGACGGTTTCACCGGCTCGCTGTCCTGGGCTCCGACCGATGGCGGCGTCGCGCGGACCAACGACCTGGGCTTCACCGTGGGCTATGCGCGCCTCGACGACGTGGATGCCCAGGGCCAACCGGTGACGCAGTGGCTCAAGTACCTGACCATCTGGAAGCGGCAACGGAACGGGGAATGGCGTTACGTCACTGATGGTGGAAACGCGGCCCCGGCCCAGCCCTGACCGGCCCCCACTGAGACTCTCGGCATGCCTGGTCCCCGGTCTGGGCGCCCAGACCGCGGGCCAGGCATCCACCGTCGCGGTCATCACGAACTACGTCGGTGCGGAGTGGAACCGGTGCGCAGCCAGGTGGCCTTCGAGGGCCAGGAGCGCCAGGGGGAGGTCCCGCCGTCCGAATCCGATGCGAAACCGATCCGTCGGCGCGACGAGCAGCCGGGACGCGAAGATGCTGGCCGGCAGCAGGAGGACGCCGGACTGTTCCACCGCCGAGCGGCAGAAGGCTTCGACGCCCTCGCCACCGCGATACCGGGGATAGCCGACGCAGCCGCCCTGGGGCTCGGACCACTCGAACAACTCGGCGTGACGCGCGAAAAAGTCCCCGAGCACGGGAAGATTCTCCGCGATGATGGCACGATTGCGGACCAGCAGGTGGTTTCGCGCATGCAGCGCAGCCAGCGCGAGCACCTCGCTCGGGGCACTGCTACAGATGGACAAATAGTGCTTGATCCGTTCCATCTTTCCCACCAGCTCACGGTCCCGGCACGCGATCCAACCGGTGCGCAGACCCGGGAGCCCGCACGCTTTCGACAGCACGTTGAGCGACAATCCCCGCTGGCACACGTCCACCGCCTGCGGGAGGCTCGTCACGTGGGGGCGCTCGAGCCCCCGGTAGACCTCGTCCGCGAAGAGCCAGATGCCGCGATCGTCCGCCAACTGCCCGAGCGCTCGCAAGTCGTCGACCGGGATGACGTGCCCGGTCGGGTTGTTGGGGAAGTTGACGGCGATCACGCGGGTGTTGGGGCGCAACGCCGCCCGGATGTCGTCAAGATCGAGCCGCCAGGACTCGCGTTCGCGGAGTGCCACGCCGGTGACCTCGCAAAGCGCCTGTGGCAGAGCCTCCATCGACTGGTAGTTGGGAACCAGCACGATGGCATGGTCTGCCCGGTCAAGCAGGGCATGCATGGCGCAGAAGATGCCTTCCTCGCCACCCGTAAAACACAGGACCTGTTCCGGCTGGACCGATTCGTAGGTCGCCGCAATGGCGTCTCGCAACGCGGGCGCGCCGCGGGTCTCGGTGTAGCCGAGTCGCAGGGACGCCCACGCCTCGCGATCGCTCGGGGCGGCCAGGTCAAGGAGCGCCGAAACCGCCAGCGACTCGGCGTCGGATGCCGCCAGGTTGTATGGGGCGCTGAACTCCCAGCGGGCGAACCAGGATTCGAGACGAAACTCGGGAAGCGGCCACATTGGCAACCAGGATGGCGAGGCGAGCCGCCCGACGGAAGGGCCGGGGCGGCAATTGTCCGAACCGTGCTAAAATCGTTCAAGCCCACCGGCGGGCGTTCGATGGCGCCCCTTCACAATGGGAGACGGACCACCTCGACGGGCGTCGGCGATGATCGCCCGAGTGAGTCGCCCAGCTGCCCGCGCCTGCCGTAACCCCAGCACCACACGGCGCCCTCGCTCGTCAGGGCGCAGGTATGCACGTGGCCGGTCACCACGCTCGTGAACCGTGCGCTGACCAGCACGCGAATCGGCACCGCCGAACCCTGCATCGTGCCGTCACCCAGCTGGCCGACGATGTTACCACCCCAGCAGACGACGTCGCCGTGGTCCGTGACCCCGCAGGTGTGCGCCAGTGACCGGGCACTCAGATCGATGAGCGGGATGCCGACCGCCGCGGTCAACGGGTACGCGCTGTAGTCGACGATCGAGTCGCCAAGCTGGCCCGCCGCATTCTCACCCCAGCACGTCGCCGCGCCGACCTCGGACAGCCCACACGCGTGTGTCACTCCCGCACTGACGAGCACCAGGGGCGCCGCCAGGGCGACCCGGGCCGGCTGAGCGCGCGGCACCGTCGACCCATCACCCACTTGCCCCCGGTTGTTGTTCCCCCAGCAAACCGTTTCATCGGGGCGACGGGCGCACGCCAGTTCATAGCCAAGCGTCAGGCTGACAAAACCGGGGCCGGCGAAACGCGCCGGGACGAATGCCGGCGACGGACCAACCGGTCCGACGGGCGCCTCCCCCCAGCACCAGATTTCACCCGTCGCGGTGAGGCCGCAGGTATAGGCCTGTCCGGTGCCGATGGCGACGAACCGCTGCGCGGTTTGGACAAGCACAGGGACCAACCGCTCGATAGACGTCCCATCGCCGAGCTCCCCGCGCCCGTTCGCACCCCAGCAATAGACCTTGCCGTCCGTGGTCAGGCCGCAGCTGTGCAGGAACCCCGCGCTGACTGCTACGAAGCGCTCGGCCGACGAAATGCGCGTCGGTGCCAGACGGTTTTCGAGCGAACCATCGCCCACCTGCCCGTTGGCGTTCCATCCCCAGCAGAGAATCTCGCCAGCCCGGGTCACTCCGCAGGTGTGATAGCGGCCGGCGGTGATCTGGGTGAACACCGGCGTGGGATCCACGTCGCCGGGACCCCCGGAACAGCCCGAGAGCATCGCGCTGAAACCGAGCGCTACAACGACCTGAGAGAATTGGCGATCGAGCCCGCGAACCGTCACAAGCCCTCAGACTCGAACACCGGAATGCGGACGAAGACACCGGCCCCGGTGTGGACCACCCACGCCGCCGCCTGGCCGAGCTCGTCGGTGGCGAGCACCTCCGACACCGTCTCCGGATCCGCTCCCCAGCTCACCAGGGCGCCGGTGCGCAGGCCGAGACGCTGACCCAGCGGCATCACTCGCCAGATCCCCACCGGATGGAAGTTCGCGCGCGAGAAGCCGGCAACCTGGGCGGCCAGTGGCACGGCAAGGCAGAGAAAGGCAGAAGCGAACCGGCTCATGCTACCGAAGCTCTACCCGGTACCGCCCCTCCGCTTGGATAATTGCAACATGACGGGAGCGCCCTCAGGGCGATGAGGGCGGGCGCTGATCGGCCTGATTTTCCGTTATCCGCTCCGGCATCCGGCGAAGGAACCGGCTCCGCTGCTCCTCGCCGAGGAGCGCCAGCGCCTCCTCATGCTCCCGAGCGAAGTGCTGGTACATCTCCTTGATCACCTGCTGCGCGGTCGTCCCCACTGCGACGAATCGGCAATGCTCATCCAGGCCGGCGCAACCAAGACGCACCATGCCACTATCTAGGGCGTCTGCGGTTGCGCACCTAGAACGGATGCAAGGTCTCGTCCCGGCGCCCGGTTGGTCCATCCCGGCGCCGCGGGTGTTGGTGTCACCACCTTGGCCCCACGGCTGGCCGGCCTCGCACTGTTGCGGAATCATGTGGCAGGCCAATCAGGGGCATCATGCGGGACTGGACGCGGCGGGCTCGCCGGCCACCGTTCCCGTCGTCTTGGGCAGCCCCAGCTACCGATCCGTGGACCTGCCCTTGATCCGGGCCACCGACGCCTACTTCCCGGCGAGCTCGAAGCTGCCCTGCCACGCGCACGAACGCGCGATCCTGTCGGTCATCCTCGAGGGCGGCTTCGAAGTCGCATTCGGCTCGAGAACGATCGCGTGCGGACCAGGTTCCAGTCTGGTCGAGCCGGCCGGCGAGCGACACTCGAACAGGATCGGCGCCTGCGGAGCACGCGTGCTGGTCCTGGAAATCCAGGAATCGGCTCTGGTCGGCCCGCTGCGGAATTGCGCCCGTCTTTTCTCCACCCAGTCGTCGTTTCTCCACCCGGACACCGTCCGGTTGTCGCGGCGACTCGCGCAGCAGCTGCGCTCGCCGCAGCCGGTGGCGCCCCGCTGCGTCGAGGCGGCGGGGGTGGAGCTGATCGAGGCGGCGGCCCGGCGCGCCGATGGGGGCGATAACCGGCGTTCCGGTGCGTGGCTCGGAGAGGTACGCGACTACCTGCATGCGCACCTCGACCGGCCGATCCGCGTCGCCGTTCTCGCGCGCCGTGCCGGCGTCCACCGTGTCCACCTTGGCCGGGCGTTCCGCGAACGCTTCGGAGAATCGGTGGGCGCGTATCACCGTCGGCTACGCATCCAGTGGGCCGCGAACGAGCTCGTCGAGGGCAACGCCAGCGTCGGCGACATCGCCTTGAGCGCCGGGTTCGCCGATCAACCCCACTTCACCCGCTGCTTCAAGCGCCTGCTCGGTGAGACCCCGGGCGCCTACTCTCGCCAGCGCTGCCCGGAGGGTCGATGACCGATCCGGCCGCCGCACTGAAGCGCGGCATTCGTCGCGCCCGCAGGTGAGCGCCACGCAGACACCCTGGGGAGACGGGGTGCCAATCGGAGGATGACATGCGGGTCGCCCTGCTGACGATGTGGCTGGCGAGGTGTGGTGGCGGGGCTTGACCACCGGCGCGCCGGCCACGGCCTGCTCGACCGCGTCGCGATCGTCCACGGTGATGAACAGCGCGATCGCGTGGCCGCCGAATCGGCTAGCCGGCCGCGCCGCCCCGCCCGGCGTGCCGGCGCAGCACCTCGCGCACCGGCGCGCTCGCCTCGAGGTCCTCGGTGAACGCCGGGGCGCTCGCACCGGCCTCGAGCAGCGCCTGCACCACGGCCGCGTGGTCGCCGCGCTGCTTGTCCCCTGCGTTCAATGACCCGTAAACGGCCCACCCAATCGGCGGCGCGTCGTACTTGTCGCCCCGCACGTCCACCGGCGCCCGGTGGCGCAGCAGCTCAAGCACCATCGCGACGTTGCCGTGGAAGGCCGCCCAGTGCAGCGGCGTCCCGTCCTCCTGGCCGCGCACGTCCACCGGCCAGCCGGCGGCAAGCATGAGGCGCACCGCGTCGGTGTTGTTGCTACACGCCGCGTGGGCCAGCCGGCGCCGGTCGCTGCCGGTCAGGGCCCGCGCCAGATCGGGGTCGCGGCGCACCAGCTCGCCGACCTGCGCGTCGTCACCCCGCTCGGCGGCCTCGGCGAGCTGGAGCTCCCCCGGGCTGCGCTCCATCAGCAGGCGGTAGATGTCCTGGTGCCCGAAATCGCGGGCTACGGCGTGGGGCGTCTTGTACCCGCCCAGGGTCCAGATGTAGATGGTGCCGCCGGCGCGCGGATTCCGCTTCGGAAAGAACTCTTCGGATACCACCATCCGGATGCTGTCCGGCTCGGCGTCGAGGTGACGCCGCACCAGCGCGAGGTCGCCCAGCGCCGCGGCCATGAGAAGATCGGTGTGGCACCCGCTGGCGACGAGGAACCGGGCGACGTCCGGGCGATCGCGCACCAGGTACTGGGCCGGCGTGGACTCGTGGTCCACGTCGACGGCGTCGATGTCGGCTCCGCGGCCCAAGAGGAAGCGCGCGATCTCGACCGACCGCGCGACGTGCAGTGGCGTCTGGCCGTCGCCGCCCCGCAGGTGCACCAGGCCCGGATCCGCGGCGATCAGCCCGGCGAGGCGGTCCATCATGCCGAGCCGCGCGGCGGCATACGCGTCCACCGTGGCCCCGCGCTCGATCAGGAACGACCCAAGCGGGCCGTCGTTGTCGAGCACGCCGAAGCTCCCGGCCCACCAGTGGCTGCGCGCATCGATGTCGGCGCCGGCGCGCAACAGGATGTCGATCACCTCGAGGCTGCCGGACTCGACGGCGGTGAGGAGCGCGGTGGCGCCGAAGTAGCCGCCCTTGATCGGCTCGTCGAGCCGGCGCGCGAGGTCGGGGTGCCGATCCAGGATCCGCTGCACCTTGAAGGCGTCGCGCGCCCGGATCGCCGCGCAGAGCAGCTCGCCGGGATCGGCATCGACCGCGAGGGCGTCCACGTGCGCCTTGAGCTTCGGCCAGCTGGCGAAGCCGTACTCACGGGCGAGCGCGTGCTGGGCGTCGGCGAGCAGCGGCCCGGCGGCGCCGCTCTTCAGCAGCTCTCTGGCCTGCTTCTTCAGGTGCTCGAGGCTGGGACGTGCGGGCAGGTCGCGAGACATCATGCCTCCTTCTTGGCGCCCGGTGTCCGCTGCGGTGGGCAGAAGAGAGGTCGATTGTCGTGTGTTGCCGGTACGGCACAGGTGGGATCATCCCTTCCCGCGGACGGGGCGCAGCCTGCACTGCGCGTTCACTATAGCCGCCGCCGTCCCCCGTTTCAAGCTCCGTTCCGGCGCCTCTGGTGCGGTGCGCGGGCGGACGTCATCTTGGACGGCCGGAGCGCGGCACGAGCGCTCCCTGGAGGATCAGATCATGAGGATTGCCAGACTGGCGGCCACGGCGCTGCTCCTCGGCGCCGCGCCGCTGCGCGCCCAGACACCGGTCCCCGCCGACGCGCAGGCGAGTGTCCGCTCACGCGTGGACGCGGGTGTCAGCGTCGGGATCGTGGTGGGGATGGTCGATTCCTCGGGCGCCCGCTACTTCGCCTACGGCACGGCGGCGATGCAGGGCGGCCAGCCGGTCGACGAGCACTCGGTCTACGAGATCGGCTCGATCACCAAGGTCTTCACCGCCCTCGCGCTCGCCGACATGGTGCGGCGGGGCGAGATCGGGCTGGATGACCCGGTGCAGCGCTACCTCCCTGAGGGCGCCGTGGTGCCATCGCGCGGCGGCCACGAGGTCAGCCTCCGACTGCTCTCGGCGCAGCGCTCCGGGCTGCCGCGCATGCCGTCCAACTTCGCGCCCGCCGACCCCACCAACCCGTACGCCGACTATGGGGCCGATCGCATGCTCGATTTCCTCCGCGGCTATACGCTCCCGCGCGATCCGGGCGCGCAGTACGAGTACTCGAACCTCGGCCAGGGCCTGCTTGGCTACGCCCTCGCCCGGCGCGCCGGCACCAGCTACGCGCAGCTGGTCACGCAGCGTGTGCTCGTGCCGCTCGGCATGCGTGAAACCATGGTCGCGCTCACTCCCGACGCGCGCGCGCACCTCGCCATGGGCCACAGCGGTGGTCGCCAGGTCGCGAACTGGGACCTCGACGCCCTCGCCGGCGCCGGCGCCCTGCGCTCCACGGCGTCCGACATGACACGCTTCCTTGCCGCGGCCATGGGCCTGTCACACTCCGCCCTGGACTCGGCCTTCGCCCTCACCTTCCAGGTGCAGGGCGATGCCGGCTCACCTACGATGGACATCGGCCTCGCCTGGCACATCCTCAAGCGGCCGACGGAGCGGATCGTCTGGCACAATGGCGGCACGGGGGGCTACCGCAGCTGGGCGGGCTTTGACCCGGCGCGGAAGGTCGGCGTGGTCGTGCTCTCGAACTCCTCGATCAGCGCCGACGATGTCGGGCTCCACATCCTCGACCCCTCGTTCCCACTCACCCAGCAGCGCACCGCCATCACCGTGAGCCGCGACTCGCTGGCCGCCTTCGTCGGGAGCTACCGGCTCGCGCCTACCTTCGCCATCGCGGTCCGGCTCGAGGGCGACGCGCTGATGGCGCAACCGACCGACCAGCCACCTTTCCGGCTCTGGCCGAGCGGCGCGAACGAGTTCTTCCTGCGCGAGGTGGAGGCCCAGGTGAGCTTCGTGCGGGACAGCACCGGCCGCGTGAGCGGCCTGGTGCTGCATCAGAACGGGCAGAACGTGCCGGGGCCGCGAACGCCCTGAGTCAGGGCCTCGCGGGGCCGGCCGCCGGCTCCGGGCGCGCGTTCCCCGCATCGGCGACGAACCGGATCGAGCCGTCGTCCAGCCGACGCCACACCGTCAGGTACTTCGAGTAGAAGGTGCTCGTCGTTCCGTTCACGGTACTGGCGATCGTGGCTTCCCCCACCGTGTAGCCCAGCGCGCCGTCGCCCGAAGCCCCGGCGAGGACCGGTTCCCAGGCCCACGCGCTGCGCGCCCGGCTCTCCGCCATCCGTGCCCGGATCGCGGCCGGCCCCATCACCATCTCGCCGGTGCCCATGAAGATGACGCCGGTCGGCGCCGCGAAGGCGCCGAAGGCCGGCGCGGCGCCGCTGTCACCAGCCATCCGGGCGAAGGCCAGGTCGGCGGCGGCGAATGCCAGCGCCGCGCCACCGCCGGGGGCCTCGGTGGAGCGCCGCTCGAGCCCGGCCGGCAGCGTCGCGAGTCCCCCCAGCAGCGCGGTCTCGACGTGGGCCACCATCGACCAGTCGCCGCCCTGCCGCCGCCAGACGCTGATGTATTTCGCGAAGCGCGCCCCGCTGCTGTCGCTTCCCGCCTGGGTCATCGACGTCACGCCATAGGTGACGCCGAGCGTGCCGTCGCCCGCGACGAGGACCGCCAGCGGTTGCCACTGCACCCGGATGCCGGCGAGGCCTGCCTGGGCCTCGAGCAGGCGCGCCGCGTCGCGTCCCGCGACGAGCGGCGCACCCTCGATGAGCAGCGCGCCGTCGGGCGAGAGCACCGAGGACATCGCGGCGGCGAAGCCGGACCGCCAGGCCAGCGCGGCCGCAAACCGGTCGCGTTGCAGCAGACTCTCCCGCACCGGACGCTCGCCGCTCGCCGGCGCGCCGCCGGACGGGGACTGCGCACCGGCAACAGTGGCGAGGGAGCCGAGCGCCAGCAGGCTCAGCAGCACACGGCCGATCACACCAGATCGCACGTCACGAAGGTGGTTCATGCATTCATGATACTGCGAGCCACGCCGGGACGAGAGCGGGCTGCGGCGAATGGCGGCTCCCGCACGACGACTTGCGTCATCGCGGCGCCGACCACGCAGACGACGCGGCCGCAGGCTCAATGCGGCTCGTCGCGCCCGGCACGACTCTTGTCGCGCAATTGACGCGTTTCCCCGATGGCGGCTTTCTCCGGGCGGGGCCCTCCCTTAGGATGAGGCCTCGATCGCCCCACTCCGGGGCCCGCCGTCACGCTACCCGGGAGCTTCCGCGCCATGGCCACCGCCTCCCTGCCGCTCGCGTCCGAGCGCCCCGTTGCCTGGACCCGCGTCCTCGCCGCGGGCTCGCTGGTCGCGGTGCTCGACATTTCGTACGCGGGCATCCTGTACATCGTCATCCTGGGACGGACGACCGTCCTCCGGCTCTTCCAGGGCATCGCGGCCGGCCTGCTCGGCCGGGACTCCTTCGCCGGCGGCCTGCCGACGGCCGCCCTCGGCGCCGCCCTGCACTTCACGATCGCGTGCACCTGGACGGTGGTGTACCTGGTCGCGCTCCGGAGCTTGCCGGAGCTGCGGCGCCTGGTGCGGACGACGTCCGGGGCCGCGACGGCGGGAGTGGTCTACGGGGCGCTGGTCTGGTGCGCGATGGATCTCATCGTGCTGCCGCTCGCCGGCCTGCGCTCGCAGCCGCCGACGGCGGGGCTGTTCTGGCTGAACATCGTGCAGCACGCGCTGATGGTGGGATCGCCCATCGTCTTCCTGGTGCGCCCCGGCGCGCCGGAGGACATCGCCTAACGAGGGCCGTGGCCCGCGACCCCGACGAACCGGCGACGCTGCCGCTCGCTGTAGACCAGCGGCGTCGCGCCCATGATCCGCTTGAAGACCCTGGTGAAGTGGGCCTGGTCGGCGAACCCGGCCCGCGCCGCGATGTCGCCGATGCGGCAGTCGTCCAGGAGCAGCTGGGCCGCGGCCCACTCGACGCGCACCCGCCGGTGATAGGCTCCGAGCGATTCGCCGTACCGGGCCCGGAAGACGCGGCCCAGGTGCACGCGGTGGACCCCGACCTCGCGGGCGAGATCCATCAACCTCAGCGGACGATCCAGGTTTTCGTGGAGCTGATCGCGCACCGCGCTGACCCAGCCGGCGGAGCGGGCGTCGCTGTCGCGCTCGGTCCGGCCCGACGCCGCGGCCAGCAGCTCGCCGGCCAGCGCGTCCACGGCGAAGGGCGACGCCGAGTCGGCGGCGCGGATCTCCCGCTGCAGGCGATGAGCGAGTCGCAGGACTTCGGGGCGCTGGATGCAGCGGGGTTCGTCGAGCAGCGCCGCGCCGGCACGCAGGTCGTCCCAAGCGAAGCTGTCCGGAATCTCGAGCACCACGACCACGGCGCCCAGGGTGCCGAGGCGATTCGCATGGCGCTCGCCGCCCGGCTCCACGAAGATCGTCCCGGGCGGACAATCGAAGTGCCGGCGCGGGAAGGTGAGATCGAAGCCGCCCGCCAGCATGACGGCGAGGATCGCGTCGGCGTGCCGGTGCATCGCCAGCGTGATCCCCGCCGGGAACGCGGCCTCGGTCACCCGCAGGCGCTCGAGGTCCACGCTCCGGAACCTGGGACTGCCCATCGTGACGGGCACCACCGGGCGGCGCACCGCGGCATCGCCGGGTCTTGCGGTCGTACGGTCCACCCTTGGAGCCCGCTTGGTTGAGTTGGATGGGCCGTCCCAGGCGGCCCACGTTTCGTCGTACCCTCCTTACCTCTAAAGGATCTTCAGGCCTTCGCGCCAGTGGGCATGTTGCATTCGTTCAAGACGGCGTGTGGACCCTGATGTTGCCGCGCACGACCGGCCAGGTGCGGGCATCCTCGGGGGCCCAGATCCGGGCCGCGCAGTATTCGGCCGACGTGCCGATGCCAGCGGAACCGATGAACCCGAAGGTCGTGGACCGATCCGGCGGGGAGTCGTGTCCGGCGCCGTAGTCCACGGTACGGAACCAGATGTCCTTCCCGCGACTGAACAGTGCCGGGTCCTGGAAGTTGGGGTGCGTGGAGCGGTTGCGCGTGATCACGCCGCCAACCCAGGCGCGGTGGTTCACCGGATCGATGGCGACGCAGGTCGCCTCGCCGGTGAAGTCGACGAGGTATCCATCCACCTTGCGCGACTGGCGGAAGGAGCCCGAGGCGGCGCCGTCGGGCGAACCCAGCACGTCGTAGTCGAACTTCGCCAGGCCGAGGTTCGGGCCGGCGAGCGCCAGATCGTAAGCGCCGCCGCCGGTCACCGCCGGCGACCGCCGCGCGTGAGCGTTGACGCTGGCCAGGACCGCCGGGCCGGTGGGCGGATCCGCCGAGTCGCAGCCGGCCACCAGAAACGCCACCGCCAAAGCACCGTACCACAATCGTTCGCGCATGGTACCTCCTCGAGTGAACGTGACGCAGAGAATCCTCGTTGCCTTGGCTATCTAGAGGGGCCACGCGCAGCCGGTCTAGAATGACCGCAACCAGGGTGCATCACGCATCACCGCGGCGCCGTTGGCTCGTCGCACGGCCCGGCGGTTTCATCCTCGAAAGGCCGCAGTCCGGCGCGGCGCACTTGGTACTGGCCGCTGGGGCGTCTAGCATCCGGCGTGGACGCGGACTCGCTGTTCTGATCGTCGCCCGTCATCTTTCGATTCGATGACCACGCCCGCGCACGCCTCCGGCCACCTGGCCGCCCCTCGTCCCATTCCCTGGGCACTGATCCTCGGTACGTGGACGACGTACGGGCTGTTCAGCTCGGCGACGTCGTTCATCAGTTCGGCCATGCGCGGCTCGCCGCTCCAGTGGTGGGCCGCGCTCCTGCTCCAGATGCCGCAGTTCGGCATCTGGGCGCTGGCGACACCCGGCATCCTCTGGCTCGGGCGCCGCTTCCCGTTCGAGCGGGGCACGTGGCCCCGGAGCGTCGCGGTCCACGTGGCCGTGTGCTGCACCTTCGTCTTTCTCCAGGACCTGGGCTACGCCTGGCACGTGGCCAACGTGCTGCCCCCCTGGCCCAACATGAGGCCGCTCCTGACCCGGGCGGTCCAGCTGTTCGTGGTCTGGATCCTGTCGGACGGCGCGCTGTACTGGGCCGTGCTCGCCGTCAGCTACGTGGTGGAGCACCAGCGGAGGCTGCGGGAGCGCGAGCTGGCGGCCTCCCAGCTCGAGACGCAGCTGGCGCAGGCCGACCTGCATGCGCTGAAGATGCAGCTGCACCCGCACTTCCTCTTCAATGCGCTGCATACCATCGGCGCGCTGGTCCGCACCGGCGACCAGGAGACCGCGGTACGGGTCGTCGCGGGGCTCGGCGACCTGTTGCGGCGCATGCTCGACGGCGCGTCGCAGCAGGAGGTGGCGCTCCGGCAGGAGCTGGACTTCGTCCGCACCTACCTCGCGATCGAGCAGATCCGTTTCCGGGACCGCCTCACGGTGGCGATCACGGCCGACGACGACGTGGCCGACGCGCGGGTGCCGCACCTGATCCTCCAGCCGCTGGTCGAGAACGCCATCCGCCACGGGATCGCGCCGCACGCCCGGGCGGGACGGGTGACGGTGTGCGCGCGCCGCCTCGGCGACCGGCTGCACCTGATCGTTCGCGACGACGGACCGGGGATCGGCAACGGCGAGCGCGTCACGGCGCAGCCCGGCATCGGGCTGTCGAACGTGCAGGCCCGCCTGACCAAGCTGTACGGTGACGATTTCAGCCTCGAGGTGTGCGACGCGGTGGATGGCGGGCTGGAGGCCCGGGTCACGGTGCCCTTCCGCCTCGCGCCGGCCGACCGGGAGCGGGAGCGGTGACGAAGCCGATCCGCACGTTGATCGTGGACGACGAGCCGGCCGCGCGCGACGCGATTCGCGCGTTGCTCGCCGGCGACGAGGAGATCGTGGTCATCGGCGAACGCGCCGACGGCCGCTCGGCGCTCGGGGCGATCCGCGAGGAAGCGCCCGACCTGCTCTTCCTCGATGTCCAGATGCCGGAGATGGACGGCTTCAGCATGCTGCGCCAGCTCGAGCCCCGCGAGCTGCCCGTGGTCGTGTTCGTCACCGCCTGGGACCAGTACGCGCTTCGCGCCTTCGAGGTCCACGCGCTCGACTACCTGCTCAAGCCGTTCACCGACGAGCGATTCAGCGAGGCCGTCGACCGCGCCAAGCGACACGTCCGGCAGGGCCAGCTCGGCGCGCTCAGCCTCCAGCTGCTCGAGCTGCTCGATGGCGCCGGCCAGCCCCAGCCGGAGCGGCGGGACGGCCCGTACCTGAAGCGACTCATGATCCGGACGGAGGGGCGGGTCATCGTGCTGCCCGTGAAGGACGTCGACTGGATCGAAGCCGAAGGCGACTACGTGAAGATCCACAGCGGCCGCGCCTGGCACCTGCTGCGCGAAACGATGAAGCACCTCGAGACCCAGTTCGACCCCGCGCGGTTTGTCCGCATTCACCGTTCGACCATCGTCAACGTCGAGCGGATCAAGGAGCTCCAGCCCTATTTCCGCGGCGAGTACGTGGTGCTCCTTCACGACGGTACCAACCTGAAACTCGCCCGGGGCTTCAAACCGCAACTCGAGACGGCGCTCGGTCGAACATTCTGAGTCGTTGGTCGCAGTAATCGCGCCGTTCGGCGCACTTCCCTTCTGATCACCCCGGCCCCGCGGTACCATGCGGCATCGGCGCCGCCGCTCCAGCGTCGCGGCCTTGAACGCGTGTTGCCGGCGTTCAAGACAGCACCTGCCGCGGCGGGCCAGACTGTTTGCAGGGGAGGGGCACCAGGCCGTCGCCATTCGTGAGGCGGCCGCTGCCGCGACTTGGCATCGTTTCCACCCGGGAGGTTTGACATGAGATTTCTCGTTCGCTCTTCACTGTCTCGCATGGTCCGCACCCTCGGCGCCGCAGCGGCGCTGAGCTTGGCGGTCCAGGACCTCGCCGCCCAGGGCACCACGGGCAAGATCGAGGGCACCGTCCGCGACCAGGCGGGTGCCCCCATCTCCGGGGCGCAGGTCCTGATCGTCGGGTCGGCCTTCGCGTCCTCTTCGAACGAGCAGGGCTACTATTTCCTCAACAACGTCCCCGCCGGCGTCATGACGGTGCGGGCCCAGTTCATCGGGTACGCGCCGACCGAGACGCGCAACGTGCGCGTCTTCGCCGGCCAGACGATGACCGTCAACCTGGCGCTCGAGCAGCGGGCGATCGAGGTGGGCGGCGTCACGGTGACGGTCGAGCAGAACCCGCTGGTGCCTCGCGACCAGGTGACGTCCAAGCCGATCGTCGCGGGCGACCTGATCGAAGGGCTGCCGGCGGACAACATCAACCAGGTGCTGCGGCTGCAGCCGGGCGTCGTCGAAGGCACCCGGGGCCTGGTGATCCGCGGCGGCCGGCCCGGTGAAGAGGCCGTCTACATCGACGGCGTGCAGGTCCGCAACCTGAGCGGCACCTTTGCGCGCCCCGTCGGCACGCCGGGCACCGTCGCCGTCGGCACCAACGCGATCGAGGAAGCCTCGGTCACGACCGGCGCCATGGGCGTGGAGTTCGGCGACGCGCAGTCGGGCGTGATCTCGCTGGTGACGCGCTCCGGCGGCTCGGCCTACCACGGCACCCTGAGCTATTCGACCGACCAGCTGTCGGGCGAGACGTACGGCCAGGGGCTGAACCGCGTCGAGGCCAGCTTCAGCGGCCCGATCGCGCACAACCTGACCTTCTTCCTCGGCACTACCCTCTCCGGCCAGCAGAACAACCGGCAGCCCTTGGGCGCCGAGAACGTGCCGATCTACGTGCAGAACGGGCTCGACACCTCCAACCCCGAGGCCCCGAACGGGACCGTCGTGGTGCCCAACGACCCGAACAACCCGACGTCCGACTCGAGCGTCGTGGGCATTCCATCGTTCACGCGGTATTCGCACGGCTCCCGGCTGCCCGACGCCTGGTCCGACGCCGTGACCATGAACGGCAAGGTCCAGTACTCATTCGGTGGCGGGTCGCGGGCGTCCATCACCTACCTCCAGAGCCGGAACCAGAACCTGACCCCGCCGTTCTTCAGCCTGTACAACTCCCAGGGCCGCACCGGCCAGCGGCAGACCTCCCGGGCCCTGATCCTCAACTACACCCAGAACCTGGCGCGCTCCAGCGAGCGGGCGCTGTTCCTCGAAGCCAACGCCAGCTGGCAGCGGGACGACTTCATCACCGGCAACCTGGATCCGTCGTGGTTCGAGGATCACCGCACGCCGTTCGGGTGGTTCTCGCCGTCGTCGATGCAGTTCCTCGTCAACCGGGACAACTTCCCGATCGACGACAACCTGATCACCAACATCCGGTTGGGTGGCGCCGTCTGCCAGGGCACGCGGCAGAGCAGCGCCGGTACGGTGGGCGCCTGCGTGCCGTTCGCGGGACGCCAGGACCTGACCGCCTCGTCCGCGCCCTACCGCCAGAACCCGTACGGCGTGAACGCCAGCGTCGGCTTCACCGATCACGGCTACCTCAACGCCTTCCCGGCGATCGCGCGTGAGTCGCGCCTGACCGCCCGGGTGAACCTCGACTGGCAGGCGGACCGCTACAACCGGATCCGCCTTGGCGGCGACTGGCTGCACGCCTCCGAAGACAACTACGTGAGCAACCTGAACGACGTCTTCCTGCTCGACGCCTATCGGAACTCGCCGAGCCGCGTCGGCCTGTTCGCCAACGACCGCCTCGACCTCGGCGATGTCGTGATCGAGCTCGGTATGCGGTACGACCGATTCAGTCCCGACCTGCTCTTCCCGCGGGCTTTCGGCCGCACCTTCAACGATCCGCTGCGCCAGGGTGACCTGTCGGTGGCCTACACCGCCGCCGATACGGCGATGGGCCAGCGCTGCGGCGCGTTGTACGGCCTGCTCACCGGCGGGACGGCGACGGCCGCCGATTCGATCTCGCTCTCGACCTGCAACATGGTCGCGGCGCCCTCGCGCTCGCGCCTTTCGCCCTCGTTGCGCGTCTCCTTCCCGGTGACCGACAAGACGGGCTTCCGCCTGTCGTACTCGCACCAGGTGCAGCAGCCGGACTTCA
>JBGOSS010000048.1:0-28242 GCA_041476105.1 Gemmatimonadota bacterium
CGGGTGGGCACACCGTTATTCCCCCTGGGGAGGGCCGTGTTGGGGGTTTGGGGGTAGGGGGGGACGCGCACCACTGGCGCCCCACACACCCCCACTCCCCCACTTCCCCACTTCCCGGCTTCGCGGGCCTCGACCCTTGCGTGCACTGCGGCTTCTGCCTGCCGGCGTGCCCCACCTACGAGGTCACCGCCGACGAAGCCGACTCGCCGCGCGGTCGCATCGTGCTGATGCGCGCCCTCGCCCGCGGCGAGATGTCGCCCCACGACGCCGGTCTCCAGGCGCACCTCGACCGCTGCCTGGGGTGCCGCGGGTGCGAAAGCGTCTGTCCCTCGGGCGTCATCTTCGGCCCCGCCCTCGAAGCCTCGCGCGCCATCATCGCCACCGAGGCGCGGCCCCTTCCGCCGGCGCTCCGGCTGGCGCTCTGGGTCCTGGCGCGGCCGGAGCGGCAGGGCGTGCTCTGGCTGCTCTCGAGGATGCTGCGGGCCAGCGGCCTGCCGCGCCGGCTCGCGCGGAGCGCGGGACTCGAAGGCCCGCTCGCGGCGCGGATGATGGCGATGCTGGCCGCGACGAGGCTGTCGCGGTGGGATGGCGGGACGGCTGCCGTCGCTCCCGCCCCGTCCGGCCCGGCCACGCTGTTTCGCGGCTGCGTGATGAACGGCCTCTTCTCGCACGTTCACGACGCGACGATCGTCGCGTTAGGCTGCAACGGCCTGTCGGTCGCGCCGGTCGCGGGCGAGGTCTGCTGCGGCGCGCTCGCCGCGCACGCCGGCGCCCACCAGGTGGCCGTAGACCTCGCCCGCGAGAACGTGGCCGCCCTCGCCCGTTCGGAGGGTCCGATCGTCGTCAACAGCGCCGGCTGCGGCGCGATGCTCCGGAGCTACGGCGAGCTGCTCGCCGGCGATCCGATGGAAGCGGAGGCGCGGCGGTTCGCCGCGCGGGTGCGCGACGTCTCGGAGGTTCTCGCCGAATGCGGCCCGCGCCCCGGCCGCCGGCCGGTGCCGCTGCGCATCGCCTACGACGCGCCGTGCCACCTGGTGCACGCCCAGAAGATCGCCGCCGCGCCGCTGCGCCTCCTGGGCGCGCTGCCGGGCGCGACGCTGGTGCCCCTCGAGGGCAGCGAGCGCTGCTGCGGCAGCGCGGGGCTCTACGCGATGATGGAGCCCGGACTCTCCTCCGACGTGCTGGCAAGCAAGCTCGACGCGATCCGGCGCGCGGCGCCCGACCTCGTGGTGACCGGCAACCCGGGATGCGTGATGCAGATCGGCGCCGGCCTCCTGCTCGACGGCCAGCGCGTGGACGTCTGTCACCCGGTGGAGCTTCTCGCATGGTCGTATCGCGCGTGAGCGACGCCGAGGCCCGGATCGCCCGCGCCGACGACGGCGTGGAGCTTGCGTTGTATCGTGCCGAGCCGGGCGCCGGGTCGCGCCGGCGCGCGACACCGGTGCTCCTGGTCCATGGCACATTCTCCAACCGCCACTTCTTTCTCGGGTCGGGCGAGCGCGGCCTCGCGCGCTACCTCGCCTCTCGCGGCTACGACGCCTGGGCCGGCGAGCTGCGCGGGCGCGGGCGCTCGCTGGCGCAAGGGCCGCCGGGGGTGTGGCGCTTCGAGGACTGGATCCGGCGCGACGCGCCGGCGCTGCTCGGCGCGGTGCGCGAGGCGACGGGCAGCGACAAGGTGATCTGGATCGGTCACAGTGCGGGCGGCGTCATCGCGGTCGCCAGCGGCGGGCTGGTGCACCGCCAGGCGGACGCCTTCGCCGGCATCGTGATGGTGGGCGCGCCCGCCCCCTCGCGCCCCGGCGCGTGGCACGTCCCCCTCGCGGCCATCGGCTACGGCATCACCCGCCTGGTCGGCCGGTTTCCGGCGCGCGCCCTGGGCATCGGGCCTGTGGACGAACAGCTGGGGATCATGGGCCAGTGGATGTCGTGGAACGTGCGCCAGCGGTGGATCGGCGACGACGGTACCGACTACCTCGCCAATGCGCGCCGCATCACGGTCCCGGCGCTGGCGGTCGCGGGTGCCGGCGACATCATCGCGCCGCCTTCGGCCTGCCGCGGCCTGCTCGACACGCTGGGGCCCGGCGACCGGACCATGCTGGTCTGCGGCCGCCGCCAGGGATTCTCCGAGAACTTCACACACAACCGCCTGATCGTCTCCGCGCCGGGCCGCGCCGAGGTCTGGCCGGCGATCGCGCGGTGGCTCGAGGAGCGTTTCGCCTGATGGACGCGCTGCTGCTCGACTACAACGGCGTCATCGTGGACGACGAGCCGCTCCACTGCGCCACCTTCCGCGAGGCGCTGGCCCAGTACGGCATCGCGATCGGCGAGCCGGAGTACTACGCCAGTTACCTCGGGCTCAACGATCGGGCGTCGTTCCGCATGGCCTATGCGAGCGCCGGCCGGCGGCTCGCGTCCCATGACCTGTCGTGCCTGATGCGGCACAAGGCCGAGGCCTACGCGGCGGTCGCCGAGTCGTCGCTCACGCCGGTGGAGGGCGTGGCCGAGTTCGTGCGGGCCGCGGCCCGGCGCGCGCACATCGCGGTGGTGAGCGGCGCGCTGCGCCCGGAGGTGACGGCGGGCCTCGCCCGCACCGGCATCGCCGAGCGCGTGGAGGTGGTCGTCACCGCCGACGAGGTGGAGGCCACCAAGCCCGACCCCGCCGGGCTCCGCTTCGCGCTGCGCGAGCTGGCACGCCGCCACGGGCCCGCCCCCTGGCGCGCCGTGGTCGTCGAGGATTCGATGCCCGGGCTGGCCGCCGCGCGCGCCATCGGGGTGGGGTGCGCGATGCTGACGACCTCGCACGATGCGTTCGCGCTCGGCGATGCCGACCTGGTCTGGCCGTCGTTCGCCGGGCACGTTCCCGCCGAGCTCGACGACCTGTGGCGCGCGGTGAAGGTGGAATGAAGATCGCGCGCGATGCCGTGACGCCCGACGCGTGGCGCGCGCTCGACGAGGGCGCCGTCGTCCACCTCTTCGGCGGCGTCGCGCGATTCCACCTCACCGGCCCCGGCCGCGTGGCTTGCCTCCAGGGCCTGGTCACGTGCGACATCGCCAAGGCGCCTGACGATTCGCGCAGCTTCGGCGCGCTGCTCACCAACAAGGGGATGATCGTCGCCCCGCTGTGGATCGAGCGCCGGGCCGACGGCTTCACCCTCGCGACACCCGCGGCCGCGGCGGCCGCCGTAGAAGAGGTGTTCGCGAAGAGCCTGCCGCCCCGGCTCTGCCGCTGGGAGAACATCACGGCGGCAACCGCCGGAGTGGGGCTCTATGGCCCGCGAGCCGGCGCCGACATCCGCCCCTTCCCGGCCGCGCTGCCGGCCGTGGTGCGTGGCGCGCGCGGCTTCGAGGGCGATCTCGGCCAGGACGCCGCCGCCAGGTTCGTGGACGAGCTGCTGGAGGCGGGTGCTCTGCGGGCGTCCGACGCGCTGATGGAATCGTGCCGGATCCTGGCCGGCATTCCGGCGCTCGGCGCGGAGATCGACGAGAAAACGCTGCCCCAGGAAGTCCGCTTCGACGAGCTCGGCGCGGTGAGCTACACCAAGGGGTGCTACCTCGGGCAGGAGACCGTCGCGCGGGTGCACTTCCGCGGACACGCGAACCGCCGCCTGGCGCTGCTCGTGCTCGACGGCGAACCGGGCGAGCTGCCGGGCGAGGTCTCGCTGGACGGCCGAGTCGTCGGGCGCCTGACGAGCGCCTGCTGGAGTCCCGAGCTCGACGCCTGGGTCGGACAGGCCGTGCTGCGGCGCGAAGTGACCGACGGCGCGAGCCTCGAGCTCCCCGGAACGCGCGCGGTGGTGCGTGTGGATCGCTGGCTGCGCGAGCCGTGAAGGTCTTCGTCACCGGCGGCACCGGCCTGGTCGGGAGTCACACCGTGGCGGCGCTGGTGACGCGCGGCGACACGGTGCTGGCGCTTTCCCGCTCCGCCGCGGCCGACGCAACCCTCCGCGCGCTCGGCGCCGAACCGCTGCGCGGCGACCTCGGCGACGACGCCGCGCTCGAGCGGGGGGTGCGCACCGGCGACGCGGTGGTTCATGCCGCGGCCGTGGTGTTGTCGCGCGGAAACTGGGACCGGTTCTACGCCGTCAACGTGGGCCCCACTGAAACCGTCGCGCGGTTTTGCGCGCGCGAGGGGCGGCGCCTCGTCTATCTCTCCTCGGTCGCGGTGTACGGCCGCGCGACGACCTACGACGGCGGCGCCGGCAGCGTGACGGAGGAGTTCGGCCTCGACCGGCCGCTCTTCCCCGGCGACCACTACGCGCGCTCGAAACGCGAGGCCGAGCTGGCGCTGTGGCGCGTTGCGGAGCGCAGCACCCTCTCAGCCGTCGCGTTGCGACCCTGCGTGATCTACGGAGAGGGGGACCGGGCCTTCGCGATCCGCGTGGCCCGCGCGCTGCGCCGTCGCATCGCGCCGCTCATCGGCCCCGGCGACAATCCGCTGAGCGTCGTCTACGCGGGCAACGTCGCGGGTGCCGTGCTCGCCGGCCTGGACCGCGCACCGGTGACCGGCGCGTTCAATGTCTGCAACGACGGGGTCGTCACCCAGCGCGAATTCCTCACCCGCTTCGCCGCCGGACTGGGCGTCACCCTCAGGTTCGTAGCGGTGCCGAAGCGGCTGGCGTGGAGCGCGGCCGGAGTGGCCGACGCGATCCTGCGGCGGATCCGGCCGGGCGCGCCGATGACCATGCTGAAGTCGGCCGTGCAGTTCCTCACCAACGCGAACCCGTTTGTGTCGGCGAAGGCCGAGCGACTGCTCGAGTGGAAGCCGGCGGTCCCGGCGCCCGACGCCGTCGAGCGCACCGGCCGCTGGTTTCGCGGGTCGTCTCCGGCCGCCTGACGCACCAAGGCCCGGTGCGCGAGCACCGGGCCTCGTGAGTCATCGCCGCGCGAATCCGCCTAGTTGGGCTTCTTCGATCCGGCCGGAGCCGGCGCCGCGGGGGCCATCTTCGTCGTGTCACGGGTCATCTTCGACGAGTCCATCGCCGGAGCCGGAGCGGCAGCGGGGGCCGCCGTCGTGTCGGCCGGGGGCGGCGTCTGCTCGGCCTTCTTACAGGCAACGAGAGACACGAGGGTCAGGGCGATAGCCAGGCGCTTCATTGAATGAATCTCCTTTAAGCTTGAAGTAGGACCAGCGGTAGCGTGAGCGAGGTCCGTGCGCCGCTGCCGCCGGCCTCAACCGGCGCAAAACCTAACCGAAAGCGCATACATGTCAAGAGCTTAGGCGTCTGCGTGTGAGCGTGATCACACCGCTTCAGGGCGTCACCGAGCCACCCCCACGGCGGGAGTCAAGTGCATGCCGCACTTGGGTTTCAGGGCGATCATTGCCCCCGCGGCCGGCCGCACCTACGATTCCCCCATGCCCGAAGAACGGGTCGTACGCGGCGCCTGTCCGCACGACTGTCCCGACACCTGCGCGATGCTGGTCACGGTGCGCCGCGAAAACGGCGGCGCCTGGAAGGCCGTGGACGTGCGCGGCGATCCCGACCACCCCGTTACCCGCGGCTTCCTCTGCGCGAAGGTGGACCGCTACCTCGAGCGCACCTATCACGAGGGCCGGCTGACCACGCCGCTGCGCCGCGTTGGCCGCAAGGGCGAAGGCCGTTTCGAGCCGGTATCGTGGGACGACGCGATCGCGCTGGTCACGGGCCGGCTACAGCGCGCCGCGACGGAACACGGGCCGCAGAGCATCCTGCCCTACTCCTACGCCGGCACCATGGGCTTCATCCAGGGCTCCTCCATGGACCGGCGCTTCTTCCACCGGTTCGGCGCCTCGCTCCTCGACCGCACCATCTGCTCGGTGGCCGGCAGCGTCGCGATGCAGATGACGGTCGGCCAGAACGTCGGCACCGACACCGAGCTGGTGGGCGGCGCCGGCCTGATCCTCATCTGGGGCAGCAACACCCTGACCTCGAACCCGCATCTCTGGCCTTTCGTGCGCGAGGCCAGGGAGCGAGGCGCGCCGGTGGTGGCGATCGATCCGCTCACCACGCGCACCACGGCGCAGTGCGATCGCCACATCATGATCCGGCCGGGCACCGACGCCGCGCTGGCGCTGGGCATCATGCACCTGCTCTTCGTCGAGGGCCTCGCCGATCGCGACTACCTGGCGCGCCACACCATCGGCGCCGCCGAGCTCGAGGCGCGGGCCGCCGAGTACCCGGTGGAGCGCGTCGCCGAGATCTGCGAGATTCCCGCCCCCGAGATCCGCTGGCTCGCCCACGCTTACGGAACCGCGAAGCCCGCATTCATCAGGGTGAACTACGGGCTGCAGCGCCACTACGGCGGCGGCATGGCGGTCCGTTGCATCGCCTCGCTCCCGGCCGTCGCGGGCCACTGGCGGCACCCCGCGGGCGGCGTGCAGCTCTCCACCTCCGCGGCCCACAAGTTCAACAAGGCCGCCCTCGAGAAGCCCGAGCTCGTTCCTCCCGGCACCCGCACCATCAACATGAGCCGCCTGGCCGAGGCGCTCACCGAGCCGGACGCCGGCGTCGGCGGGCCGCCGGTCAAGGCGATGGTCGTCTACAACTCGAACCCGGGGGCTGTCGCGCCGGACCGCGCGCGGGTTCGGCAGGGGCTGGCCCGCGACGACCTCTTCACCGTCGTGCTCGAGCACTTCCTGACCGACACGGCGATGTATGCCGACGTCGTGCTGCCCGCGACGACCCAGCTCGAGCACTGGGACGTGCACCTGGCCTACGGCCACTACTACGTCTCGCTGAACCAGCCGAGCATCGAGCCGGTCGGGGCGGCGCTGCCAAACTCCGAGATCTTCCGGCGCCTGGCGGCCGCGTGCGGCTTCACCGAGCCCTGCTTCGCCGACACCGACGAGACCATGATCCGGCAGGCGCTCGCCAGCGGCCACGTCCACATGGAGGGCATCACTTTCGAGCGGCTGCTCGCGCAGGGATGGGCGCGGCTCAACCTCCCCACGCCCTGGGCGCCCTACGCCGAAGGCGGCTTCGCGACGCCCTCGGGCAAGTGCGAGTTCGTCTCCGCGCGCCTCGCCGCGCAGGGGCTCGACCCGGTGCCGCAGTACCTGCCGCCGCGCGAGTCGCGCGAGAGGGACCCCTCCCTCGCGTCCCGCTACCCGCTTACGCTGCTCTCGCCGCCGGCGCACCAGTTCCTGAACTCGACCTTCGTGAACGTCGATAGCCTGCGCCGGAAGGCCGGCGCGCCGACGCTCCGTATCCATCCCGACGACGCGGCGCTGCGCGGCATCGCGAACGGGCTGACGGTGCGCTGCTTCAACGACCGCGGCGCATTCCGCGCGGCCGCCGTGGTGACGGCCGAGGTCAAGCGGGGCGTGGTGCAGGCGCCGTCCATCTGGTGGGGACGCTTCAGCGGCGACGGCATGAACGCGAACGAAACCACGTCGGTCGCCGTGACCGACATGGGCGGCGGAGCGACCTTCTACGACAACCTGGTCGAGGTCGCCCCGGCGGATTGACCGCTACCAGGTCACCGCGAAGTCGACCCAGGGCACGAACGGAAAGCCCTCGGTGCTGGTGCCGAACGCCTTGATCAACCCGAAGTCGACGGCGACCCATGTGCCGAACCAGCGCACGCCGAAGAGGACCGGCACCACGTCGGCGCCCGGGAACTTCCACGCTTCCACCAGCAGCTTGCTGCCGTCGCCGATGCGGTGCTCGCCGCCGATGATGAAGGTCGGAGCGTCGGAGCGGTCGCCGTTCTCGAAGGCGTAGCCCCCCAGCACCGTGAGCGCGTTCTCCTCGTCGCCCAGCGTCACGACCCCGTAGCCCGCGCCCACCCAGCCCGCCTCTCCCGGAACCGTCAGGTAGACGCCGCCGACCGCGACGCTCACGGTGGGTGACTGGACCAGGCCGACCTTGGGCGCGATGTAGAGCAGCTGGCTGGTGGCGCCGGGGATGAGCGACACGCCGCCCGCGACCGTGATCCGGTCGGTCACGCCGTAGCCGAGGAATGGCAGAAAGAGATAGTAGTCGGCGAAGTAGCCGCCCCCGCTCGGCAGCGTACGCGCCGTGGGGGTCAGGAAGAGCCGCGACCGGTTGGGGTCCGGCGGGCGGAAGTGGCCCCCCGACACGCGCCCCATCCCGCCGCGCCAAGCGGCGATGGCGCGCAGCGGTGTGTTGACCCGCAGTCCCGCGACGGTGACGATCGTCAGCGAGCTGTCGTCGCGCGCGACCACGCGGCCGGTGAGCTGCGTGCCGTCGGTGAACCGCAGGCTGATCACCGCCGATGTGTCCACCGGTGGGGCCGGCGGGCGGGGCGTCTGCGCCTGCACCGTGCTGACCGCGATCGCCGCCGCGGCGGCCAGGCCGAGAATCCGGGTACCAGGAGACACGGGGCTCCCGAGGGTGAAGGGACGCTGCCGGCAGGATCATATTCCGGCGCCGTCAGGGTCGCGTCAAGCGAGCCGTTCCGTCGTCCCGCCTTCCCATCTATGTTCTCCGTATGACCAAACCCGCCACCCTCCGCGACCTGCGGCAGACCGTCTGGGTCTCGCGGCGCGGCCGCTCGGTCCAGGACGAGCTGCGCGACAACCTGATCTGCCGGCTCGAGTCCAGTCTCCCGGTTTTCGAGGGCATCGTCGGCTACGAGGACACCGTGGTGCCGCAGATCGTGAACGCGGTGCTCTCGCGGCACCACTTCATCCTCATCGGGCTGCGCGGCCAGGCCAAGACGCGCATCATTCGCTGCCTGGTGGACCTGCTCGACGAGGAGGTGCCGATCCTCGCGGGCAGCGAAGTGAACGACGATCCCTTCGCGCCGATCTCCCGGTACGGCCGGCAACTCCTCGAGGAGCACGGCGACGACGCGCCGGTGGCCTGGGTGCCGCGGGCGCAGCGCTACATCGAGAAACTGGCGACGCCCGACGTCACCATCGCCGACATCATCGGCGACGTCGACCCGATCAAGGCGGCGCGGGGAGGCCACCTGCTGAGCGACGAGCTCACCATCCACTACGGCCTGCTGCCGCGCGCCAACCGCGGCATCTTCGCCATCAACGAGCTGCCCGACCTCGCGGCCAAGATCCAGGTGGGGCTCTTCAACATCATGCAGGAAGGCGACGTCCAGATCAAAGGCTACCCGATCCGGCTCTCGCTCGACGTGGCGATGGTCTTCACCGCCAACCCCGAGGACTACACGGCGCGCGGCAAGATCATCACGCCGCTCAAGGATCGCATCGGCTCCGAGATCCAGACGCATTATCCCCGCGAGATCGGCCATGGCATGGCGATCACCGCGCAGGAGGCCTGGGTCGCGCGGGGACGCGCGCCGGTCGCGATCCCGGAGTTTCTGGCCGAGGTCGTGGAGCGCATCGCCTTCGAGGCGCGCGGCGACAAGCGCGTCGATCGGCGCTCCGGCGTCAGCCAGCGCCTGCCGATCTCGGTGATGGAGAACGTGGTGTCGAACGCCGAGCGGCGGGCGGTGCTCAACGGCGAGCGCGGCGCCGTGGCCCGCCTCACCGACGTCTACGCGGCGCTGCCCGCGATCACCGGCAAGCTCGAGCTGGAGTACGAGGGCGAGATGCAGGGTCCGGAGTCCATCGCCCGGGACCTGGTCCGCCGCGCGGCGGGCGCCTGCTTCGACGAGCGGCTGCGCGGCGCCAACACCGACGACATCGTGCACTGGTTCGACCAGGGCGGCGCGCTCAAGGTCGCGCACGACGAGCGCTCCGACGTCCTGCTTCAGGGTTTCGACGTCGTGCCCGGGCTCGTGGACCTCGTCGTCGGGGCGGGGCTCGCCGGCGGCAAGGATGCCCCCGCGATCGTCAGCGCCTGCGAGCTGGTGCTGGAAGGGCTCGCCGCGCACAAGCGGATCACGCGCAACGAGGACCTGGGTTACACGCGGGCCCGCCCCGAGCGCGGTGGCGGCACCGGTCCGGGGTTCAGCCCCGGCTTCGGCAAGGGGCCGTCCGGCCCGTTCGCCTGACCTGACGTTCGACTACTCCTTCCCCGGAGTCCCCCGTGGGCAAGCTCATGTTCGGCGGTTTCCTGGCGCTGCTCGGCCTCGTCTTTGTCGTCGTCGCCTCGGCGTCGAAGGAGAACAAGGCCGGGCCGATCCTCCGCGTCTTCGGCCTGATCGGCCTCGCGCTGGGGGTGGTCGTCGCCGGCACCGCGCTGATGGTGGTCATCGCTCCCGGCGAGGTGGGCGTGCGCCACGCCTTCGGCACGGTGGACCCCGTCCCGCTGCTTCCCGGTATCCGCTTCGTCGCGCCCTGGTCCGAGATCGAGCGGTACTCGACGCGGGAGGAGCAGTTTCCCGAGGGCGGCGACCAGCGCGAATCGATGGAGGCGCTCTCCAGCGAGCAGATGGCCATGCAGGTGGACGTCGGACTGCGCTGGCAGATCGATCCGGCGCAGGCGCCCCGCATCTTCACCGAGATCGGCGCCGAGCCGCAGATCCACAGCGCCGTGCTCAACGCCATCCGCAAGGGCGTGCGTGACGGCATGGTGCAGTACTCGATCAACGATATCAGCAAGCGCACCCTCATCGCGCGGACGATGGAGGCCCTGGTGGACTCGGCCCTGATCACGCGCCCCCGCAACGGCGGGCCGGTGATGCGCATCGCGCAGGTGACGGCGTTCTTCCTGCGCAACCTCGAGCCGCCGGCCCAGGTCGTCCAGGCGATCAACAACAAGATCGCGCAGGAACAGCAGGTCGAGACCGAGCGCCACCGCGTCGAGGTCGCGCGGCTCCAGGCGGAGCAGCAGCGCCTGCTCAATACCACGCTGACACCCGAGGCGCTCACCAAGCAGTACCTCGACGTGCTGCGCGACATGAAGAACTCGAACAACCTGGTGATCATGGTCCCGACGACCGGCGGGATGCCGCTCCTCGACATCAACGCGCTCCGGGCGAACCTCCGGCAGCACTGAGCCGCGATGCCGGTCGTCACGATCACGCGCCAGTACGGGTCCGGCGGCTCGCGGGTCGCGCAGCTCGCCGCGCAGTCCCTGGGATGGACGGTGATCGACAACGAGTTCGTCGCCAGCGTGGCCCAGCGCGCCGGCCTGCCGGTCGAAACGGTGGCCGCCCACGAGGAGCGCGCGCCGTCGCTGATGCAGCGCCTGGTCCGCGCCCTGGCCACGGCGTCGCCCGAGGTGTTCGTGCCCGCCGGCCAGGACGCCGAGGAGCCCACCGAAGAGCACATCGTGGAGGTCACCGAGCGCGTGATCGCCGAAGCCGCGCAGCACGGGCGCGCGGTGCTGGTGGGCCGCGGGGCCCAGGCGGTGCTCGCCAGGACGACGCCCGACGAGGCGCTCCACGCCTACATCGTCGCCCCGCGCGAGCAGCGCATCCAGGAGGTCAGCCGCCGCCTCGGCCTCGACGAGCGGGCGGCGGCGCATGCCGTGGACCAGACCGACGCCGACCGCGACCGCTACGTGGAGAAGTGGCACGGGCGGCACCGGCAGGACCCGGCCAACTACCACCTGGTGCTGAACACCGGCTGGCTCGGCTACGAGGTCGCGGCGGAGCTGATCGTGGCGGCGGTGCGCATGCGCGGGTGGACCTAGCACCGCCGGCTGAGATCGCCATGGAACGTCGTGCCGACGCCCGCCGTATAGTATTGATGGAGTGCCATTCCGACTTTCCCCGGGGGATGCCTTGCCTCGCTTGAGTCTGCGCCGCCTCGCCGCGGCCTTCGCCGTTGCCGCCCCGCTGGTGCTGGGCGGCTTCATCCTGGGACGGGCCCGCGGAGACACCGGCTTCCGGGTTTTCCAGGCGGTCTTCGCCATTGTCGGGCGGGACGCGCTCGACAGCCTGACCACCGACTCGCTCTACCAGAACGCGGCCCGCGGCGTGGTGGCGGGACTCGATGACGCCTACGCCGACCTCTTCAGTCCCGAGGAGTACGCGCGCTTCAACCGCAACCAGCTCCGCAACCGGTACGGCGGCATCGGCCTGCGCATCACGGCGACCAATGGCTGGGTGACGGTGTGGCGGGTCATGGACGGCGGCCCGGCCCAGGCCGCCGGCATCGAGCGCGGCGACCGGATCGTGGCGGTGGACGATTCATCGGCGCGGGGATGGAGTACCGACCGCGTCTCCAGCAATCTGACCGGCACGCCGGGCACCCCGGTGCGCGTGACCATCGAGCGGCCCCACACCGGCGAGCGGCGCGCCCTCGCGCTGACGCGGGCCGTCATCAGCCTTCCCGCCGTGTCGTTCACCACCATGCTCGACGGCGGCGTCGGCTACATCCCGCTCACCTCGTTCAGCGACCGATCGGCGCGCGACGTCGCCGAGGCGGTGCGCACCCTCCAGGGCCAGGGCGCCCAGAGTATCGTCCTCGACCTGCGCGGGAACCCCGGCGGCAGCCTCGACCAGGCGGTGTCGCTCACCAGCATCTTCCTCGAGGCCGGGCAGCCGGTGGTGCGCGTCCTCTCGCGCCGCGACGACGACACGCTACGCGCCCCCGGTCCGCCGGTGGTGCGGGCCGGCACGCCGGTCGCCGTGCTGATCGATGGGCTGTCGGCCTCCGCATCGGAGATCGTCGCGGGCGCCCTCCAGGACTACGACCGCGCGCTGCTCGTCGGCACGACGTCCTTCGGCAAGGGCCTCGTCCAGGGCGGCTATCCGCTGCCCGACGGCTGGGTGCTGAAGCTGACGACGGCGCACTGGTATACGCCGAGCGGGCGGCTGATCCAGAGAACCCGGGGTGACAGCGCACGCGCCGACTCGCTGCGGCCGAAGTTCCGCTCGTCCAACGGCCGCCAGATCCTGGGCGGCGGCGGCATCGTGCCCGACGTGGTGGTCCGCAGCGATTCGCTGACGCCTCCGGAGCTGGCCCTCGGCCGGCTCGTCAGCGGGCGCGCGCAGGTGCTCAACGACGTCCTCGACGGCTACGTCGGCGAGCTCGAGCCCCTCGCCGTGCCCGGCTACGCCTTCCAGCCGGCGTGGCGCGAGGAGTTGCTGCGGCGGCTTCGCACGGCCGGCTTCGCGATTCCCGACTCGCTCGCCGTCCAGGGCGCGCACTACCTCGAGCGGCTCCTCGACGGCCGGCTCGCGAACTACGCGTTGACCGACGCGGCGGCATTCCAGCGGACGGCGCCGCGGGATACCCAGCTCCAGCAGGCGGCCGAGCGGTTGCGGCGGGCGCGCTCGCAGCGCGAGCTGCTCACGCTCGCGATGGCGGAACACCGGAACTGACTACCTGAGGCGCGCCACCTCGGGCGCCCACTTCCCCCAGATCCACCAGGACGCCATCGCGCTGATGGCGCCGCCCAGCGCCACCGCCATCGGCGCGCCCATGTATTCCCCCAGCCATCCCACTTGCAGGCTCCCGATCGGCGCAAAGCCCACGAAGACGAAGGTCCAGAGGCTCATGACACGGCCCCGCAGCGCGTCGGGCACGATCCCCTGGAGCAGCGCGTTGGTCACGGCGTTGTTGAGCACCATGGCGAAGCCGCCGAGCGCCAGGAGAACGAGCGCGGCCGGGTACCACCGCGCGAACGCGAAGAGCGCGACCGCCGCCCCGAACGCCGGCCCCGACCAGCGCACCAGCGTGCCGCGCGGGACGTGCGGACCGAACGCCGCCAGTCCCAGCGCCGCGAGCACCGCGCCGACCCCGACCGACGCGCTCATGACGCCGAGCCCCTCCGAGCCCACGTGCAACACGTCGCGCGCGAACACCGGCAGCACGACCATGAACGGGAAGCCGAAGATCGCGAACACCGCCGTCATGACGATCAGGGCCCAGATCCGCCGGTCGCTGCGCGCGAAGCGCAGCCCCTCACGCAGGCGCGCGAGGCCGTCGCCCGGCAGGTCGGAGCGGCGCCACGGCGGCAGCCGCATCACCAGCAACCCGATGATCACCGCCACGTAGCTCAGGGCGTTGAGGCCGAAGCACACCGCCATCCCGACCCTGGCGATCAGCACGCCGGCCACCGCGGGACCGAGGATGCGCGCCAGGTTGTAGGCCGAGGAGTTGAGCGCGATGGCGTTGGTGAGGTCGTCCTTCCCGACCAGGTCCACGAAGAACGACTGCCGCGCCGGGATCTCCACGGCGCTCAGGCAGCCGACGAAGGTCGCCAGCAGCGCGACGTGAGCCGCGGTGACCGTGTGCGTGGCTGTCAGGACCGTGAGCAACACCGCCTGGAGCAGCATCAGCGACTGGCACACGACGATGATGCGGTGCTTGTTGGCGCGATCCACGTAGACGCCGGCCGGGAGCGAGAAGAGCAGCACCGGCAGCGCGCTCAGGGCGCTCACCAGGCCCACCTGGAAGACCGAGTCGGTCAGCTGGAGCACCAGCCAGCCCTGCGCGATGCCCTGCATCCACGTGCCGATCAGGCTCGTGGTCTGCCCGATGAAGAACAGGCGGAAGTTCCGGTGGCGCAGCGCGGCGAAGGGGGAGAGCGCTCGGGGCATTGCCGGAATCTGGGGCCATGGGCAGGTTACGTGGTAGATGCGACAGTCCACCTTCTCCAGGTACATCGCGCAGCTCGCCGACACGGTCAATCTCCAGGCCCTGCTCGACCAGCTCGCCGACTTCCTGCTCCAGTCGGGGTTCGCGGGCGGGCCCACCTCGCATCCCTACTGGGGCGAGATGGGCGAGGAGGATGGCGACCGCTCGATGGAGGCGCTGAAGGAAGCGATCCTCGAGGCCCTCAAGAACTCGGGGATGCTGACGCCCGACATGTTGAAGATCCTGCGGGGCGAGAGTACCGGCGACGAGGCGCGCGACGCCGAGCTGCGCCGGCAGCTCGCGGAGCTGCTCGACCAGATCGTGCAACGCCTCGTGGACCAGGGCTACCTCAGCCTCGAGGGCCAGGGCAACCCGCGCGTCCCCGGCGAGCACCAGGAGCTGGGGCACGAGGAGCAGGCGCGCAGCGCGGCCCAGGGCGTGCAGTTCTCCCTCACCGGCAAGGGACTCGACTTCCTCGGCTACCGCGCGCTGCGCAACCTGCTGGGGAGCGTGGGCAAGAGCTCCTTCGGCAGCCACGACACACCCTACCTCAGCACGGGAGTCGAAGCCGAGGCGGCGAGCAAGCCCTATGAGTTCGGCGACACCCTGAACCTCGACGTCAACGCCACGCTGCTCAGCGCGCTCCGTCGCGAGGGCCTCGGCGTGCCGCTGAACCTCGAGTACCGCGACCTGATGGTGCACCAGGCCGACTACCGCTCCAGCGCGGCGACGGTGCTGATGCTGGACTGCTCGCACTCGATGGTGCTGTACGGTGAGGACCGCTTCACGCCGGCGAAGAAGGTCGCGCTGGCGCTCACCCACCTCATCCGCACCCAGTTCCCCGGCGACACGCTGAAGGTGGTGCTCTTCCACGACGGCGCGGAGGAGATTCCGCTCTCGGGCCTGGCGCAGGCGCAGGTGGGGCCCTACCACACCAACACCGCCGAGGGACTCAAGCTGGCGCGCCGGCTGCTGATGGGGCAGCGCAAGGACATGCGCCAGATCATCATGATCACCGACGGGAAGCCGTCGGCGCTCACCCTGCCCAACGGGCGGGTCTACGTGAACAGCGTGGGGCTCGACCCCAAGATCCTCCAGGCGACCTATCGCGAGGTCGCGCTCTGCCGCCGCAGCAACATCATGATCAACACCTTCATGCTGGCGCGCGACCGCTCGCTGGTCGAATTCGTGAAGAAGGTGTCGGAGATCTGCCGCGGGAAGGCCTACTTCACGACCACGATGACGCTGGGCCAGTTCATCCTGATGGACTTCATGAAGCGGAAGACGCGCCGGGTCAGCTAGCGTGGTATCTCGCTACGAAGTACTCGACAATGATGCCGGCGCGGGTGGATTCGGGCGCATACTCAAGGCTCGCGACCCAATTCTAGAACGCGTTGTCGCGATAAAGGTCCTCGACCCGATCTTCAAGCTGGAACCGAGCGAGGCTGACAAGCTTCGGTTCAAACGGGAAGCGAGAACGCTCGCTAGCCTCTCCCATCCCCACATTCCGGCGATCTATGATGTTGAGTTTGACGAGGAAAGCTCTGACTTCCGGATCATCTTTGCTTGGATTGAGGGTCTCTCTCTTGCGGAGTACCTCAAGGACAGGGGCGTTCTGACCTTCGACCAAGCGCGGCGTTGGTTCACAGATGTATGCTCGGCTCTCGACCACGCGCATTCGAAAAGCGTTATTCACCGAGATATCAAGCCGTCAAACCTCATTCTCGCAGTGGCTTCAGACGATTGCATGCTCGTTGACTTCGGAATCTCGCTCAACAAGGCCGAGATGGACACACTCACGGGAAGTTCTGGAGTCGGCACCGCTGGATACATGTCGCCGGAGCAAGACCGAGGGGACTCGCTCACACCTGCTTCTGATGTCTACACACTTGCCATAGTGTTATACGAATGTCTAGCCGGAATCCGACCCGCAGTTGGCTCGTATCGGCCACTAAGCACGATCAACGGATCGATACCGCCAGCGGCGGACCTTCTCATCCAAAAGTGCCTGAGCGAGGATCCCGTACAGAGGGTGCAAGGTGCACGCGAGTTTGCCGAGCGACTCAACAAAGCCCTTGAGCCTCACGCGAGCTTCACTGAAACACTCACACAAGGGTCACTCTACGAGATTCAGGCGGCATTGGCTACCATGAGTGCAGGCACGTACGCGGGGCTACCCCTGGGTCAGCGCCTAACTGTGATGACGAGGCTGAGAGATCTTGTTCGTGTCAACGAGAGTCGCCTGCAGACCGCAGTAGCCTCACTGCTGACGGAGCTTGTGCGCGTCGCTCACCGGTCACGGGCCCTCGACTACCAGTTCATCGTTCAGCAGAGCCTGCAATTCGGCTACGAACATGAGTACTCGGAGAATTGGACCGGCCATGGTCCGCTCCGCGAGGCACTCAGTACAGCCGCCCCCTCGGTGGAAGCATCAGCGCATTCAGTGATATGCCAAGAGCTATCCGGGTACTTGGAGGGCACTTCGCTTGAGGGACGGAGAAAATGGTACTTTCATGACCTCCGTATCTTGCTTCAGAATCTACTGGCAAACCCGAACTGTGCAGAGGAAACAGCCGAGAAACTTGCCTCAAGGCTTGACGACGTCAACGTCCGCAGTCACTAACCGATTTCGGCTGTTGCGAAAGGCCCCTGCTAGTCGCGACCCCTTGACCTGTGTTACGCTCAAGGGAAGCGCTGGTTGTTTGGAGAATCTGGCCGGAAACAGAACATCCACATACCTTGGCATTCCACGCGAACGCCGATTCGGTCGCACCCAAGGGGTGTCGAAAGAAGACTCGACGTAAGGAGCCTCTGCTGAACAGACATCCTCACAGGCCTAGGGACCCTATCATTGTCCGAAGGGTGATGTCCGCAGTGCGCTCCACAAACAATAGGGCGGAGCGATTGCTAAGACTCCGTCTCTGGGCAGTGGGCCTGCGCTACAGAAAGTACCGCCCGGACTTGCCCGGACGGCCAGACATCGTGTTTGGGCCAACTCGCGTGGCCGTGTTTGTGGATGGTGACTTTTGGCACGCCCGCGACTACGTAGAGGGCGGGATCCTGGCACTACGAAGAGGTTTACGCACTTCGCGATCGGATTGGTGGGTCCAGAAACTCCGCGCAAACGCCTTGCGTGATGCCAGGAACACGAAAGAACTCCGGTCGCAGGGTTTTCTAGTTGTCCGCGTTTGGGAAAAGGATGTCTTGCGAAATCTGGAGAAGATCGCTTCGCGCATTCGCAGAGTAGTTCACCGACGGACTACGCGCCAGAACAAAGGGGGTTCTCATGGCGGCCGTCGCTGAAGGGAAGCCTACAAAGAAGTTCTTCGTCGAGATGATCACGCGCGATATCAGCCTCCAGGATTGCATACTCGATCTTGTAGACAACTGCGTGGATGGCGCGCGGCGGGCTTCCGCAGAAAAGACAAAGCTGCGAGGTCACCGGTTTCAGGGATTTGCTGCATCCCTTGACATCGACGGGCAACATCTCCGCATCACGGATAATTGCGGTGGCATCCCACGTGATATCGCCGAGCACTATGCCTTCCGCTTCGGTCGCGTTGACGCCTTCAAGCCAGAAGACCAAGGGATCGGGCTTTATGGAGTAGGAATGAAACGCGCGATATTCAAGCTCGGCAGAATCGGAAGAGTGAAAAGCCGTCTCGGTAGGACAGGTTTCCAAGTCACGGTAGACGTAGAGACGTGGCGAGATGACGAGACTAATTGGGACTTTCCATTGAGCGATTCGTCGGACACTAAGCCGCCCGGGACCACTGTAGAGATAAAGCCTCTCTGGGACCAAGTGGCTGAGGTCGTCCAAGACCCGAACTTCGCCGCGGACTTAAGAGAGGCAATCGCTCGAGACTATGCGTTTCTAATTGGGCAGGGCTTCGACGTCATGGTTAATGGAAAGTCCATAGCACCGTACCGATTTGAGTTTCGGAAGGGAAGTGGCTTCGCACCCATGCGCACGCGTGAACACGTCGACGGAGTCAGCATCGAGGTTCTAGCGGGATTCGCCGAATCACCGCCAAACAGCAGCGAAGCTCGTGATGATCGCAAACTAAGAAACGATCCATTTGGCTGGTACTTGGCGTGCAACGATAGAATCGTGCTAGCCGCTGACAAGAGCATCAGGACCATCTGGGGCCGGGATGGCTTCAACCGTTGGCACCCGCAGTATCGAGGATTCCTCGGAATAGTGCGCTTCAGTGCAAAAGACCCCAAGAAGCTGCCTTGGACGACAACAAAAAGAGGGATCGACGAAACAACCGAAGCCTATCGAGTTGCCGTTGAGAGAATGGAGAGCGCCACTGAGAGGTGCATTGCGTATACGGAGAGCCGAAGGAACAACACGGACTATGCCACAGTCAAAGAGCGGAAATCAAGGGCTGTGCCCGCACTAAGGGTGCCATTGAGAGCTGTTCCGCTATTTCCGAAGATACCAAAGGGACGCGAGAAGAACCCAAGCATTACTTACACAGTTCCTAGGGCTGATCTTGACGAAGCAAAGGAACGCCTTGGCGATGCTAGCATGAAGAACTCAGATGTCGGGCTGCGTACGTTTCGTTTCTTCATCGAAGAAACGGAGTAGAGCGTGTGTCGGACAAGATCCTAGACTTTAGTCTGCGGCCTAACAAATCGGTGGAGCGCAAGCTCATCTTCGAAGCCCTTGCAAGCCTACATGGGCTGATCCGCTGGGCCGAGTATCAGTACATCGGCATGGGCTCACTGTGGTTCAAGGACTTTGTTCTGGCGCATCGTTTGCTGCGAATAGCGACAATGCACTCCATTGAGCGGAGCAGTAGCATCGCAAGCCGAGCAGAAGCAAGTCGCCCTCTCAAGTGCATCAAGATGCACGTCGGCACAGTTTCGGAGAAGCTGTTGAGCCCAGAATTGCACACTGTCGACAGAAAGTCCGTTGTCTGGCTAGATTACTTCGATACTGCGACAGAAGAAACACTCGGCGACCTGCTTAGGTTGTGTCGCGATTTGCCCGTGGGTTCTGTTCTCTTGGTTACTCTGAACGCAGACACCCAAAATCTGGGCAATTCAGCAGCCGAGAGAACTCGATACCTGCAAAGCCTCTTTGGCGCCTGGGTCCCCGACCCGCCCGACACTCGGTATTTCTCGTCAGCTCTACACGGATTTCCAAAGAACCTTGGTGAGTTGGTTTGGGCTCGAGCCGTAGGGACGACACGAGCGGCAGGCAAAGACATGACAACATTGTTCAACTTCGCCTATAAGGACGGGGCTCCAATGATTACCGTCGGAGGCCTGGTCGTTAACGACAAGCTCAAGAGTGAAATACGGAACTCAGGCATCCGGAAGCAGCCAGGAGTTCTTAGGACTGGAAGGCTTGATATCAAAGATGGCTGGCCGCGAATGGTTGAACAGCATCGCATCGAAGTACCTGTGCTTACACGCCTCGAGCGCATGAGACTCAACCGTGAACTTCCGGGCAAGCTGGGCTCGCGGAAGGTGAGGAAGCTGTGTGGTCACGAATTGAGCAAGGTCGAGCGTGATACCTATGCACTCTATTTTGCTCAGTATCCAACATTCGCAGAGATCGATCTTTGACGCAGGGTCACAGCGGCTGCTTTCGCAATTGTTAGGCAGTTTGATCAAGGAAAGCTCGGGGTGATCGCAGTGCGCTCATGACGAAGTCTCCCGCGAGCCGTGCAAGAATCGGCGGAATAGCATTCCCGATTTCCCTCCAGGCGTGCCACTTTCTCTCGTCGAACTGAAACCAGTCAGGGAATGACTGCAAGCGGGCCGCCTCTCGAACCGTTATCACCCGGGCAGCTCTGTAGTGAATCGGGCGGGGAGGCGTGTGCGACCCGTGATCTACGCCGGTTCCAGCGCGCAGAGTCGGTGAAAGGCCAACAGGGTGAAGGCGCCGAAACCGACTAATGGTATCAATACTTCCTGCGCTCACTTTGGCGAAGCGCTTGATGATCGTACTCGCGTGTTTTGTTAGCGCGCAGCCCGAAAGAGTCTTCCCGTCCCAAAGTCTGGGCTTAGCGAGCCCGACATCGGTCCTGCGGAGTGACTCGGCATAGTGGCTTCTACTCGCCAGATCCGGTTGAGGAATCACGTAAACATCGGACGCCAATGCCTCCTCTAGCTCTTCAACGCGCGGCAAGTCATCGATAGCCTCAATGACGTTGACCGGCGGGCGACGGACCTTGAGTAGGGAGTCAACGTCTACTGGAGTTTCGCCGACCTTCCATCCGATCAAGAGAACGCGTTTCCGCGTCTGAGGTAGGCCGACCTCGCTGGCTTCGACAATACAAGGTTCCGCAACGTGGTACCCGGAGCGCTCAAATCCTCTGAGCAACTGTCTCAGTGATTGTCGATGAGTGCGAAACAAGATGCCAGGGACGTTTTCCATGATGAAATACCGACTGCCCAGCGCTACGACCAGTCTGCGAAAATCATGTACCAAACCATTGCGCTCATCATCGGCGATAGACCTTCCGCCTGTGCTGTAGCCTTGACACGGCGGACCACCGGCCGTCAGCGCTATTTCCCCCGCCCACTTGAGACCACGGGCCTCGAGACCGGTCCGAACCGTTTCGATGACATCCGCCGCACGAAGCCAACGAACATCCCTACACAAGACAGGAGTCGAGTGGAAATTGCGCCTGTGAGTGGCAGCAGCGATCCTAGAACGCTCGACAGCGGCCCCAAGGGCGAATCCCGACTGCTCCAAGCCCAACGAGAGTCCGCCAGCTCCCGCAAACAAATCAACAGCGACGTGGAGCGGGCTTGGAGACACTGGAGCGATCACATCAGACCGGGGCACAGCCGGAAACCTACAGAGACGAAGCAAGAATGTCGATCGCCGAAGGGCCCTTGCTGTAGATCTTTGCAGCGCAATAACTTACAAGTAGGAGGCAAAGAAATACTATTGATACATGTCGTGTCGATAGGCCTGACTGTTGTCACGGACGGGCTATCCCACAATCGCCAGCGTCGACCGGAGCGCCGGATTCACCCGCCGCCGCACCAGCACCCGCTCGACCTCGAGCTTCCGCGCCGGATCCAGATCCTCCTTCAGCCAATGCACCACGCGCGCCTCGCGCGCGGCAACCGCCACGCCATCCTCGAAGACGATGCGATTGGTGGCGAGCGCGGCGACCCGGGCTCCGGGCAGCAGGTAGCCGGTCACGTTCAGCGGGTCGGCGGCCGAAATGCCGATCAGCTCGCCGGCCGGCGCGGCGCGGCGAACCGCCCGCAGCCGGGCGACCGCTTCGGGCAGCGCAAACTGCTCGCCCGCCAGGCCCGCGACGAACCGGCCGCCGCGGATCTCGCCCCGCGCCTCGAGTCGGCGCCACTCGCGCAGCAGCTCGCGCCACGGCGCCGCATTGGCCTCGCGCTCCACGATGCGGCGCGTCACAACACCCCAGCGATTCAGGAGTATCCTCGCCTGTGCGGCAATCGCTTCCTTGGTAATCCCCGCCCTGTCTCCCCTGTCTCCCCTGTCTCCCCTGTCTCCCCTGTCTCCCCTGTCTCCCTTGTCTCCCCTGTCTTCCCTCAGCAAGCTCCACCGCCCAGCAGATTCCACTCCATAAGGCGTACTGGGGCGCCCCACGCGGCCCAGCGCGAGTGGCCGGCGCTTGCTCGACGGGGTGATCAGCGCCCGCAGCCCGATGAATCCGTCGCTCGTCACGAAGCCTCCGCCCGCCAGCTCCGCGAGCGCGACCTCGACCTGCGTCGCCAGAAGGCCGGACGCCTGCACGACCTCGCCGAAAAAGAGCGCGCCGCGCCGTTCGAGCACCGCGAGCACGGCTGCCGTCTGCGCGCCTGCCGGCCTCTCCCGCCCCCCGCCCCCCGCCTCCTGTAGCCACGCATCCGCATGCTCTCTCAGCATCAGCGCGATAGGCGTGGAGCGCAGCGGCCCTCCGGAAGCGCCGGGCATGACCGACACCCGCCCCCACATCACCCGGCCCATGTGACAGAGCTGGTCGAGCAATCCCGGTTCGTAGCCCTCGCAGCGCGCCGCCAGAACCTCCGATTCCCAGGCGCCCGCAGCCACTTCGACGCCGTCGAGCTGCGCGATCGCCGCGCCGAGCCCCTCCAGGCCCGCCACGCGGTGCTCGGACGCCAGGTGCTGCCACTGGAAAAGGAACCGGACGTAGTCGGCCAGGTGCACCGGCTCGATCTCGGCGCGCAGCCGCGCCAGGGTGTAGCGGTGAATGCGCGCCAGCAGCCGTCGGTCGCACCACTCGCGCTCCTCGCGCCCGGGCGTGAACCGCCCGCGCAGGATCGCCCCCTGCCCTTCGAGCGCCAGCAGCGCGACCTCGACGTCGCCCTCGCCGGCGCCGGTGAGCCCCGCCAGCTCGACACCCGTCATCGGCCCGCCGATCTCCAGCCGCCCGCGCACCATTTCCATCAGCTCGGGCCGCGGGTTCTCGGCCGCGTACCAGAGTCCATCGCGGCGGTGCACGCGGCCGGCCGCCACCAGCGCGTCGGCCAGCGCCGGCCACGTCGCGATCTCGCCGTCGGTGAGGAATCCCGCGACCAGCAGCGCGTCGTGCAGCTCGTCGGCGTTCTCCGCCGAGGGCCAGGCCTCCTCGCGGACCCGCGCGATCGCCGCCGGGTCGAGCGCGCCGAGGTCGCCCGCGGCCGACGGCTCGAGTGCGCGACGGCTGTACACCGCCTGCGTCCGGCGCTCCTCGATCGGCGCGTCGTCGAGGAAGGCGTAGGGCCGGGCGTTGAGGATCTCGGCGGCCAGCGGCGAGGGCTCGGGCAAGTCGCGCGCCACCAGGCCGATCTCACCGGCGTGGATGCGTCGCAGCACCGCCTTCAGGCCGTCCACGTCCATGACCTCGCGCAGGCAGTCGCGCATCACCTGCTGGACCAGCGGGTGATCGGGCACCTCGCGGTCGCCGGCGATGTTCTCGAGGCACGCCGCCGCGTCGGGGAAGACGGCGGCCAATAGGTCCTCGGCCTCCATGCGCTGGATCTGCGCCGCGGCCTTCTTGCCGTTCCGCATCCGCTGCACCGCGAGCGCGAGCGACGCGGCCCAGCGCCAGCGGGTGCCGAACATCGGCGCGTCGAGCAGCGCCTGGACCAGGATCTCCTCGACGCTGTCGGGATGCAGGTATCGGAAGACGTCGGCGAGCGGAAAACTGTGCTGCGGCCCCAGCGACAGGAGCAGCGCGTCCTCGGTGGCCGCCGCCTGGAGCTCGAAGTTGAACTGGCGGCAGAAGCGCTTGCGCAGCGCCAGGCCCCAGGCTTTGGTCACCCGGCTCCCGAAGGGCGCGTGCACGATGAGCTGCATGCCCCCGGCCTCGTCGAAGAAGCGCTCCATCACGAGGGTTTCCTGCGTGGGGAGCGCGCCCAGCATGCGCCGCGCTTCGGCGAGGTACTCCACCAGTTGCTCGGCCGCGGCGGCGCCGGTCTCAAGCTCCGTCTCGAGCCAGCGCATCGCGGCGTCGCGGTCGTCGAGACGGATCTCGACGTCGCGCCGGAGCGCACTGACCGCGGCCGACATCTCGTTGCTGCGGGCCGGCGCCTCGCCGAGCCAGAAGGGCAGATTGGGCGGCTGGCCGTGCGCGTCGGAGACCCGCATCGTCCCGGTGCGGGTTTCGACCCGTAGGATCTGCCACGAGGCGTTGCCCAGCTGGAAGATGTCGCCGGCGGTGCTCTCGAAGGCGAAGTCTTCGTTGACCGTGCCGACGAAGGTCCCTTCGGGCTCGATGACGACCCGGAAATCGGCGTTGTCGGGAATCGCGCCGCCGTTCATGATCGCCACCAGCCGCGCGCCGCGCCGCCCGCGGACGCGGCCGTTGACGGCGTCGAGGTGCACCAGCGCGCCGCGCCGACCCCGCCGGGTACTGAAGCCGTGCGCCACCATCTCCAGCACGTCGTCGAACTGCGTGCGTTCCAGGTCGCGATACGGCCAGGCGCCGCGCGCCAGCGCGTAGAGGCCGTCCACGCTCCAGTCCTCGGCGGCGGTTTCGGCCACCATCTGCTGGGCCAGCACGTCGAGCGGCCGGGGCGGCATGATCAGCCGGTCCAGCTCGCCGGCGCGCACCGCGCGCAGCAGCGCCACGCATTCGACCAGATCGTCCCGCGAGAGCGGAAAGAGCCGGCCCTTCGGCGTGCCGGTCACGGTGTGACCCGAGCGGCCCACCCGCTGGAGGAAGGCGGCGATGTGCCGGGTGGCGCCGAGCTGGCAGGCGAGGTCCACGGCGCCGATGTCGATGCCCAGCTCCAGCGAGCTGGTCGCCACCAGGACGCGCAGCCGGCCGGTCTTGAGCCGTTCCTCGGCGTCGAGGCGCGTTTCCTTCGAGAGGCTGCCGTGGTGCGCGGCGACGGCGGCCTCGCCGAGCCGCTCGGCCAGGTGGCGCGCGATGCGCTCGACCATGCGCCGGGTATTGGCGAAGACCAGCGTGGTGCGGTGTGCGCCGACCAGGGTGGCGAGCCGGTCATACAGCTCGTTCCACACTTCGCCCGACATGACCGTTTCCAGCGGCGCGCGCGGCACCTCGAGAGCGAGGTCGAGCGCGCGGCGGTGACCCTCGTCCACGATCACCGGGGCCTCGGCCGCGCTGCCGACCAGGAAGCGCGCCACGTCCTCGATGGGCTTCTGCGTCGCGGAGAGGCCGATGCGCTGGAGCCGCCGGCCCGCCACGTGGTCGAGCCGCTCCAGGCTGAGCGCGAGGTGGGCGCCGCGCCGCGCCCCGATCACCGCGTGGATCTCGTCCACGATCACGGTGCGCGCCGTGCGCAGCATCGCGCGGCCGCGCTCGGCGGTGAGCAGCAGGTAGAGCGATTCGGGCGTGGTGACCAGGATGTGCGGCGGCTTCTTCACCATCGCCGCGCGCTCGGCGGCGGGCGTGTCGCCGGTTCGCACCGCGGCGGTGATCCGGGCCGGCGCGAGACCCATCGCCTCCGCCACCAGGCGGATCTCGCGACGCGGCTCGGCGAGGTTCTTGTGGATGTCGGCCGAGAGCGCCTTCAGCGGCGAGACGTAGACCACCCGCGTCTCGTCGGGGAGCGCGCCGGCCAGACCTTCGTTGAAGAGTTCGTCGATAGCGCTGAGGAAGGCGGCGAGGGTCTTCCCCGAGCCGGTCGGCGCCGCGATCAGGGTGTGCCGGCCCGAGCGGATCGCCTCCCAGCCCAGCCGCTGGGCGGGCGTGGGCTCGCCGAGTCGCTCGGCGAACCAGTGCTCGACGGCGGGATGGAAGGGGGTGGAAGGCACGCCGAAATATGCCCGAAGGAAAGCCGAAAGTGCCAGCCCGGGTCCCCGGTGCCGCCCTCGTTAGTTTACAGGATGCTCCTCGTGCTCACCGTCCTGCGGTACGGCGTCTTTGCCCTGGTGGCCCTGGCGGCCTTGTCGGCGCTCGGCGCGATGGCGGTGCAGAGCCGCGCGCTGAGTCCATTCGGGCGGACGGCACGCACCATCCGGCGTCTCACCGACCCCGCGCTCAAGCCCATCGAGCGGCGCCTGCTGCGCACCGGCGGCAACCCGCAGTCGGCGCCCTGGTGGATGCTCGGCGTCGCGGTGCTGGGAGGGATTCTCGTCATCACCGGCGCGGAGTGGGTGGTGCGGGAAACCGGTGTCCTGGTCGCCGCCGCGCAGGGCGGCGGGCGCTCGCTCCTCTACGTCCTGGTGGACTGGAGCTTCGGGCTCATCAACCTCGCGCTCATCGTGCGGGTCGTCGGGTCGTGGTTCGGGATCGGCCGATGGACGACCTGGATGAAGCCGTTCTACTACCTGACCGAGTGGTTCCTCGCGCCGCTGCGGCGCATGCTCCCGACGGTCGGGCCGCTCGACATCTCGCCGCTGGTCGCGTGGCTCGTCCTGGGCTGGTTGATCAAGCCGTTCGTGCTGGGCCTCCTCTGAGCGCCCGACTCCTCATTCACGTGCAGCCGCGCGCCAAGCGGACGGCCGTCGCCGGCCGCTACGGCGACGCGATCCGTATCCGTCTCGCGGCCCCGCCGGTGGACGGCGCCGCCAACGAGGAGCTGGTCCGCTTCCTCGCCGAGACGCTGGGTGTGGCGCGGCGCGCCGTGCGGATCACGGCGGGCCTCACCTCTCGGCGCAAACAGGTAGCGATCGACGGGATGAGCGAGGAGACCGCCACCGCGAGGCTGGCGTGACCAACTTCCAGGAGATCTGATGCTCAAGACCATGATCAGTTTCATCGCGGCGACGATTCTCGGTGGCATCGGCCAGTGGATGTTCGGCCTCTGGGGCATGGTGCTCGGCTCCATCGCGGGGAGCGTGGTCGGGTGGTGGGGGGCCAAGAGGCTCACCCCCTAGCCGGCGTGGCGCGAAAGCCGGCGACCGGCTACATTCAAGGCACAACCGACGATCGTGGCGATTTACGGCATATTGCGGCCACGTTAAACATCCGCTAAAAAGCCGGCCCGATGGTGCCTGCTTTTGGCACCGTCGGGCTCGACGTTTCAGGGAGCCTATGGACCGAGCTGCACGGATCGAACAGCTTCGCGCCGCCCTGAGGGAGCGCATCCTCGTCCTCGATGGCGCCATGGGGACGATGATCCAGCGCTACGGGCTGGAGGAGGCGGACTTCCGTGGCGAGCGGTTCCGGGACCATCCCCGGCCGCTGAAGGGCGACAACGACCTGCTGGTGCTCACCCGGCCCGACGTCGTCGGCGCGATCCATCGCGCCTACTGCGAGGCGGGCGCCGACATCATCGAGACCAACACCTTCAACGCGACCGCCATCTCGCAGGCCGACTACGGGCTCGAGCCCGTGGTGCGCGAGCTCAACGTCGAGGCGGCCCGGCTGGCGCGCGCCGTCGCCGACGAGTTCACGGCCAAGGAACCGCACCGGCCGCGCTTCGTGGCGGGCATCCTTGGCCCGACCAACCGGACCGCGACGCTGTCGCCCGACGTCAACAATCCGGCCTTCCGCAACGTCACCTTTGACGAGCTCGCCGCCGCCTACACCGAGCAGGCCGAGGGGCTGCTCGACGGCGGGGCCGACCTGCTGATGGTCGAGACCGTCTTCGACACGCTCAACTGCAAGGCGGCGCTGTTCGCGATCCGGGGGCTGCTCGAGCGGCGCGGGGAGGACGTGCCCCTCGCGGTTTCGGGGACGATCACCGACGCGTCGGGGCGCACCCTCTCGGGGCAGACGACCGAGGCGTTCTGGAATTCGGTCTGCCACGCCGAGCTCTTCAGCGTCGGGCTCAACTGCGCGCTGGGCGCGAAGGAGCTGCGGCCCTACATCGACGAGCTGTCGCGGGTCGCCGGCACCCTGGTCTCATGCCACCCCAACGCCGGGCTGCCCAATGAGTTCGGCGGCTACGACGACACCCCCGAGTCGATGGCCGGGCTGTTGGGCGAATTCGCGGCAAGCGGCTTCCTCAACATCGTGGGCGGCTGCTGCGGCACCACCCCCGAGCACATCCGCGCCATCGCCGCCGCGGTGCGCGGCCTCCCGCCGCGACCGGTCCCCGAGCTGCCCGCCTGGACGCGGCTCAGCGGGCTGGAACCGCTGGCGCTCTGGCCGGGCTCTCTCTTCACCAACATCGGCGAGCGCACCAACGTCACCGGCTCGGCGAAATTCGCCGAGCTGATCAAGGCGGGCCGGTACGAGCAGGCGCTGCGCGTGGCGCGCCAGCAGGTCGAGAACGGCGCCCAGATCATCGACGTGAACATGGACGAGGGGATGCTCGACTCGCAGGCGGCGATGATCGAGTTCCTCAACCTCATCGCCGGCGAGCCCGACATCAGCAAGGTGCCGGTGATGATCGACTCCTCGAAGTTCGAGGTGATCGAGGCCGGCTTGAAGCGGCTCCAGGGCAAGGGGATCGTGAACTCGATCTCGCTCAAGGAGGGCGAGGAGATCTTCGTGGCCCAC
>JBGOSS010000049.1:0-26438 GCA_041476105.1 Gemmatimonadota bacterium
CCGACCTGCTCGCGAGGATCCCATGAGCTGGTCGAGGCTCATCTCGGCAGAATCCACCGCTGGCTGTCCATTGCCTTACGGTGGCCGTCATCGTCAACATCGTCGCCTTGGGACAGGAGGAGCCTGCCGTCTGGGTGTACCTCTTGGCGCTGCTCCCGCTCGCCATGCTCCTGTTCACCGGTCTGTACTTGTTCGTGCTGCCGTATGCCACCAAGTGGCGCAGCGGGCGACCCACCGACTGAACGGGCGGCCGGCCGCACGACAAGAGGCCGCGCTTCTCGTCGCTGAAGGCATCGGAGAAGACGACATGCAGCCCGTACCCCTTGGCGGCGCACACGAACGCCAGGGAAACCCCTGTGGTGCCGGCCGTGTACTCCAGCACCGTTCCCCCCGGCCGCAGCCGTCCGTCGCGCTCGGCCGCCTCAATGGCCGCGCGCGCCATGCGGTCCTTCATGCTTCCGGTCGGATTGCCCCACTCCAACTTGGCCACGATGCGCGCGCAGCCAGGGGGGACAACTCTCCGGAGTTCCGCGATCGGCGAGTTGCCGATGGCGTCCAGTACTGTTGCCGGCATCACGGCTCCGATTTCCCGCAGCGCTCGCGAGCGCGCGTGCAACACGAAGTTGGCCTGCGTGCAAGGATCTATTGCAGGCGCCTGCTGTACCGATGGCCGGTGCGCTCGAACCCCGCGCTTCGTAGAAGCTGTGAGATTCCCCACGGGCCACGCCTGTCACGAGGGAAAGCAAGCTACCAGCCAAGATAGTAGCTCGAATCGAGCCAGCTCGGCCACGTCATACCGAAGTGCTCCTGGAGCATCCGCTCGGCGACGCACAGCGCGCCTTCGACCCACCCCTGCTGGTCCGAGTACGCCTCGCCGCAGACGAAGACGGCCTCCTGTTGATTGGGACGGCGCATGAACTTCATGGCGTTCTGGACGTTGACGCCGGCCTTCCACGCGTGATAGCCGCCTCCGTACGGATCGAGGGACCAGTCCTTGTAGTAGGTGACATACGGCGCGGGGATGTTGGGGTTCCCGTGGAGCTCGCGGACCTGCTGCATGACCTCCCCGACCATGAGGGCCGACGCCTGATCCCCGGCCACCGCGCTCAGATCCGCCAGCGAAACACGGGCCGTGGGGCGGGGCGTGAATCGCTCCGGATCGTCGGCCAGTACGCTCCAGAACGGCACCGTGTCCATGTCGTTGTAGCTGGCCAGGAACAGCGAATGTGAATCCTGGGGATCGGTGCCGAAGTAGTAGCACTGGCGCATCGGCAGGTCGGTGATGGAATGGCCGGAGTCGGCCTGGAGGTCCTGGCGCCACCAGGGCTCTTCAAACCCCATGAGGATCTTGAAAGACGGCTCCACGATGACCGAGGCCATGTTCTGGCGCAGCGACGCGCTGGCGAACGACTGGAAGAAGAAGTTGTCCTGGTCGAGCAGCTCGAGCGAGCGCCGGGGCATGGCCAGGACGATGTTGTCGGCGAACACGGTCCACCGGGTGCCCGACTGGAGGTTCATGAACACCAGGCGGTAGCGCGCCGGCCCGCCCGGGGCATAGTCGAAGGTCAGCAGCTGGTTCTGAATCCAGACGTTCGATCCCGGCGCCTGGAGAAAGCCGAGCGCGATCGCCAACGCGATCAGGTCGTATCCGTTCGTGATGGTGCGGTAGGCCGTGCTCGCGGAGGAGAAGTCCCCCACCATGTAGGGGAAGGCCTCGGCGGCATTCCAGTTGATGGTGTTCGAGAAATAGCCGCCGGCATCGGCCAAGAACTCGTAGCCTTCCTGCGAGACCCGGTCCTTGATCACGTTCCAGAATCCCAGGTCGTTCACCTTGCGCCCCTGATACGGACCTGCGAAGCCGTAGGTCAGGGCCGGCTTCACGACGTCCCAGTCCTGGCTGGTCAGCTCGAAGGTGTAATCGTAGAGCCCCTGCTTGCCGACCTTGGCGCCGTAGTTGGTGACGAACCAGGGGTCCGCCATCAGCACGTCGTAGACCACCTTGTTGAAGAGCTGGTCGGCATCGAACCCGACGTCGGCCTGGTTGAGCTGGTAGTTGGTGACCTGCACCTGGTGGGCGCGCTGCGCCTCGGTCCAGGCATTGGCCGCCAGGCGCTGCTTGCGCAGGTAGACGATGAGGTGCGCGGGGTCGCCCATCGGGAAGTCCACGTGTTGCAGCCAGTCGGCGGCGAAGACCGTCTCGATCAGCGTGGTGACGATCGCCTGCGAGGTCATGTACCGCATGCCGCCCAGCTCGCCGGCGATGTACATCCCGGGGAGGAACACCGATTCGAGCCGCCCGCCGATCCGGTCGCTCATCTCGAAGACGCCCACCAGGTTGCCGGGCAGCGGCAGGTTCGGTCCGGCGCCGCTCACCAGCCGCCAGGCGGTGTAGAGGCCCGAGACGCCGCCGCCGACCACGGCGGTATTCAGGACCAGGCCGTCCTGCATGCCGGTGTTGCGGGGCAGGTTGCGCAGCTTGGAGGCGCTCATGCGAGGATCCCCGGGCGGGTGATGGTGAAATGGGAGATGTCGTAGGGCGTGCGGCCCTCGGTCACCAGCTGCTGGAGCACCAGGCCGATCAGCGGGACCAGCTTGAAGCCCCATCCGGCGGTGAAGAGCGCGACGTTGCGATAGCCGGGCACCGATGGCGGCAGGAAGTCCAGCACGTACATGTTGTCCGCCACGTTGGTCTGGAGGCAGGTGCCGCAGAAGTTGGGTCGGGTGTCCATGCCGACGCAGTGCTTCCCGACGAAGTCGGCGGTGATGGCGAGGTCGTTGGCCGCCGGCGCGATCTGGCGCTGCTCCGGGTCAGTGATGACGTTGACCGCGTTGTCTACGGCGATGCGGCAGAGATTGGGTGGACCCCACGGCACGCTGGGAAAGCCGTAGAACAGGTTCGATTGCGCGGGGTCGCCGCCGGTCGGACCGAGAAACTGGAACCACATGCTGGGGAACAGCGTGCCGCCGGGCCCCGGGTCGGCCGCATAGTACTCGTAGACCATTTCCCAGATCTGGAGCTTCAGCCGGAGGTCGAGCGAGGCCAGGACGTCGTTGGTGTAGGCGCCGCAGGCGAGGATGCACCGCCGCGCCGTGAAGGTCCGAGGCTCTCCGGTGTCGGCCGTGACGGTGACGCCGTCCGCCTGGACGCGCAGGGTCCGCACCCGGGCGTGCGACAGCAGCCGCGCGCCGTACGACTGGGCCAGCTGATGGAGCGAGCGCAGGACCAGGGGGACGTTGATGCAGCCGTTGTCGGGGGCGAAGACGCCGACGAAGGATTCGGGCAGCGCTCGGAGCGGATACTCCGCCATGATCTCCTGCGACGTCAGCATCCGGTAGGGCATGTGGAGGCGCTTCAGGTTCCTGATCGGGTCCGTCAGGTTGCCTTCGGGTCCCTGCCGGTACTCGGGATCGCCGAAGTTGAGGAGCCCGGTCATGAGGATCAACTGCTCGGCGGCATCGGACTCCAGATCCCCCCAGAGGCCGATGGACTCGTTGGCGAGGTCGGCCATGAAGTCCTGCGTATACATGGTGCGGAACATGCGGACCAGGTCGTTGGAGCTGCCCGACTGGTTGAAGAAGTTGTAGCGTTCCAGGAGCAGGGTGCGCTGGCCGGCCTTGGCGCAGTGATAGGCCGCCGCCAGGCCGATCGGTCCGCCACCGACCACGATGACGTCATAGTCCGTTGCCGCCGAGCCCATCGCGCCTCCCGCGCTTCCCGTTCACCGTTTCTTCGGCGGAGCGCCTAACCGGCGTCACCGACGACGGAGCTTTCCGGCAGGGAATGTGGAGGCGTACGGCGGATTAGGACACTCGGGGAAGCCCTAGGATCGTTGAGAAGCGCTCGACGACCGCCCCGCGAACGGTGTGGCCACTTCATATGTTGTCCGGTAGAATCTCGGTTCCCGCAGTTTGCCGATGTGCACCCTCTCGGAGGAGGTACCATGGATTTCCAGGGGCTCGATTTCAACGCCTACGCCCAGAAGAAGTTCGGGCCGTCCGCCCGGGTGGTCGCTGAAAGCGATCACGCCTTCAGCTGGAAGCTGGTGCTGAACGGGCAGACCAACAATCTCGACGTGAATGAAGCGGCGCGCATGCAGTATGGGTCGCGCTTCCGGGCCGTCACCATCGGCCTGTACAGGGACGACTGGAGGGCCTTCGACTTCGCGGCCGTCCGGAACCGGGTCGTGCCTCTCGTGGTCGTTGCGGGGGACGCGTGGGGCAACATCGGAGGGGCCAGGGCGGCCGTCGCCAACTATCTCGCATCCCTGCGCCGTGTGCAGCAGTGGTACCAGACCAAGGTCGGACGGAGCTTCCGCCTCCTCGACGCCGCGATCGTCACCCAATCCCGCCACGGGTCAGCCGAGTGGAATGGGTTTGCGCGGGACACCGACCCGCCGGTTGCTGACCGCGAGCTGCTGGAGCGCGAGCTCGCGACGACCATTCGCAACGCGTTCGGGGACCTGGACCCGATGGGCGGCGTGCTCTGCGTCGTGCCGTGGACCGGAACGGGTGCCGGTGCCTCGGGCGCCGGCGCGATCAACAGGGCACACTTCGTGGCACAGCCACCGAGAATCCCCGAGATCGACCCCTCTCTGGCGTCACCCCAGCAGCTCGGTGACGTCATGTACTCGCTGGGGCACGAGCTCGGACATGCGTTCGGCCTGGCCCATTCCTGTGCGGCGTTTCCTGGAGGGCAGTGCCAGGATTCGATCATGGAGGGCACGCATCCTCCAGCGGCGATCCTCCTCCCGCAGGAGGTGCAGCACCTTCTTGCCTCACCCTTCTTCGTGTAATGGGGTCAGGGTCCCGTAAGAACGCGGTCGATCGGCGCTGGCGAGTCGGAGATGCGCTCGCCCACGTTACCGTGTGCGAGTCGAGCCCCCAATGGAGTGTGGTCGTCACGCGTTATGCGATCGTAAGGACCGCGTCCTCAGGCTGCCACAATCGCGACGCTGAGCGCCGGGCCGCACGCCACGTGTGGCGTGACCACCGCCGGTGTGGCGTACTGCTGGGGGTACAACGGAGAAGGCGAGCTCGGCACCGGCACTACGACCAGCAGCAGCGTGCCGGTCAAGGTGGCCGGCCAACCGTGAGGCGCTGCGTTCTTCGCACCTACGGCCAGGCGAATGGCAAGGGTGGGTGGCGAACGATATACAACGGGGGTCCGCCGGATGCGGTGCAGGGCATCGGGGGATCCATGCGCGCCAGGCCGAGTGAGCTGTCCGGGGAAATCGCGACCAGGAGTCGGTATTGGGCGGTGGCGCAGGAAGGATGGGGCAGGACGCGTCCAGGTGCAGCTCGAGACCGAGGGTGTCTCGCAAAGCGACCACACCGTTGGAATCGGATGCTACATCCCCGGCTGTAAGAGCCCGCCACGTCGTTCCGTGCCACGCTGACGCTCTCAGGGGAATGAACGGCAGCGGGCTGCCCGCGGCATCGACGGTCCGGATCTCGATGTCGACCGTGCCCGACGGTTGGCCGCGCCGTCAGGTTCGGCGCTGGTTAGGCTGTACGGCGGACTCCAAAGGGCAATGCTAGCCCGCCAGGTGTCCCAGAAACGCCAAGCAGAATACCAGGAGCGAGACGATAGTCGCGATCCGCACGAACGCCGTGCGCACCGGCGATTCTGCCGCCATGCGCCGGCCGATGACGACAAATGCGACCAGGCCCAGGGCCAGGAGCATGAAGAGTGCGTTGTTGAGATTCGCCAGTGCGTAGCCGTGGATGCTGCTTCGGGCGACGCGGTCAAAAAGCCCGTCCCAGGCGAGGGTGAGCACGATGGGGCCAAGGAACGCCGCGAGGATCAGCAGCCAGGACGGAGGGCGAGTCATCCGAGGACACCGTCACAACTGTCCGCCGGCGTAGCGTGGCGACTAGGGCTGGGAAGTCGCTTCCATCGCCGCATCGTGACCTCCCACGCACGCATCCAGAATCCTCCTGAACTGCTTGGCGATGTCGTCGCCTGTGAGGCAGGCCGAAAGCCTGCCCCCGAGGAAGGGGTTGCGCCCGGTTTGTCGAGAGAAGCCAGGACTTCCTCCCGACCCAATGGAGTCAGGCAGCACTCCCCTTGTCAGCCGCCAGCGCGCGATCGAGGTGACGCTGGACACGGTTGTACCATAGCGTGAAGCCGGCCGCGGCACAGCCCAGGCCAGATGCAGTTCCAAGCACCAACAGCACACCGAACAGGCCGATGTCGGTGCGGTATCGAGCCAAAGCCTCTTGCCGTAGGGGCATTGTTGCGTTGCGCTGAGCGCGTAGGCTATCGAATCGGCCGAAGCGCTCCTCTTCCTGGCGAGTGAGCGGCCGAAGGCTGTCTCTCCGACTGAGCGCTTCGTTTATGCGCTGTGTTTCGGCGGTCTGGGCGGCGAGTTCGATTTCCAAAGCCAGTACCTGGTCGCGGTACTGGCGTCGTTCCGTGATAGGAAAGTACAGGCTGAATCCCGCAACCAGGAGACCAGCGATCGCCATGAACTTGTACAGATTGTCGGTGGGCGGCGTGACGGGAATCACGTGGGCACCTCGCTCGGGACTTGACGGCTACGGTCGCCTGCCGGATCGCTCTTGGAGGCCAAACCAGGTTCCTATCCCGGGGTGCACGATCAAAAGGGCAGCCGCGGATTCTCGAGAACGATGGTGACGTCGTCGAGCGCGTCGCCGAGACTCGACTCGTTCACCGTCGCCTTGGAGTCCGGTTGCGTTCCGGGCAGCAGATAGACATCGTCGCACGCGATGTGCAACGGGTCCGTCTGCAGCAGTGCCGTGCTGGCCGTTTGCAGACCGCTAATTATGCTTCCCTTGTTGCCGTCGAGCGCCTGGTACATCTGCCCCTGTCCGGTCCCCGGCCAGACGTATCGGTCCATGTCGACCACGTTGATCACGAGGCGACCGCTGCTCACCGAGAATCGCAGGTAGAGCTGAAGCCAGACGTTCATGCCGATGCCGGATGCGTGGAACACGAACCACTGCGAGGCCACCAAGTAGATGTCGCTATCGGTCAGGTTCGGGCTCGTTGGAAAGGCCGCCCAAGTGAAGAGCGGGTCCTGGATTCTCGATATGGCAACGCCGCCGACGATGAATTGGATGATCGGGATTGCTGCCAAGAAGAAGCCGTTCCAGCCCAGCGTGAACGTGCTGCGCGCGCTGATGGTCTTTTCGGGTTTCCCGTTCTTCCAGCGATCGACCAACATCACGCTGCTGGTCTTGTCGTTGAACTGGCGGGTGCGAAGATCGTCGATGGTGAAGCTGCCGCTGCTGGATGGCAGTGTCAGGCGCAGGAAATCCCCATGGAAGTCCTGCACGAAGGGAATGGGCGAGCGCGCGTTCAGCATCGCGTAGGGAATGCTGTGCTGATAATCCCAATTGTTCACCTTCGAGCTGCTGCCGAGGAAGAGATAGAGAGATGCCTGATCCCCTTCCGAAGTCTTCTGCGACAGTTCGACCGAGCTGATTGCGTGGGCGAGGCCCGCAGGCGTCAGCTCAGAGAGGCGACGGATGGCGTACCGCTTATTCTGAGCGAGCGTAATCTGTGCGTGCGGTCCGGCACGGGAAACGTCACGGAAGAGATTCGCGGCCGAAGGCATACGGAGACCCCCTGGTTGCCTTGCATAACGGCCAAGATGTGGCACCGGGTGGTATTGGTAAGCCTGAAGGGATTTCAGTAGCGAGGAGGGAGCTGCGCCGGTTTTGCCGAGAAGAGCTGGGACCACCTGTTCATTCTGGCCCAATGGAGTTAGGCCGACGGCAAATGGCCACGCAACGCGGTTTCCGGATCCAGGTCGGATCGTAGAGTATGCTTGAGGCGCTTCATAGCGGCTGAGGTGTCGCTCTTCAGGCGCGCTTGCTCAGTGCCGGAGTTCGGGCGCTTGGAGAAGGCATGGCGAAGGTTCTCGCGCAGGTGGAGCCGAAGCCCCGCAACGATGGCCTCGACCTCGTCGGCGAGGTAGAGGGCGTTCACAAGGGAGTAGTCCCACGCTTCCGTTGCCGCCGTCTCCGACTCCAGCAAGGTTGCCCTCTGTATCTCCTGAAGCAGCGAGTCAACCGCCGCCTCGCGATCAGAGGCCCACCGACTCAATACCTGGTTACGGACGGGGTCCTGCAGACCTTGCCGGGCCATGAGGCTGTCGATGTCGGCGCGGGAGTATTGCTCGTAAGCGGGCTCGGTGTGGCCACCGGAGAGTTGCGCGACGTGACCTTCGGCGACGAGGAACAATCTGAACAGTTCACGATACACTTCGTGCTTCTTGGCGGAGTACAGACTGGCATCGTACAGGCGTCGCTGATGCTCCGCGCGTACCATCTCGGCGTCGACCTCCAAGCGGTGCCGAAACACGGCCATCTCGATGTCGAACCGGCGCGCCACTCGGCGCTCGATCCACGAGTCGAGGAGCTTGCGCAGCGGAGAGCCCGGAAAGGCGTAGATGGCGAGCAGCACGCCTCCGAGCAACCCCAGGCCCGAGCCAAGCTGCTGCAACGCACCTGATAGAGAGGGAATGGGGCGCTCCTAGGCGCAAGGGGAGATGCCGGGCGGCCTAACGAATGCAGTCACGTTGCGAGGCGCCGCCGGGCACTGGCCGCTATGGATGATTGCCGTTGTCGAGGTCCGCCGCAATGAGCCAGGAGCCACCCGCTGCTCGCCGCACCGCCAGGACGAAATTGCCCGTGTCTGGAGCGCCGGCGCCCTGGCCGTAGCCATATGCGCCAACGATATACCCGACTGTGTCGCCGGTCGCGAAAGCCAAGGCGCGCAGGCGCAGGGGCCCCGACGCGTTCGCGTAGGTTGCTGCGACAGCCGCGGAGCCGCGCACCCAGCCAAACCGGGTCGGCACGAAGCCGTCAGGTGTAAACAGCGCAGCCAGCGCTGCCGCATCGCCAGCCTGCCAGGCACGCTCGTAGTCGCGCAAGACCCGATCGAGATCCGGTGGAAGGTTGACTGACGGTAGCGGTGCGTATGTCGCTGCCACCTGGGCGACCGCAGACGTTGCAGCGAAGGTAAGACAGGTGATGAGCAGAGCGGTGCCGCGCATGACAAGACTCGCTTCGAAGGGGACAGGGCGAGGTCATCGGACCTTTGGGCGTATGCATTGAAAGATGCGCGCAGTGCTTCGAGGGTCGCGCTTCACCTGAACTGCTTGGCAATGCCGTTGCCCGTGGGGAGGCCGACGGCTTGCCCCTCACGCAGATCGGCGTCCTGGGCTGACCTGGCAGGAGGAGCAAGATGCGGCACCGGTGGTATTAGTAAGCCTGAAGGGGTTTCAGTAGCGAGGAAGGAGCGCGCCCGTCGTGCCGGGAGAGCCAGAGCGTCCACCTGTTGTTAGACGAGCCCCAATGGAGTGTGGTCGCCACGCGTCGTGAGATCCCTGTAATACAGGCCTGAGGCGCTACGTCCCAATCAACCAGCGGCCTGCATTGCTGGCCGCTTGGCTCATTCATGCCTCGTGCCTCTCTCCGGCCCAATGGAGTTGGGCGATAGACTCAGGTCGGCGCCTCAGGTGAGAGGAACACTGGGACGAGTACGAGAACTGTGAGGGCCGCAGAAAGCGCCAACAGAGAAGGCGACCCCAAGGCCAGGATCTCAGTGCCGAGTTCGCGGAGGGTGCAGTGTCGCAGGGTAGCCACCATTAGGACCAGGTAAGCAACGGTAGCGTACCACACCACGAACCCCGCTTTGCGCCAGGACACCTTCTTCAGGAGCACCTCGTTCGCAATCCAAAAGGCCAGGAGCGCAATTGCCTGAAGGGCCACTGCAAGAGCTGGAGGAGCCTCAGCTGCACGGTCGAACGTACCGACCACAACTTCAGCAAGGAGGGTGCCAGATGCGGCAAACGCAGGAACGCGCTTCCGAACCTCCTTTACCACCTCGGGATGCCTTTGTCTCAGGTCGTCAATCGCCGTAAGTGCCCTCATTGATAGGAGAACGGCGAGCGCGACCGCGCTCGCGGCAACCACAATAACGAGAAGCACCTGAAAGATGATCAGCACCAAGGACGGAACAAGTTGGGTACCCAGCTTGAACGCGACGACGAGAAGGGCGCCGGCCGCCAGCACAACGGCAATCATGCCGAGGACACCCACCCAGGCGAGGCTGTTGCCGGCAGCTCGAGGTGGAGTCATGCGCCGTCCCCTGGTGGTGAGTCGCTATGATGTCGCTTACGGTGACAACCCGACTAACGGTCAAGCAGTGAAGTCACGTGCATCGCCGTGCGGTGACATCTCCACGCCTAGGCGCTTAGAGTTCTTCTGCGATGTCGTCGCCTGTGAGGCCGAACGACAGCTTGCTCGTCACGCAGATCAGCGTACTGCCTTAACCTGACAGGACGACCAAGATGCGACACCGGTTGGGATTGGTAAGCCTGAAGAGGTTTCAGTAGCGAGGAAGGAGCCGGGGCCAGTGTGCCGAGAGAAGCTGGGGCCTCCTCCACCTAGGGTGAGACGGGCTGAGCCCCCAATGGTGTGTGGTCGCCGCGCGTCGTGAGGACCGCGACGACACGGACCCGAGGCGCCACATCACCATCAACCAACTGCGGTCAGCATAGCTGGCCGCCTGGGTCAACTACGGCCTTGACTCATTCCGGCTTGATGGAGTTAGGTGGCTGCCGTGTTACTCGTCTTGAAAGCGGAATTGACTTGCAGCAAGGTAGTCGGCCGAAAGTTCCATGGCCATCCAGCGCCTGCCAAGTGCTTCCGCCACGCTGCCCGTGGTATTCGACCCGGCAAAGGGATCGAGGACAATGTCGGCGTCCTGGGTCAGAAGCTTAACAAAGAACTCGGGAAGCGCAGCCGGGAAGCGAGCAGGATGGATCTTGACGCTAGCTGCCTTGCAGCGCTTGGTGTAAAGGTCATTCGCGGCGTTGTTGCCAAACTTCAGAAGGTCGTCTGCTGTTTCAGGCTCAACAATGTTGCCAGGGATAGCTCCGCCGGCGTCGACTTGATTGAAACTGGCCGTGATGTTGTGCCCAGATGGGCGAACGGTTGCCCGCACACCGCGCCGATTGAGCCTAATCATGTCTGGGCTGTACGGTCGCAGAACGTTTCGATTGTTGGCCTTTGGATGTGGAGTCTTCGAGAACCACCAAACGTACTCTACGGCGTCCTTTACCCGTACTCGGCGAACGGTAACCCATTCTGCGGGCATTGGCATCTTGGCCGGGTTATACCAGAAGCACTCTTGCGCGAGGAAGAGGCCAATCGTGTCAACTAGTTCAAGAAGCAGGCGAAAGTGATATACGGACCTCGTGGGGCGTCCCTTCTCGTAGCTTCCGCCTATGTTCAGCACGAAGCTGCCATCTGGCGTAAGGATTCGCTTGATCTGCTCTGCAAAAGGCAAGAACCAAGCCACGTATTCGTCCTTAGAGACGTTACCGTACTCCTTTTCGTAGTGGAGTGCGTAGGGGGGTGACGTGAATACAAGATTGACGCTTTCCGACGGCAGTTTCCTCATTAGCTGAAGGGCGTCCCCAAGATATGCGGCGCCGAAGTCAGTCGAGTACGACGGCCGAACTCTCGGGAGGAGTTCCTCCACGCTTGCGGCCTGAGTAAAGGCCATCGGCACCTGCTTGCTGACTCGCATCCTTGGCTCCGCGCCTGTTCGAGACAATGCGTAGGCCACCTAATCTAGACTGGTTTGCCAGTTTGGGTATAATCAAATCTATGCAGTACGGGCGACAAGGCCCGGAGCCGAGCCGGAGAATGAGGCCGAGACATGCCGAGCACCGAAGAATGTATCGCCCTAGTGCTTGCCCTTCCGGAGGATGAGAGGGTCAAGGTCATTCAAGCGCTTCAGGCAACGCTGCCGCGTCATCCAGTTGAAGTACGGCTCAAGACGGACACCAAGACCCTGCTCGAGGCAATCGCACGTGCGAATCCTTTTACAATAAGAGGAATAGAAGGGATCATCGCAGAAGCAGTGTTCGCGTTGGACGTCTTGCCCAGACTTGGAGGCTGGCGTGAGAATCCCAGGGCGAACGATGCCCCGTTTGACTTCCTTCTAACAAGGGACGCCGGCAAAGCGGCCGTTCGTCTTCAAGTCAAGATGCAGCGGCGACGGAACAACGCGCCGTTGATGGCGGGCGAGGTCCTGAAAACGAAGCGAAAGTGGCCGAGATCCTCCTTCGTGGCCGAAGTCCAAAGGACACGCGGCGGAAAGGCAGCGTCCGGAAAGGCGACCAGGCCGTATCGCTTTGGCGAGTTCGATGTCCTAGCAATCTCGCTCGGCGCATCTACTGGCTACTGGGGCGACTTCGCCTTCACTGTTGCGCGGTGGCTGCTGCCAGATGATAAGGATCCAGGAGCCATCCTCAAGTACCAGCCCGTTGACGCAGAGGAGTCTGACGACTGGACGCGGAGCTTTGACCGAGTCATCGAATGGCTGGACAGCGCGAGGGCGAAGACGATTCGCGGCTAGAGGCCCTTGCCGCCAAGCTCAACGATCGACCCCGCAAACGGCTGGCTACCGCTCGCGCGCCATGCCGAAGTGACCACAGAGAACTGTCCACACATAGGCGCCGCCGGGGACCGCAACTGAATGAGCCTTGTCACCTTCAAGTGTCAGTCTGGCCGTGCCCGACCGACCCTCTCTGCTCAAAGAGGCGCCGCAGTACGGGTTCTGCTACCTGAATGAGGTGTGTTTGATCGGCGGCAACCTGAGGGCTGATGTGTCGAAACTCGAAACGCCCTTCATGCGATAGCGACATCAGCGGTTGATACGTGCCCAAGTTGCTTGCTTGAAACATCAACTCCATTCCAGCGTTTGTCTTCCCCTCGAGAATGAGCCTTGTAGCCTCTACTCCGAGCTGCTTGGCCTGCTCGCCTTGGTTCTCATTCATGACTCCGGGGACGGCATAGATCGGAATGCGATGAGCCGCAGGGTCTCGGAGGCTATGAAGCTCGTCGTGCCAGGCGGCGTGACCTCGAATCACCGGTGGAAGGTCGACCGCGACCTTTTCGAGTGACTGCAAGAAGGACCTCGAGAATAGGCCGACTTTGAGTCGACCCTTGCTCGTTTCCGAGACGCCTGGGAGTATGCCGAGTTCGTACTGAAGTGCCCACGCGAGGTTGTCTAAGGCGCCACAGAAGTTGAGGTAGAGGGCATTTAGATGTGTAGCAAGATCGATGGCAGCATACGGCGAGATGGGCTTCCCGCCTGCTGCGTCTGAGGTGGCACCGATTGTGCGAAGACTGGCATCGATCATTAGCATGCGGCGAGTGAACCCTTCCTTGAGGTGCTGCAACGCGCGTTGATTGCTGATGCGCTCGGGTTCGACGAGCGGCAGGTGCACGAGATCCATCCACCGCCGATTGCGCTGGTATTCATCCATTGGGTCGCGAGACGGCACCACGGGCACGGCCTAGTCGGCAGTGGAGCAGTTGTCTGCGATTGCCTTTCTCGTATGAACAAGCAGGCTACGAGATCCACGCTGGCATGAACTGGTAGGGCAACGACGATTTGCTGGCATGATCCGATTATACAGCAGAACGGGCCGACGCGCCTCGGCGTCGGCGAGGAGGCTGGTGCGCGGCATCCTAGACGCTACAAAGATCCACGGCTTCGCGCAGGCTGGTGAGCGGGTCGCGCCGAGGCACGAATTCGTGCGCCAGGTAGCCGGCAAAGCCGGTGTCGGCGATGGCCTGGGCGATGGCGCGGTAATTCAGCTCCTGGCCGGCGTCGATCTCGTGCCGCCCCGGCACCCCGCCGGTGTGATAGTGCGCGATCCACTCGGCATTGTCCCGGATGGTGTGGATCACGTCGCCTTCCATGATCTGCATGTGGTAGATGTCGTAGAGCAGCCGCACCCTGGGCGAGCCCACACCCCGCACCACCGCCACCCCGAAACTGGTGCGATCCCCCTGGTAGCCGGCATGATCCACCTTGCTGTTGAGCAGCTCGAGGCAGACGGTCACCCCCTCCTGCTCGGCCAGCCCCTGGATCCGGTTCAGCCCCGCGACGCAGACATCGATCGCCTCGGCGTCGCTCCGGCCGTTCCGGTTGCCGAACATCGCGATGACGTTCGGCACCCCCGCCCGCGCCGCCAACGGAATGGTGGTCTCCAGCTCGCCCAACAGCATGGCGTGGTTGGCGGGATCGTTGAATCCGGTCGCGATGAACCCCTGGCGCCGCGGCGGATAGCCCATCGAACAGACCAGCCCCGCGTCCCGCACCACCGCCCACTCGTCGGCGTAGAGCAGGTCGATCGCCGCCAACCCCATCCCGGCACAGGCCCGCGCGAACTCGGGCAGCGGAATGCCCTGGTAGATCCACCTGCACACCGACTGCTTCAGACGCCCTGGAGGAGTCGACAGTCGACAGTTGACAGGAGTTAACAGTCGATAGTCGACAGTCGACAGCCTGCCCCTCGGACCGAACGTCATTGCCGCCATGGCGGCCAGCACTTCTCGGCGGTCCACTAGTGTGCCTTCTGTCGACTGTCGACTGTTAACTGTCGACTGTTAGGTGTCGACTGTTGACTGTCAAACACGGAGCCCCCTCAGGTACCGATAGCTCGCGGCGATCGACGCAAACGCATCCGCCGGCTCGTCGTGCTCGACGAAGTAGTGGCGAATCCCCGCCTGGGCCCGCTGCGCGAAGATGCGGCGCCAGTCGATCGCGCCCGCCCCCACATCCGCCATCTGACGATCGGCCGTCATGTCCTTCACATGCACCATCGGGATCCGCCCCGGGTAGCGCGCGAAGTAGGTCAGCGGGTCCTGCCCCCCCGCGGTGATCCAGTAGAGGTCGATCTCGAGCTTCACCACCGCCGGATCGGTGGACTCCAGGAGCACGTCGTAGGGAATCCGCCCCTCCAGCGGCTCGAACTCGTAGCTGTGGTTGTGATAGGCGAAGCCCATCCCCGCCGCGCGCGCCTGCTCGCCGGCATGCGTGTACACCTCGCCGATCCGCCGCCAGGCGTCCAGCGTGCCCCGCCGCTCGTCCGGCGTCGAGGCTACCACCACGTACTCGTGCCCGATCTCATGCGCCACAGCCAGTGTTTCGCTCCAACGCTGCTCGACCGCCTCGATCCCCACGTGCGCGGCCGGGGACCTCAGGTGGTTGCGCCGCAACAGCTCGGCCATCTGCCGCGGCGTGCGATTGAAATACCCGGCAAACTCGACCTCGGTGTACCCGATCCGCGCCACCCGCGCCAGCGTCGCCTCGACGTCGCGCTCCATCTCGTGGCGCACGGTGTAGAGCTGGAGTCCGATGGGGCGGATACGAGCTAATGGCGGATGGCTCATAGCTGATGGCAAGACACGACGCAGCATGCCCGCCGTGACGAGAGACGAAAAGCTGCGTCTATCCATTAGCCATTAGCCATGAGCGTCGTCACAGCTCCCGCCTCCGCATCAGGTCTACAGCGTGGTCCGCCGCTCGCGCCGTGAGCGCCATGTACGTGATCGACGGATTCTGATTCGCCGACGACGCCATGCAGGCCCCATCGGTGATGAACAGGTTGGGCACGTCCCACGCCTGGTTCCAGCCATTCAGCACGCTGGTGTTCCGATCCTTTCCCATCCGCGCCGTCCCCATCTCGTGGATCGTCAGCCCCGGCGGGTTGTTTGCCTCGTGCTGGCGCACGTTGCGCACCCCGGCCGCCTCGAGCATCTCGGCGGCCTGCACCGCCGCGTCGCGCATCGCGGCCCGCTCGTTGTCGCCCCAGCGGCAATCGATGCGCAGCGCCGGTATCCCCCACTTGTCCTTCACCACCGGATCGAGGGTGACGGCGTTGGTCTCCCGCGGCAGGCACTCGCCCCAGGCCGACATCGAGTAGGTCCAGGGCGCGGGAGTGCGCAGCGCTTCCTTGAGGCCGCGCCCGAATCCCGGCATCGAGCTGCCGCGCCCCCAGCCGGCGCGCCCGCCGCCGCCCTGGTAGCCGTAGCCGCGCACGAAGTCGGGCTGCCGCCCAGTCAGGTTGCGGAACCGCGGCAGATAGGTGCCGTTAGGCCTCGCGCCCGCCGTGGTCTTGTCTTCGAAGCCCGGCACGTCGCCGTGCGCGCCCCACCCCATCCAGTGGTCCATGACGTACTTGCCCAGCGCGCCGCTGGAGTTGGCGAGGCCGTTGGGCCACCGCGCGCTGGTCGAGTTGAGCAGGATGCGCGCCGACTCGAGCGCCGAGGCGTTGAGGAAGACGATGCGCGAGCGGAACTCGAGCACTTCGTTGGTCCGCGCGTCGATCACCCGCACCCCCGACGCCTTCCCGGTGCGCGGGTCGTAGATCACGCTGTGCACCACGCTCCAGGGCCGCAGCGTCAGCTTGCCGGTCGCGGCGGCCGCCGGGAGCGTCACGTGCACGCTGTTGAAATAGGAGAAGGTCGAGCAGCCGCGCTCGCAGACGCCGCAATAGCCGCAGGCCGCGCGCCCCCGGTGGTCCTCGGTCAGGATCGCGACGCGCCCGATGGTGAGCACCCGCTCGCGCCCGTAGTGCCGCGCCAGTCCGTCGCGCACGAACTGCTCGGCGACATTCAGCGGCATGCCGGGCAGGAACTGCCCGTCGGGCAGCTGGGCCAGCCCTTCGGCGTTGCCGCTGATGCCGATGTACCGCTCGACGTAGTCGTACCAGGGCGCGATGTCGGCGTAGCGGATGGGCCAGTCCACGCCGAAGCCGTCGCGCGCGTTGGCCCCGAAGTCGAGGTCGCTCCAGCGGTAGACCTGCCGGCCCCAGGTGATCGAGCGCCCGCCCACCTGGCGGCCGCGGATCCAGTCGAACCGCGTCCCCTCGGCGAGGGTGTAGGGATTGTCGAGGTCGCTGACGAAGAACTTGCCGCTCCACTCGTCGCAGGCGTAGCAGCGGCGCTGGACCGCCTGGTCGTGCTCCAGCTTCGCCCGGTCTCCCCAGCCGTGGAAGTGCAGCTCCCAGGGCCGGACCTGCATCACGTAGTCGATCGCGGGGTCGGTCGGCCCGCCCGCCTCGAGCACCAGGGTGCGCAGCCCCTTCTCGGTCAGCTCCTTGGCGGCCCAGCCTCCGCTGATCCCGGAGCCGACGACGATGGCGTCGTACGTGGTGGGCGGCATCTCAGCGGCCCAACGGCGCCGCGCCGTCGTAGCGGCCCGGCATGAACACCCCGTGCAGCTCCTGGGTGTAGCCGATCTCGCTCTGGTAGTAGCCGTAAAGCGTCAGCCCCTTGATGCGCCCGAAGAAAGGCGTCGGCGATCCCGGCGGCATCGCGCGGGCTTCGGCGTCGAGGCCGGTGAGGATCGCGGTCTGTTGGGGCTCGCTCAGCTCGAGGAAGCCCTTGGAGAAATCGGCCTGCGCGCGGGAGTCCACGTCGGCCAGGCCGCGCAGAAAGGCGGCGCGATCGTCGTCCCGGTAGTACTCGCCCACGATCACGTCCACGAAGTCGGTGACCCCGGCGGCCCGGGCGCCCGGCGTATCGGTCGCCGGCATGATCATCTCGCTGATCTGGTCGACCAACGCACGCTGGTGGGCGTCCAGGCCAGCGGCCGGCGCAGCGCGCAGGGCGGGGCGGCGGCGCGCGTCGAGCGCAGCCGCCTGAAGCTGTTCGGGCAACAGCCCGGCGAGGGCGGGGAGGGTGACTCCGACGAGTCCGATGAGCTCACGGCGGTCCATCGACTTTGCCTTGGCAGGGACGATCAATGTTGCCTCGGCACTGACGATTCGTCCAGCGGCTGATAGCCGCCTCGATCTGCTTCACGCCGCTATCAGCGGCGGCCGTGCCGAGCCGCGAGTCTTACTCGCGGGCTACCTAGCGGCTGATAGCCGCCTCGATCTGCTTCACGCCGCTATCAGCGGCGGCCTTGCCGAGCCGCGAGTCTTACTCGCGGGCTACCCAGCGGCTCGATCTGCTTCACGCCGCTATCAGCGGCGGCCGTGCCGAGCCGCGAGTCTTACTCACGGGCTACCCAGCGGCTGATAGCCGCCTCGACCTGCCCGTCGCCGCTATCAGCGGCGGCCTTGCCGAGCCGCGAGTCTTACTCGCGGGGCGAGGAATCGGCGGAGCCCCCAGCGGCTGAGAGCCGCTGCTCGGCACTGGCGGCTGATAGCCGCCTCGATCTGCTCGTCGCCGCTATCAGCGGCGGCATTGCCGAGCCGCGAGTCTTACTCGCGGGGGCGAGGAATCGGCGGTCTTGCCGAGCCGCGAGTCTTACTCGCGGGCTACCAGGGGGCGGGCAGGCTCATTCCCAGCCGGAAGGCCGATGGGCCGCTCGCCCGCGCCTGGGGCAGCGGCACCGGCTCCCAGATGGGCGTCCGTATCAACGCCCCGGTCACGCCGCCCACCAGTGCACCCGACGGCACCACGATCAGGTACCAGAGGACGCACAGGCCCGCCAACTCGCCGCCCGTGCGTGCGCAGTCAGCCCTGAGGGCGGTACCGACGACGAGGCCGACTCCGGTCCCGATGAGCAACCCCGTGCCGACATGCCCGTGCGTCCGCCGGCTGACGGCTATCGCCTCGAGCGTCGTGGTCGAGAGGCGCCGCTCGGCTTGGTCGGTCCGGAAGGTGAGCGAATCGCCGTCGACGCGCAGCAGGACCCCGGTCAGGACCGCGGCGGACGGCTACCCCATCAGTCGTGCACCGAACGGCGGATCGGCGCGACACGAGCCCCGCACGGCTCATCCGCGATCTCTCGCGGCTAGTTCCCCGCCAGCACCTGTTGCCGCCGGGCGTCCTCGGCGCGACCCATCGCCGCGTAGACCGCCGCGAGCCGCTCGTGGGTGTGCCGAACGTCGCTGTGGGTCGGCCGCTGGTGGGCGCGCAGAATGGCCAGGGCCTTTACCAGCGTGGACTCGGCATCGGCGAGGCGGCCCTCGCGCGCGAGGATGGGGCCGAGCACCGAGAGATGGACGCCGATCAGCACGTGCCCCGGACTGAAGAGGCGGGTGCGCATCGCGATCGCCTGGCGCATCAGCGACTCCGCCTGGACGGTGTGCCCTTCCGCATCCCGCAGCAGGGCCAGGGTAACGATGTTGCCGGCGATGGTGGTGTGCTCCGGCCCCACGGTGCGGAGCCACAGCGCGCGGGAGTCTCGCGCGAGCTGCTCGGCTTCGGTGAAGCGGCCCTCGTTGGCGAGGAGCGGCACCAGCCGCTCCATCGACTCGGCGACGGCGGGATTGTCGCCGCCGAGGGTGCGGCGCCGCAGGTCGAGGGTCTCGCGTATCAGCCGCTCGGCCTCGGCGTACCGGCCGTCGTCGCGCAGCAGCTCGGCCAGGCTGCCCAGGCCGTGGACCAGCTCCAGGTGCGTGTCGCCCAGCGCGGCGCGGGTGATGCGCAGCGCTTGGCGGTAGAGCGATTCCGCCTCAGCGGTCGGCGCCGGCATGTCGTGCAGGATGTCGCCCAGCTGGACCATCGCCTGGGCGGTCTGCCAGGCGCCCGCGCCCAGCGCGCTCCGGCGCGCGGCGATCGCTTCGCGCATCAGCCGGGCCGCCTCGGCATACTCGCCGCGCCGCCCCAGGATGAGGGCCAGCTGGATGGTGCGCTCGGCGATGCGGGCCGCGTCGTCCGGGTAGTACCGGCGCGTGAGGTCGAGCGCCTGCCGGCGGTAGCGCTCGCTCTCGTCCTCACTGCCCAGGTACGGCGAGAGGAACGCCAGGTCTTCGACGATGGCGATCTCGGCGGCGGGGTCGTTGCGGGCCACCTCCTGCTGGATGGTGAGCGCTTCCCGCAGCGCCACCTCGGCGTCAGAGTAGTGCGAGCGGATGCGCTCCACGCGGGCCAGGTGCCGCAGCGACTCGGCGACGTCCATGTCGCGCGGGCCGAGCCCGGTGCGCCGCTGGTCGAGGCCGCGCGCAATGAGCGCGTGGGCCGTGTCGTACTGGCCGAGCCCGATGTACACCAGGCCGAGCGCGTCGAGAATCCGAGCCTGCACGATCGGCTGCGCCGCCAGGGCCTCGGCCCGCTCGACGCCGCGGTGGGCGATGGCGCGGGGGGCCGCGCTGTCGGCGAGGGCGTTGCGCGCATCCGACGTCTGGAACATGTCCACCAGGAACGCCGACACCTGCTGCGATGACTGGAGCGCCTCTTCGGCGCGGTCGCGGGCGCGCTCCGCCTCCTGCGCCTGGCGCCGCACCGCCACCAGGCCGCCCACCAGCGAGGCCAGCACCAGCAGCGCGCCCAGGGCCGCGGCGCGATGGCGGCGCACGAACATCGTGGTGCGGTAGACCAGGGTGTCGGGCCGGGCGCGCACCGGCTCGCTGTCGAGGTAGCGGCGCAGGTCTTCGTCCAGCGCCTGCACGCTGTCGTAGCGCCGCTCGGGCTCCTTGGCCAGCGCCTTCATGACGATGGTGTCGAGATCGCCGCGGAGCAGCCGCCCCGATGACTCCGCGCGCTCGCTGGGCCGCAGTGGCACGACGTGGCAGATGACCTGTTCCATGGCCGCGGGCGAGAGCTGGTCGAGCTCGAAGGGGCGCCGATCCGCCAGCAGCTCGTAGAGCAGGACGCCCAGCGAATAGACGTCCGAGGCGGTACCCACCGGCTCGCCACGCACCTGTTCCGGGCTGGCGTAGTCGGGGGTGAGCCAGTGCAGGGTGCGGGTGGCGGCGGGGCCGCCGGGGTCCGGCTCGAGCAACTTGGCGATCCCGAAGTCCAGCAGGCGGGGCCGGCCGTCGTCGCCGACCAGGATGTTGCTCGGCTTGAGGTCACGGTGCACCACCAGCTGGCGGTGCGCGTACTCGACGGCGCGGCACACCGCCAGCATCAGGCGCAGCCGCTCGTCGATGCGCAGCCGCCGTTGCCGCGCCCAGGTGATGAGATCGGTGCCCTCCACGAACTCCATGGCGAAATACGGCTCGCCATCCGGTGCCTGGCCGGCGTCGATCAGCCGCGCGATCCCCGGATGCTCGAGGCGCGCCAGGATGCGGCGCTCAGCGATGAACCGCTCCATCAGCTGCGGCGCGGCGTAGTCGGCGCGCAGCAGCTTCAGCGCCACGACCTGGGTGACGTCGCTGGTGGTGCGCTCGGCGAGAAACACCGCGCCCATGCCGCCGGCGCCCAGCGGCCGCAGAATCCGGTAGGGCCCGACGTGGTCGGCGGCGAGCCCGTAGAGTCGCGGCGGGCCCGCGACCTCGCCGAGCAGGCCACCGGCCTGGTGCGCGGCCAGCAGCGAGGTGACGTCGGCGAGCAGCGCCTCGTCGCCGGCCACCGCGGCGCGCAACCACGCCTCCCGCGCCGGCGGCTCCTGCTCCAGCGCTCCGTGCAGCAGCTCCTGCTCGCGCTCCCAGCGCATCGCGCTGGTCATGCGCTCAGCTCGCGGTTCAGCCAGGCCCGCGCGGCGGTCCAGTCGCGCTTCACGGTGGCCGGAGAGATCCCCAGCGCCTGGGCGGTCTCGGGGACGTCCATGCCGGCGTAGAAGCGGCACTCGACGATCCGCGCCTGGCGCTCGCTCAGCTTGGCGAGCCGTTCCAGCGCCTCGTCCAGCGCCAGCAGGTCGTCGGGCCGTTCCTGCGCCGCGGCCGCGGCATTCTCGAGCGGCACGTGCTCGGCGCCGGCCCCGCGCTTGCCGGCGGCGCGGCGGCGCGCGTGGTCGATGAGCAGGCGCCGCATCTCGCGGGCGCAGGCCCCGAAGAAATGCGAGCGGTCGGCGAAGGTGACCCGCTCCAACTGAACCAGCTTGAGGTAGGTCTCGTGGACCAGCGCGGTGGGCGTGAGGGTGTGGCCCGGGCGTTCGCCGCGCAGCGCGCGCTGCGCGATCTAGCGCAACTGCTGGTAGACCAGCGGCAGCACCTGATCGAGCGCGCGCCGGTCGCCCTCCGTGAAGCGCCGGAGGGCCAGGGTCACATCGTGGCCGGCCGCCATGGGTCGGTGGCCAAGATAGGTCCCGCCGGCGGCGGGTCGCCAGCCCGCATGAGCCGCCCTGGGGCCGGCCTGCGCCTTCCTCTCAGAGGACCCGGGGCCCGCGGGGCTCAACAAACGCTCTAGGAGGCACTATGGCAGGACGTCGTATTTTCATCGCCAGTCTGATCTGCGCGCTCGCTCTGGGTGAGAATGCGTGCAGTTACCCGAGCCAGCCCGGCGATCCAGGCACGTCAAGGTACGTGGTGTCCGTGCAGGCTGTGATAGTCAGGCCTCAAGTGATGCACTTCCTTGCCATCGGCGAAACCCAGCAACTGGCCGCGGCGGTCTTTCCGGCCAACGCGACCGATCAGGCCATTGCCTGGGAATCCACGGACACCACGGTGGCTACGGTTGACAGTGTCGGCCGGGTGACCGCAAAGGCCATTGGCTCCGACGTCTTCATCACCGCCTACACCCACGACGGGCACCATCAGTCTTCTGCCAATGTGACTGTCGAGCCGTAGCGGGCCTTCAGCGGCTGAGAGCCGCTGCTCGGCACTGGCGGCTGATAGCCGCCTCGATCTGCTTGTCGCCGCTATCAGCGGCGGCAGGCTTGACATATGCTGATATGGGAATATACTAGACGCATGGCGCGGGCGGCGACGACCTCGGATGTCTTCAACGCCGTCGCGGAACCGCGGCGGCGCCAGATCCTCACGTTGCTCAGCAGCGGCGAACGCTCGGTGAACGACGTGGCGCGCTCGTTGAAGGTCCGGCAGCCGCAGGCCTCCAAGCACCTGCGGGTCCTCAAGCAGGTCGGCCTGGTGACGGTGCGCGGAGCGGGGCAGCAGCGGCTGTACGCACTGCATGGCGATGGGCTCCAGCCCATTCACGACTGGGTGATGACCTTCACCCGGTTCCGGTCGGAGAGTTTCGAGCGTCTCGACCAGTATCTCCAGGACCTTCAAGAGGGGGAGCAGGGACCATGATGGCCGAAAAGAGTGACGCGATGCAGGTGACGTTCCCTTCCGACCGGGAGATCGTCCTGACGCGCGACTTCGATGCGCCACGCAGCCTGGTCTTCGAGGCCTTCACCAGGCCCGAGCATGTGAAGCACTGGTGGGGCCCGCGCGACTCCACGCTGAGTGTATGCGAAGTCGACCTTCGTCCCGGCGGCACCTGGCGCTTCGTGGTGCGCAAGCCCAATGGCAAAGAAGAGCCGTTCCGGGGCGAGTATCGCGAGATCACGCCGCCCGAGCGGCTGGTCTACACCTTCCGGTACGACGTGGATGGGTATCGGGAGCCGGGGGGTCTGGTGACGGACCTCTTCCAGGAGCGGGGCGGCGGGACGACGGTCGTGGAGACGATGCTCTTCACCTCGGTCGAGTCCCGCGACGTGACGGTCCAGCAGGGAATGGTGAAGGGCGCCGCCGAGACCTTCGACCGCCTCGCCGAGCTGCTCGCCACGCTGGTGAAGGGGAAGTAGCGTGGCCTCAGAGTGGCCAGTCACGGAGGATGCGCTCAGTTTCGTCCGCGTGCCCGCTCTCGTCGCGCACCATGTCTTCGAGCTGCACGGCCAGGCCCTTGTCGCCGTGCTCCTCGGCCTGTCGAGCGCGCTCGGTATAGTCCTTGGTCGCCCGGCGCTCGGCCTCGAGTACCGCTTGAAGCATGTCACGGTTGGTGCGCGCCACGGCAACCGCCCGTGCGCTGGTCGTCGGCTCACCACCCAGGGCCACGATCTTGTTCGCGAGGAACTGCGCGTGAAGTTGCTCGTCAGCGACCTCGGTGAGAAAGAACTGGGCGAGTTGCGGCCGGTACGGTCCGGTGGCCTTCGCGGCATAGGTCAGGTACTGAATGATCGCGCCGAGTTCTCCCGCCAGATCCTCGTTGAGATGCTGAATCAGGAGTTGCTTGTCCATCGGGGTCTCCATGCCGAGGGCCGCCTCTAGGATACGGCGGGCCAGCCACGCACGCTACGGCGGCGTGGTCGAAGTTCACGGCGGGAGATTGCCGAGCCGCTCGTCAAGAAGTCTCGAACAGGCCCCGCTCATCCAGAAACCCGGTGCGGAATCCGGTGGCCGGCGGCGTATGGCCCAGCTGCCGGAGCAGTGACGCGACCTGCCCGCGGTGATAGGTGGAGTGGTCCACCACGTGCTGGATCAGGTGCGCCAGGACGTAGTGACGTTCATTGACCTGCCGGCGCGACCGCAGCGAGGCGTCCGTGAGACCGTCGATGAAGGCCCGCTGCTCATCCTCGAGCGCGGGAAATGCGGCGGCCAGGGCCGCGGCGTCTCCAAAGTCACCGGGCTGCGGCCGCTGAGTGCGCGGCTTGCCTTGCCACAACTGGAGCCAATGCCACTCACTATCGAGGATGTGGACGAGCGTGCCCTTGATCGAGCCGAAGCTGGCGCCGAGGTCCTGGACGAACTCCGAAGGCGAGAGCAGGCACACCCCGCCAAGAAGCTGGTGATTGGCCCACCCATTGTAGTCCATGAGCGTGCGCGCCTCATCAATCTGCACAGGGTCTCCTATTCTCCGGCCAGTGCCAGGATCGGGTCGATGCGCGCGGCTCGCCGCGCGGGCAGCCAGCTGGCGAGGATCGTCGTGATGGCGAGCAGCGCCGCGACGGCGCCGAGGACCCGCGGGTCGCCGGGGGCGACGCCGAACCACAACCCCTCCATGGCTCGGCCAAAGGCGAGCGCCAGGGCGGCGCCCAGGACGACGCCCAGCGTCACGACGCGGAGCGCGCCGCGCAACACCAGCGCAACGGCTCCACGAGGTGACTCGCCGAGGACCAGCCGCAGGGCGATCTCCCGCCGTCGCAACTCGACACCGTAGGCCATGACGCCGTACACGCCAACCGTGGCCAGGACCAGCGCCATGGCGGCGAACGCCACGAGCAGGGCGACGCTGAAGCGCCGTGGAGCCAGCACCGCATCCACGTAGTCGCGCAGGGTTCCCAGTCCCGAGGTGGCGGCGTCGCGGTCCACCTCCCGCAACAGCCGCAGGAAGGTCGCGTTGAACCGCGACGGATCGGTCGCCAGCCGGATGGTCCAGAACTGGTTGTTGGTCACGATGCTCACGCCGTCGTGGTGCATCTGCCGCAGCGGGATGAAGATGTCATCGGTCGGCTGGCCGTCGAGGTCGACGTGGCGCATGTCGGCGACCACGCCGACGACGGTCACGGGGCGCGGCCCGTCGTTGTTGTCATCGACCAGGACCTGCCGGCCGATCGGATCACCCGGCAGGTGCCGGACCGCGAACGCGCGGCTGACGATGGCCACGGGGACCTGTGACGAATCGTCGGCCTCCGTGAAGGCGCGCCCGGCGACCATCGCCGCGCGAATGGCGGAGAGGTACCCCGGGCTGACGGCCCTGAAGTTGGCCGAAGTGCGCTCCGCGGCCGGCACGGGTGGTCCGCCGACGACGACGAAGGGCACCGACGCGAGCAGGCCGCTGAGCGGGCCGACGGAGGTGACGCCATCCGCGAGGACGTCGGGACGCGCCGCGATCGCGTCATGCAACCGCTGGTAGAACCCGGCGACGTCCCGTGCCTGCGCGTACCTCTGCGGCGGCAGCGACACCCTCGCGATGAACACCGAGTCGGGCCGGTACCCGAGATCCACCCGCTGGAGCTGCGCGAGGCTCTGCACCATGGTCGCGGTACCGGACGTCAGGACGAGCGCCAGGGCGATCTCCGCCACGACCCCGGCCGCGCGGAGCCGCCCTTGCCCCCGGCTCCCCGCCGGCATGCGGCCGGAAGCCGCGAGCGCCACTTGCGGATTCGCCCGCAAGGCGACGCCGAGCGGCAGGAGGCTGAACAGGGCGGTCGCCACCAGCGAGAGTCCCAGTGCAACGAGCAGCGCCGTCCAGTCCACGTGCGCCTCGTCGAGGCGCAGGACGCGCAGCGGTCCCATCCGGGCGGTGAGCGCCACGCTCCACCACGCCAGCAGCGCTCCCGCGAGCCCACCCGCTCCCGCCAGGAGCGCGCCCTCGGTCACCAGCTGGCGTGCGATGGCCCGCGTCGAGGCGCCGAGGGCTCGTTGCAGGGCGACTTCGCCTTGCCGGGCGGTGGCGCGGATCAACAGCAGGTTGACGACGTTCGCGAGCGCGATGGCGAGCATCAGCGCAACGGAGCCGAGCATCATGAACAGCGCCCGCCGGTAGCCGCCGACCAGGTACTCCTGCATGGGCGTGAGACGGACGCCGAGCTTCGACGCGTATGCGGCGGGGTACTGGTCGCGCAGCTCCTTGGTGAGTACCGACAGCTCGCGCTCCGCGTCGGCCGGAGCGGCCGATCCCGGGAGGCGTCCGAAGATGCGCAGGAAGTTGGTCGATCCGTGCGCGTGACGCCGGGGGTCGCGGTCCGGCGTGAGCGGCACCACGACATCGACGTCGCGGAGCGGCAGCGGAAAGTGCCGCGGCAGCACGCCGACGATAGTCCAGGACTCTCCGTTCAGGCGGATCACCGTACCGAGGGCCGCAGCGTCGCCGCCGAACCGGCGGGTCCAGAAGGCGTGGCTCAGCACGACCACCCGCTCGGCGCCGGCGGCGTCGTCGGCAGCCTGCAGCAGGCGGCCGGCCGCGGCCGGCGCGCCCAGAATATCGAAGCCGTGCGCCGACATCCGCATGCCCTGGAGGCGCCGGGCACCGTCTTTTGTCGCGAGCGTGGCGCTCCAGTTGGCGAACCCGCCGATGTCGACGCTGCGGGCTCGCTC
>JBGOSS010000050.1:0-25104 GCA_041476105.1 Gemmatimonadota bacterium
CATCCGCATGCCCTGGAGGCGCCGGGCGCCGTCCTCCGTCGCGAGGGTGGCGCTCCAGTTGGCGAACGCGCCGACATCGACGGCGTGCGCGCGCTCGGCGAAGTCCATGAATTCCGGCAGCGAAAACGGCGCGTCCCAGCGGTCCGGCCGGACGGAGGAGATCCACACCAGCCGCTCGGGCGCGCGATAGGGGATGCCGCGAAGCAGGACGGCGTTGACGATGGAGAACATGCCGGTGGTCGCGCCGATACAGATGGCGAGCGTCGCCACGATCGACAGCACCGGCAGCGGCGAGCGGCGGAAGCGGCGGAAGCACACGCGCACGTCCCGGGCCAGCTGGTCGATGGCCAGGAAGTGCAGCTGCTCGCGGGCCTCTTCCTGATGGTTGGCGACGCCGCCGAACGCGACCCTTGCGCGGCGGCGGGCTTCGCCGGGCGGCAATCCTTCCCGGATGTGGCGTTCCGTGAGCTGGTCGAGGTGGAAGCGCATCTCTTCCGCCATGCGGGCTTCGTCGGCGCCCCTGGTGCGCAGCCCGGCGAGCCGGGCGAGCGCCGCGCGGAATCGCCGCAAGCGCGTCATGTCTCCACCCCGAGCACGAGGTTCACGGCCCTGGAGATCCTGGCCCATGATTGCCGCTCCTCGTTGAGCGCCCGCCCGCCGGCCGTGGTGAGCGCGTAGTAGCGCGCGCGACGGTTGTTCTCCGTCGTCTTCCAGCTGGACGTCACCAGTCCCTGGCGCTCGAGGCGGTAGAGCGCGGGGTAGAGCGAGCCCTGGTTCAGCCGCAGCACGCTGGCGGACCACTGCTCCAGCCGCTCGGTGATGCCCCAGCCGTGCATGGGCTCGAGCGACAGCGCCTTCAGGACCAGCATGTCCAGGGTGCCCTGGAGGACGTCGTCCCTGGGCTCGGGCTTGCTCATCGCGGCTTCTTTAGAGGGTCGAAAGGAACATACGGCGGAGGCTTCAGGCGGTCAAGTCTGGGCTGGTCCCTCCGCGCGGAGAGCAGCAACCTGGGGAGCGACTCCCTTGATGAGCAGCCAGAACGCGAGCACGACCTCGAACACGGCCACCGGTATCCACATGAAGTCGGTCACCGGTCCGCGAACGAAACCGGCCAGCTGAAGGGGAAGTCCTACCACGAGCAGAACCGAGCCGACCAGGCCCACCCAGGCCAGCCCGACAGGGATGGTTCGGGCACGCAGGAAGAGATAGGAGAACAGTGTGCTGCCGACGGCGAAGCAGGTCGCGCCGGTGAGGGTTTTCCAGGCTCCCACTTTCAGCAGCAAGGCACCGAGCGCCTTCGCGGCTTCAGAGTCCGGGGCAGTCGCGCCGGCGGCTCCCGTTGCGAGCCACAGCAGCCCCAGGCTCGCCACGGGGAAGGCGCTGAGCACGCCCTCGCCAACGCGGCAGGACAGTGCAAGCACGGCGAGCTCCTGGTCCTCGTCGCGGGTGAGCCCGTACAGCGCCACGCCCAACACCACCGCGTCCACGAACGAGATCAGCGAGAGCACGACGCTCCATCGCATGAGTGGCGCGTGCTGGGCGATGCTCGCGAGCTTCGCGGCGATCCCTTCGCCGCTCGATGCGCGGGAGAACAGGACCCCCTGGGGGAAGGCGGTCGCGATGTAGAAGAGAAACATGAAGCCGGCGAGCCGTGCGTTGGTCCTGCGCGTCATGTTTCAGCCACCGGGTGTGTCATTCAAGAAACCGCCCCATCAGATGTATCATCGTTGGAGCCTCCTGCTACGCCGAACGCATGGCGATCGCCGGGTCGATGCGCGCGGCGCGAAGCGCCGGAATCCAGCACGCGACCATCCCGATCGCCGCCATCATCACCGCGACGCCGATGAACGTGGCCGGGTCGTGCGGCGCGACCCCGAAGAGCAGCCCGCGCATGACGCGGGTGGCGAAGAAGGCGCCGGCCACGCCCAGCACCAGGCCCATCGCCAGCAGCACGCCCCCTTCCTTCAGGATCATCCGCTGCACCCGGACGCCGTCGGCCCCCAGGCTCATGCGGATGCCGATCTCGTTGGTGCGCGCGCTGACCGAAAACGCCAGGACCCCGGCGATTCCCACCGCCGCGATGATCACCGCCAGGATGCCGAACGACGAGACCAGCGCGGCATTCAGGCGCCGGGGCGCGACGCTCTGATCCTTGATCTGCGTCACGGTCAGCACGTTCTCGATGGGAGCCGCCGGCGCGATGCGCCGGACGATGCGCGTCGCCGCCGTCGCCAGGGCCGACGCGTTGCTGTCGGCGCGGATCACCAGCCCGGCGAAGATGGTGAACTCCTGGGCGAAGGGCGCAAACACCACGGCGCGAGGCTCCGCGTCGAGACCGCCATCCTGGGTATTGCCGACGACGCCGACGATGGTGCGCCAATCGCCGTTGAAGGGAGTGAATCGCAGGATTTCGCCGGTCCACGCGATCCGTTTCCCGATCGGGTCCTCGCCGGGAAACTCCTTCGTGGCGAGCGTCTGGTTGATGATCACGACCTGGCCCGAGCCGGCCTGATCGGTCAGCGAGAACTCGCGCCCGGTGAGGAGTGGAATGCCGGCGGCGCGGAAGTAGGCCGGGTCCGCGGTGCGGAAGTCGGCGTGCAGCATCGGCTCGCCCGGGGCGGGCGCCTTGCCTTCCGCCTTGAGGTCCAGAGCGATCATCGCGGTGCGGAGCGGCATCGTGGAGCCCAGGCCCACCAGGGCCACCCCGGGGAGGGCACCGACCTCGAGCCGCATGCGGTCGTAGGCCGCCTTAGTCGCGGCGTCGGCCGTGGGGTCCAGGTGTGCCGGATCCAGGAGCGGCACCGGCAGGGTGAGCACTTCTTCGGTTCCCAGACCGGTGCGCACATCGGAGAGCTGAATCATGGTGCGGGTAAGCAGGCCGGCGCCGGCGAGCAGCACCACGGACACCGCGACCTGGAGGGTGACCAGTGCGCGCTGGAGACGGTGCTTCCCAAGGCTCCCGCTCATCCGCCGTCCGCCCGCCGAGATCCAGGCGGCGAAGCTGCCTTCCTTCGGCAGCGACGCCAGGAACGACAGCAGCAGCGCGACCGCGAGCGCGATCGCGAGGGTGAAGCCGAGGGTCACGAGGTCGAGGCGGATCTCGTTCGCGCGCGGCGAGTATCGCGCGGCGAGCGAGGTGAGCAGCCGGACGCCGAAGGTCGCGATGATCACGCCGCCGACGGCGCCCAGGAGCGTCAGCACCAGATTCTCGACCAGCAGGAGCCGGCGCAGCCGCGCCACCCCGGCGCCGAGCGCCGCGCGGACCACCAGCTCATGTTCGCGGCGGACGCCGCGCATGAGCGTCAGGTTGGCGACGTTGGCGGCCGAAATGATCATCACGAACGCGGCCGCGCCCATGAGCAGCCACAGCGTCAGCCGCGCGTTCTCCCCCAGCGCTTCCTTGAAGGGGAGGAGCGCCACGCGATAGTGCGAGGTGGGATTGTAGGCGTCCGGATGATCGCGCAGCATGCGCGCCTGGACCGCGGCGACCTCGGCCCGCGCCTGCTCGACGCTGGCGCCGGGGGCGAGCCGCGCGATCATCTCGGTCATGCGATGCGAGCGGTTCTGAATCATCAAGGCGCCCAGGTGGTGCGGGCTGACGACCATGTTGAGGAACGCGTCCACGCGGTCGGGATAGGTCGGCGCGGGCTGGAGCACCCCGATCACCGTCGCCGACGCGCCGTTCAGCCGCACCGGCTTGCCGATGATGGTGGAATCGCCGCCGAAGCGCTTGATCCAGAAATCGTGGGTGAGAACCATCACCGGCGGGACGCCGGTCCCGTCGTCGCGCGGACTGGTCAGGCGCCCGAGCACGGGGGAGAGCCCCATGATCTCGAAGAAGTTGCCGGTGACGAGGCCCACGTCGATGCGGACGGCGTCGGCCTCGCCCCGGAGCGTGTAGAAGAACGGTGAGTACTCCGCGATGCCGCCCAGCGCCGGCGCCCCGACGCGGTAGTCGCGGACTTCCGGAACCGAGAACGAGATGTTCCCGCCCGTGGGCCCGTCGGTCGACTGCCTGAGGTAGACCAGCCGGTCGCCTTCACGGTGGGGCAGGGGCTTGAGCAGCACGCCGCGGACGACGCTGAAGATCGCGGTATTGGCCCCGATGCCGAGCGCCAGGGTCAGCACCACCACGGCGGTGAACGCCGGGCCGTGACGCAGGGCGCGCAGGGCGTACCGGATGTCGGCGACGGCGCTTTCAATCCAGGGCAGCCCGCGCTGGTCGTGCACCGCCTCGACGGCCTGGGTGAGCCCTCCCGACGCCAGCCGCGCCTGCCGGCGCGCGGCGTCCGGATGCATGCCACGCCGGATGTACTCGGCGGTCTCCATGTCGAGATGGGCTTGCAGCTCGTCGCGGAGATCGTCGTCGTCGCGATGCCCGGTGAAGTACCCGGCGATGCGCGCGAGCGCGGCGCGAACCTGTCTCATGGTGCCTCCCGGCGGGGCGCGAGAAAGACGGCGATCAGGTCGGCGGTTCGATGCCATTCGCGGGCTTCGCGCGCCACCTGCTTGCGCCCCGCGGCGCTGAGCGCATAGAACTTCGCGCGACGATTGTTGTCGGACTGGCGCCACTGCGCGGTAACGAACCCCTCTTGTGCGAGCTTGAGGAGGGCGGGGTACAGCGTGCCGTAGTTGAGCGTGAGGCGGTTCTTGCTCGTCTCCTCGATACGGCGCGCGATGCCGTAGCCGTGAAGCGGTCCGAGGACCTCGAGGGTTCTGAGAATCATCAGGGCGAGGGTGCCCTGCTTCACGTCCAGCTTCTCCGCCATGGGCCCGTCCTATGGGATACCCATACGACGGTAATGCCGGGAGGAGGTTTCAGGCAATAGCCGGCCGTGCGTCGCAAACTGCAACCGCCCGAGTCGCTCGGCTTACAGGCCGAGCAGGAACACGGGAGCGAGGGCCGCGAGCCCGGCGCCGGCTTGCAGCGCCAGCACGTAGAGCGACTGCTTCGGACTCCGCGGCAGCCAGGTGACCGCGAACCACAACACGATCGGCACCTGGAGGCCCATGAGCAGCTGCCAGAGATGAGCCGCGGTCCCTTCGTCGGTCTCGTGGACGACACCGTACCGGGCGACCGTCATGAGCACCAGGAGGAGGGCCGCGGTTGACATCGCGACCGGCAGGAAGGCGCTGGGGTGCTTCATGATCGTGGAGAACTTCATTGCGCGGCTCCCGTCCCGTTCAGTGATACAAAGGCCTTTGAACGGTAAAGTCAGATGGACCTCCTGTCAAGGGAGCGAGGCATCAGTGCACCTGGACGATGCCGGTCATCTGCGGATGAATCTGGCAGCGGTAGCCGAAGCTGCCGTTGTTGGGAAACGTGCGGGAATCTGAGCCGTTCTGGAATGCTGGAACATCAGCCGGCGCTCCTGCGGTTGTGAACGTGACGTCGTGGCTAATGGCGGCAAACGTCCAGGTCACCGAGCCGCCCGCTTGCACGTTCACGGTCGCCGGCAGGAATGCGATCGCCGGTGCGTCCACGCCTACGCTGGTCGGCGCGACCTGAGCCGTCACCGTGGTCGTGCCCGTCCTGGTCACGCCGCCTTCGGTCAGCGACGCCGTAATCCGCGCCGTTCCGGCTGCCACCGCGGTGATCGTTCCATTGTTACTGACAGCCGCGATCGCGCTGTTGTCGCTGGAAAAGCTGGCCGAGCCGACGCCGACCATCGTCTGGCCGTGCTGATCCTTTGCCACCACCGACAGCGCAACCGCGTTCCCGGGCGCGATGGTGAAGAGTGTCGCGGTCGCAGGCGTTACCTCGAGCGTCGTGAGCACGTTCGGTTCCGTTCCGCTATCGCCGCACCCTGCGCCGGCCACCGCCACGATCAGCAGAGTGGTGATTCTCGATAACAGTGCCCGCATGATCCATCTCCTCGAGTTGGGGTTGTCCCCTCGTGGGTACCGGCCGGATTCGCTATTCCACAGGACGGGGCTAATTTCGAGCCACCTGGTGAGAGGCCGGTCAATGACCGGTCAGACGGGGTCAAATGGTCCACCTCAAGACCTTCGGCGCGCTCTCGGTCGAAATTGACGGCACTCCGGGGACCGGCGCGGCCCAGCAACGAAAGACGCTGGCGCTGCTCGCCCTCCTTGCCGCCGCGGGTCACCGCGGCCTCAGCCGCGACAAGCTCATCGCCTTCCTGTGGCCCGAAACTGACGCCGAGCACGGCCGGGGACTCCTCAAGCAGGCCTGCTACGCCCTCCGCCGTGATCTCCACGCGCGCGACCTGTTCCTCGGATCGATCCAGCTGCGCCTCAATCCCGCCGTGATCTCGAGCGACGTGGAATCGTTCGCCTGCGCGCTGGAGGAGAACGATCCAACACGGGCGGTCTCGTGCTACGCCGCACCATTTCTGGACGGCTTCTACCTGAATAGGGGCGGGGAATTCGAGAACTGGGCGGAGACTGAGCGGGCCCGGCTGGCGAGCCAATGCCGGGCTGCGTTGGAGGTGCTGGCTGCCGAGGCGACCAGACGTGGCGAGCACCGGGTCGCGGCGGACTGGTGGCGACGCCTCCTCGCGCTCGACCCCATGAGCTCCCACGCCGCGCTCGGACTCATGACAGCCCTGGACGATGCCGGGGAGAGCGCCGAGGCGCTGCGCCGCGGACAGGCCTACGCGAGGCTGGTGCGTTCGGATCTCGGGGCCGATCCGCCGCCCGAGCTGTCCGAGTGGATCGAACAGCACCGCCATGTAGCGGGAAGCGGGGCCAGACCGTCGAACCAGCCAGCCGCCGGCCCCGCTCTTGCCGGCGGGTTCGCGACGGCAGGAGAGGCCGCCAAGGCCCCGAGGGAGCCGGACGTCACCGCGGCTCGCCGCTCCGTTGTCGCGGTACGCCGTTGGGGCGCGGCCATCGGTCTGGCCGCCTTGGCCGCGGCAGGAATCCTCCTGTTGGGGAGCCGGACGGATTTGCCCACCGATCCCAACCTGCTGGCCATCGCCCCATTCGACGTGTTCGATCCGTCACTGCAAGTCTGGCGTGAGGGGTTGGTGGACATCCTCTCCCGGGATCTCGACGGCGCCGGACCACTGCGCACCGTCCCCCAGACGGTGGGGCTCAAACGCTGGGACGGCCGCGCCGATCGGGTATCAGCCGAGAGCTTCGGCCGCCGCACCGGTGCCGGTCTGGTGGTCTTCGGGAGCGCAAGGAAGGTGAGAGACACCGTCAGCCTCAGGGCGACCGTGCTGGACCTGGTCAGGAAGACAGTGGAGCCAGACCTCGAGGTCAAAGGTGACACGGCGGACATCGGAGACCTGGCCGACTCGCTGGGGATCAGGATCCTCCGGGTGCTGGGACGGGATCGCCCGATCGGGGCGGTGCGACAGATATCGATCGGTTCCAGATCCCTCCCGGCGTTGAAGGCCTTCCTCTACGGGGAGCAATTCTATCGGCGGGGGCGCTGGGACTCAGCCCTGGTGTATTACGACCAGGCCATCGCCCAGGACAGCACGTTCGCGCTTGCCTATCGCCACATGCACCAGGTGCTCGACTGGCACCCCTCGAGCGCGCAGGCGTACCTGCCCTCGGAGGAGTACCTCCGGAAGTCGGTGAGGCTGAATCACGGACTGTCTCCCAAGGACAGTATGCTGATCGCCTCCGACTCCTTTGGGGTCGCGGCTGACCAGGCGACCGACCCGGACGATCTGATCCGCTTCAGCTATCGTTCTCTTTCTACCTTGGAGGAGGCCGCCCGCCGCTACCCCGGTGACCCCGAAGTGTGGTATGAGGTCGGTGATGCGCGATTTCACCACAATCGTCCGCATGGAGGAGACCCCGCCCTGGCACTCGAGGCCTTCGACCACGCGATCGCCCTCGACCCGGGGTTCGCGCCGGCGTACGAGCACACGGTGGAGCTGGCGATCCGGTTGAACCGCCCCGACCTGGCCCGGAAGTATGCCGACGCCTACCTCCGCCTCGACCCTGCCGACGTCAATGCGCCTTCGATTCGATTGGCCGCCCTGATGCTCGATCCCGAGCGGTCACGCGCGCCGGAGACGGCTCGGATGATCGACAGCGCCCCCGCCTGGGTACTCCTTGAGGCCGGTATGAATCACCTCGGCTGGTGGGCCGACTCGGGCGAAGCCGGAGTCCGGCTCCTGCGAGCGCTGACCCTGCGGAGCGGCACCGGCGACGATCCCGTGTCAGACACACTGATGTACGATCAGTACTTGGCGTACGAGCTGGCCTCCCGGGGCCACCTTCACGAGGCGTACGCGGTGGATCGCCCCTTACTCCTGGACCTGAACGCGTCGCGGTTCAGCATTCTCTACGATCCGTACCTTAGTCTCAGTCTTCTGGGGGTGATCCCGGAATCACTGGCCGCCACAACCTTTGGACACGCGTTCGAGCCTGGAAAAGCGTGGCCGATGCCTCCCTACGGCAACGCGCGGCAACTGCGAGGCCTCCCTTGGTGGCTGGCCCGAAGAGACACGGCATCGCTGGCGCGGTTCGCGCTTCGCGCCGAGCAGGAAGCCCGAAGTCAGACCAGCGCCCGCGGCAAGCTCCGCAGCCGATACTTCCACCTTGCCGCTACGGCGTATCTCGCCCTGGCTCGAGCCGACTCGGTCCGGGCGTTGCGTCTCTTTCAGGCCATCCCGGAGACCCTCTGCCTGGAGCACTTCGAGTGCTTCTACGCGAAGCTGACGGAGGCCCGACTGCTCAATGCGCTGGGACAGGCCCGGCAGGCGGGAGCGGTACTGGATCACTGGATTTGGCGTGGCGGGGGCCCGCACTTGGTCCTCGGCGTCCTGGAGCAGGGACGCATCGCCGAAGGTCTGGGCGAGCATCAGAAGGCGATAGACTCGTACCAGTTCGTAGTCGATGTCTGGCGACATGCCGACCCCGAGCTGGCACCGTACGTACGCCAGGCTCGTGCAGGGCTTCATGCGCTTGTCAGGCGCCGCTGAGGCGGCGGATGAGGCCGTACCCGGGGCGTCCGCCCGCTACCGTCCCGTCGTGCTGGGCCTGAGCGTTTGGAGGTAGGCGTAGAGCCCCTGAATCTCTTCATCGGTCAGGTATTGGAGCCGCTGCGATGGCATCCAGTCGCTCAGCTTGCGGTTGCCGGGGGCGATCCCGGTCCTCACTGCCGCCGCAACCTCCGATTGAGACCAGTAAGCGGCAGGGACGAGGCTGGGAGCAGGGGGGGCATCGGGTGCAGGATGCTTGCCGCCCTGAAGATGCTCGCCATGACACTCGACACAGATCGTGGAAGCGAGGTACGCGCCATAGGGCGCCGTTCCGGAAGGAGGCGCTGCCGGCGGTGGCTGGCTGAGGCGCCCAAACAGCCCCTGCATGTCCGTCAAGCTGACCATGATGTAGCCGGGGAGCCGGATGCTCGTCGACGGCAAGAGATTGTCGATGGGCGGCAATCGTTTCAGGTAGGCAATGAGCGCGGCGGCATCCGCGTCGCTGAGATGGTTGAAGAGGCGGTACGGCATGATGGGAACCAGGGAGGTGTGGTCGGCGCGCACGCCGAAGCGAATGGCATGGTCCCAGTCCTCCTCGTGATAGGTGGCCCCGATTCCCCCCCGGCCGCGGGTGAGGTTGGTGGCAACGAAGCGCCCGAGGGGGATGTCCAGGAACACTCGGCCACTGAGGTCTTCCCCGTGGCACCCCTGGCAGCCGTGGATGCGCAGGATGTGCTCGCCGCGCGCGAGCGCCGAGGAATCCCCGGGGACAGCCGTAAGTCCCGCAGGGACGGCGACCTTCCGGTTCAGCCGGGCACGACCGACCAGGAAGAAGACGAGTGCGGCGACGCAGAGCAAGCCAAGAATGCCGCCGAGGCTGATGCCGATCCATTTGAGGGCGCGTGACAATCGCATGTGGCTCCAACAATCAAAGGTGACGGCATCACCACCGAGGCGCCATCGGGTACCGGCCTCACGCTGCTCATGATCGTCTGTCCTCCGACGCCTCAAGATGCCCAATCGCCACTGTCAGCGGCAATGGCTCAGCGGCTGAGAGCCGCTGCTCGGCACTGGCGGCTGATAGCCGCCTCGATCTGCTTGTCGCCGCTGTCAGCGGCGGCATGGCCGAGCCGCGAGTCTTACTCGCGGGGGGCGAGGTGCGCAATGGCTCAGCGGCTGAGAGCCGCTGCTCGGCACTGGCGGCTGATAGCCGCCTCGATCTGTTTGACGCCGCTATCAGCGGCGGCCTTGCCGAGCCGCGAGTCTTACTCGCGGGGGAGGCCGCGAGTCTTACTCGCGGGGCGAGGCCGCCGCGTGCCTGAGTCGTCGAACACGAAGCCCCGCGGGGACACCGCGGAGCTCGCTGTGATGCGCCGATGGCGGCTAGGGTACAAGGTCCCCGATGATCGCCTCAGCCGCCAGGATCAGTTGGCCGCCGGTGCCGGGCGACAGATCGTCGTTGTTTACCAGCGCCTCCACCAGGTTGATGAAAGCCCGGAGCCGGGTGATCGCGAAGTTGTCGTTGCCCCGCGCGATGCCGACCATGGCCGCCGCCAACTGCGCCGCGAGTCTGATGCCAGGGAGCGGCCTCAGGCTGTCGTGCTGGACCAGGGTCCTGATCTCCGCCACCAGGCCGGTGATATCGGCGCTCGGGTCGTAGATCCGGAGCGACCGGGTCTGCGAGCCGGCATAGTAGCTGCCGCCGGGCACCGCGATCACTTGCAGCGCCACCTGGTAGACCGCGGCCGAGAGCCCCGTGGTGGCGCAGGTGAACGGCCGCACCTGGCCGTACCCGGTGCCGCTGACCGACCCGCCCGCGCAGGCGAGGGTGATCGGCGCTCCGCCGCCGGACGGGGTGAGGACCATCCGCGCCGCGGCGAGGCTCAGGTTACCGGGGGCCACCAGGCCGGGGTCGGCATTCTGCTCCGGGAACACTTCGCGCACCGTGAAGGCGAAGACCAGTGGTCCGCTGGTACGGAACGGGGCCGTAACGCGCTGCTCCGTTGGGAACGCCGGATTGGTCGTGATCGCGGCGGCTTCGGCAGTGACCGCGAGCGACGCTCCGGTGGCCGTGCCCGGCACGAAGTTGGGATTGGTGCTCGTGAACGTGGCCGCGACCGCGTAGCTCCCCGCGGCGAGCCCGATGACCGGGGCGGGGGTCAGCGTCACGGTCACCGGCAGGGTCGCGGCGCTGACCGCCGCGGTCCCGACCGTCGAGCCGTTGACTGAATAGGTCACCAGACCGGTCAACGTCTCGCCCTGTAGCGCCCCACCCTCGAGCGCGATCTGGGCACTCAGGACTGCCTGGTCACTGTACTGCTGCGACGAAGGCGCAACCGCTGCGGCGATGCCCACCGGAGCGGGATTCACGGTCTGGGCTACTGACGCCTCGCTCGGGTCGAAGCGCGGCGCGGTCGTGGTCCCGCTGTAGCAGGCGCGCACGGTGTAGGGGCTGCCGGCAGCCAGAAGCGCGGGGCTGGCGGTGGCCTGACCGTTCGCATCGAGCGGCAACGGTCCCGCAAGCACGGTGGGCGCGTCGGCACAGGCGGCGCCGCCGAGTCGGAAGGTCACGCTCCCAACGGTGACAGGCATGGCACCGCTGCTGACCGTGGCGTTGAAGGGGACAGGCTGGCCTGTGATCGTGGGGGTCACCGACGACGTGATGCTCGTCGCCGTCGGCTGGCTCGACGGCGTGTAGGGCACGAAGCTGATGCCGGCAGCCGGAGAGGTGATCGAGATGCCCGCCACCACCGCATGGGTCTGGGCGTCGAGCACGGCAACCTGGCCGGGCCGCGTGACATAGACCCAGCGGCCGTCCGGGGTCACCTGCGGGTAGTAGGCACCGGTGAGCGGCACCGTGGCGATGACCTGATTCGTGGGAATGCTGATCACCCTGACGTTGTTGTTGTTTGGATTGGCCACGAACACCTTCTGATTGTCCGGCGTAGTCGTAAGCCCGACCGCCATGTCTGACAGGCTGATCGTGGCGACGACGGAGTTGGTGGCCGTGCTGATCTTGCTGACCGTACCGTCACGGTTGGCGGTATACACGAACTGGCCGTCCTGCGTCACATCCACGCTCCAGGGCCGGTAACCGACCGTCACGTACTGCTCCACGGTCCGGGTGGCGACGTTGACGACGGCAACCCGGTTGCCGCCGTCGTCGCCCACATACAGGTGACTGCCATCAGGGGTGATGTCGAGCATGAAGGCCGCTATGCCCACGGGTATCGGCGCCAGCACCTGGAGCGTCGTGGCGTCGATGACCGAGATGTCTCCGCTTCGGCTGCCGACGTAGACCCGCTGATTGTCGGGCGACACCACCACGCCCGCGGCTCCCGATCCGCCGAGGTCGAGGTTCGCGATCATGGTGTTGTCCGAGGTCCGAATCACCGCCAGTTGATTGACGTATCCCTTGACCACGTACACGCGCTGGTTGTCCGGACTGGCGGCGCTGATGCCCGGGTAGCTTCCGATCGGAACCACGGCGAGCGTATCATGGCTCGGCACGCCGACCACCAGGACTGACTGCGAGGTATTGTCTGAGAGGTACGCCGCAAACGCATCGGTGACCGTGGCGGGAGCCAAGGCAGTAGCGGCAGGCCGCTGCCCCGCCGAGCCGAGGTCGCGCTGTGGGCCTGCGATCTCGCGGTTGTCCCGGCACGCCACTGCGCCCAAGGCGGCCAGGGCCAGAGTTGTGAGGCGCTTCATCGGAAGCTCTTCCTTTCTTGCGCGCACGAGCACATCGCGTGCGGGAGTCCGGCTGCGGATGGTCTTTGAGTGTGTCACGAAGGGATCGTGCAGCCGGCCAACCGCCAATCGTCCGATGAAGCTAGGTGCGGAGTTCTGAAGGTACGGTGAACTGCCGGTGAGATGTTGCTGGCGATGGCTCAGCGGCTGAGAGCCGCTGCTCGGCACTGGCGGGTGATAGCCGCCTGGATCAGTGTGACGTCGCTATCAGCGGCAATGGCTCAGCGGCTGAGAGCCGCTGCTCGGCACTGGCGGCTGATAGCCGCCTCGATCTGTTTGACGCCGCTATCAGCGGCGGCCTTGCCGAGCCGCGAGTCTTACTCGCGGGGCGAGGCGCGCGATGGAATGCTCCGGTCTGCGAGGAATTGGGTGTTCTGGTGCGCGTCCGGTGTGGAGCTTTCGGTATGCGCCACCGTCTCTACGTGCACCTCGTCTGGACCACGCGCTTGCGCGAGCCGCAGCTGAACTTGTGGGCCGCATCGTTCCTGTCGGAGTATCTCCCCACCGTGGCTCAGCAGGAGCGCGGCCAGGTGCTGGCGATGGGGATCGTGCGCACGCACCTGCACCTGCTCATCGCCGTCCATCCGTCGACCAGTATCCCGCGCTTGATTCAGCGCCTCAAGGGTGGAAGCGCGACCGTGTCGAATCGCGAAGGACAGGGGCGTGTGGCGGTGCGCTGGGCGAAGGGCTACAACATCGAGAGCGTGAGTCCGCGTGCGCTCGAGGCGGCACGGCGATACGTCACCGACCAGGCCGCGCATCATCCGGATGAGGCGATCATTGGCTGGACTTCCTGGGAGACTCCGAACAAGCCACTCTGCGCGGGAGCCGATCCTGCCCCCAGCGGCTGAGAGCCGCTGCTCGGCACTGGCGGCTGATAGCCGCCTCGATCTGTTTGTCGCCGCGATCAATCGAGCGCCCTCAGCGGCTGAGAGCCGCTGCTCGGCCCTGGCGGCTGATAGCCGCCTCGATCTGCTTTTCGCCGCTATCAGCGGCGGCCTTGCCGAGCCGCGAGTCTTACTCGCGGGGGGGAGGCCGCCTCGATCTGCTCGTCGCCGCTCTGAGCAGCGGCCTTGCCGAGCCGCGCGTCTTACGCGCGGGGGCTATCGGGCATAGACGATGACGGCTGGCCCAATCGCCGGCGCCGCCTGCGCCGCTTGCATCAGGGCGGCGAAAAACTCGGCGCGAGTCACGTCGAGGCCCATGGTCGTCGCCTGGCGCATGTGGCGGTCGGCCAGCGACAGGCCCCGCGTATCCACGATGAAGCTGACGGGAAAGCGGTCGACCACCGCCACGGCCCGCAGGCCGGGCAGCGGCGCGTCCGCGCCCCGCTGCGTCACCACGGGCGCCGCGCGGATTTCCCCCACCGGCGGTGGCGCGAACGGCGCGTAAGGCCAGAGGGTGTCGGGTTGCGTGGGGTAGCGCTGCAATGTCGCACCCAGGCGAAGGCCCACGGCCTGCCCAATGACCAGGAGCACCTGGTCCTCGCCGCCGTGAAGCTGGAGCACGGTGGGGAACTCATGACCCAGCGCTTCGGGATGCTCGAACGGCAGCAGTCGGGCAGGGGTGAAGATGCGCGCCCCTTCCTCGATCGACGCGATGAACAGGCCCGTGGTGACATAGCGGGGCGTCGTTCCCTGTCGGTCCGCGAGCCACGCCAGTGCGGCGCGCGGCACCCACTCGTGCCCCCCATCGAAGATCGTCACGCGGCTCGGCCCCGCCGTGCGCCGCAACGCGACCGCCTTGCCCACCAACGAATCGCTCGACGTATCCGCCGCAGCCGGCCGCGTGAGATGCCGGTCTCGCACCAGCTGGTTCATCTCGACCTGGCTGATGGGCGGCGTGCCGCCGGCGCGCGCCAAGGCATTGAAGGCCCGCAGGGTGTGGATGGGCGGCACCACCGTATCGCGCACACCGGCCGCGAGGTCGAACGGCACGGCTGATGCCCGGCCGAGGTAGCGGAGCGGCGAGCGCGCATCGTACTCGGCGCGCAGGCTGTCGCCGTCGCCGGGTGCGCCGCCCAGGCATTGCCGCATCATCGTGCCGTAGGTGTCCGCCGCATGGGTGGTGTACCAGGTCGCGAGGTCGCTGATGCCCACCCAGGCGCTCGCGGCGGCCCATCGCTCGGGATGGCGTGCCGCAACGAGCATCGTCAGGTAGCCGCCGCCCGACATGCCGGTGAGGTAGATGCGCCGGCCGTCCACCGGGTAATGCGCCCGCGCCCAGTCCACCGCGTCGAGGATGTCCTGCTGCGCCAGCGCTGAGCCGCAGGCGCCGGGATGGTCGTTCCGGCCGCGGAAGTTGGGCGCCAGCAGGATCCAGCCGCGCGCGTCGGCGTCGGCCTCCAGCTCCGGTTGCCGCTGCTCGAGATCGAAGCTCCAGGTGTGCAGCACTACCAGCAGCGGCCGCGCGCCCGACGAGGCGTCGAAGCCGGTGGGCAGCGTGAGGTATGACGGCTGTGGCGAGCCGTCGGCGGTGCTGGTGATCTGGACGAGGTGGCGCCCCGGGTCGGACGGTGGAGCCTGCGCCGCGGCGCCACGAGCGGCCACCGCCGTCGCGAGGACGAGCGCGATCCGCAAACGGCCGCGCTGGCCCACTCTAGGCTTGGTCGAGGTTGAGAGGTGCGTCGCTGCGCTCGCCGCTGGTGTTGAAGTAGCTGCCACCATACAAGTACCAGGGAAGGCCCGCGAGCATCCTCAAAGCGCCGGCAGCAGTTACATCCTTGACTTGCTCCGCCGTGATGAGCCCGCGGTACCAGCGACCCGACTTGGAGAAGGCCTCGAGCTCGTAGTGGTAGTTGAGCCACTGCTTGCCGCACTGCTTGCAGGTGTCGATGCTGACCTCGGCGAAATGTCCCCGGGCGGTGTCGACGCCGATGTCCTCCGTATCGTAGTCGCGGTAGTCAACGGGCGGTGTCATGCAATGGCAGTCGGCGGCCGTCACAGGTGACAAGTATACAGCAAAACCACGAGGCCGCTGGTATGCTTACCCGGCAGATGAACAGGCGCGATTTTCTTCGGGCGGGGCTGGGCGGCGCCGCGCTGGCGGGCAGCCGAATCGGCTCGGGGCGCTCGGGCCAGAGTCCCCTCGCCCTGCTGGTGGCGGATCCCACCGATCCCGTCGCCTCCGCCCCTCCGGCGCGGTGGGCCCTCGCCGAGCTGGGGCGGCGCCTCGCCGATGCCGGCGTCACGGTGCGCACCATCGAGCGGCTCGAGCAGGCGGGCGCGGGCGACCTCTGCATCGTCGCGTCAGGCCCCACGGCGCCAGTGGCCGCTGCGGCGCTGACCCGCGCGGGCGTTTCCGCGCCCGAGGTCCCCGAGAGCCTGGTCCTGCTCCAGACCCGCGCCTCGGGCCGCCGGGTGCTGCTCGCCTGTGGCGCCGACAGTCGCGGCTTGGCCTACGCGCTCCTCGAGCTTGGCGACCGCGTGCACTCGGCAGGTGTTACGCCGCTTGCGTCGCTCACCCTCCCGCGGCCCGTGGCCCAACGTCCCGCCAACGTCGTACGCAGCGTCATGCGCCAGTTCACCAGCGAGGCGCTCGACCGGCCGTGGTTCCACGATCGCGAGATGTGGCCACGCTACCTCACCATGCTGGCGACCCACCGCTTCAACCGGCTTCACCTCGCCTTCGGACTCGGCTACGACAGCCTCCAGCGCGTGGCCGACTCGTACCTCCTCTTCCTCTATCCGTTCCTTCTCTCCGTGCCGGGCTACGCCGTGCGGGTGACGAACCTCCCGGACGCGGAGCGCGATCGGAACCTGGAGACGCTGCGGTTCATCAGCGAGGAGGCCGCCCTGCGCGGCCTCGACTTCCAGCTGGGCATCTGGATGCACGGCTACCAGCTGATCAACAGCCCCGACGCGCGCTACCTCGTCGAAGGGCTCCCGGCCGATACGCACGCGGCGTACTGCCGCGACGCGCTCACCGCGGTGCTGCGCGCCTGCCCGGCGATCTCGTCGGTGGCGCTGCGCATCCACGGCGAGAGCGGCATCGCCGAGGGCAGCTACGACTTCTGGGGCACGGTCTTCGACGGCGTCGCGCGGTGCGGGCGCACCGTCGAAATCGATCTGCACGCCAAGGGCATCGACGCGACGATGATCGCGCGCGCCCTCGCGACCGGGATGCCGGTCAACCTGTCGCCGAAGTTCGCCGCCGAGCACCTCGGCATGCCGTATCACCAGGCGGCGATCCGCGAGCTGGAGATGCCGGTGCCGGGGCGCACCGGCGCGGGGCTGATGACGCTGAGCGAGGGGGCACGCGTCTTCACGCGCTATGGCTACGCCGACCTGCTTCGCGAGGATCGGACGTATACCGTCCGGCCGCGCGTCTTCTCGGGAACCCAGCGCCTGCTCGCCTGGGGCGACCCCGCATTTTCGGCGGCCGCTTCGCGCGCCTTCCAGTTCTGCGGCATGACCGGTGCCGATCTCATGGAGCCGCTGACCTGCCGGGGGCGTCGCGGGACGGGGACCGGAAGGCGTGGCGGCTATCTCGGTGACCGCCTCGCGCCACGCGACGATTGGGAGAAGTACGGGCACTGGTATCGGAGCTGGGGACGGATGACCTACGATCCCGGCACCGCCGCCGAAGTGGTGGGCCGCGCGTCAGGCAGCGATGCATCGGCCCGCGCCCTGGCATCGGGGCTGGCCCGTGCCAGCCGCATCCTCCCGATCGTCACCAGCGCGCACCTCCCCTCGGCGGCGTGCGACGCCTACTGGCCGGAGATCTACTGGAACCAGCCGATGGTCTCGGAATCGTCGCGCAATCCCTACTTCGATACCGGCTCGCCGACCACCTTCCAGCATGTGAGTCCGCTCGACCCGCAACTCTTCTCGACGTCGAGCAGTTTCGCCGAGGAACTGCTGCGGGGAGAGCGGAGCGGGAAGTACTCGCCGGTCGAGGTGGCCCAGTGGCTGGACGACCTGGCCCGGGGCGCGGCGGAAGATCTGACGCGGGCGGGCACGCCGGCGTCGCCCGAGCAGCTCAGGATCGCCATCGACGTGGCGATGCTGGCGGGATTGGGGCGGTTCTTCGCGGCGCAATTGCGGAGCGGGGTGCTGTACGCCGTCTACGAGCGCAGCGGCGACCGGCGGGCGCTGGTCGAAGCGTTAGGCGCCTACCGCCGCGCGCGGGCGGCGTGGGCGGAGGTGGCCGAGCGGGCGCGTGGCGTCTACCAGGCGGATCTCTCCATGAGCGACCGGTTCTCGGAACGGGGCCAGTGGGCCGACCGGCTCGCGGGGATCGATGCGGACATCGAGCAGATGGCGCAGCGGCTGGTGGCGGCGGTTAGCGGCGAGGATCCGCGGGTCGCCGCGGCGATCGAAGAGGCGCTGGGACCATCGCGTCGGCCAACGGCGGCCTGCTCGCACATGCCGCCGCCGGGTTTCCGGCCGGGGGCGGGCGTGGCGATCGCGGTCACGGTGACGAGCCGAACGCCGGCATCGGTGCGGCTGGTCTACCGTCACGTCAATCAGGCGGAGCGTTACGAGGCGCTCGAGATGGAAGCGCGGGGCGGGGTCTATGGGGCGAGCATTCCGGCGGCCTACACCGATTCACCCTGGCCGCTCCAGTACTACTTCGAGCTGAAGGACGGGGCGGGGCAGGCCTGGCTCTATCCCGGGTTCGCGCCGGACCTGCTGAACCAGCCGTACTTCGTGCTGCGCCGCGCCTGACCGATTCTCCGCCTCGTCAGGCGGCGGCAGCCTCGGCGGGGCCCAGCAATGTTCGCAGCGCGCGGTCATGCGTTCTGGCGAGTACGAGCTGCGCGGTGATCGCACCGATCAGCGCGAAGAACATGTCCCATTGGGTGTCCCACACGTCGCCCTGCGTCCCCAGGAAGGCCTCGGCGCCCTGCCCACCGGCCAGCGCGGTCCACCACTCGATGAACTCGTAGCACGCACTGAAGGCCAGGCACATCGCCGTGACGAGCGCGAAGAGCCAGCGGCCGGGGCGGAGCGGCGAGGTGCGCAGGAGGATCTCGCGCACCAGGATGGCCGGGATGAAGCCCTGGGCGAAATGGCCGAGGCGGTCATAGTGGTTGCGGGTGAAGCCGAAGAAGTTCTGGACCCAGAATCCGAGCGGCACGCGGGCGTAGGTGTAGTGCCCTCCCACCATGAGGATGAGGGCATGGACCGCCAGGAGCGTGTACAGCATGGGGGTGAGCGGAAAGCGGCGGTGGGTTACCACCAGGATCGGCGCCCCGATCAGGATCGGAAAAATCTCCAGCCACCAGGTGGCGCGGTCGTAGGGCGCGAGTCCGGACAAGGTGAGTGCGATGGCGACCAGCAGGAAGAGGGCGAGGGGATAGCGCTGCATGGTCATGAAGGAAGGTGGTGCCTCCGCAGGCCTAGCTGGGCTGCGTCAAGAGCCGGCGTCGCTCCCGCACCAGGAGCGCACTCTGGGCGAGGTCGACCACGGAGCTGGCGCCCCACGAGAGGACCAGCGCCGACGACAGATGCCAGAAGAAGGCCAGGCCGATCGCGCCCGCGAGCAGGGCCGCGACGGCCGCCGGCCGGCCCGATTCCGTTGCTGCCTGGCTGCCGAGGTAGGCGGCTGCGCCGGACATCGAGGCCACCAGCAATGCGAGCGGCACGTTGGGCCGCGCCAGATCCGGAATCCAGACAAACGACCGCGCGGATCCAAGCTGACGCAGCGCGCCGTAGATGCCGCCCAGGACGGGTAGGCGCGCGAGATTCCCCAGGAGCGCCGGTGAATCGAAGGACTTGAAGCCGACGCGGCGATGCAGCGCGCGGGTTTCGCGCCAGAGCGCTTCGGGGTCCTTGGCATGTCGCTTTCCGAGTAGGGCCAGCTGGGGCTTGATAGACTGGAGAATGCGCTGTTGCGCGTTGGCCCGGCGCGCCAGCCGCAGCGTCAGGGGCAGCAGTGCCACGCGAAGCAGGAATGACACCGTGATCACGCCGGCCCCAATGCTGCCGCCCAGGAGGTGGGCCACAGCAAACATCGCGGCGCGAATGGGGTCTACCAGGAACGACCCAAGCATAGGTACCTCACGTCTGAGTGGCTACCGCCACCTGCCAGGACTCTTCAACCTACGAAAGGGCGTGACCTCCTGCTAGTCGACTCCGGCCAGGGCGAGTACCAGGAGCCCGAGCACGACACCCCCGCCGAGTGACAGAACGAGGCCTGGGGCCCAGCCGATCTCCGCTCCGGCGGCGACCCGCACGGACGTCCTGAGGGATTGGGCGCAGTTCGCCGGGCCGCAGATGTAATCCGAATAGCGCAGATACTCCGGCCGGACCCCGAAGCTGACCCAGTGCACCGGGTTGTACTTGACGGCGCCGAGGAGGGAGCCGGACTTGAGCTGGCTGGCGGCTACCGGGGTCCCGAGCGTGATGTCGAGCGAGCGATTGTGCTCGAACCAGCGGCGGTAGCGGAGCACCGGCCCGGTCGTGAAGTCGTCCTGGTCCAGGGTCACGAACCAGGAGGCGCCGATCGCATGGCGCGGGCTCACGTTCGCCATCACGCCCCAGTCCACCATCCCGCGAAGCGGCGTCCCCCCGCCGCCTCGTGGGGACTGGATGTAGACGCCGGCATTGGTCAGGAAGAACACACTGCACGCGGGCTTGGGGCGCGCATGGTAACAGGGACTGTCCGCCGAGCGAGGTGGAGCCTGGGCGAGCGCGACGGCGCCCGGCGCGGCGGCCAGAAACACTGCCAGGGCGGTCGATCTCCGGAGTGCAGGCATGGAACAGGCTCCTCTGGTGGTGTCTTGCCTCACGAATACACCGGATACCATAGAGATTGATCCGCACCAGCGCGAGTTCCGGCGCCCGGGGGCTTCCGCTCCCACGCCTGATGGCCCATGATACCCTCCGGTCCAATGCGCGTACACCTGCCTCGCGCCATGGGCACGGGATCGCTGCTCCTGCTCGCCGCGCCCAGCCTGGGCTCGCTCGCGCCTCAGCTTCGGGCCGCGTCGGCCTCGAACAGCGCCTGCGCGGCTTTGGCATCGCGCATCTGGCGGACGATCTTCCAGCCCAGCCAGGCGACCACCAGCCCGATGATGGTCCAGAAGAACGCGATGCCCAGGACCAGGTACATCCCCGCGACGAGCCACATGTCGAAGCCGGTGTTGCCGTCGAATGCCTGCGTGCCGTCGGCGAGGCGGACGCCGTAGACGGTCGGCTTGAGCCCCCGGCCCGAGGCCAGGTAGAATCGCCCGCGCGCGCCGCTGCCAAGCACTCTCCACGTGGCCGACTGCATCTTCATTTCGGGAACGCTGATCTCCTCGCCGGCGTCGGCCTTCAGGCGGAATCCCTTTACGGTGACGTCCGAGGTCCGGAACTGGCGGGACGCGTCGTCCCAGCCGGTGATCACACCATCTACTGCTCGCGCCATGGAATCCCCCGGTGAGTAAGGACGGGCCGCTTCACGCGCGCACGTCGTCCTGGTCCTGCACCCGCAGCATGAGCGCGGCCGCCAGCAGGAACGACGCGCCGCCGATCAGCAGGGCATAGATGGCTTCCCCATGGAAGAAGTGCCCGACGAAGAAGCCCAGCAGGGCCGCCGCGACGATCTGGGGAATGACGATGAAGAAGTTGAAGACGCCCATGTAGTATCCCAGCTTCGAGGGCGGAAGCGAACCGGTCAGGATCGCATAGGGCATCGCGAGGATGCTGGCCCAGGCGATCCCGACGCCCACCATGGAGCCCAGCAGGTATCGGGGGTCCGGGAGGAAATAGATCGAGAACAACCCCAGCGCGCCGCACGTCAGGCAGATGACGTGGGCAATCTTCGGACTGGACCACTTCGCCAGGGGCGGGATGGCGAAGGCCACCAGGGCCGCGACGCCGTTGTACGCGCCGAAGCCGACGCCCACCCAGTTAGCCCCTTCGTTGTAGAGCGCCGAGGTCGTGTCGGTAGTGCCGTACAGGCGGCTGGTCACCGCCGCCGTGGTGTAGATCCACATCGCGAAGAGGGCAAACCACGAGAAGAACTGCGCCCAGGCCAGCTGCTTCATGGTCCGCGGCATGTCCTGAAAATCATTGAGGATGGTGACGAAGCCGTTGTCGTATCGTCCACCACGCTGCATCAACCCGCTCACGATGAGCAGCACGCCGACGACGCCGAGTCCGGCCGAGAGGATCATGACTTGGTAGATCGCCGCGCGCGCCAGCCAGATGCTGAGCGGCGTGCCCACGACGAGGAGGATCACGCCGAAGCGGATCTGCACGCCGCCGTTGCGCGCGAACTCCTCCGCCGTCCGTCGCTCCCTGACCAGTCCCTCCCGCGCCTGGTTCTCCTCGAACGAAGCCATCACCTCGGGCGCGTACTCCTTCGACTTGAGGACCGTCCACAGCACCGCCGCGAAGAAGACCGCGGCACCGAGGTAGAAGGAGAGACGCACCGAGTCGGGGATGGTGTGTGCCGGTGCCTCGTTGGCCACCCCGAACCTGGTGAGGAGCCAGGGGAGCATCGAGGCGGCAACCGCGCCGGTGCCGATGAGGAAGCTCTGCATGGCGAACCCGGTGGTGCGCTGTGCCGCGGGGAGGTTGTCGCCCACGAAGGCCCGGAACGGCTCCATGGAGATGTTGATGGAGGCGTCCATGATCCAGAGCATCCCGGCCGCGACCCAGAGTGCCGGCGAGTTCGGCATGACCAGCAGCGCCAGCGAGGCGAGGATCGCCCCGCCGAGGAAATACGGACGCCGCCGGCCCAGGCGGTTCCAGGTGCGGTCGCTGAAGTAGCCGACGACGGGCTGGACCAGGAGTCCGGTCACCGGGGCGGCGATCCACAAGATCGGAATGTTCTCGACCTTGGCGCCGAGCGTCTCGAAGATCCGGCTCACGTTCGCGTTCTGGAGGGCGAAACCGATCTGGATGCCCAGGAAGCCGAAGCTCATGTTCCAGATTTCCCAGAACGTGAGCCGCGGCTTGGGCCGGACGGCGCCGGGAACGGTGGCAGCGGGTGATCCCATCGTGGACCTCGGCCTCAGGGGTGGCGAGCGTGTTGGAGGCGACGGAGCAGCTCGTCAACCTCGGGGTCGCTGAAGACCTCGTCGAGCAGTCTCCGCATGGGGCGCTGCCAGTTCGGCCGCTGCGACGATCGCGTCCCGGGCAGATTCACCGCGTGCTCCTCGAGCCAGAGATCCTCGAGCCAGGGGACCACCAGCGGGCTGTCGGACCGGCCGAGCCATTCCAGCAGCTCGGCCAGGAACGCTCGGGGCTCCTCCACGCGGCGACCCAGCCGCCCGGCAAGCCACTGTGTGACCTTCGCCCGCTCCGCGAGCACGCCTGGGGCGGCGTCCTCGGCCAGGAGGCCGTGCCGAACCCGCTCGGCGATGTCGTTGCCGGCGAGCCACCCCGCAAAGGTGGGCGTGTCGTGCGTGCCCACAAGGGCCATGTCGGCGGCGGTCGGGGGGACGACGGCCTCGCCGATCGGGGCCTGGAACTGCGCCAGGTACATCCCCCAGATCCGGTGCCGCGGAAGCGCCGCGTCGATCTCGCGAGGAACGTTCCCCAGGTTTTCGCCCACCACCTCGCACCGGTGGCGGTCCGACTCCAGGGTGAGAATGGCGAAGAGTTCCTCGGCGGGATACGAGACGTAGGTCCCCTGGTGCAGCCCGAACCCGTGGGGGATCCAGTAGAGGCGGGTCCAGGCCATGATGTGGTCCACCCGGAGCACCCCGGCCAGACCCGCCTGGTGCCGGATGGACGCCGCCACGTACTGGTGACCCTCGCGGCGGGACGCCTCGGGAAGCACCGGAGAGAAGCCCCAGTCCTGACCGCTCGGGAAGCCGGCGTCGGGAGGGGCGCCCACCGACATCCCCTCGCCGAACAGCGTCTGCCGGGACCACGGGTCGTAACCGTCCGAATGCACGCCCACCGCGAGGTCCAGCCCCAGGCGCATCCCGCCCTGCTCCAGCTGCTGCCTGAAATCGTGGAGCTGCCCTCGCACCATCGTTTGCGCCACGAGGTGGAAGCGCTCCACCTCGGCATCGACGTGGCCGGGCTCGAGCGTTCCGGACCGGGCCGAGGCCGGCCAGTCCCGCCAGTTCCTCCCGAGCCGGGCCTGCGCGCCACGGAAACGCGCGTAGCGAACCAGCTCCTCGTCCAGAAGTGACGAGTCGGGAGTCGGGTAGTCGGAGAGGGCCGCCCTGACCTCGGCGTCGGCCCGGGTCACGTCGAGGGTCGAGGAGATGGCCGATGGTCGGTGGGCGTTCTCCAGATCGAGGATCAGCTCGGACCAGAAGAGCCGGCTCACCGGGGAGTACGGGCTGGGCTCCGGCGGCTCCTCGTTGAAAGTAGGCAACAGGGGGAGGACGGTGACCAGGTCGCCGCCCCGCTCGCGGACCCAGCGACAGACCGATTGGAGGTCCCGGAGATCGCCCAGCGAGCGGCTGCGCGCCGAGCGAAGGGCGGCGAGGTGCGTACTGACCCCCCAGCTTCGATGCGACCCGGGGCGACGCCACGCTTGCAGGGGTGCAGCGATGACCGTCGACGTGTAGCGTTTCCCCGAGGCCTCGACCGTCAGGCGGTGGTAGCCCGACGGAAGCGGGCGATTGAGCGGGGCGACGCTGCCGTCCGCGAGGTGCAGCTCCGCATGGACGGGGCCGTTTTCAGAGATCGCGAGGGGAGGCAGGGCTCCGTCCCAGGCGACGAGCACGGGCGGCACCACCCCGATGTTCCTTTTGGCGCGATGGGCTCGCAATGCTCCGGCGGCATCACCGGGGCGGGCGAGGGGGGCGCCCATCGCGGCGCAGACGCGAACCAGCGTCTCCGGCGCCACCGTGACGCGCTTGCCAAGGCCATCGGTGTAGCGGGTGTGGACGCCCATCGCCTTGGCGAGGGATCGGAGCGCTTTCAGCTCATCGGTCAAGGAGCGACGGGTCGGATGCGGATCGCCTGGCCTCCGCCCGGCGCCAGGACGACGCGCAGCCGGGTCGCGGAGGTCACGGCGCGCCGCGTGATGGTGACGGGCAGGGGATTGTCCAGCCAATTCGCGTTCGGGCCGTCGGCATAGATCTCGGCGATGTAGCGCCGGCCCGGCGTCAGGAACGAGAGCGGGACGTCGAAGGTGCGGGCTTGCTCGTCGGTGATGGCGCCCAGGAACCAGGTCTGGCCGCCGCGCTCGCGGCGCGCGACCACCACGTAGTCGCCGATCCGGGCGTCGAGCACGCGGGTCGTGTCCCAGTCCACGGCGACGTCGCGGATGAACTGGAAGGCGGGCTGGTGCTCGTAATTCTCGGGCAGATCGGCCGCCATCTGGAGCGGCGAGTAGAGCACCACGTAGAGCGCGAGCTGCTTGGCCAGCGTGGTGCGCACCCGCGGCTCCCACGGCTGGCGCGCGTGCCCGGAACTCTGCTCCAGGAGGTCGAAGATCCCCGGCGTGAAGTCCATCGGCCCGGCCAGCAGGCGGGTGAAGAAGAGGATGGTTTCGTGCTCCGGCGGATTGCCTCCATCACCGCTCCAGGCGTTGTACTCCTGAC
>JBGOSS010000051.1:0-25097 GCA_041476105.1 Gemmatimonadota bacterium
CCCCCACCTTGACCCGTTCCGCCTCGGGCTCCGGCGTGAAGTCCTCGCCGGGATTGATGAAGCGGTCGAGCTCCACCTTGTACTGCCGGTCGTAGAGCTGCCGATAGCGGCCGCCGACGCCGAGCAGCTCGCGATGGTTGCCCCGCTCGACGATTTCCCCGTTCTCGAGCACCAGGATCTGGTCCGCCGTCACGATCGTCGAGAGCCGGTGGGCGATGACGAAGGTGGTGCGTCCCTTCCGCAGGCTGCGCAGGCCGTCCTGGATCTGCGCCTCGCTTTCGCTGTCGAGCGAGCTGGTGGCCTCATCGAGGATCAGGATCCGGGGATCGGCGAGGATCGCGCGGGCGATCGCGATGCGCTGGCGCTGGCCGCCCGACAGCTTGATCCCCCGCTCGCCCACGATGGTGTCGTAGCCCTGGGGAAACCCACGGATGAATTCGTCGGCATTGGCGACCTTGGCCACCGCTTCAACCTCCGCACGCTCGGCGTGGGGCCTGGAGAAGGCGATGTTCTCGGCCACCGTGCCGTCGAAGAGGAAGTTGTCCTGGAGCACCACGCCGAGGGCCCGGCGATACTCGCGCAGGCGGATCGACGCGAGGTCGCGTCCGTCCACCCGGATGTGCCCCTCGCGGGGGCGGTTGAAGGCCATCACCAGCCCGATCAGCGTGCTCTTGCCCGACCCGGAGCTGCCCACCAGCGCGGTCGTGGTGCCCGCCGGCGCCGTGAAGTTGATGTGGCGCAGTACGTCGGTGCCGGGATTGTAGGCGAATGAAACGTCGTCGAAACGCACTTCGCCCCGGAGCGTGCCGGCCGGCTCGAGAATGGCATCGTCCTTGTCCTCGGTCGCCATCGAGCGGATCTCGCGGATCCGGTCCAGCCCCGCGAAGGCCTCCGTGATCTGGGTACCGATGGACGCGATCTGGATCAACGGCATCGCCATGTAGCCCGTAAAGATGGCGTAGGTCCAGAGCTCGCCGACGGTCATGGTGCCGGCCAGGACGGCGCGGCCGCCCCACCAGATCATCAGGACGCCGATCGCGCCGACCACCAGGGACGCGAAGGCGCCGGTTCCCGAGACGGCGGTGATGGACTTGGCGACGTTGCGGAAGAGGCGGTGCGCCCCGGTCGCGAAGACGTAACGTTCGCGGCGCTCGGCCGTATAGGCCTTCACGACCCGGATACCGCCCAGCGTTTCATTGAGCCGGCCCGTGACCTCGGCGTTGATCTTGCCGCGTTCGCGGAACAGCGGGCGGAGCCGGTTGAAGGCGGTGGCCATCCCGCCGCCGAAGACGATCAGCACCGTCAGCGTGACGGTGGTGATGTGCCAGTTCAGGTAGAAGAGGTAGCCGATCGCGATCACCGCCGTGACCAGGCCGCCGACCAGCTGCACCAGCCCGGAGCCGACCAGGTTCCTGATCCCCTCGGCGTCGGTCATGATGCGCGAAATGAGGATGCCCGTCTTGCTGCTGTCGAAGTAGCTCACCGGCAGACGGGAGACGTGCTCCTGCACCTGCTTGCGCATTTCGGTGATGGCCCGCTGGGCCGCGACGCCGAGCACCTGGGAGAGGGCGAACGAGGTCACGGCCTGCACCACGGTGGCGAGGCCAACGGCCAGGACGAGCTTGGGCAGCAGGTCGGCCTGGTGCTTGCCGATGACGTCGTCGATGAGGTATTTCGGGACGGCCGGAAGAACCAGCCCGGCTACCCGGCTGATGAGCATGAGCACCAGCCCGAGGGCCAGGCGCCAGCGGTACTGCCAGACCAGGGCGCGGGCTTCCGCCCAGGCGTTCCGGTAATCGGTTTTCCGTCTTGGGGAAGGTCCCGTCATATCTTTAAAGGTAGCACCAACGGCCAGACCGGGAACCACGATGCATTCTGAAGGCGCAGTGTCCAGCGTTCGCCTTGCCACGCGGCCCGCGTGGATCGCCGTGCTGCTCCTCACCGCGGGCGGCGCCGCGGGCTGCAACAGCCGGCAACCACCGCCCCAGGCCAAGGCCCCGGTCAGCGTGGGGCGGGCCGAGCGGCGGGCGGTGCCCTACCACGTCCCGGCAACCGGCACAGTGGAGCCGATGAACACGGTGGAGGTGACGGCCCAGGTGGGCGGGCTCCTCCAGCACGTGCACTTCAACGAGGGCGACGAGGTCCGGCAGGGCCAGGTGCTGTTCGAGATCGACCCGCGGCCCTACGAGGCGGCGCTCCAGCAGGTCGAAGCCAACCTCAGTCGCGATGTGGTACAGCTCGCCAATGCCGAGCGGGAGGCCGAGCGCGCACACGCGCTCCAGGTGGGCGGGCTCGGCACCATCGAGGACTTCCAGCAGAAGCAGGCGGCGCGCGACGCCCTGGCGGCGACGGTGCGCTCCGACTCCGCGGCGCTGGTTGTCGGGCGGCTGAATGTCGAGTACGCGACGGTGCGGGCCCCCATTTCCGGGCGCACCGGGAGCCTCCTCGTGAAGGAAGGCAACCTGGCGCGGGCCAACGGCACCCAGCCGCTGGTCACGATCAATGAACTGCGCCCGATCCTGGTCCGCTTCGCCGTGCCGGCCTCGCAGCTACCCGAGCTCCAGCGTCGGAGCCGCGGGGGCGCGCCGCTCCAGGTCGTGGCCCGGCAAGGCGGGCGTGACGACGCGCCCGGCATCGAGGGCCTGCTGTCGTTCGTCGACAACCACGTGGACTCGGCGACCGGCACGGTGATGCTGAAGGGGCGCTTCTCGAACACCACCGGCGCGCTGTGGCCCGGCGAGTTCGTCGACGTGACGCTGGTGCTCGGCGTGCAGAGCGATGCGACGATCGTGCCCGCGACCGCGATCATGACGGGACAGCAGGGCACCTACGTCTTCACGGTGGAGGCTGACGGCACCGCGAAGCAGCGGCCGGTGACGGTGGCGCGTACCATCGACAGCGTCGCGGTGATCGCGGCGGGTGTGGAGCCGGGGATGACGGTCGTGACCGATGGCCAACTCCGTCTCACCCAGGGGGCGCGCGTCGAGGTGAAGGGCGCCGCGGCATCGGGCACCAGCACGCTGGGTGCCCGGGCGCCCGCCGCACCCGCGGGCAGCTCGAGGACCACTCCGTGAGCGGCCTGTTCATACGCCGGCCGGTCGCCACCACGCTGGTCATGCTGGCGATCCTGCTCTTCGGCATCATGGGCTACCGGACGCTCCCGGTGAGCGACCTGCCCAACGTCGATTTCCCGACGATCCAGGTGAACGCCGGCCTCCCCGGCGCCAACCCCGAGACCATGGCCTCCGCGGTCGCGACGCCGCTGGAGAAGCAGTTCTCGACCATCGCGGGCCTCGACGCCATGACCAGCTCGAGCGGCCAGGGCAACACCTCGGTCACGCTCCAGTTCAACCTGTCGCGCGACATCGACGCCGCGGCCCAGGACGTGCAGGCCGCGATCTCGAAGACACTGCGCCAGCTCCCGCAGGGGATCACGCCGCCGTCGTATCAGAAGGTGAACCCGGCCGACCAGCCGATCCTCTATATGTCGCTGAGCTCATCGACGCTCCCGCTGTCGACGCTCGACGAATACGCGCAGACCTACCTCGCCCAGCGCATCTCGACGGTGTCGGGCGTGGCGCAAGTGCAGGTGATGGGCTCGCAGAAGTACGCCGTGCGCGTCCAGCTCGACCCGCAGGCGCTGGTGGCCCGCGGCATCGGGGTGGACGAGGTGTCGCAGGCCGTGGACGCCGGCAACCCCAACCTGCCGACCGGCATTCTCTGGGGACCGCGGACCGCGTACACGGTGCGCGCCGACGGGCAGATCGAAAGCGCCCCGGCCTTCCGCCAGCTGATCGTGACCTACCGCAACGGCGCCCCGGTGCGGCTCCAGGACGTGGCCCTGGTGCTCGACGACGTGGAAAACAACCGGACCGCGAGCTGGTTCGACGGCACCCGGTCGATTTCCCTCTCCATCCAGAAGCAGCCCGGGACCAACACCGTCGCCGTGGCCGACGGCGTGAAGGCGGCCATCGCGGCGCTGGCGCCCACGCTGCCGGCGTCGGTGAAGATCGAGACCATGTTCGACCGCTCGCAGTCGATCCGCGAGTCGGTCCACGACGTGAAGCTCACGCTGCTCGTGACGCTCGGGCTCGTGGTGGCGGTGATCTTCCTGTTCCTGCGCAACCTCTCGGCGACCATCATCCCGAGTCTGGCGCTGCCCTTCTCGCTGGTGGGCACCTTCGCCGTCATGGCGCTGATGGGCTACAGCCTCGACAACCTCTCGCTGATGGCGCTCACCCTTTCCGTGGGATTCGTCGTCGACGACGCCATCGTGATGCTCGAGAACATCGTCCGCCACATGGAGATGGGAAAGCGGCCCATGGAAGCCGCCCTCACGGGCGCGAGGGAAATCGGCTTCACGATCCTCTCGATGACACTCTCGCTGACCGCGGTTTTCATCCCGGTGCTCTTCATGGGCGGGATCCTGGGTCGGCTGTTCCACGAGTTCGCCGTTACCATCGGCGCCGCGATCCTGGTCTCGGGCTTCGTGTCGCTGACCCTGACGCCGATGCTGTGCAGCCGGTTCCTCAAGCCGCCCAGGGAAGAACATCACGGTCGCCTCTACCAGGCCACCGAGCGCGCCTACCAGCGCGTGCTGGGCGTGTACCAGCGGAGCCTGGGCTGGGTCATGGATCACCGGGGCCACGCACTGGCCTTCTCCGGCGCGATCCTGGCGGGCACCGTGGCGCTCTTCGTGGTGATACCGAAGGGCTTCATCCCCAACGACGACATCGGTTTCCTCAGCGGGACCACGGAGGCGGCGGAGGGCAGCTCGTACGACGCGATGGTGCCCTACCAGCAGCAGGTCGCCGCCATCGTCGCCCAGGACCCCTACGTCGAGCACTTCATGTCGTCGGTCGGCGGCGGCAACCAGGGCCGGATCAGCATGCGACTCAAGCCGCGCAGCCAGCGGCCCAGCGCCGAGGAGGTGTCACGCGAGCTGACCCGGAAGCTGAACGCCATTCCGGGGATGCGGACGTTCATCAGCCTCCCGCAGGCGATCCGCATCGGCGGCCGGCCCACCAAGACGTTGTACCAGTTTACGCTCCAGGGCTCGGACATCGATGTGCTGTACGAGGGCTCGGCGACGCTCGAGTCGAGGCTGCGCGCGCTGCCGATGCTGCGCGACGTCACCAGCGACCTCCAGATCAAGAATCCGCAGATCCAGGTGCACATCGACCGGGACCGGGTGGCCGCCCTGGGGCTCACCGTGGAGCAGGTCGAGCGCGCGCTCTACGACGCCTACGGCTCGCACCAGGTGTCGCAGATCTACACACCCAACAACCAGTACCAGGTGATCATGGAGCTGCTGCCGCGCTACCAGCGCGACCTCAGCGCGCTCAGCATGCTGTACATCCGCTCGCCCCGCGGCACCCTGGTGCCGCTGTCGTCGGTGGCGACCATCAGCCCCTCGGTGGGCCCGCTGAGCGTCAACCACAGCGGCCAGCTGCCATCGGTCACGCTGTCGTTCAACCTCGCGGTGGGCGCCGCGCTGGGCGACGCGGTGAACGCGGTCGACCGGACCGCCCGGCAGACCCTGCCGGCCACCATCAGCACGGGGTTCTCGGGCACCGCGCAGGCCTTCAAGGCGAGCCAACAGGGGCTCGGCGTCCTGCTGCTGCTTGCCGTGCTCGTCATCTACATCGTGCTGGGAATCCTGTACGAGAACTTCATCCACCCGCTCACCATCCTGTCGGGGCTGCCCTTCGCGGGCTTCGGCGCGCTCCTCACGCTGCTCATCTTCCGCACCGACCTGAGCGTGTACGCCTTCGTGGGCATCATCATGCTGGTGGGACTGGTCAAGAAGAACGCGATCATGATGATCGACTTCGCGATCGACGCCGAGCGGAACCACGGGAAATCGGCGCGCGACGCGATCGTCGAGGCGGCCAGCGTGCGGTTCCGGCCCATCATGATGACGACCATGGCGGCGCTGATGGGCACGCTGCCGATCGCCATCGGGTGGGGCGCGGGAGCCGAGTCGCGGCGCCCGCTGGGCCTGGCGGTGGTGGGCGGGCTGGCCTTCTCCCAGCTGATCACGCTCTACGTGACGCCGGTCTTCTACACCTACCTCGACGGCCTCCAGCGGCGCGCCGGGCGGCGCATAGTCTCCGCGCCGGCCGCCGCCCCCGACCTCTCACCGGCTCCCGCGGACTGACCCTCGTCCCATGACCGCGGCGCCGGCCCCCGCCAGACACGCCACGGTGCCCTGCATCTTCTGCGGCACGCTCAACCGGGTGGACCTGTCGCGCGCCGACCATCACCCCAAGTGCGGGAGCTGCAGCCGGCCGATCCTTCTCGACCGGCCGGTGCCGGTGACCGACGACGCGTTCGACCGCGTCATCCAGGACGCCGAGGTCCCGGTCGTGGTGGATTTCTACGCGGACTGGTGCGGGCCCTGCAAGGTGATGGCGCCGGTCTTCGACGAGTTCGCGCGCGAGCAGCGGGGGCGCACCCTGGTGGCGAAGCTCGACACCGACCGCAACCCGGCGACCTCGCAGCGCTTCGGGGTGCGCGGCATCCCGACGCTGATCGTATTCCAGCGGGGCAAGGAAGTCGCGCGGCAGGTGGGGGCGGTGCCGAAAGCGATGCTCGAGCAGCTGCTGGCCCGCGCGGGGGCGGCCTGAATCAGGCGCGCGCGCGCTCGAAGACCGCCCAGCCGTTGCGGGTCCAGCGGCTCCGCTTGATCCGCCGGTACGCCGGATCCTCGTCGAGCCGCTTCATGTTGCGCCAGTTCTTGTAGCTCCGGGTGTCGTCCAGCATCAGGAAGCGCGCCCCGTAAACCTCCGGCAGCTCCGCCTCTCCCGTGAATTCCGAGCCATCGATCAGCACCGCGTCGAATACCGCGATCTTCGCCTTCTCCTTGATCCGCCGGATGCCGGGGGCGTCGAGGTCGGGGTGGCTGGCGAGGTAGTCGAGGTCGGTCTGGAGCCAGCCCAGCACCTTCTCGAGCCGCACGTTGCGCAGCTTCGAGCGCACGTCGTGGTAGAAGCGGGTGACCGCGTCCCGGGTCGGAAAGCTCGCCGAGGGGACGGACGAGGTGTTGTAGCCATGCACGAAGGGATGGTCCTTCCACCGGTCGAGGAACTGGCCGATGCGCGCCTTGGAGACCTCGATACTGTGGATGGCCGGCGGTCCCCCGGGATTGGCCAGCGCGCCGGCGACCAGCGCCTCGGTGCTGCCCTCCCCCGACGAAGCCCCGATCTCGAGGATGGTCCGCACCCCCGGGGTCGCCGCGACCTTCACGATGGCGTGATAGAAGCCGTCGTTCTTGACCTGCGGCGGCATCAGGTGGTCGAGCGTGGACGGGGGCATGGAGGGAAGATACGTCGAAGGCGGTGAGACTTCAGCTTGCGCCGTTCAGCGCCCGCTGGCCTTCCGCCAGCAGCTGGTCGTAGTGCCGCTCCAGCGCCGCGCTCGCACCGCGGCATCCGGCCACCACCTGCTCGGTCCAGTCGAGGTACTCGCGCCGTCGCTCCACCGACCAGCCGTCGGGCGGCGCGTGGGTGACGTCGCGCACATTGCAGATCTTGTCGCCCAGCTTGACGAGCTTGGCGCGGTGCGAGGCGTGGAGCGCGTGCTCGATCTGGGCGCGCTTGCGCTCGCCCCGGGGCAGCCGCTTGTCGTCGGTCATCTCCTCGACCAGCAGGCGGACCTCGCGCCCGAACTTCTGCTCCAGCTCCTCGCCGGTGGTCGCGGTGTCCTCGATGGTGTCGTGGAGCAGCGCCGCGATGAGCGTGGTGAGGTCCGCGACCCCGCCCACCGTCGCCAGCACCGTCGCCACCTCGATGGGGTGGTTGATGTAGGGCGACGCGCTGCGGTCCTTGCGGCGCTGGTGCCGGTGCCTGTCGGCGGAAAAATGGAGGGCGATCAGCAGCCGGGAGGTGTCGTTCATGGGCGTAGAGAGGTAAGGACGGAGCGGTGCGTTGACAAGCGCGGCGGTGACGGGCAATCTCCGCCATGCGCACGCGCCTGCTGGGCCCCGGCGCCGTCCCGGTCACGGTCATCGGCTTCGGTGGCATGCCGCTCTCGATCGCGGGCCGCCCCGACGAAGCCACGGCGATCGCCGCACTGCACGCGGTGCTCGACGGCGGAGTGACGCTCCTCGACACCGCCGACGTGTACTGCCAGGACGAGCGCGACATCGGGCACAACGAGCGGCTCATGGCGAAGGCCCTCGCCAGCTGGAAGGGAGACCGCAGCGGCGTGGTGGTGGCGACCAAGGGCGGGATGACGCGCCAGGGCGGCGGCTGGCAGCGCAACGCGCACCCGACCCACCTGCGCGCCGCCTGCGACCGCTCGCTCAAGGCTCTGGGCGTGGACCGCATCGATCTCTACCAGCTGCACGCGCCCGACCCCGCCATCCCCTTTCTCGAGAGCGTAGGCGTCCTGGGCGACCTGCAGCGCGCCGGCAAGGTCCGCTGGATCGGGCTGTCGAACGTCTCGGTCGAGGAGATCCAGGAAGCGATGCGCGTGGTACCGGTCGCCACGGTGCAGAACCGGCTCAATCCCTTCTTCCGCGAAGCGCTGCGGGAAGGGGTGGTGAAGTTCTGCGAGCGCGAGGACCTCGGCTTCCTCGCCTACAGTCCCGTCGGCGGCGGACGGCTCAACCGGAAACTGCCCAGCCACCCCGCCCTGGAGCCGATCGCGCAGCGCCACGGCGTTTCGGCGCACGCCGTGGTCATCGCCTGGGTGCTGGCGAAGGGGGAGACCGTGATCCCGATCCCGGCGGCCCGCTCCGTGGCGCACGCGCTCGATTCCCTCACCGCCGCGAACGTGGTGCTCGACCCGGAGGAGCTGGCGGCGATCGACCGGGCGGAGTTCTCGCGGGCCTGACCGCCTGGCGGTAGTATCTCTGTCGTGCACCGCGTCATCAGCATGGCAGCCGCCCTCATCGCCGCGACTCCGCTGCGGGCCCAGTGTCCCGACGGCAGTCCTCCGCCTTGCCGGGCAGCTCGCGCGGCCGCGGCCGCGCCGCCCAACAGCGTCGCGGTTCTGTACTTCGAAAACCAGTCGCGTGACACCGCCGACTCCTATCTCGCCGTCGGTTTGACCGAGGCGATCATCGCCAAGCTCGGCGATATCCCGCGCCTGACGGTGAAGTCGCGCTACCTGGTGCGCCGATACGCCGCGGCGGCAACGCAGGCGGACCCGGCCGAAATCGGCCGGGCGCTTGGTGTGGCGTACATCGTGACGGGCGGCGTGCAGCGCGCGGGAAACCGGCTGCAGGTGACCGCCGAGATGGCGCGGGCCACCAGCGGCGACCGGGTGTGGGGCCAGCAGTACGAGCGCGGCGACGGCGATGTGTTCGCCATCCAGGAAGACATTGCCCGGGGCGTCGCGACAGGCATCGCGGGACGCCTGCTGCCCGGCGAGCAGGCATCCATTTCGGCGCGGCCCACCGGCAACAACGAGGCCTACGATCATCTGCTGCGCGGTGACGTGTTGCTGGCACAGCGCACACCGTCATCCGTGGTGCGGGCGATCGGCGAATACGAGTCGGCAACGCGGGCGGATACCCGGCTCGCGTCGGCCTGGGCGAAGATCGGCCTCGCCGAAGCGATCCGGCTCGACTGGGGCTGGGGGGATGGCCGACCGCTTGCGGACAGCGTGCTGGAGCGCGGGCTGGTTGCCGCCGACCGGTCGCTGGCACTCGATTCCCTGAGCTCCGATGCCTGGCTCGCCCACGGCTACCTGCTCACCTTTAAGAATGCCCGCACCTGGGAAGGAGCCGAACAGGGTTTGCGGCGCGCCATCGCGCTCAATCCCAGAAACGCCGAGGCGCTGCACCAGTTCGGCGATTTCGTCCGGCTGCGGCTGGTTGGCGATCCCGACAGCACCCTTCGGGTGAGCCTCAGGGCCCAGGCGCTCAGGGCGTATCAGACTGCGCTCGACGCGGAGCCCGGGCGTCCGGTGACGTTGGCTCAGCTCGCCAGCCTTCTGCCGCCCCTGTCGCAGCGGGCGCTCCTCGTCGACAGCGCCGTCACCCTGGACCCCTCCAACTACTACTTCTACTACATCCGTGCCAACACGCGACGGCTGCAACATGACACCACGGAATCGCGCCTGAATTTGGCGACAGCCGAACGGCTGGCACCCGAAGGGGCCAGGCTGATCGCACGAGCGCTCCGCGTGACCGGCACGCTGGCGAATGGCGACACCGCGGACGCACGCGCCATGGCCGATACGCTGCTGCGTGACCTCGGGCATGCCGGTCCGATCGACGTCCGAATCGGAGCGATCCTGTTCAACGTGCTGATGCAGCTCGGGGATCCGGCTCGGGCCCTGGATGTCCTCGAGCGGACTCCGCGTGGCGCGTACACGTGGACTCGGGCGCGTCTCGACCGCATCCGCGAGGATCGGCTCGCGGACCCGCGCATGCGGCGGCTGGTCGAGGAAAACCGGCCGCCGTGGGCGCCTCGATGAGCGGCGGGAGGGCGGCAAGACGGTGCGGCGGCATGCTGGCCGCGATGCTCGCCGGCTTGCCGGCCCACCGCCTGACCGCCCAGCAACGGAGTCCGACCATGGCCGGCCGTTCGACCGTCTACGCGCCCCACGGCGCGATCGCGACCAGCCAGCCGCTCGCGAGCGCCGCCGGCCTGGCCGTCCTCGAGCGCGGGGGCAACGCCATCGACGCGGCGGTCACCGCCGCCGCGGTCCTGAACGTGGTCGAGCCGCACATGACCGGCATCGGCGGCGACATGTTCGCGATCGTGTGGGTCGCGCGCGAGCACCGGCTGGTGGGACTCAACGCGTCGGGGCGGTCGGGCTCGCTCCTCACCCGCGAGGAGCTGGTGCGGCGCGGCCACCGGACCATGCCGCAGACCGGCGCCGAGACCATCACGGTGCCGGGCGCGCTCTCGGGGTGGGCCGCCCTGCTCGAACGGTACGGCACCATCACTCTCGCCGACGCGCTCGCTCCGGCGATCGGGCTCGCCGAGGAAGGCTTCCCCCTCACGCCGGTCATCGCCCGCGACTGGGCCGCCGAGGTCGCCAAGCTGGCCCGCGATCCGGGCGCGCGCGCGACCTTTCTGGTGAACGGCGCCCGCGCGCCGCGCGCCGGCGAGTGGTTCCGCAACCCCGAGATCGCGGCGTCGTTCCGGACCATCGCGCGGGAGGGCCCGGCCGCCTTCTACGGCGGCGAGCTGGGACGGCGCATCGCCGACCAGGTGCGCGCCGCGGGCGGGTTCCTCACGATCGAGGACTTCCAGGCCCACCAGCCGATGTGGGTCGAGCCCATCTCGGTGCCGTTCCGCGGCTACCGCGTCTGGGAGCTGCCACCCAACAACCAGGGCGTCGCGGCCCTCGAAATGCTGCGGATCCTCGAGCCCCTCGATCTCGCCGGCATGGGGCACAATTCGGCGCGCTACCTGCATCGACTCATCGAGGCCAAGAAGCTCGCCTTCGCCGACCTGGCGCGGTACGTGGGCGATCCCGACCACCTGTCGGTGCCGGCCTCTCGCCTCCTCACCGACGATTTCATCGCCGCGCGCCGCGCCCGGCTCGACACCGCCCACGCCGCCGACGAAGTGGAGCCGGGCGAGGCCGCGACGCGGAGCGAGACCATCTACCTGTCGGCGGCCGACCGCGACGGCAACATGGTGTCGTTCATCAACAGCCAGTTCGACGCCTTCGGCTCCGGGGTGGTGGTACCGGGCACCGGCTTCTCGCTTCAGAATCGCGGCGCGGGCTTCACGATGACCGAGGGGCTTCCCAACACCGTGGGGCCGCGCAAGCGTCCGCTGCACACCCTCATTCCGGCCTTCGTGACGCGCCCCGGCGCGGACGGTACCGAGGAGCCCTGGCTCAGCTTTGGCGTCATGGGCGGCTCGATGCAGCCGCAGGGTCACGTCCAGGTGTTGCTCAACCTGCTGGTCTTCGGCATGGATCTCCAGGAGGCGATCGACCAGGCCCGCTTCCGGCACCTCGGCGGGCGCCGCGTCGCGCTGGAAGCGCCGATCGGTGCCGAGGTGCGCCGCGCGCTGGCGGCGATGGGCCACGAGATCGTCCCCGATTCGAACGTCGCCTTCGGCGGCGCGCAGGCGGTCATGCGACTGCCGCGGGGCTACGCGGCGGGATCGGATCCCCGGAAGGACGGGATGGCGGTGGGCCATTGAGCCGAGCCGCGAGTTTACTCGCGGGAGCACTGCTCGCGGCGTCGCCGCTCCGGGCCCAGTGCCCCGACGGCGCGCCCCCGCCCTGCGCGCGCAGCCGGGCGACCGCGCCCCTGAGCATCGCGGTCCTCACCTTCGAGAACCGGTCGCGCGATTCCAGCGACGCCTATCTCGCCGACGGCCTGGGCGACGAGATCGCCGCGCGGCTCGGCCAGGTGGAGCGGCTCACCGTCACGTCGCGCGTGGCGGTGCGCCGGCTCCGCAACGCCGACGCCATGCCGGTGCCGGAGCTGGGCCGCGCGCTGCGCGCCTCGTACCTGGTGGCCGGCAGCATCCAGCGTTCCGGCGACCAGATGCGGGTCGCGGTCGAGCTGCTGCGCGCCACCACCAGCGCCCAGACGTGGTCCACCGTCTACGACCGCCGCCGCGGCGACCTGCTCGCCATCCAGGCCGACATCGCGACCCAGGTGGCGGGCGCCGTGGCCGGCCGGCTGCTGCCGCGGGAACAGGCGGCGCTCGCGACGCGGCCCACGCAGAACCCGGACGCCTACGACGCCTACCTGCGCGGCACGACCCAGCTGACGCTCATCCGCGGCGGACAGTCGGCGCCGCAGCTCCAGATCGCCGCGAGCGCGCTGGAGCGGGCCGTCGCCCTCGACAGCAATTTCGCCCCGGCCTGGGCCGCGCTCTCCGACGTCTACAGCGAGGAGTACTGGTGGTACGTCGATCGCACCGATGCGCGGATCGCCGCCGCGCGCATCGCCGCCGAGCACGCGCTCCGCATCGCGCCGCGGCTGCCCGCGGGCCGCGTGGCGCTGGGCAACGTCTACTACCGCGGCGGGCGCGACTACGAGCGGGCGCTCGCCGAATTCCGGGAGGCGTTGCGGCTCGACCCCGGCAACGCCGAGGCCCTCGGCGCCACCGCGAACATCGACCGCCGGCAGGGGCGCTGGGAGGCCTCGCTCTCGCGCCGCCTCGGCGTGCTCGCGCTCGATCCGCGCGACGCGGCCGAGACCCAGAACGTCGCCATGACCCTCCAATACCTGCGCCGCTACGACGAGGCGGAGCAATACGCCGACCGCGCTATCGCCCTCGCCCCGGAGGACGTCGGGTCGATCGCACTCAAGATTCACATCATCATCGATCGCGACGGCGACATCACCCGCGTCGCGCCGCTGGTCCAGGAGCTGCTCGCGCTCCTCCCGCGGGGCGTCAGCCCCTGGGCCCAGTTCCTCCCGTCCACCATCCTCGCGGCCCGCGATACCGCCTTCCAGCGGGCCATCGACGACGCGTCGCTGCCGGCCGCGACGGACCCGGGAGGCTACCACTCGCTGAAGATCTGGCGCGCCCGCGCCGCGGGCCGCACCGCCGAGGCCACGGCGCACGCCGAGTCGCTCCTGGTGGTCCGGGATGCCCGCCTGCGCGCGGACTCCGGCGACGCCTTCCTGCACGACGCCCGCGCCTGGGCCCTGATGCTGATCGGACGCGCCGAGGAGGCGCTTCGCGAGAACGAGACCGCGGTGCGGATCATGCCGGTTTCGCGCGACGCCTTCTGGGGCTACGACCTCGTGGTGGACAACGCCGTCATGCTCGCGGCGGCGGGCCGGAGCGACGAGGCACTCGACCGGATCGAGGGTTTGCTCCGCGCGCCATCGGGCCTCAGCCGCGGCCAGTTGCGGCTCGACCCCAGTTTCGATCCCCTGCGCGGCAATCCGCGCTTCGAGCGCCTCCTCGGTAATTCGCCCTCGCGCTGAAGGCAGTCTAGTTTCCAGCCATGGCCGCCCCCGTCCAGGCACCCACCGTGCAGCCCCGTCCGATTGCTCCGCCGCCGGTCGACCTGCGGGCCCTCTTCGCCCGGCAGCGCGCGCAAGCACCGGCGATGGCGCGCACCACGGCGGCCGAGCGGCGAGCGCGGCTGGCGAAGCTCCACGAGGTCATCGTGGCGCGCCGCGACGCCATCGCCGAGGCCGTGCACGCCGACTTCCGCCGCCCCGCCTTCGAGACCGAGCTGGCCGAGACCCAGCACGTCCTCGCCGAGATCGCGCACGCGCGCCGGCACCTCGGCCGCTGGATGAAGGGGGAGCGGGCCTCGGCGTCGCTGCTGCTCTTCGGCACGTCGGGCCGGATCCGTTACGAGGCGCGCGGCGTGGCGCTCATCATGGCGCCCTGGAACTACCCGTTCGCGCTGCTCCTCAGTCCGCTGGTCGCGGCCATCGCCGCCGGCAACTGCGCGATCCTCAAGCCCTCGGAGAAGACGCCCCACGTTGCCGCGCTGATCTCCGCCCTGGTGCGCGAGACCTGCGATCCCGGCGAGGTCGCGTGCGTGGAGGGCGGTGCCGACGTCGCCGCCGCGCTCCTCGAGCTGCCCTTCGACCACATCTGCTTCACCGGCAGCACCCAGGTCGGCAGGATCGTGATGGCGGCCGCGGCGAAGCACCTTGCCTCCCTCACCCTCGAGCTGGGCGGGAAGTCCCCCGCGATCGTGGACCAGTCCACCGACATCCGGGCCGCCGCCGACCGGATCGTGTGGGGGAAGTTCTTCAACGCGGGCCAGACCTGCATCGCCCCCGACTACGTGCTGGTCCACGCCTCGCGCGAGCGCGCCTTCCTGGACGCGACCAGGGATGCCGTGGGCCGGTTCTTCGGCGCCACCGAGGAAGACCGCGCGCGCAGTACCGATCTCGCGCGCATCGTCGACGACGGGCACTTCCGCCGCCTGCGCGACATCACCGAGCGCAGCATCGCCGCCGGTGCGCGCGTCGAGGTGGGGGCGCGGTTCGATCCCGCGACGCGCTACATCGCGCCGACGGTGCTGGCGGGGGTGACGCCCCCGATGCCGGTCATGGGGGAGGAGATCTTCGGGCCGATTCTCCCGGTGCTCACCTTCGAGGCCCTCGAGGACTGCGTGCGGCTCATTCGCGCCGGCGGCAAGCCGCTGGCGATGTACATCTTCGCCGGGGACGAGGCCGCCCGGACGCTTCTCGCCGGAACCTCCGCCGGCGCCACCATCATCGGCAACACGCTGCTGCACTACGCCAGTCACACCCTGCCCTTCGGCGGCGTCGGTGCCAGCGGCCTCGGGAGTTATCACGGCGTGCACGGCTTTCGAGCGTTCTCGCACGCGCGGGCCGTCATGCGCCAGCACGAGCCGGCCCTGGTCCGCTTCTTCTTCCCGCCCTATCGGGGACGAATGCACGAGCTGGCACGACGCGTTCTGAGGAGGTTCGGGTGATCACCGCAAAGGTGCCACGCTGCCTGGTTGCCGTGCTCTGCGTCCTGGTCGGCGCCTGCGGCCGCGCCCAGTGGCGCGAGGCGGATGCGAAACTGTACGATGCCGCGCTGGCGGCGCGGGGCGCCGGATTCTCGCCGCTGTCCGGCCGCCACAACACCTTCGGCACCTTCACGGCCGGCGGCATGACGCGCTGGCGGGTGCATCTCGAGGCACACCAGCCGTACTTCATCGCCGCCGCGTGCACTGCCGGGTGCGACTCCCTGGACTTCGCGGTGAGCGAGCCCCACGGCCACGCCGTCGGCGCCGACACGACCTCGGGACCCACGCCGCGCCTGGAGCTGATCGCGCCCGAGGAAGGCGACTACGCCATCACCTTCCGCTACACCCGTTGCACCGCGCCCCAATGCCGCTGGGCCGCGCAGCTCTACACCAAGCGCTCGCCCTCCTCGCCGTGACCGGACCGCGCATGCCCGGCATCGCCGCCGCGCCGCTGCTCCTGGCGGCCCTGGGCGCCACGCTTGCCGCCCAGACGCCCGACGCCGCGCGGCTCCACACCGCCATCGATCGCGGGGCCGCGGCGGTCGCCGACAGCGTGCTCCGCTGGCGCCGCGACCTGCACGAGCACCCCGAGCTCGGCAACCGCGAGACGCGCACCGCGGGGATCGTCGCGGCGCATCTGCGCCGGCTCGGCCTCGAGGTGCGCACCAACGTGGCGCACACCGGCGTCGTCGGGATCCTGCGCGGCGGCAGGCCGGGCGGCGTCGTGGCGCTGCGCGCCGACATGGACGCGTTGCCCGTCAGCGAAGAGGTGAACCTGCCCTTCGCCTCGCGGGTGCGCAGCACTTACAACGGCCAGGATGTCGGCGTCATGCACGCGTGCGGGCACGACATGCACACGGCGATGCTGATGGGCACCGCGGAAGTACTCGCCGGCCTGCGGCGGGATCTGCCGGGAACCGTGTTGTTCGTCTTTCAGCCCGCCGAGGAAGGCCCGCCGGCCGGCGAAGAGGGGGGCGCGCCGCTGATGCTGCGCGAGGGCGCCTTCGACAACCCCGCGCCGACCGCCGTCTTCGGCCTGCACGTCTTCTCCCGGATTCCGACAGGACGCCTCGACGTGCGGCCGGGGCCGATGATGGCGAGCTCGGACGAGCTGCGCATCGTGGTGCACGGCCGGCAGACCCACGGCGCGCTGCCCTGGCGGGGCGTGGACCCCATCGTCGTCGCCGCGCAGATCGTGCTCGGCCTCCAGACCATCACCAGCCGCCAGATCGACGCCACCCTCGCCCCCGCCGTGGTGACGGTCGGCGTGATCCGCGGAGGGGTGCGGTTCAACATCATCCCCGACAGCGTGGTCATGATCGGGACGATCCGCGCCTTCGACGAGGGGATGCGCCGGAGCATCCACGATCGCATCCGCCGCACCGCCACGGGGATCGCGCAGAGCGCGGGCGCGAGCGCCGACGTCGAGATCATCCTCGGGAACAGCGTCACCATCAACGACTCGGCGCTGGTGGCGCGGATGATGCCGTCGCTGCGGCGGGTGGTCGGCGATTCGGGCGTCGCGGCGGCCCAGCTCACCACGACGGCGGAGGACTTCTCGGCCTTCGCCAACCGGGTGCCGGGGATGTTCTTCTTCCTCGGCATCACGCCGCCCGGGGCGGCGATGGACACGGTGGCGGCCAACCACTCACCGCGCTTCTTCGCGGAGGAGTCGGCGATGCCGGTCGGGGTGCGGGCGCTCTCGAGTCTCGCGGTGGACTATCTGCTCAAAGACAACAGATAGAGACAGTCTGCCTCTATCTGCCTACGTAGCTGATCCGGTAGATCCTCCCCGCCCGATCGTCGCTCACGTACAGCGAGCCGTCGCGCCCCACGGCCACGCCGCAGGGGCGGTGCGCGGCCTGCGCGTTCCGGTCGCCCCGGAATCCCTCGGCGAACACCGTCCACTCGCCGGACGGCACCCCGCGGGAGAACGGCACGAAGACCACGTTGTAGCCCTCCTGGGGAAGCGGCGCGCGGTTCCAGGAGCCGTGGAACGCGATGAAGAGTCCGCCCCGATACGACGCCGGAAACTGCCGGGCGCGGTAGAAGGTGACCCCGTCGGGCGCGTAGTGCGCCGGGAACACCATCAAGGGCTGCCGGAACTGCGCGCAGCGACCGACGATGTGGCCGTCGCCGCCGTACTCCGGGTTGAGCACCTTCTGGCGCAGCTCGGGATCGTAGAAGCAGTAGGGCCAGCCGTAATTGCCGCCGTCTTCCAGGCGGAACAGCTCCTCCGCGGGCTTCTCGGCGTTCTGCTCGTTGGTGAACAGCGCCGGCCAGAGGCGAGCCAGGTCGTCGCGGCCGTGCTGCACACCGTACACGCCGCCGGTCGCCGGATCGACGCCCAGCGCGACGACGTTGCGCAGCCCCGTGGCGAACCGGTGCCCGTCGGCCCGCGACTGCCCGACGCGCCTCGCGTCGAAGCGCCAGATGCCCCCGGCGGTGTCGAGGATCGGGCAGGGGTCGATGCCCGGCGAGGCGGGCGTGCGGTCGCGCTCCTGGCAGCCGTTCGAGGGCGCCCCGATGTTGACGTAGAGCGACCCGTCGGGGGCGATGGCGATGTTCTTCGCGGCGTGCTGGCTCCCGAAGGGCAGGCCCGCGACCACGGTGTCGGGCGGATCCTGGGGCTCGAGCGTGCCGTCGGGCCAGCGCCACCGGAGGATCGCGTTGCGGAGTCCAAAGTAGAGATACCCACCGTACGCCGCGATGCCGGTGCCACCGCGCGGGCCGAACTTGCCGCGCGTTTCCATGACGCCGTCGCCGTCGGTGTCGCGCAGCACCAGCACTCCGCCGCTATTCCCTTCCAGCGCCACGGCCAGGTCCCCGTTGGGCAGCGCGACCAGATGCCGCGCCTGGCCCACGCTGTCCGCGACCATCTTGGCGCAGAAACCCTGCGGCAGCGTGAGACCGGCGTTGTCGGGGTCACAGGGCGGATGCGACGCCTGCCCGACCCCCACCGTGGGCGCGCCGAGGAGCAGCGCGAGAAGGACGAGGCGACCCGGCGTCCCGGCGAATGGCAATCGCTTCATGAGGTTCTCCGATCGACGTGATGAACGCTGCGCTGGGCCGTGGATACCATCACCACGTCCAGGATGTTCACGTTTTCCGGCGCGTTGACGACGTAGTCGATGACGTCGGCGACATCATCGGGTGAGAGCGGGGTGAAGCCCTCGTAGACCTTCCTCGCGCGCGCCGCGTCGCCCGCGAACCGCACCTTGGCGAACTCGGTCTCGACGTGGCCGGGGTCGATCCCCGCGACGCGGATCCGGGTACCCATGACGTCGAGGTTGATCGCCTCGGTCAACGCCCGTACTGCGAATTTCGACGCGTTGTAGACGTTGCCCATCGGGTAGACCTGGAGCCCGGCTAGGCTGCCGAGGTTGACGATGTGCCCGGTCCCGCGCGCCACCATCGCCGGCAGAAAGGCCCGGGTCACGTAGAGCAGCCCCTTGACGTTGGTGTCGATCATCCGGTCCCAGTCGTCAGGGTCGCCGTCCTGGGTCTTCGCGAGCCCCGCCGCGAGGCCGGCGTTGTTGAGGAGGATATCGGGCACGCCGGCCTCGCGCAGCACCCGCGCCGCCGCGCCTTCCACCGCCGCGCGGTCGCGCACATCCACGCTCGCGATGTGCACGGCGACGTGGTGCGCGGCCCGCAGCTCGTCGGCCACCTCGCGGAGGCGGTCTTCGCGCCGGGCCCACAGGGCCAGGTGCGCGCCGTCGGCCGCGAATCGCCGCGCGACCGCCAGGCCGATACCCGCGCTCGCGCCGGTGATGCAGGCCAGCTTCCCCTTGATCCGGTTCATGTCTCTCCTTGGGCCCCGCGACGCAGGCCATAACAATGCCCGGAAGACGCCGAGACGCCAAGTGGCCGGGGCCGTTTGACAACCGCGTTCATGGGCCCGTACCTTCGCTGTGACAACCACTTAGCTCTCGCAGGGACGGTCCCCATGGCAGTCAAGACACAACCGGCGCGTGGCGTGAGATTCGCCGCCGCGCGCAATCCCGACGTTCCCATCGCGAACTACACCGGGGGAGCCTGGCGACCGTCCGCCGCCGCCGACTCGCTGCCGCTGGTCAATCCGGCCACCGGCGAGCGGCAGGGGCGCGTCCCCCTCGGCACCGCCCGCGACGTCGACGACGCGGTGCAGGCGGCCGTGGCGGCCTACCCCAAGTGGCGCGAGACGCCGCCGGTGGTGCGGGCGCGCTTCCTTTTCGCGATGAAGCAGTTGCTCGAAGAGCACTTCGAGGAGATCGCGGCGATCGTCACGATGGAGAACGGCAAGACCCTCGACGAGTCGCGCGGCTCGGTGCGCCGCGGCATCGAGAACGTCGAGCACGCCTGCGGCATCCCGTCGCTGATGATGGGGCAGTCGCTGGAGGACATCGCCACCGGCATCGACTGCGAGTACTTCCGGCAGCCGATGGGCGTCTTCGCCGCCATCACGCCGTTCAACTTCCCCGCGATGGTGCCGTTCTGGTTCTGGCCGTATGCCGTCGCCACCGGCAACACCTTCGTGCTCAAGCCCAGCGAACAGGTGCCGCTGTCGCAGCAGCGGATCTTCGAGCTGATCCACGAGGCGGGATTCCCCGCCGGCGTGCTGAACCTGGTGCACGGCGGGAAGGACGCCGTGAACGCGATCCTCGCTCACCCCGGCATCGCCGGCGTCTCGTTCGTCGGCTCGACCGCCGTGGCGAAGCACGTCTACACCACGGCCGCGGCGCACTTCAAGCGCGTCCAGGCCCTGGGCGGCGCGAAGAATCACGTGATCGTCATGCCCGACGCCGACATGGACCGGGTCGCGGCGATCGTCACCGAATCGATCTTCGGCTGCGCCGGCCAGCGGTGCCTGGCGGGCAGCGTGATCGTCGGCACCGGCAAGGCCTACGGCACGGTGAAGGACCGCCTGCTCGCCTCGGCGAAGGGCCTCAAGATGGGGTACGGGCTCGACGACGGGGTGGTGCTGGGGCCGGTGATCTCGCGGACGCACCGGGAGAAGGTGGTCGGGTACATCGACCAGGGCGTGAAGGACGGCGCCGACCTCATCCTCGACGGCCGCGGGGCCAGGGTGGCGGAGTATCCCGATGGCGCCTTCGTCGGCCCGACGATTTTCGACGGCGTGACGCCGCAGATGACGATCGGCCGCGAGGAGATCTTCGGCCCCGTCGCGTCCATCGCGAAGGCCGCGGACCTCGACGAGGCGCTCGCGCTGCTGCACGGGAGCGCATACGCCAACGCCACCTCGATCTTCACCTCGAGCGGGAAAACGGCCCGCGAGTTCCGCTACCGGGCCGGCGTGTCGATGATCGGCGTGAACATCGGCGTCGCCGCGCCGATGGCGTTCTTCCCCTTCGGCGGCACCAAGGGGTCGTTCTTCGGTGACCTCAAGGCGCACGGAAACGATTCGGTGCAGTTCTACACCGACAAGAAGGTCGTCATCTCGAGGTGGTTCTAATGGCACGGACGGTCGTCGGCGGCCTCATCCAGATGTCGAATCCATTGAATGACGACAAGGCCTCAGTGGAGAGCATCAAGAAGGCGATGATCGACAAGCACCTGCCGATGGTCGAGGAGGCGGGGAAGAAGGGCGTCCAGATCCTCTGTCTCCAGGAGATCTTCTGCGGGCCCTACTTCTGTCCCAGCCAGGACAGCAAGTGGTGCGACACGGCCGAGGCCATTCCGGGGCCGACCTGCGAGCTGATGGCGAAGTACGCGAAGCAGTACAACATGGTCATCATCGTGCCGGTCTACGAGCGCGAGATGGCGGGCGTCTACTACAACAGCGCCGGGGTGATCGACGCCGACGGCACCTACCTCGGGAAGTACCGCAAGAATCACATTCCGCACACCAACCAGTTCTGGGAAAAGTTCTTCTTCAAGCCCGGCAACATGGGCTATCCCGTCTTCAAGACGCGCTACGCCACGATCGGCGTGTACATCTGCTACGACCGCCACTTCCCCGAGGGCGCCCGGCTCCTCGGCCTGCACGGCGCCGAGATCGTGTTCAACCCCAGCGCCACGGTGGCCGGGCTGTCGCAGTACCTCTGGAAGCTCGAGCAGCCGGCGCACGCGGTGGCCAACGGCTACTTCATGGGCTGCTCCAATCGCGTCGGCACCGAGGCGCCGTGGAACATCGGCAAGTTCTACGGCACCTCCTACTTCGTGGATCCGCGCGGCAACTTCCTGGCCGTCGGCAGCGAGGACCAGGACGAGCTGGTCGTGGCCGAGATGAACCTCGACATGATCGAGGAGGTGCGGCGCACCTGGCAGTTCTACCGCGACCGGCGCCCCGACAGCTACGGCGACATGGTGAAGGAGCTGCCGTAATGCCGCTGCTGATCCGCGGCGGCCGCATCATCACGGCCACCGACGACTACGCGGCCGACGTGTACTGCGCGGGCGAGACGATCACGCGCATCGAGCGCGGGATCGACGCGAAGGGACTGCCTCCCGGCACCGAGGTCATCGAGGCGACGGGGAAGTACGTCTTTCCCGGCTTCATCGACCCCCACGTCCACATCTACCTGCCGTTCATGGGGACCTACGCGATCGACGACTACGCGTCGGCGAGCCGCGCGGCGCTGGCGGGCGGCACCACGACGCTGATCGAGATGATCTGCCCCGGCCCCGCCGACGAGCCGTGGGAAGCCTACCAGACGTGGATGTCGAAGGCGAAGGGCATCGCGGCAGTGGACTTCACCTTCCACATGTCGGTGGTGCGCTTCGAGGAGAGGGTGCGCGCGCAGTTCGCGAAGATCGTCGCCGACGGCGTCGCTTCCTTCAAGGTGTTCCTCGCCTACAAGGGCGCCCTCAACCTCACCGACGAGCACCTCTTCGCGATGATGGCGGCGGCGAAGCAGCAGGGCGCCATCGTGACCGCGCACTGCGAGAACGCCGACGCCATCGCGGCGATGCAGGAGGCGCTCCTCGCCGCCGGCAAGACCGGCCCCGAGTGGCACGGCCCCTCGCGCCCGCCGGTCGTCGAGGCCGACGGCGTCCACCACCTCTGCACCTTCGCCGAGCTGACCGGGGCGCACGTCTACACCGTGCACACCTCGTGTGACGCCGCGATCCGCGAAGGCCTCGCGGCGCGGCATCGCGGGGTGAACGTGTGGATCGAGTCGGTGATCCCCCACTTCCTGCTCGACCAGACTTATGCCGAGCGCCCGGAGTTCGAGGGCGCCCAATACGTCATGAGTCCGCCGCTGCGCGCCAAGGCCAACCAGGACGTGCTCTGGAACGGCGTGAAGGGCCGCACCATCAGCACCATCGGGACCGACCACGCGCCCTTCACCCGCGAGCAGAAGAAGATGGGCGTCGGGGCCTTCACGAAGATCCCCAACGGCATCCCCTCGATCCAGGAGCGCGTGGACCTGGTGCACACCTACGGCGTGGTGCCGGGGCGGCTGAGCCTCCAGACGATGGTGAACGCCTGCTCGACGCAGGCGGCGATGCTGTTCGGCATGTACCCGCGCAAGGGCGCGGTCCAGGTCGGTAGCGACGCCGATCTCGTCGTCTACGATCCGGCGTTCACCGGCACCTTCTCGAAGGCGACGAGTTTCTCCCAGGTGGACTACAACGCCTACGAGGGCTGGGAACGCCGCGGCCGGGCGAGCGTCGTGACGGTGCGCGGCGAAGTGCAGGTGCGGGACGGGAAGTTCACGGGCACAATGGGACGGGGACAGTTCATCGCGAGAGCGCCGACGCATGGCTGATGCCAATTCGATTCGAGCGAAGCACAAGGAGTTTCTCTTTCCTTGCGTCGCCAACTACTACGAGGAGCCGGTCGTCCTGGTGCGCGGCGAGGGCACGCACGCCTTTGACGCCGAGGGCCGCGACTACCTCGACTTCTTCGGCGGCATCCTCACCGTCTCGGTGGGCCACTGCCACCCCGACGTGGTGTCGCGGGTGCACCGGCAGATGCAGACGCTGGGCCACACCTCCACGGCCTACGTCACCGAGGCGCAGATCACCGTGGCCGAGTAGCTCGCCCGGCTGACCCCCGGCAACCTCAAGAAGAGCTTCTTCACCAACAGCGGCACCGAGGCGGACGAGACCGCCGTGATGCTGGCCAAGATCTACACCGGCCAGCAGGAGATCATCGTCCTGCGCCACGGCTACCACGGCCGCAGCGCCCTGAACGTCTCGCTCACCTCGCACGCGCCGTGGCGGCCGGTGACGACGCAGGTCGCCGGGATCAAGCACCTGGTCTCGCCCTACTGCTATCGCTGCCCCTTCGGCCTCACCTATCCCTCCTGCGGGGTGAAGTGCGCGCAGGATCTCGAGGAGCTGATCCGCACCGAGACCAACGGGCGGCCGGCGGCGCTGCTCGCCGAGCCGATCCAGGGCGTCGGCGGATTCATCGTGCCGCCGAAGGAGTACTTCCAGATCGCGGTGGGGATCATCCGCAAGTACGGCGGCGTGTTCATCTGCGACGAGGTGCAGACCGGCTTCGGGCGCACCGGCGACACCTGGTTCGGCATCGAGCACTGGGGCGTCGAGCCCGAGATCATGACGATGGCCAAGGGCATCGCCAACGGCTGGCCGGTGGGCGCCACCATCGCCACCGACGAGGTCGCGAACGCCTTCACCGGACTCTCGCTCTCCACCTTCGGCGGCAACCCGGTCTCGATGGCGGCGGCCGACGCGACGATCGACGTCATGGAGCGGGAGAACATCCCCAAGCGGGCGGCCGAGCGCGGCGCGCAGCTGCGGGAGGCGCTGGAGGCGATGAAGGAGAAGTACGACTTCATCGGCGACGTGCGGGGGATGGGGTTGATGCAGGCGGTCGAGCTGGTCGAGGACCGGGCCTCGAAGACGCCCGCGCCGAAGAAGGCCCTGCGGTTCATGGAGGCCTCGAAACGGCAGGGTATTCTGGTGGGCAAGGGCGGGCTCTACGGCAACGTCCTGCGCATCGCGCCGCCAATGATGATCGACAAGGGCGACGTCGCCGAGGGGGCCGCGCGGCTCGATCGGGCGTTCGGCGAAGTGAAGTTCCATGACTGAGGCGCCCGACCCGCGTCTCTGGAATGCCGACCTCGCGCCGTCCTCGCCCGAACGCCGGACCTGGACGCTGTGGAACATCGCCGCGCTCTGGATCGGCATGGCCATCTGTATCCCGACCTACACGCTGGCCAGCTCGCTGGTGGACCAGGGGTGGACCTGGCAGGCGGCGGTCGGCGCGGTGGTGCTCGGCAATGTCGTGGTGCTGGTGCCGATCCTCCTCAACTCCCACGCCGGCACGCGGTACGGCGTCCCTTTCCCGGTGCTGGTGCGCTCCTCGTTCGGCGTCTTCGGGGCCAATGTGCCGGCCATGTTGCGCGCCGTGGTGGCGTGCGGCTGGTTCGGAATCCAGACCTGGATCGGCGGCTGGGCGATCTACAAGCTCATCGAAGCGGTGTGGCCCGGCATCGCCACCCTGCCCGCGCTGCTGCCCGCTGGCCTGGGGCTGGATAGCGGCGAGGCGCTGTGCTTCCTGGCGTTCTGGACGCTCAACGTCTGGATCGTGCTCCGGGGGATGGAGTCGATCCGATTCCTCGAGACGTGGGGCTCGCCGGTCCTCCTGGTGGTGGGCGCCGCGCTGTTCGCCTGGGCGTGGCACCGGGCCGGGGGGCTGGCGCCGATGCTGGCGAATCCGGTCGCCCAGACGCCGGGCCGCACGGCCGGCCCGTCGACCGGCGGCATTCTCGGCGCCGGCCTCACCAGCGCGG
>JBGOSS010000052.1:0-24905 GCA_041476105.1 Gemmatimonadota bacterium
AAATGTACTGGCCCGACTCGCTCGGCCTGCTCTACTCCGCCTTCACCTACTATACCGGCTTCAAGGTCAACTCCGGCGAGTACAAGGTCATGGGGCTCGCCCCCTACGGGCAGCCCAAGTACGTGGACCTGATCTTCAAGCACCTCGTCGACCTGCGCGAGGACGGCTCGTTCCGGCTGAACCAGGACTACTTCGACTATCTGGCCGGCCTCACGATGACCAACGGCAGGTTCAACGATCTGTTCGGCGGGCCGCCGCGAGTCCCCGAAACCAATCTCACGCAGAAGGAGATGGACCTCGCGCGCTCGGTGCAGGACGTGTGCGAGGCGATCATGATGCGGCAGGCGCGTGCCGTGCATAAGGAGACCGGGCTCGAGAACCTCTGCCTGGCCGGTGGCGTGGCGCTGAACTGCGTCGGCAACGGCAAGATCCTGCGCGAGGGCCCCTTCAAGCGGCTCTGGATCCAGCCCGCCGCGGGCGACGCCGGCGGCGCGCTGGGGGTCGCCCAGCTCATCTGGCACCGCCACCTGAAGAAGCCCCGGACCGTCGTGCCGGGCCACGACAGCATGCGCGGCGCGTACCTCGGCCCCGGCTACAGCGACGCCGAGATCGAGGCGTTCCTGAAGCAGGCCGGCGCGGCCTACCAGCGGCTCGAGCGCCAGCCGCTGCTCGAGGCCGTGGCCAGGCTCCTCGCCGACGGCAAGATCATCGGGTGGTTCAACGGGCGCATGGAATTCGGCCCCCGCGCCCTCGGTGCCCGCTCGATCGTGGGGGACCCGCGCAGCCCGAAGATGCAGGCCGACATGAACATCAAGATCAAGTTCCGCGAGGGGTTCCGGCCCTTCGCGCCCAGCGTGCTGCGCGACCGGGTGAGCGACTACTTCGAGATGGACTGCGACTCGCCGTACATGCTGCTGGTCGCCCCCGTCAAGAAGGCACGGCAGATTCCGATGACGGAGGAGCAGAAGAAGAGCCTCTGGGGCATCGCGATGCTCAACGTGCCGCGCTCCGACATCCCGGCTGTGACGCACATCGACTACTCGGCCCGCGTGCAAACGGTCGCGCGCGACGTCAGCCCGGACTATTACGACCTGATCCGGGAGTTCGACAAGCTCACCGGATGCCCGGTCGTGGTGAACACCTCGTTCAACGTGCGCGGCGAGCCCATCGTCTGTTCGCCGCTGGACGCTTTCACCTGCTTCATGCGCACTCACATCGACACCCTGGTCCTGGGGCCCTACGTGCTCCACAAGGCCGAGCAGAAAAACTGGAAGGAGACGGCGAATTGGCAGAAGGAATTCCAGCTCGACTGACGCCATGGACCCCGAAGGAGGGGCGCAGCTTCGCCTTCCCGGTGGGCACCGCGTTCCTGGTGCTCGCGGCCATCGCGTTCTGGCGCCATCCGCAGGGAATCCCGTGGAAGGTTCTCGCGGGCCTGGGTGGTGCGCTGTGGGTGGCGGGCGTGGTCGCTCCCGGGCAGCTCGGCCCGGTCTACCGTGCCTGGATGGGCTTCGCCCATGCTCTGTCGAAGGTCACCACGCCGATCTTCATGGGCGTGGTGTTCTACCTGGTCATGACGCCGATCGGCCTCCTCATGCGTCTCATCGGGCGCCGGCCGATGGTGCACGCGGAGCGCAACGGCAGCTTCTGGATCGCGCCACCCTCGGGCGGGCGCAGCGACATCACTCACCAGTTCTAGGGACCCGACATGGCCAGAAGTGGAGTGCTTTCGGAGCTGTGGGCGTTCATGAAGGTGCGCAAGAAGTGGTGGCTGCTGCCGATCATCGTGGTGCTGCTGCTGGTGGGCGCGCTGCTGGTCTTCGCCCAGGGCTCGGCCCTGGCGCCGTTCATCTACACGATTTTCTAGAAGCGCCAAAGAAGGGGATATGAGGATGGAGGATGGCGATCCATCCTCTATCCTCGGTCCTCTATCTTCTGTTCCTCGTGGTACTCGAAGTCGGTGTTGACGGACCACACGTCGTGGTGCGCTCCCTGCATGTTCCACACCGACATCATCGCCGTCAGCATCGAGTGGTCCTGGTTGTTGTACTTGTGCATCCCGTTCCGCCCGACGCAGTGCAGATTCGGAATCGGATCGATGAAGGTCCGCACCGCGTCGAGGTGGCCGCGGTACTCGCCGTCATAGGTCGGGTAGGCCTTGCGCATCCGCACCACGGTGCCGTCGAAGACCTTGGCGTCGCCGATCAGGTTGAGCGACCGCAGTTCCTTCGTCGCCAGCGCGATCAGGTCCTCATCCTTCGACGTCCACAGGCCGTCCCCTTCGAAACAGAAATACTCGAGACCGAGGCAGGTGGTCGAGTTGGGGTCGGGGACCATCGCGGCGCTCCAGTTGTTGAAGTTCTGGATGCGGCCGACCTTCACGCCCGGTGAGTGGATGTAGATCCAGTTGTCGGGGAAGAGCCGGGCGCGGTCGATCATGAGCGCCACGACCAGGAAGTCGCGGTAGCGCAGCCCGTCGCCCGCGGCCCGGACGGCACCGGGCACCGGCGGATCGAACGCGGCGACCAGCGACCGCACGTCGGTGGTCGAGAAGACGTGGTCCGCGGCGATGCGCTTCTCGCCGTCCGGCGTCCTGGCCCGCACCGCGACCGCCCGGCCGTCGGCCAGCTCGACCGCCGTGACCTGGTGTTGCAGCAGCACCTCGCCGCCCCGTTCGAGGATCCGCTCGCGGGCCAACTCCCACATCTGGCCGGGGCCGAGGCGCGGATACTGAAACTCGTTGATCAGCGTCTTGATCTTCGTGGACCGCTTCTGGAGGCTCGCGGCCGACAGAATGGCGCGCGCCAGCGACAGGCCCTGGATACGCTGCGCCGCCCACTCGGAGCGGATCTCGGTGCAGGGAATGCCCCACACTTTCTCGGTGTAGGTCTTGAAGAACGTCTCATAGAGCCGCCTGCCGAAGCGGTTCGTGACCCATTGCTCGAAGTTGTCCTCCACGGGATTGGGCCAGATCCGCGCGTGGAGGTAGCTCAGCACCATCCGGCACGCGTTGAAGATCCCCAGGCCGCTCAGCGCGTTCCACGCCTTGAGCGGGTAGTCGAAGAACTTGCCGTCGTAGTAGATGCGCGAGAGGCGCGGGACCGAAATGAACTCGTTGCCGAGCACCTCGTGCCACAGTGCTTCGACCGGCGTGATCTTGGTGAAGAAGCGATGGCCGCCGATGTCGAAGCGATAGCCCTTGTAGCGCGCGGTGCGGGAGATCCCGCCCACCACGGTGTCCCCCTCGAGGACCGTGACCCGGGCGCCCGCCCGCACCAGCAGGTAGGCCGCGGTGAGCCCGCCCGGACCGGCTCCGATGATGACCACGTGCTGGCCGGGGCGCAGTGGCGCCACGGTTCGCGGTCCCGGCGGTGTGACCGCGCTCAGACGACCTGCCCGAGGGCGTCGCCGCCGCCGGCCCAGTAGCCGACGACCTCACCGGCGGCCCAGGCCACCGTGAACAACGCCTGGAGCGGCAGCGACCGCACCAGGTCGCCGCGGTCGGCGGGCGACGCCCAGACGCGCGAGACGATGCGGGCCAGCAACACCGGGGGTAACGCGAATGCCGCGAACCCCATGATGATCCGGCGCGGGCGCGGAGCACCCTGGACGCGCATCCCCGCGTAGGACCGGGAGTAGAGATATCGCTGGTGCAGGTAGCTCCCCACCGTGTAGGACATCCTGTGCCCGACGCCGATGTCGGGTCGGGAGAGCAAAGGTACCCCATCGGCGCGCAGCGCGTCGTGCAAGTGGTTCTCCCAGCGCCCCGCCGTCCACGCGGCCCGGTGCGACTGGAGGAGCGCTCTGCGGTAGGTGACGTTGTTGCCCGTGACCCACTCGGCGGGCCCCGACGGCGGCAGCAGGCTCTGGTGGTACTCGCAGAGGAACGCGGCGCGGTCCACCAGGCGCGCGGTGGCCACGTTGCGGACCGAGCCGCCGACCACCTGCGCCCCGGCCGCGTGCTCGGCCAGCATGCGCCGCGCCCAGTCGGGCGGCAGCAGCACGTGGTCCTCGATGACGCCCACGATGTCGGCCCGCGCCGCGTCGAACGCCAGCGCGCGCAGGTCGGGGATCGTCGTCCCCGGCGCGGCCTCGAGCACCCGCACCCGCGGGAAGCGCCCCCGCAGCGGCCGTCGTACCGGATCGCCGACGCGGTCCGCGACCAGGATCTCGATCGGTACGCCGGCGTCCTGGGCTTCGATGGCCGCGAGACAGCCCTCCAGATCGCCCCAGCCGTTGACCGACGGGACGACGATGGAGAGGGCGGGGCTGCCGGTGAGGGGCGCGAGGCCGGCGGTCATGGCACGCCCGCTACCGCAGGATGTGCGGCAGCAGCTCCCGCACGATATGGCGCCATTCCAGCTCGGGGAGCCGCGGACCCGGGGGCTCGGTGCGCAGGCGCTCGCGCGTCTCCTGCACCGCGGCACTCACAGCGCCGCCGCTCGACGCATCCAGCAGCACGTGCGCCGGGTAGCGCTCCATGTATTCCTCCATCCCCCCGGTGCGGGTGATCACCACGTGCTTGCCGAAAGACATGGCGAGCAGCAGCAGCCCGCTGCCGTAGCTCTCGAGGTACGGCAGTAGCACCACGTCCGAGGCCTCGAACAACGCGCTGGTCTCGGCGTACCCGAACGGACCGGGCCGCAAGTGTACCCGGTCCAGCACCCCCGCCTGCTCCGCGAGGCGGCGGGTCCGGCCCAGCGGGTCGCGGGCATCGGAATCGGGATACCCCATCTCCCAGCCCGCGACCAGCAGCGCGGTCGTGCGCGAAGAGTCCGCGGCGATCGCGCCGATGGCCGCGTCCACGTTCTTGTACGGCCGCACGCCGCCGAAGAACAGCGCCAGCGTCGTGTCCGGCCCGACGCCGAGCTGACGCCGCATGCAGTCCCGCGCCGCGGGATCCCGGGGATAGGTGGTGTACAAGCCGTGGTGCTGCACCACCACCTTGCGCGCGGCCTGCGGAAACTCGCGGGCCAGCGCGTCCCGCGCCATCTCGCTGTGTACCAGGATGCGATCGCTGCGCGCATACACGAGGCCGTAGCGGGCGCGATCTCCGGCGGTCCGTTCGTGCGGATAGACGTTGTGCGCGGTATGCACGATGCGCAGACCGACGGCGCGCGAGGCGGTCCACAGGCTGACGGCGCGCGGCGTGAGGTTGGGCCACTGGGTCCACACGATGTCGTAGCCGCGAACGCGGAGCCAGCACGCGAGCTCGATTGCGACATAGCTCTCGCGCAGCGCCCCCTTGAGGAAGCGCGGCAGCGGCAGCGCGCCGGAGGTGCGTTGCGCGGGGGGAGCGCCGGTGGCCCGCGCCAGCGCCGCCGCGGCGCTCGGCGCGGCCCGCGGGGCGGTGGTCACCGCCTGGCGCTGGCGCACCAGCGCGCTGCCGAGCACCGGGAAGAAGCCGTGGCGTCGCGGCAGCAACAGCGTGCCGGCGTTCGGCGCGGTGTACACGTCGACCTCGACGCCTTCGTCGACCAGCGCTTCGGCCAGCTCGTACGCGTACGTGCCGATGCCCAGGTCACCAAGCGGTTCGATGATCGCGATCCGGCTCATGGCGTGACCGGCGGCCCGCCGGCGAGCGGGGCGGAGGGCAGCGGCTCCCTCACGCTTGCGGCCCCGAACGCGCCAGCCAGATCTCGCGCCACAGGATCGCTTCGTTCTGGGCGCAGAATCCCAGGTACTCGCCGCTCGCCGTTACCCCTTCCAGGATGATGCACGGATTGCCGACCGTCAGCAGTCGGCCCGACTGTTCCTCGATGAGGCGCTCGGCCCGCGCCTCGACGCGGTAGCGCCCGCCGCAGAACCTGAGCATCTCCACGTCGAACCAGAGGCCACGATTCCGGTTGCGCTCGTTCAGCGTGAGCGCGATCTCGGCCTTGGTCTTCACGCGGATACTCTCGCCCGGCTGGAGGTTCAGGGCCTCGGTTGGCGACGTGGTCCCGCCGCTGGTGACGCGGAGCGGGAACGTGACGCCGCGCCGCCTGCGCTGCACCCAGTTGAACAGCGCGATGGAGACGCCGGTCACCAGCGGCAATGGCCGGATGTTGCCGCGCAGCACATCGCGGAGATAGTGCCGAGGGTCACCCCAGTGCAGCGGGGTCGTGCCGGCGGCCAGCTCGGTGGCCTGGCAGGTGTAGCGCGTTTCCCCGGCCTCGTCGCGGCTGGCGAGGCGGGAGAGGTCTGCCTCCCCGAGGCGGGTCCCGCCCGCAACCGGCGTCGCGGCGCGCGCGCTCACCGGATCGTCCGACGCCCGGCGCAGCCAGGCCTCTTTCCACCGGATGTGGCAGGAGGCCTGGCAGCCCCCGTGGCCCGAGCCGTCGCACCGGACCAGCTCGAGCAGGACGGTGTCGTGCAGCCGCCGGAGCCCGGTGCGGGTGACCCAGTCGTTCAGCTTGTCGACGCGGCGATGTACGCGAAACCGCCGCCCGCAGAACGCCGACATCTCGGGCATGAACGGCAGCGCATCGAGGGCGCCGCGCTCGTCCAACGTGGCGAGGATCTCCTCGATGCCGCGCACCTCGACCACCTCACCCGGGCGCAGGGCCAGCCGCCGCGGCCTCCGTCGGCCGGGGGGCGCGATGCGTCGGAGCGCACGGCGCGTCGCCTGCACCAGGGGTCCCGGCAGCCACTCGCGCCCCCTGGCACGCGCGTACGGAACGCCCCGCGCCTCGAGCAGATCCCGTCGCAGGGCGGTGAGGCCCCCCAGCGCCACCAGGGCCATCACCTTGGCCGCCACCACGAGGATTGCCGCCAGCCCACCCCATGCAACCCAGGTCTCAACCGGCCAGGCGCGCCGGCCCTGCGCCGCGGCGCCCAGCAGCCAGGCGAGCCCGCCCAGGGCGCCCACGGCGGCGAGCGACGCCGCAACGGTGGTCTTCTGATAGCTGCGGCGGTACTCAGCCATCGCGTGGTGGCGGGAGCGGGGCCGCCGCGACACCGGCCGGCACGGAAACGGCCTCGGCGGGGGGCGGCGCGATGTGCTTCGCTCCGATGTGGACCGTCGGGTAGAGGTTGACCACGCCGCGTACCTCCGTCTCGGAGCCGACGAAGATCGTCGCCGCGGATTGCCAGTGGTCGTATTGCGTCTGGGTGTCGTAGCGGTAGACCCAGGTGCAGAAGTGATAGCGGCCGGGCACCAGATGGAGCTGGAGATCGAACGTGCAGGTGATGGCCTCGTCCGGTCCGAGGGCGAACGTCGTACCGGTCAGGCTCTCCGACGACGTGTTGAAGATGTGGTACTCCCTGGCGTCTTTGAGCCCGAACTCCAGGGCCAGCTTCTCGTATCGGCCGCGGCTCACGACTTCCACGTCCACACTCACGCGGTCTCCGGTCTGGTAGTGCACCCGGGGCCCCGAGGCGTCCCGCACCTCGACGCGCGACACGAAGATGCCGGCGACCTGGCGCTGCGACCGCTGCGTCTCGGCCCGGGCCAGGTACGCGCGGATGGTCTCGTCCGAGGGACCGATGGCCACGGCGTGTCCGTGGTCCATCAGGAGCGTGCGGCCGCACAGCTCGGCGACCGCCTGCAGGTTGTGCGAAACGAAGACCACCGTGGTGCCGTTCCGGATCACGGTGTTCATCCGCTCCAGGCACTTCTGCTGGAAGACGAAGTCTCCGACGCTGAGGACCTCGTCGACGATCAGGACGTCGGGATCGACGTGCGCGGCGACCGAAAAGCCGAGGCGCGCGAACATCCCCGAGGAGTAGCGCTTCACCGGGGTGTCGATGAAATCGTCGAGGCCCGAAAAGGCGACGATCTCATCGAAACGGCTGGCGATCTGCTGCCGGGTCATCCCCAGGATCGTCCCGTTCAGGTAGATGTTCTCGCGGCCGGTGAGATCGGGGTGGAATCCCGCGCTGACCTCGATCAGGGCCGAGAGGCGGCCGTGGATCGCCAGCGTGCCCCGCGTGGGCGTCATGATGCCGCTCAGGAGCTTGAGCATGGTGCTCTTGCCCGCGCCGTTGGGGCCGATCACGCCGAAGGCCTCGCCGCGCCGTACCTGGAACGACACGTCGTGCACCGCCCAGAACTCGCGCTCCGCCAGCTCGCCGCTGGGGCGTCCCCGCAGGAACCGCCTCGCCATCGCCGGCAGCAGGTCGCGCAGGGAGTCGTAGAGCTCTCCCTTTCTGAACTTCTTGGACACCCCCACCATCTCGAGTGCGACGTCGCTCATGGCGTCCCTACACGCTTTCGGCGAAATAGGGCTCGAGCTTCTTGAAGAAGGCGACCGAGGCGAAGCACCCGCCGATCGAGACCACCGCGGCGTAGACGAACCAGCCGGCCGCCGGCATCGGCCGGCCCGTCGCGGCGGCGCCGAGCCCCTCGAGCAGGGGGGCGACGGGGTTGAGCAGCAGGACCCACGCCCACCGGCCGAAGAGGCCCACCTCGTAGAACACCGGGGTGAAGAAGATCGCGAACGTCAGGATGACCTCGACGATGTACTTCACGTCCCGGAAGAAGAGCGCGGCGGCGGAGAGAAAGAGCCCCAGCGCCGTGGTGAAAAGAATCAGCAGCAGCAGCAGCACCGGCACCCAGAGCAGGCCGGGGCGCAGTGGCACGCCGGTGACCAGCAGGACCACCGCCAGCACCAGGGAGGCGACGCCGAAATCCATGAGCTGCGAGAGCACCGAGGCGATCGGGAAGATCTCCCGGGGCATGTAGATCTTGGTGACGAGGTTGCCGTTGGCGATGAGGCTGTTGGAGGCGAAGCGGATCGACGAGACGACGAAAGCCCACGGCACCGCCTTGACCGTGACCAGGACCAGGTCGTCGAGCTTGAGGGTGGTGCCCGACAGCCGCGCGAACGCGAAGCGCACCGTGAGGCCCGCCGACACGATCACGATAGGCATCAGGATCGCCCACAGCAGTCCCATCACCGACTGCTTGTACTTGACCTTGATTTCGCGCCAGGTGACCATGTACAGGAGGTCGCGCCGGCGGAACAGCTCCCCGGCCCAACCGCGCACCCCGCCCGCCACCGTCATGGGCCGCCCGCGGCCGGTGTGACGACGATCTTCCGCCCGTAGAACGCCTCGGCGTAACCCTCGGGCGCGGCGCACTCGATGCCGCGCAGCCGCATCAGCCCCTCGAACGTCGCCTCCGAGAACCAGTGCTTGCTCCGCTGGCTGGGGAACGCCGACATCAACATCCGGACCTTGCGGCGCCGGATCCCCGCGGGCAGCGGCACGAAGACGTTGGGATGGCCGAGGTCGCCGTCGTACTTCGGGACCTCGTACTCCAGGATGCAATGGTCGCGGAAGGTGTTCCAGGTGAGTTCGGCGATCAGGCGGTGATCCTGGTGGGCGTCGTTCCGGGCGTGGGTGAACACCAGGTCGGGCTGGACCGCCTTCAGCTCCTCGAAGACGTCCTTGACGGCCGCCCCCTGGGAGGGGAGGTACGCGTCCCGGAACGCCTCGATGCGGACCACGCCCTCGGCCGCGCCGCCCAGGAAGCGGCTCGCGCTGCGCCGGGCCTCGCGCGCCCGCACGCCCTGCGCGCACATCACGACCCAGTGCACGCGCACCCGCCGCCGCTCGGCGAGCAGGCGGAGCAACGTGCCGCCGCAGCCGATCTCGATGTCGTCGGCGTGCGCGCCCAGGCACAGTACGCGCAGCGGGGTGCGCGAGGTGACGCCCGGAGTCAGCGGGAGCATGAGGGAGGTCCCGGTGGGTGGCGGGTCATGCGGCGAGGCGCGACAGCGCGATCTCGGCGGCGCGCTCGCCGCTCATGAAGCTCTCATCGGTCCACAGGTACGCCCAGTTCCCGTAGCGGCCGCAGTGCGCGACGCCGACCTCGTCGAGGTAGCCGTGCACCGTTTCCAGCGCCGCCACCCGCTCGTGATCGAAGATGACGTTGGCGTACGGCGCGACCATGGCGTTCCGGTGCAGGATGCGATCGCTCTCGCGCAGCAGCCCGACGCGCCGCAGGTCGGCGATCACCGGCTCGATCAGGCTCTCCGGCGGGGCCGTGAGCGGCCGGTACTTCCTCGAGAAGTACAGCTCGGCCTGGATGCTGCCGGTGCCCGCGGGGGCGTTGTGCGGCGAGAGCATGTGCGGAAAGCTCAGCCGCGTGAAACAGACGTCCTCGTCGTAGAAATAGGTCATGTGCGCCGCCGAGAGGTCGGCGCGATCGATGCCGAGGTTCACCAGCACGCAGGTGGAGCAGGCCAGGCGCCGCGTCGCTTCGAGCACGTCGGGCGGCGTGCCCGCCATCATCGGCAGGAGTTCGGGCAGCGGGATCGACGACACCACGGCATCGTATCCGGCGCCCGTGCCGTTGGCGAAGGTGAGCTGCTTCTTTTTCGGATCGAGGCCGATGAGCGCGTGCTCCAGCCGTAGATCGCCGTGCCGCACCAGGTTCCGGAGATAGGCGCCGAAGCCGCCGCGGGTCGGGTACCGGAAGTGGGTGATGTACGGATGGATATTGGGCGCCTCGGCCATGATGGCGCCGCGCAGCACTTCCTCGAGGTTCGGACGGTAGATGCGCGGACCGCACCAGTCGGTCGTCAGGTTCTCGGCCGGCGTGAGGTGGTACTTCCGCGTGTACTGCATCGGGAACAGCTCGGCGAAACTCCGCCCGAAGCTCGCCAGCAGCCAGTCGGCGTAGTTCGCGATCTTCCGCTCGCCCGCCTGGTGCTCGGCCGCGAAGTCGGCGATCACCTTGATCACCACCTCTTCGGGCAGGCCCCGCAGGTGGAGCTGCACCGGATGGACCGGCCAGTGGCCGCGCCAGTAGTTGTTGAGGCGGATCTGGATCGTCTCGTACTGGTGGTCCACGCTCGCGGCGAACAGCTCCTGGATGCGCGGGTCCTTGGTGTAGGAGATGTGCGGACCGATGTCGAAGGTGAACCCGCCGGGGTGCTGGAAGGAGGCGGTGTGGCCGCCGTGATACGGGTTCTTGTCGTACACCACCGGCCGCACGCCCTCGGCGTGCAGCCGGTTGGCCGCCCCGCATCCCCCCATCCCGCTTCCCAGCACCGCGATACTTGCCACTCCACCAGCCTCCGAGTCAGTCAGGGCGCCCTGATCAGGCGACCAGCAGGTCTTCGTACCGATCGATCTGCGCCCGGGTCAGTGCGCCCAGGTCCTCGCCGCGGTCCCAGCCCTGGTACCACTGCAGGATCCAGTCCAGCGCGCCTTCGAGCCGCAGCGCCGGGTGCCAGCCGAGCTGCGCCGACGCCTTGGAGGTGTCGAGCCTGAGCACCGCCGCCTCGGCGGGATGCGCGCCCGCGTCCACCGCCCACGTGGCGCCGGCGCCCCACGCTTGGCTGAGTCGGTCGGCGATCCACGACACGGGTTTGGCGTCGGTGTCCGCGGGCCCGAAATTCCAGGCCGAGACAAAGGGGGGTCCGTGCTTCGCAAGGCGTTCCGCCAGCATAAGATAGCCGCGGAGCGGCTCGAGCACGAATTGCCACGGCCTGATGCCCCCGGGGCTGCGGATCGGGCAGGGCCGGCCCGCCACGAAGGCCCGGATGAGATCGGGAATGAGCTGGTCGGCGGTCCAGTCCCCGCCCCCCACCGCGTTGCCGGCCCGGGCGCTGGCCACGGCGACGCCGTGGCGCGCCAGGGTCTCCGGCGGGAAGAACGACCGGCGGTACGCCATGGTCACCAGCTCGGCGCAGCCCTTCGAGTTGGAGTAGGGGTCGTCACCCCCCATCGGCTCGTCTTCGCGGTACCCGGGACCCGCGTCCCGGTGGGCGTAGCACTTGTCGCTGGTGACGTTCACCACCACGCAGGGCGTGCCCAGGTGCCGCACCGCCTCGAGGAGATTCACCGTCCCCATGACGTTGCTCGAGTAGGTCTCGATCGGATCGGTGTACCCGCGCTTCACGACCGACTGGGCCGCCAGGTGGATGACGACCTGGGGCCGGCACTCGGCGACGGCGGCGGCAAGGCGCGCCGCATCGCGGACGTCGGCGGTGACGGAGCGCAGCGTCGCTGCGACGCCCGCCTGCTGGTAGAGGGAGGGCGTGGTCGGAGGCGCGAGTGCGTAGCCGGTGACCTCAGCGCCCAACCGCTGAAGCCACAGCGCGAGCCAGCTCCCCTTGAAGCCGGTATGACCGGTGAGGAAGACGCGTCGCCCCCGCCAGAAGCCGCCTTCCAGCCCCTCAGGCATCCGCGCCCTTCCGGCGCCAGATCTCCCAGGGCGGGTTCCCGCGGGCCAGCAGCTCGTCGAGCTGCTGCTTGTCCTTGAAGGTGTCCATCGCCTTCCAGAATCCGTTGTACTCGTACCCCAGCAGCTGTTGCTGCTCGACGAGGCGCGGGAAGGCGTCGTCGAGGAGGTCCTCGCCTTCGCGCACGAAGTCGAAGATCTCCCGCCGGAAGATGAAGAACCCTCCGTTCACGCGAAGCTTCGAGCCGTGCACGTCCCGGACGCTGGTCACGAGGCCGTCGGAGGCTCCCACGTAGTGGAAGCTGCTGCTCGGCGCGACGGTGACCAGCGCCGCGATGCGCTTGCGGGCGCGGAAGTGCTCGACGTAGGCCGGCAGGTCCATGTCGGTGAGGCAGTCGGCGTAGTTGGCGAGAAACATCTCCTCGCCCTCGAGATAGTGCCGCACCTGGCGCAGCCGCTCGCCGATGGGTGAGGCCGGGCCGGTGTCGGCGAAGGTGATGCGCCAGTCGTGGATGTCGCTGTTCAGCAGCTCGATCTGGCGGCCGCCGTCGGCGAGGATGAAGTCGTTGGACAGGCACTCGTTGTAGTCGAGGAAGTACTGCTTGATGACGTCGGCCTTGTACCCGAGGCAGAGGATGAAGTCCTTGTGCCCGAAGTGGGCGTAGTACTTCATGAGATGCCAGATGATGGGCCGGTACCCGATGGTGACCATCGGCTTGGGGATGTTCTCGTCGTAGTCCCGGAGCCGCATGCCGAGGCCGCCGCAGAACAGCACCACCTTCATGGAGTCACTCCTTCAGGGCCACGCGCTGGTGCGCGGGCGCCATCTCGGTCGGCCAGCGGCGCTGCTGCTCGCGCCAGAGGATGTCGCTGGGGCGCTCGGGCGGCATCTGGACGTCCGCCGCCGTCAGCACGGCGTCCCGGGCGACGGCGCGCCGGAGGGTGCAGCCCTCCGACAGCCCCATCGGCAGCGCCTGGGCCGCCCGGGCGGCCGCGGCGTTCTCGATCAACCCGTAGGTGCAGAAGCCGCCGATGCCGTCGAGCCGCTCGCCGGCTGCGAGATCGCGCTTGGCGACCGCGACGACCTCGCACCGCGGCCGGTCCAGGGGCGTCACCGTCGGGTCGTGGAAGGCCGCGGCGCGGCCGATCGTGGAGGCGATCTGCAGGTGCGGCAGATGGAAGGGAGTGTAGAAAACGTAGAACGGGCCGTCCCCCATCTTGTAGTAGGCAAGCTGCGTCCGCTTCAGGGGGTTCTCCTCGTGGATCACGACGAAGGCGCCGGTGTGCGGCGCCGCGCCCAGGGCGTAGTCGACGATCCCGCCCGCGAGCAGGTCGTGCTCGGGCAGCAACTTCGCCATCTCGCTCACCTGGGCGCAGGCCGGGCCGTACATCCCGCGGCGCCCCACCTGGAAGCCGGTCGCGTTGGCCAGCACCGTGGCTTCCATCGAGAGTTTCGTGGCGTCGGCGAACGACGTCACCTTCCGCACGTCCTGGTCGTGCTTCTCGGCGAAGGCGCGCTGGGTGTCGGGATTGCGATAGTAGTCCACCATCCCCTTGATGTTGCCGGCCGCCACCGCGCGCAGCCCGAGCCCGCGGAGGTAGCGGAACAGGGTCATCGCCACGCCGGGCTCGTCACCGTCGGTGTTGGTCAGCACGACGCCCGCCTGGTCGGCCCGCGCCTTGAGGATCGGACCGAGCAGTGAGTCGAGCTCCGCGTTGACGATCACCGTGTGCTTGCCATGCGCGATGGCGTCGAGCGTCACCTCGGCGGCGAAGTCGACGGTCCCGGTGACTTCGATGACCAGGTCGACCGCCGGGCAACGCACCAGGGTCGCCGGGTCGTCGGTGAGAACCGGCCGCCCCCGGAGAATGCTCGCCTCGACGGCAGCCGGCGCAGCGGTGGAGGACCACTCGGTGATCCCCGCCTCGCGGAAGGCGCGTTCCGCGTGGGCCGGCGTGCGGTTGGCGATGCCGGCGAGCCGGATCCCCGGCACCGGCGTCCCGAGCTGGAGGGCGATGGCGCGGCCTGTCGCTCCGGCGCCGACCATGGCGACCCGGACCGGTCGTCCGGTTACCTCACGATCCTGCAGTGCCTTGTCGACATTCATGGGATCACCGGCGTCGGCTGGGAAGCAGCGGCCTGCGGCGCGGCTTGGGAATGGCCTCTGTTCCCTCATGCGCCGGCGGGTATACTAATCCGTCGGATTCCATCGCGACAGCCGCGGAGCGCCCGCGCCGCGCCAAGCCGTTGCCCCCTGCCCGGGGAGGTCCATGACACGTCCGGCGGTCGTCTGCCTCACACCGGTGCTGAACGAAGCATGGATGCTCGAGCGGTTTCTGAAGTGTGCGAGCCTGTGGGCCGATCACATCATCATCGCGGATCAGGGGTCGACCGACGGATCGCGGGACATTGCCCGTCGGTTTCCGAAGGTCACGCTGGTCGACAATGCGTCAGCGACGTTCAACGAGCCGGAGCGACAGGCGCTGTTGCTCGCCAAGGCCCGGGAAATCTCCGGGCCGAAGGTGCTGATCGCGCTGGATGCCGACGAAATACTCACCGCCAACGTCCTCACCGATCCTGAGTGGCAGACGATCGTGGGGGCCCCTCCCGGAACGAGCCTTCGCTTTCAGTGGACCGAGCTCGGTACGGACTTCCAGGGCCTCAATCACTTCCTGTATCCCGCCAAGCTCCCCTTCGGCTTCGTGGACGACGGCAGTGAACACCAGGGAAAGCGGATTCACAGCCGGCGCGTTCCCGTGCCGGTGGGCGCCAAGACCCTGCTCGCGACGCGGATCAAGGTGATGCACTACTGCCAGGTCGATCGCGACCGGTTCGAGAGCAGGATCAGGTGGTATGAGTGCTGGGAGCACCTGCAGGCGCACCGGAGGCCGATCGAGATCTATCGCTTCTACCAGCGCGAGCTGCACGTGCCATCGAGTGTGATCAAGCCGGTGCCGCCGGATTGGCTCCAGGGGTACGTGGACCGCGGCATCGACATGACGAGCGTACTCATGGACGGCATCTACCGGTGGGACAGGGAAGTGCTTCGCCTCTTTGAGGAGCACGGGACGGCGCGATTCCGGCGCTTACCGGTCTGGGATTTCGACTGGGACAAGGCCTACGCGCTGCTCTACCCGGAATCGCCGCCGAAGCACTTCGCCGATCCCCGCAGCCGGTTTGACCGGCTGGTGCATTGGTGGCTGCGCCGAACGCAGTCCGACCTCACTTACCATGCGAGCATCCGCTACCGGAAACACCTGTACTACCAGCTGGTGCAGAGGCTCATCTCCGTGTTCGGCTGGTAAGACGCGTCTCCACGACGGAGCTCGGCTGTCAGACAGCCCGATGGGGTGCTCCGCCGCCTCATCCCCCAATCGGCAGATGCGGCCAGCCCCGGTCCTGCCCCGACAAATGGGCCGGGGTCAACGGCCAGCGGACCGCGACGGTCGAGTCGTCGTAGCGCAACCCGCGGGCGGCATCCGGCGCGAAGGCCGCCGAGGCCATGTAGTGGATCTCGGTGTCGTCCGCGAGGGCCTGGCTCGCGTGGGCGCACATCGGAGGCACGTACAGCATGCGGCCGTTCTCGGCGGTCAGGTCGGTACCGTACCAGCGGCCGAAGGTCGCCGAGCCCGGCCGCAGGTCCACCAGCACGTCGAAGACACCGCCGCGGGTGCAACGAACCAGCTTGGCCTCGAGGTGCGGCGCCACCTGGTAGTGCATCCCGCGCAGCGTCCCGGCCCTCTTGCTGAAGACCAGGTTCGCCTGGACGGGGACGAAGGTGATCCCGTGGGCAAGGAACTCATCGGCGCACCAGGCCCGCATAAACCGGCCACGGTCATCGGCGTGCGGCGTGGGGTCGATGACCCAGGCTCCCGGGATCGCGCACTCGGTGAAGCGCATCGTCGGCGTCCCCTTACCTGGTGAGGGGTTTCACCGGGACCGCGACCGCCGGGCGGGAGGGCCGCCGCAACCTGGCGCCGAGCCGCCGCACCGCCCCTTCGATCGTACGCTTGGGGTTCAGGACCAGGTCTGCCAGCCGGAGCACGCCGTTGACGGCGACGCGCGGATAGCTGATCGGGTACCCCATGGCCTTGAAGTGCGCGAGATGATAGTGCCAGAACTCGCGGCCCCGGAACGCGAAGAGGCTCTCGCCCAGGAACCGATAGTAGGCGCGGGTCACCTCCCGCCGCCGCCGCCGGTACTCGTCGGGGGTGAGGTAGAACGGCCCGAACTTGGTCACCTCGTCGACGTCGGCCGCGGGGGCGGAGATGACGCGCTCCAGGTACGCCGTGGTGCGCGACTCCTCGTCCCGCCGGTTGTAGGAGAGCACCTGGTGGACGTAGCCGAAATCGTGATCCCGCAGCAACTCGAGGTAGGCCTCGTTGTCGCCGTGGAAGTTGAGGGGATTGTAGAACGGCTGCTTCGCGCGGAGGACGTCGGCCCGGATCAGGGAAGCCGACGGACCGCCGAACACCTTGATGCCCTTCAGCAGTCGCACCCGGCACACCTCCCGCCCCGTCATGAAGGTGCTCGGGTAGGGCAGCCCGTCGAAGCCGACCCGCGACCCCGTCAACACGTACGACGTCGCCATGCCCACCGTCGGGTGCGCTTCGGCGACGCGCACCAGCTCCTCGATGCAGGCCGGGAAGAACCAGTCGTCGGCCGAAATGAGCTTCGCGTACTTCGCGTCGGCCGAGACCTGCGTGAACGCCATATTGTGGTTGGCGACCACCGAGAGAAACTCGGTGTTGGTGACCACCCGGATCCGCGGATCCTGCGCCGTGAACCGCGTGGCGATCTCGAGCGTCCGATCGGTACTGCGGTTGTTGACGATGGTCATGTCGAAATGCGTGTAGGTCTGCGCCAGGACGCTGCGGATGGCGTCCGCGATGAAGCGCTCCCCATTGTAGACGGGCATGACGACGCTCACCAACGGCGGTGCGACCTCGGTCATGAGTCGGCGATCCCGGTTCCGGACGTGGTTCGCGGGCGATCCGCCCGGCTGTGTCTTGAATCTGACGGACCGTTGCAGAAACGCAACGCGTGCGCGATTGCTGGCGGCGGGGGCGCCACCGATTGCCTCGGCAGGTGCCTGCGCTAGCTTTGAGGTGCGGTGGCAGGGGCCGCAGGCGGAGCAGGCAGCCGCTCCTGGCGGGTCCCGATCTTGCGGGCAGGGTTACCCGCGAGAATGCTGTAGGGTTCTACATCCTTGCCGGCCACCACCGAGCCGGCGGAGACCACGACATGATCCCCGATCTTCGCCCCGGGCATGATAAAGCAATCGGCGCCGATCCATACGCCGCTGCCGACGACGACTTTCTTGTGTTCGAACCCCTGCTCCCAGATCGGCTGGTCAAGGCGCGTAAACACATGGTTCACCGACCAGATCTTGACGCCGGGCCCGAGGATCACCTCGTCGCCCATCTCGACCTCGCCGTTGGCCTGGATGATGTTGTTGAGGCCGATGCGGCAATTGCGGCCCACCGACAGCTTCGAGGGGCCGAGGATCCGCACCCCGGGAGAGATCCAGAGCCCCTCGCCCGCCGAGCGGAAGCTCCGGCCGAGCAGGGTGCGTCGCAGCGCGAGCCCGAATTCGCCGGGCACGCTGCGCACCATGGCCTCCATCCAGAGGTAGCGCGTGGCCTCGGAACGCAGATCGGTCGCGATGGCGCGCAAGAGTCCCATGGGCCTAATGTGAACCGCCCGGCGTGCGCGTCAAGCCGCAGCCTTCTGCCGCTCGGTGCGCTGGTCCTGGTCGCGGCCTGCGGAGGGAGCCACATGACGATTCCCGCGGCCCCCCAGGCCCCGCGTCCGGCGTTCGCCGATGTGACGCCCGCCCAGTGGCAGGCGCTGGCCGGCAAGCGCCTGTATTTCGGCCACCAGTCGGTCGGCGGCAACATCGTGGACGGCGTCACGGCGGTGCTCGCCGATCATCCGGAGATCCCGCTCCACGTCGTCCAGGCGGCGGCGCTCGACTCCTCCGCCGCCCCGGGACTCTACCACGCCCGGATCGGACGCAACGGCAACCCCGGCTCCAAGGCCGCGGCGTTCAACGCCATCGTCGATCATGGCGTGCCCGCTGTGGGCATTCTGAAATTCTGTTACGTGGACGTGGAGGGCCGCCGGAATCCGGACTCGCTCTTCGCCGAGTACCAGCGCGACATGTCGGCGCTGCGCGCGAGGCACCCCGGCCTCGTCATCGTGCACGTCACGATGCCGCTCACGGTGACGGGAGAGGGGCGCCTGGATCTGCTGGTGCAAAAGGTGCGGGGTCAGGCGTCGTCCTTCGAGCTCAACATCATCCGCAACCGTTACAACGCCCTGCTGCGGCAGGCGTACGTGGGCAAGGAGCCGGTCTTCGATCTGGCGCGGCTCGAGTCGACCGCGGCCGACGGCTCGCGCGTGTTCTTCACCAGCGGGGCCGACACCGTCTACACCCTCGCCCCCGGCAACACCGACGACGGCGGCCATCTCAATGCCGCGGCCCGTCGAGCCGCCGCCCAGGAGTTCCTCGCCGTCCTCGCCGGCCTCTAGGGGTGAGCGACCGGTACGAGCGGGCCGTCGCGCGGCTGCGCGAAGGCGCGGTCTTCGCCGCCGACAAGCCGGATGAAACCCCCGAGACCACGGCGCAGGCACTCTGGCTTGCCGCCGCCGGCACGCCGTGCGCGGTGTCGCGCGCCCGGTTGCCCCTGCCGGTCCTGTCCGATATGCAGGCCGCGGCGTTCGGGGAGCTGCTGAACCGGCGCCTCGCCGGCGAGCCGCTGGCGTATCTCACGGGCCGCCAGGAGTTCATGGGCCTCGAGTTTCTCGCCGAGCCCGGCGCGCTGATCCCGCGCCGCGAGACCGAGCTGGTCGGCACCGGTGCGCTCGCTCTCGCCCGGGAGCGCGCCGAGGCCGGCGCGCCGGTCAGGATCCTGGACCTCTGCACGGGAGCCGGCAACCTCGCCGTGGCCCTCGCGGTCCTCGAGCCGCGATCCGACGTCTGGGCCTCGGATCTCGAGCCGCCGGCGGTGGCGCTCGCCGCCAGGAACGTCGCGCTGCATGACGTCGCCGACCGGGTGACGCTGCTCCAGGGCGACCTCTTCGGGGCGCTCGCGCAGGCGAGGCCGGCCCCCTCGCCGTTCGACTTGATCGTCTGCAACCCGCCGTACATCCCGTCCCACAAGGCGCGCAACATGGCGACCGAGGTGGGCGGCTTCGAGCCGCCCGCGGCTTTCGACGGTGGCGATTTCGGGCTGTCCATCCTCTTTCGCCTGGTGAGCGAATCGCCCCAGCATCTCGTTCCGGGCGGCTGGCTCTGCTTCGAGCTCGGCGCCGGCCAGGGACGCCTCATCGAGAAGAAGCTGAGCGGGCAGGGCGGCTACGCGGAGGTGCGCGTGGTCGCCGACCAGGCGGGCACGGCGCGCGCACTCCTGGCCCGGCGGAAGGCGTGACCGGCACCGCCGAGGTCCGCGTGGAGCCGGCGTTCGAGCCGAACGCGGCCCACCTGCTCTGGCGGGCTGCCGCCGAGCGGCCGGACCATCCCGCGATCCGGGATGGGGCGCAGACCACGAGCTACGCCGAGCTCCGCACGCTCGCGTCGGCGGTCGCGGCGCACCTGGCCGGGCTCGGCATCGGAGCCGGCGACCGGGTGGGCATTCTCCTCGAGCGCGGTACCACGTCGGCGGCCGCGTTCTTCGGCGCGCTCTCGGCGGGTGCCATCGCGATCAACATCAACGAGGCGCTCCGGGCCCGGCAGGTCGAGCACGTGCTGGCGCACTCCGGTGCGAAGGTGCTCCTCACCTCGACGGAAATGCTTGGCTGGCTCGGGCGCGCGCTCGACACGGCGGCCCGCATCGAGCTCCTCGACGCGACGCCAACCCCGGCCTCCTTCAGCCCGGTCGCCCGGGTGGGCCACGACCCGGCGAAGATCATCTACACCTCGGGGTCGACCGGACTCCCCAAGGGCGTGCTGATTTCGCACGGCAACCTCTGGGCGGGCGCCCGGTCGGTCGCGGCCTACACCGGCCTCGAGCCGGCCGACCGGATCGCGAGCCTGCTGCCGTTCTCGTTCGACTACGGCTTCAACCAGCTGCTCACCGCGATGCTCGTCGGCGCGACGCTGGTCGTGGAGCGCTCGCCGCTCGCGGCTACCATCGCCCGCACCCTGCGCGAGGAGGCGGTGACGGTGCTTCCCTGCGTGCCACCGCTCTGGCTCCAGCTGCTCGCCACCCCGGCCTTTCGCCAGCCGCTCGTCGCGCTTCGCGTGATGACCAACACCGGCGGGCACCTGCCGGTCGACGCGGTGCGCGCCCTGCGCGCCCATCATCCACAGGCGCGGCTGTTTCTCATGTACGGCCTCACCGAGGCGTTCCGGAGCACCTACCTTCCGCCGGAAGAGGTCGACCGCCGGCCCGACTCCATCGGGCGCGCGATCCCCGGGGCGCAGATCATGGTGCTGACCGAGGACCAGCGTGAAGCGGCGCCCGGCGCGGAGGGGGAGCTGGTGCACCGCGGTCCCACCGTGGCGCTCGGCTACTGGAACGATCCCGAGGCCACGGCGCTCGTCTATCGCCCGAATCCGCTGCGGCCGCCGGGCACGCCCGAGGCGGAGCGCGTCGTCTTCTCGGGCGACATCGTGCGAAGGGACGCGGAGGGGTTTCTCTACTACGTCGGGCGGCGGGACCGGATCATCAAGACCATGGGCTATCGCGTCAGCCCCGATGAAGTGACCAGCGTGCTCTATGCCTCGAAGCAGATCGTGGAGGCGATCATCACCGCCGAGCCGGACGACGCGCGCGGAAACCGGATCGTCGCCCACGTGGTGCTCGCGCCGCAGGGCAGCCTCGACGAACTCAAGCGTTACGCCGGGACCGAGCTGCCCCGCTACATGCAGCCGGCCCGCATCGAGACCCATGCGAGCCTGCCCCGCACCACCAGCGGGAAGCACGACCCGAAGGCGCTGGCGCCGCTCCAGGCCACGGCGCCCGCCGCGGGTCCGCTGCGAGGCGGCGACCGGTGAGCGCGAGCGACGTTCCGGAACTGCTGCGCATCGATCCGGCCGCCGTCACCGAGCACATCGTGGCGAAGCTGCGCCGCCAGCTCGGTGACACGCTGCGCCGCCGCGGGTTCGTCGTGGCCATCAGCGGCGGCGTCGACAGCTCGGTGTGTGCCGCGCTCGCCGCGCGGGCGGTCGGGCAGACCCACGTCTTCGGGATCTTTCTCCCCGAGCGCGACTCGGACCCCAAGAGCCGGCTCTACTTCGAGGAGTCGATCCGGCACCTGGGGATTCCCTCGGCGATTGAAAACATCTCCCCGATCCTGGAGGCCGCCGGATGCTACCGGCGCCGCAACGACGCCATCCGGTGCGTGGTCCCGGAATTCGGCGATGACTGGCGCTGCAAGCTGGTGCTGCCGGGCAATCCGCTCGATTCCGACCGGCTCAACGTGACGCAGCTGGCCGTGCTTCCCCCCGGCGGTCAGCTGCGCACCGTCCGGCTGCCCGGGCCCGAGTACCGCGACATCGTCGCGGCCTCGAACTTCAAGCAGCGGGTCCGCACGATGCTGACGTACTACCACGCCGACCGCCTGCACTACGCCGTCCTCGGCACGCCCAACCGGCTCGAGTACGACCAGGGCTTCTTCGTGAAGGGGGGCGACGGCCTCGCCGACGTGAAGCCGATCGCCCATCTCTACAAGACCCAGGTCTATCAGCTCGCCGAATACCTGGGCGTGCCCGCCAGCGTCACCGCGCGCCTCCCCACCACCGACACCTACTCGCTGCCGCAGAGCCAGGAGGAGTTCTACTTCGCGTTGCCGGTGCGCCGGATGGACCTGGTGCTCTACGCCGCCAACGGGGGGTGGTCCACGCACCGGGCCGCCGCCGCCTTCGGGCTGACCGCCGAGCAGGTCGAGCGCGCGTACCGGGACATCGAGCAGAAGCGGTCCACCACGCGGTACCTCCACACCCCCCCGCTGCTGGTCGACCCGGTACCGCAGATCGGCGCCCCGGACGAGGCGCGCGACTAGATGTGCGGCATCGTCGGGATCGTCCGGAGGGATGCCCGGGGCGTGGATGCCGAAGTGCTGCTGCGCATGGCGGCCGCGCTGCGCCACCGGGGGCCCGACGGCTACGGCGTACTGCTCGGTCCGCGGGTCGGCCTGGCCCACGTGCGCTTGAGCATCATCGACCTGGTCTGCGGCGCCCAGCCCCTCACCAACGAAGACGGCCGGATCGCGATCACCTACAACGGCGAGGTCTACAACTACGTCGAGCTGCGCCGGGAGCTGGAGGCGGCCGGGCACGCCTTCCGCACCCAGAGCGACACCGAAGTCCTGGTGCACGCCTACGAGGAGTGGGGCTACGCGATGCTGGACCGGCTGGTCGGCCAGTTCGCATTCGCCATCTATGACGGACGCGACGAGACCGTCTTTCTCGCGCGTGACCGGTTCGGTGTCCGGCCGCTCTTCTACGCGTTGCGGGGTGGCGACCTCTGGCTCGCCTCGGAGGCGAAGGCCCTCTTCGCCGGCGGCGAGGTCGAGGCGGCGCCCGATCTGGCCGGCCTCGACGAGGTCTTCACCTTCTGGGCGGCGCGCGCGCCGCGCACCGTGTTCCGCGGCGTGAGCCAGCTCGAGCCCGGCACCTACGCCGTGTGGCGGGCCGGTGCGCTCGACATCCGGCGCTACTACCAGCTCGACTACCCCGAGACCGCGGACGAGCCCGCCGATGCGCTGGAGCGGCTCGACGAGCTGATGCGCGACGCGGTGGCCCTGCGGATGCGTGCCGACGTGCCCGTCGGCGGGTACCTCAGCGGCGGGCTCGACTCGAGCATCACCTGCGCGCTCGGCGCGTCGCTCTCGCCCTACCAGCTGCGCACCTTCTCGGTCACCTTCGACGACCCGCGGTTCGACGAGCGCGAGTTCCAGCGGCTCGTCGCGGCCGAGCTGAAGAGCGCCCACGCCGTCCAGTCGATCTCGCAATCCGAAATCGGCGAGGTCTTTCCCGAGGTTGTCCGCCATGCCGAGACGCCGGTGGTCCGTACCGCGCCGGCGCCGATGTACCTGCTCTCGCGTCTCACCAGGGACCGGGGCATCAAGGTCGTGTTGACCGGTGAGGGCTCCGACGAGCTGTTCCTCGGCTACGATCTCTTCAAGGAGACGGTGGTCCGGCAATTCTGCCTGCGCCAGCCGGCGTCACGGTGGCGTCCCCGGTTGTTCGACCGGCTGTATCCGTACCTGCTGCGCGACGGGCGAAGTGGCGGCGAAATGTGGCGGCGCTTTTTTCTCGAGGCGGGGCCGGCGAGCGATCCGCTCTTTTCCCACCTGCCGCGGTTCGGGCTGACCAGCCGCATCAAGGACGCCTACGCCGACGGGACCCGCGCCGCGCTCGCCGGCACCGATGTGATGGCCGAGCTGCGCGATACGCTCCCCGCCGCGTTCTCGCGCTGGTCGGCGCTCAATCGCGCGGCGTACCTCGAGATGACGACGCTGCTCGCGGGCTACCTGCTCAGCTCCCAGGGTGAGCGGATGGGGATGGCGCACGGGGTCGAGGGACGGTTTCCTTTCCTCGACCACCGGCTGTTCGCTTTCGCCGCCGCGCTCCCCACCCGCAGCAAGTTGCGCGGCCTGCGCGAGAAGGACATCCTGCGCCGCTGGGCGGCGGGGGTGGTGCCGCAGCGGGTCCAGGGCCGGCCAAAGCAGCCCTACCGCGCGCCCGACGTGCCGGCGTTCTTTCATGCGGCGCCGCCGGCGTACGTGGACGCGATGCTCGGCGACGAGGCGATCCGGCGCACCGGGCTCTTCGAGACGCGCGCGGTGGCGGGGCTGGTGCGGCGCTGCCGGGCGGGGCAGGCCACCGGGTTCCGCGAGAACCAGGCGCTCGTCGCCGTCCTGTCGACCCAGCTCTGGCACCACCTCTTCTTCGAGCGACACGACGCCCCGGCGCCGCTGCCCCTCGAGGGGGCGGACGTCGTGTTGCGCGAGGACCCGCACGGCGCGACGACGATCACTTCGGGAGGCGTTCGATGACGGAAGCGGAGATCCGGGACAAGGTGTGGGCGTATCTGGTCGAGAGCTTTCTCTACATGCGGCCCAACCTCACGGTGGATCCCGACGACTCACTGCTGCGCAGCGGCGTGATCGATTCGCTGGGGGTGATGGAGGTCATCGCCTTCGTGGAGGAGACCTTCGGCGTCCAGGTGGCGGAGGACGAGATCACCGAGGCGCACTTCGGCACCCTCAACGCGATCGCCCGCTACATCATCGCGAAGAAGATGAACAAGAGCCTGGCGACCTGACGCTAGGACGCCTCCGCCGCCGGGCTCACTGGCGGCGCGGCGCCCGGAAGATCGGCCAGCCACGCTGAGCCCGGCACCGCCCCGTCGTCGATCAGCGACACGATGTCTCCATCCGCCGCCGACAATCCCACCGCCCGCAGTTGACGCACCGTCGCGTTGTCGGGCGCCGGCATGAACAGCACCATGGGATAGGTTTCCTCGAGGGCGTGGTATTCGTCAGGTGGGCAGTTCCGCGCGACCACGACCTCGATGCCGCGCGCGGTGCACACCGGCAGTAGAGCGGCCAGGCACGCGTCAAGCCTGGCCCGGTCTCCCAGGGAAGCCACGACCACCGACGCCGTGGGCGCGTCCGCGAGGCGAATCCCCCGGTGCCCCGGCGGCAGGTTCCTGTAATCGTCCATGCCTACAAGGTGCGCTCACCAGGTCGCTTCATTCAAGCGGCAGGTGGCCGTCGTGCTGTCGCACCCGTGCCTCATTCGTTGCCGCGGGCATGATACCTGCATAGGTTGACCAC
>JBGOSS010000053.1:0-24077 GCA_041476105.1 Gemmatimonadota bacterium
CGACCGCGTCCGAGATGAAGGAGAAGATGTCGCGCGTCGAGGACGCGCTTCATGCGACCCGGGCGGCGGTCGAAGAGGGCATCTTCCCCGGCGGCGGCGTCGCGCTGCTGCGGGCGCAGGCCGTCCTCGGGAAGTTCAAGGGCGACAGCGACGAGAAGATCGGCGTCGACATCGTCCGGCGGGCCCTCGAGGAGCCCATCCGCATCATCGCCTTCAACGCGGGCGCCGAAGGCTCGATCGTCGTCGAGAAGGTGCGCGCGTCGAAGGAGAAGAATTTCGGCTACAACGCGCTGACCGACGAGTACGAAGACCTGGTCGCCGCGGGCGTGATCGATCCCACCAAGGTGACCCGCACGGCGCTCCAGAACGCCGCGTCGATCGCGGGCCTCCTGCTGACGACCGAGTGCGTCGTGGTCGAGCGGAAGGAAGAGAAGCCCGCCGCTCCCGCCGGTGGTCCCGGCGGCGGCATGGGCGGGATGTACTAGAAGTCGGCAGCTGGCAGTTGGCAGCTTGCAGCAACCGCAACGGCTCCGGGTCTTCCCCGGGGCCGTTGTGCTTTCCCGTCCGCAGCGCCTATGTTGGCCGCCATGCGCCGGGCCTTGATCCTCTCCGTCATCGTGAGCGCGGCCGTGACGCGCCTCCACGCCCAGGTCGCCGAGCACATCCCCGTGCAGCAGGCGGGGGCGACCGACTGGTTCGGCGAACGGGTGCTTCGCGTGCGGGGGGGGGCGCGGATTGAGATCGAGCCGAGTAACGCCGGACACGCCGCGGTGCTGCAGATGCTGCCCGACGGCACGCTGCTGGTACGACGTGTCACCGCCGTCGCGGCAGGCCGCCAGGCCTTCGACGTCGCCAGGCCCGAAACCCCTGCAACCCCTGGAGCACCGGTCAAAGTGCCCTTCGTCGTGACCTCGACCGGTGACCGAGGCATTCCTCCGGGACCGTACACCCCGCCGCCGCCACCGCCGCTGACGACGCGCACTGGTCGCGACGGCATCCTCGTCATCCTCACCGATGTCCCGCTCGACAGCGCTGATCTCACGGACCGCCTTGGCCGCCTGCCGGCGCTCCCGGCCGATTCGGTGGCCAGCCACCTGGGTCAGCTGCTGGTCGGCCATCGCACCGCGATGTGGGCGGCGTACTACCAGGCACGCTGACGAGGGCCCCCCGCGCGCCCAGTGAGGGAGGGGAGCCCGGGCCGCGAATGTGACTCTGGTCACACCGCCAGACGTTGGCGCGGATGGGGACGTTCCCTATCTTCTTCTGCTGTGACCGCTCCATCGCAGCCGCCCGACGGTTCGGCTTCTGTTCCCTCGGGCGCGACCGCGGCGACGCCCGCGCAGCTCACTCGCGCCGCCGAGAAGCGCGCGGCCTTGCCGCGCGAGCTGGCCGACTTCCTGATCGAGTTTTCCATCGCCCTCCACAAGCACGCGATGTACCCCGGCGGCCACCCGACGCTCGCCCCCGCGGCCGAGGGCGTAACCCGGCGCCTCGACGGTCTGCTGACCGAGCGCGGCACCCTCTCCCTGGGCGTGGCGCGCGACCAGTTGATCATCGAGGGGGTCGCCACCGATCCCAAGAACCCCGTCCTGAAGGACCTCGCCGACCGGCTGCACCGCCACCATCTGGGCGCCGTCTCGTTCCACCGCGGCGTGTCGCCGGTGGAGCTGCAGGAGGCGCTGAAGATCGTCGCCAGCGACGCCGACCGGGGCGGCGATCCGATCGGGTTGCGGCCCCAGGCGCAGATCCCATCGTGGAAGCACCTCCAGCTCTTCCCGCTCACCTTCGACCGGCTGGAGCTGGTGGGCGGACCCGAAGAGGGCAAGGGCGGGGAGGGGGCGGTGACGGGTGGCCGGGGCGCTCTGCTCTGGGTCGGCCTGGCGCGCGCCGCACTGGCTTCCGAGGACATGAAGCGCCCCAGTGCCCCGCCGGAGCCAAACGCCTTCCGCGGCGCGGCCGGCACCTCGCCGCCCCTCACCGAGGAGGCCATTGCCGCGGCGCTGGAGGCCAAGCCCGCCGAGCTGGAGGCCTCGGCCGCCGAGCCGGCGGCGGTGGCCAAGGCGATCGAGCAGCACGAGCGTGGCACCGCCTACGACCAGGTGATCGTGGGCTACCTGCTCCAGAGCGCCGAGTACCTGAAGCAGGGCGGCGCCGAGGCGGTGGCGCTCAAGAAGAAGATGAGCCGGCTGATCACGTCGTTGAACGAGGAGACCCGCTCGCGGCTCATCGAGATGGGCGGCGACACGCGCCAGCGCCACAAGTTCATCCTCGACGCGACCCAGGGCATGTCGGCCGAGGCCGTGGTGGACCTCGTCCAGGCCGCGTCGGGCGCCGGAGCGCCGATCTCGAACTCCATGCTGCGGATGCTGCGTAAGCTCGGCCAGCACGCGGAGCGCGGCCCCGCGCCGCGCCGCGCGATGGCGGATTCGGCGCTGCGCGAGCAGATCGCCGAGCTGGTGCAGGGCTGGGAGCTGGCCGATCCCAATCCGGACGGCTACGCTGCGGCGCTCCAGAAGATGTCGATGTCCACGCCGACGCTGGTGGTGGCCGAGGAGGCCGCCTTCACCCCCGAGCCGGAGCGCATGATCCAGATGGCGCTCGAGAGCGGCGGCGTGGGCGAGCCCCTGGAGCGGGCCATCGAGGAATTCGTCACGCACGGGAGGATTCCCGAGCTGGTCGCGCTGCTCGACAAGGCGACGAAGGAGAATCCCGCCATCGACCGGGTGCGCGAACGGGTCGAGGACCCCGACATGCTGCGCGCCGCGCTCCACGCGCAGCCGGTGGATTTCGCCCTCGTCGACCAGCTCACCGGCCCTCTCAAGCACCGAGCGGCGAAGCCGATGCTCGACATGCTCATCGAATCGGAGTCGCGCCAGGTGAGGCGCGCCCTGATCGACCGCTTGATCAAGATGCCCGATGCGGTGCGCCCACTGCTGGCCGCGCGGGTCAACGACGAGCGGTGGTACGTGCAGCGGAACATGCTGTTCATCGCCGCCGAGCTGCCCGGCACGCCGCTGGCGCTGGACGCCATGCCGTTCCGCCAGCACGCCGACTGGCGGGTGCGGCGCGAGGCCCTGCGCCTCCTCTTCCGGCACCCCGAGGAGCGCACCCGCGCCATCTGCACCGCGCTCACCGACGAAGACGGTCGCGTCAAGCGGCTCGCACTCAACGACGTGGTCGAAGGCGGCTGCCCCGAGCCGGCGGTGACGCTGGTGATCACCCTGGCCTCGGACGACGAACAGGAGAGCGACCTGCGGGTGGGGGCGATCCGCGCGCTCGCGACCAAGGGCGGCCCCCTCGCCCTCGACGCGCTCCTCAAGCTGACGGAAATCCGGCGCCGGAGCATCATCGACATCGTCTCCGCCTCTACCGCCAGTGCCGAGCACCTCGCCGCGATCGCGGGCCTCGGGGCATTCCGGACCGACCCCAGGGCCCGCGAGCGGCTCGAGCTTACGGCGAAGGGCCGCGATGCGGCGCTCGCCAGGGCCGCGGCCGACGCACTCAAGGGAGCAGGATGAGTAACGAGCTGACCCCGGCCGCGATCCGGTTCCTGAACGCCTTCGCGCGCGCCCTGTCGACCATGACCCTCTACCCCGAGGGCCACCCCGAGCGGGAAGGGATCATTGATACCGCCTACGCGGGGCTGCGCGCCGTGCAGGCGATGGACCGGCGCGCCTCCTTCTCCTTCCTTGGCGACGAGGTGATCCTCGGCCAGCGTCCGATCCGCGAGCTGCGCGGGTGGGATTGGAGCCAGCGCCTGGCCTCGGCGGGCATCCAGCGCCTCCAGTTCGAGACCGAGGTGACGCGCGAGGAGTTCGAGAATTTCATGAGCGAGGCGCTCGCGCGCCTCACCCTCTCCGCGCTCCAGCAACAGCTGCCGGCCGGCGACGTTTCGGGCACCACGGGGCCGATCCGGTTCGGGTCGGTGGGGATCCGCGAGATGGGGGCGGAGCCCGATATCCAGACGGCGACCATCGCCCTCTCGCTCGAGGAGGAGGCCGACACGGTGCGGTGGCTCCACGAGGAGGCGCAGGGCGAGGGCGGCCTCCAGATGGCCGAAGTCACCGCCGTGGTCAGTTCGCTGGCCTCCGCGATGCACGGCGACCAGGCCGTCGTGCTGCCGCTGCTCCAGATCCGGCGCTACGACCAGTACACCACCACGCACTCCCTCAACGTCTGCGTGCTGGCGATGGGACTGGCGGAGTGGATGGGCCTGGGCGCGAGGGACGTGCGCGCCTTCGGCACCTCGGGGCTGCTCCACGACATCGGCAAGATCAAGATCCCGAGCGAGATCCTGAACAAGGCGGGACGCCTCGAGCCGCACGAGCGCGAGATCATGAATGCGCACCCGGTGGAGGGCGCGAAGATCATCATCTCCTCGCAGGAGCGGCTCGACCTGGCGGCGGTGGTCGCCTACGAGCACCACGTCATGCTCAACGGCGGCGGGTACCCGACCTTCGACTACCCGCGCGAGTGCCACCACGCGAGCAAGCTGGTCCACGTCTGCGATGTCTATGACGCCCTGCGGACCAACCGGCCGTATCGCGCCGCCTGGGGCTCGGGGAAGGTGCTGGCCTACCTCGAGGAGCGGGCCGGCACCGAGTTCGAACCCGATGCGACGCGGGCGTTCGTGAAGATGATGTCGGAGTGGGAGCCGAAACTGGCGTCGATGATGGAGGGTGAGGAGCCGGTCGCGGTGGCGTCCGCTCCCGCCGCCGCGCCGGTGGTGCCGGTCGCGGTCGCGCCAGCGGCGCCGGCCGACGCGCCTCCCTCAGCGCCCCCAGCCCAGGGGTAGCGAGAACTGGGACATCGCGGTCCCGACCTCGATGGATTCGGTCGGCTCGTCCTGGCGCGCGACGATGATGGTTCCCGTGAAGGCGGTGCTGCGGAGCGCCGCCTTCGCCGTTTCCAGCGCCAGGGCGGGGCGATTGCACTGGTCGGAGAGGTGCGCCAGCACGACCAGGCTGAGGCCGCCGTGCGCCGCCTCCGCCACCAGTCGCGCTGCCTCGGCGTTGCTGAGATGGCCGGCGCGACCGGCGATTCGCGCCCGCACGCTGGGCGGGTACGCGCTGGCGCGCAGCATCACCTCGTCGTGGTTCGATTCGATCACCAGGGCATCGAGTCCGCGGATGGCGTGGCGCAGCGCGGTGCTCGGCGAGCCGACGTCGTAGGCCACGCCAAGCCGGCGGCCGTCGGCGTCCTCGACGACCAGCACCACGGGCTCGCGGGCATCGTGCGCCGTCGGATACGCGGTGAGGGCGAAGCCGCCCAGGCGCACGGTGCGCGAGGGCGCCAGCGGGATCTGCGGCGTGGTCTGGGGCAGCGTGTGAGAGAGCGCCTGGAGCGTGCCCGCGCTGCCGGCCACCGGAATGGCCCACGCCTGGGCCGCCGTCGCCACCCCCCGGCTGTGATCGCCGTGCTCGTGGGTGAGGGCGATGGCGCGAATCCGCGACGCGTCGCGGCCGGCGCGCGCGCAGCGCCGCGCGATCTCCTTCAAGCTGAAGCCGGCATCGACCAGGATGGCGGCGTCGCCCGACTCCACGAGCACCGCGTTGCCGCGGCTGCCGGAGCCCAGCACCGTTACGCGCACGGCTGACCCGTGGCATGACGCCAGATGGACTCGAGGTAGCGGCGGGCCGCGTCGTCGAACGCCACGTCGCGCCGCGGCAGCACCTTGGCGGCGGTCTGGAGGAACATCCGGCAGGCGAGCAGGCGACCCGGCTCCTCGGTGCCCCATGCGAACGCCGGCACGCTGCTCGCCGGTCGCGTGGTGCCGAAGAGGTTCGCGCCGGTGCCGATCACGCACCCGGTCGGCAGCATGGTCCCGATCGCGGTCTTCACGTGGTCGCCGATCAGCGAGCCGAGAAACTGCATGCCGGTCTCCACCCGCTCGCCGCCCAGGTTGAGCCGGATGGTGCCGTAGGTGTTCTTGAGGTTCGACGTGATCGTGCCGGCCCCGAGGTTCGCCCAGCGGCCGACGATCGAGTGCCCGAGAAAGCCGTCGTGCGCCTTGTTGGCGTAGCCGAGGAAGATCGAGTTCGACACTTCGCCGTGGACCACGCACCGGGGCCCGATGCTCGAGTCGCGCAGCTGGCCGCCGATGACCCGGCTGCCGCGGCCGACGACCAGCGGGCCCGCGAGGCGGGAGAAGGTGCGGATTTCCGCTCCGGCTTGGATCCAGATCGGGCCACCACGGGTGTCGAAGACCACCAGCGGCTCGACCAGCGTACCCTGGTCGACGAAGAGATCGTCGGGATCCCCCAGCACGGTGCAGCCCGCGGGGACCCGCCCCTCTTGGCGCCCGGCGCGCTCGGCTTCCAGATCGGCGCGCAGGGTCTCCCCGAGGTGCGCGACCAGCTCCCAGGCGCCCGCCAGGAGGCGGCCCCGCAGGGCGATCGCGGGCCAGGAGGTCGCGATGCCGGGCGGCCCCGCCCATTCGGTCGAGCCGGCGAGCACCGCACCGACGCTCGTTCCGGCCGCATCGGTGAGCCGGACACCGGGCGGGCCGCCGCCACCGGCGAGGTTGAGCTCCTGCTCCTCGACGGCGAACGTCGAGCGCAGGAAGATGCGGGGTTTCTGGCTTCCCGGGGCCGGCACGACGGGCGCCGAATCGGGATCGCCGAAGTCGGCCAGATGCGCTGAGGCGAGGTGGCCGGCGACGGGTCCGAGCGCGCGGGCTGCGCGCTCGCGCAGCAGCCAGGCACCGTGGCGCAACTCGGCGATCGGTCGCGATTGCGTGAACGGGAAAAACTTCGGGATATCGGCTGGATCGTCGTAGAGATAGACAGCCATCAGGCGCCGCGCTCCCCGACCAGGTCCGGCGGCAGCTTGTCGAGCAGCTTCTTCAGGTCGGGGGCCCGCTCGGCGGTGGTGACCAGCGTGATGCCGCGCGCCCGCACCACCACCGCGCCTTCGAGTCCGCAGACGACCGTGGGACCGTCCTCGCTCCACACGACGCAGTCCTTCGCGTCGACGAGGTGGGCGAGGCCCACGGCGACGTTCCCGGCGGCGTCGGTGGGGCGCACGCGCCGCAGCGCGGCCCACGATCCCACGTCGTCCCAGAGAAAGCTGCCCTCGACGACGGCCCCCCGGGCGGTGCGCTCGAAGACGCCGACGTCGATACTGACCGGCCTGACCCCCTTGAATGCCGCCGCGGCGTCACCCTGGTCGAAGTGGGGCAGCGCCTCGGCGAGCTCGGGCGTGTGCGCGGCGATCTCCGCGCGCAACCGCACGGCGGTCCAGGCGAAGAGGCCGGTGTTCCAGAGCGCACCCTGCGCGATGAGGGCCCGCGCATCTTCGAGCGACGGCTTCTCGACGAAGCGCGCGATGCGCCGCGCCGCGCCCAGCGGCGTGCCCGGGACCACGTAGCCGAAGCCCGTCTCCGGCCGGACGGGCGTCGCACCGACCGTCACCAACACGTCCTCCCGCTCGGCCAGCTCGATGGCGCGCACGGCGGCGGCGCGGAAGCCGTCGGCGTCGCCGATCGCCCAGTCGGCGTGGAGCGAAAGGATGCTGGCCGCGGGGTCGGCGAGGGCCGCGTGGCTGGTGGCCCAGGCGAGCGCCGGCGCCGTCGACGCGGCGAAGGGCTCGGCGAGGATGTTGGCGGCCGGGATCATCGTCAGCGCCGCGCGGGTCGCCGCCTGGAGCGCCCGCGAGGTCACGATCAGCACCCGCTCGGCGGGCACCAGCGGCAGGATGCGCCGTACCGACTCGACGATCAGCGGCTCGCCGCCCGCGAGCGGGAGAAGCTGCTTGGGACGCGTCGCGGTGGAGAGTGGCCAGAAGCGCGATCCGACGCCGCCGGCGAGCACGACGGCCCACAGCACTTCAGCCCTCTCCGCCGATTTCGGCTTCGGGGTCGTCGCCCAGCAGCTCGGCGATCTGGCGGTAGAGCTTCTTGGGGGAGAAGGGCTTGGTGACGATCGCCGCGGCGCCTACCTCGCGCGCTTCCTCGACCTGGCCGATCTGGCCGGCGGCGGTCAGCACCAGCATGGGGATCGCGGCGTACCGGGCGTCGGCGTGCGCGCGGCGCAGGAAGTCCACTCCCGTCATCCCCGGCATGTTGAGGTCCACCAGGACGCAGTCGACGTCGGGATTGGCATCGAGGAACGCGAGTCCCGCGGCCCCGTCGTGGGCCAGCGAAACCCGGTACGGCCCGCGCTCGAACTGCATCCGCACGATCCGGCCGATGTGAGGTTCGTCGTCGATGACGAGCAGGTGGTGGGTCGGGCCCGCCACTTAGAGGAGACCGGCGATCTCCGCGCGGTGGCGCGTCAGATCGTAGAGCAGGGGGCCGACGTTGGTGCGCGGCCGGAGCATGATCAGCAGCTTGGCATCCGCCGAGAGGTTGGCCACGATCGCGAGGCCGGCGTTGTACTCGATGACGCCGACCGTCATCCCGCCCCGGCCGGCGTGGTGGCCGAGCTGCTCGGTGGCCTGCACCACGTTGGGGACCAGGGCCGAGAGGACCTCGGGATCGGCGCCGTTGGCGACATGGCTGGCGATCGGCAGGCCGTCGTTGCCCAGGATGATGACGGACTCGACGCCGTCGCGGCGGCCCAGGGCATCAACGACGTCGCGAATCGTGGCCATCGGGGTCGTCCTTCAGGTCGGGGCGTGTATCGTAGGACTCGCGGCGGCGGCTGTCAAGCGCGTTTCTGCCGTTGCACCGGCGCCATAACTCGTCTATTCTTCGCATCTTGCGCCATGTCTGAGACCATTCGCCCGATCGGGCTCCTTCGCGTCGGTACCCTGTGCGCCCTGGCCCTCGTGGCCGGGTGCGGCACCGACCTCACGCTGCCGCCGGCCACGACGCCGATCACGCAGCAACTGATCCACCTGTACGCGATCGACGGGACGCCGGTCGGCACGCCGTCCGGCTACAGCATGATCTCGCTGGGCGAGGTGCAGACCTTCCGCAGCAACGACTTCGACTTCGTCTTCGACCTTGGGGTCGACAGCACCTTCGGCCTCGGGACCAAGGGCGACACCATCGCGGTACTGTTGCCCCGGGGCTATCTGGGCTTCGCGGAGGACGGCGGGCTGCAATGGACGCTGGTCGGGTTCGACTCGGTCCGGGTGGCGCCGCTCACGGGGTACGAGAAGAAGAAGCCGACGCGCATCCGCGCCGGCGATACGGTGATCGCGGCCTCGCGTCTCCAGACGTGCAACTTCGGGTTCGTGCGGCCCCGCTACGCCAGGCTCAACATCGTGTCCATCGACCTCGCCACGCGCAGCGCGCAGATCCTGGTGGTGATCGATACGAACTGCGGCTATCGCGGCCTCGGTTCGGGCATCCCGACGTTCTAGCCGGTGATCGATCCGCGCGTTTTCCGCGACGCCGAGGCGTACGCGGCGGCCCGCGAGCGGCTGGGCCGCCGCGGGGATCCGGCGCTGGCGGCAATGCTGGATGAGCTGCGCGGCGACGCCGAGCGGCGGCGCAAGGCGATCGCGGAGGGCGATGCCCTGAAGGCGGAGCAGAATGCCAAGAGCCGCCAGGTCGCCGAGATGAAGAAGCGCAGCGAGGACCCCAGCGCGCTGCTGGCCGCGCTGGGCGAGCTGTCCCGCCGGGCCGGCGAGGCCCAGGCCGCGGCGCACGCCGCCGACGAGTCCTTCCACGCCAAGCTGCTCCACGTCCCGAACCTGCCCGCCGACGACGTCGTCGCCGGGGACGCGTCGCACAACGCCGTGGTGCGGAGCTGGGGCGAGCGTCCCGCGGTGGCGCCATGGCGCAAGCCGCACTGGGACCTGGCCAAGGACCTCGGCATCCTCGACTTCGAGCGCGCCGCGAAGCTCTCGGGATCGGGCTTCCCCCTGTATGTCGGCCTGGGCGCGCGGCTGGAGCGGGCGCTGATCACGTACCTGCTCCAGGTCCAGACGCGCGAGCACGGGTACACCGAGGTCTCGCCGCCCTTCCTGGTCAACCGGGAGACCATGACCGGCACCGGCCAACTGCCGAAATTCGAGGACGACCTATACAAGACGGGCGCCGACGATCTCTTTCTCGTCCCGACGGCGGAGGTGCCGCTGACCAACCTGCACCGCGACGAGACGCTGGCGGCGGACGAGCTGCCGAAGCGGTACACCGCGTACACGCCCTGCTGGCGGCGCGAGGCCGGGGCGGCGGGCGCCGACACCCGCGGCATCCTGCGGGTGCACCAGTTCGACAAGATCGAGCTGGTCTGGTTCACCGCGCCCGGAGCCTCCGAGGCGGCACATGAAACGCTGACCGCGCACGCGGAGACCGCGCTCCAGCGTCTCGGCCTGCCGTACCGGGTCGTGAAGATCGCCGCCGGCGACATGGGCTTCGCGAACCTTCGCCAGTACGACCTCGACGTCTGGGCGAGCGGAGTGGGGAAGTGGCTCGAGGTGTCGAGCTGCAGCACCTACGGCGACTACCAGGCACGCCGCATGAACATCCGCTACCGCGCGGCGCGCAACGCCAAGCCCGACTTCGTGCACACGCTGAACGGCTCGGCGCTCGGCCTCGCGCGCACCTTCATCGCCGTGCTGGAGCACTACCAGGAGCCCGACGGATCGGTCCGCATTCCCGAGGTGCTCGTGCCGCTCATTGGCGTGGACCGCATCGGCCCCGGCCGTGCGTGAATCGGCCCGCTCCGCCGCGTCGCGTCGCGTGACGCTGGGGCTGCTGCTCGGCGTCGCATCCGTCCTCATCGTCGTCTTCGCCGCGCTGGTGGCGCGCCACCTCACCCGGGATGCCCGGCGCGCCTCGCAGAGCTACGCGCAGGTCTTCCGCGGCCTCGCCAGCCCCGGCGAGGGCGGCGCCACCGACGCGCTGCTCCAGCAGGCCGTCGAAATCCGCCGCGAAGGGATCCCGATCGTGGTGACCGACGCCGCGGGCGCGGCCACCGACACCGCCAACATGCCCGGGCCGATGAAGCTCGACTCGCCGGAGATGCGTGCCTTCGTGGCCACCCTCGACCAGCTGAACCCGCCGCTCGTCGCGCCGGCGGTCGGCACCATTCATTTCGGCGCGCCGCCGGTGCGGCGCACCCTGCGCTGGATCCTGGCGCTCATGGTCGCCTCGCTGCTGGCCGTGGTGGGCGCCGCCGTCCTCGCCCGCCGGGCCGACGTGCGGTCCAGCCAGGACCGGGTCTTCGTCGCGATGGCGCGTGAATCGGCCCACCAGCTCGGCACGCCGCTCACCTCGCTGGCCGGGTGGATCGAGCAGCTGCGCGCCAGCCCCGAGCCGGCGACGCGCGAGATGGCCGAGCACATCGCCGCCGACTACCGGCGGCTGGAGCGGGTGTCGCGGCGCTTCGAGCGCATCGGCCAGCCACCGCGCCAGGAGCGCGTGGACGTCGGCGCCCTCGCCACCGCCGCCGCCGCCTACTTCCGGCCCCGGCTGCCGAAGCTCGCCAATACGGTGCAGATCGAGGTGAGCGTCGAGAGCAAGGCGCCGGTAGTGCAGGGCGACCCGCTGCTGCTCGAGTGGGCGCTGGAGGCGCTGGTGAAGAACGCCGTGGATGCGCTGAAAGGCCGCAGCGGGCGCATCCGGCTCGGCGTCACCGACGAGCCCGAGCACGTGGTCCTCACCGTGGAAGACGACGGGCCCGGTGTGCCGCAGCCCATCGCGACCGATCTCTTCGAGCCGGGCGTGACCACGAAGACCGGGGGCTGGGGCCTCGGACTCGCGCTCACCCGGCGTATCGTCGAGGAAGGCTTCCAGGGGCGCGTGCAGCTCGAGCCCTCGGCGGCGGGGGCGCGCTTCGCGATGCGCCTGCCGCGGCGCGCCGAGTCGGCGTGAGCAGCCCGGCCCGCCCCGGGACGGGCATCGCCCTCAACGACGCCCAGCGCGCCGCGGTCGAGCACGTCGAGGGGCCGATCCTGGTGCTCGCCGGCGCCGGGTCGGGCAAGACCCGCGTCCTCACGGCGCGCATCGCGCGCCTCATCGACGAGCACGGCATCGATCCCCGGCGCGTCCTGTCCGTGACCTTCACCAACAAGGCCGCGGCCGAGATGAAGCACCGCGTCGCGACGCTGCTGGGTCGCGACCCCGCGGGAATGTGGATCGGTACCTTCCACGCCATCTGCGGCCGGCTGCTGCGCCGCGAGGCCCCGCACCTCGGCTTCACCCGCGCCTTCACGATCTACGACCAGGACGATTCGGAGGCGCTGGTGCGCCGGGTTGTGGACGACCTCGGCCTGCCACCCAAGCTCTACACCGCGCGCAGCCTCCAGCACGAGATCTCGCACGCCAAGAACGCGATGACGTCGCCCGAGGAGTACGCGGCCAACGCCTTCGATCCCTGGCACGCCAACGTCGCGCGGGTGTACGCCGAGACGGTGCGGGCGCTGCGCCGCGCCAACGCGATGGACTTCGACGACCTGCTCCTGCACCCGCTGACGCTCTTCGCCGAGCATCCCGAACGGCTGGCCGAGTACCGAGCCCGCTTCCAGTTTCTCCTGGTGGACGAGTACCAGGACACCAACCGCGCCCAGTACCGGCTGCTCCGCCTCCTCGCCGGCGATCCGGCGAACCTCTTCGTGGTGGGCGACGACGACCAGTCGATCTACGGCTGGCGCGGCGCGGACCTGCGCAACATCCTCGAGTTCCAGAAGGACTTCCCGGGCGCGACGCTGGTGCGGCTGGAGGAGAACTACCGGTCCACCCGGCCGATTCTCGAGGTGGCCAACAGCGTCATCGCGGCCAACCGGGGCCGCATCGGCAAAACGCTGCACACCCGCCGGGAGGGTGGGGAGCGGGTCACCCTGGTGCGCGCCGCCGACGAGCGCGACGAAGCCGAGTGGCTGGTGCGGGAGTTCGTGCAGCGGGTCCGGCAGGGCGCGGACCAGTACGAGGACATCGCGGTCCTGGTCCGGACCAACGCGCAGACCCGCGCCTTCGAGGAGGAGCTGCGGCGCAACGCCATTCCGTACCGGGTGGTCGGCGCGGTGAGTTTCTACGAGCGGCGCGAGGTGAAGGACCTGCTCGCCTACCTGCGGCTCATCGTCAACCGCGACGACGACGAGGCCTTCCGCCGCGCGGTGGCGGTGCCGCGCCGCGGCATCGGCGAGACCAGCCTGGTCGCGCTGGGCTCCGCCGCGACGCAGTGGGGCTGGTCGCTGCACCGCACCGCGTCGGCCTCCGGGCGCGTACTCGAGCTCAAACCGCGGGCCCGGGAGGGACTGGCACGGTTCGCCGCCGACGTCGACGCGCTGGGTGCCGAGCTGGGGACGCTCCAGCCCTCGGAGGCGCTGGGCGGGATCATCCAGCGCCTGAGCTACGACCGGCACCTCCTCGAGGAGGACGAGACCGGACCCGAGCGGCTCGAGAACGTGCACGAGCTGGTGAACGCCGCCGCTGCCTGGTCGGAGGAGTGGGGCGCCCCCGCGGCGGAGGAGGAGGGCACGCCGCTGGAGCGCTTCCTGGCGCAGGCCGCGCTCACCACGCGCGCCGAAGTGGGCGGCGACCAGCGCGGCCTCACGATCATGACGCTCCACGCGGCGAAGGGGCTGGAATTCCCGGTCGTCGCGGTGGCCGGCATGGAGGAAGGCCTCTTCCCCCTTGCGCGAGCCGAGACGGCGGACGACATCGAGGAGGAGCGCCGGCTGGCCTACGTCGGGATCACCAGGGCGCGGCACAAGCTCTTTCTCTCGTACGCCGTGGCGCGGCGTCGCGGCGGTATGCTGATGCCGGCCTTTCCCTCGCGCTTCCTGGCCGACGTACCGCCGGCGCTGGCGGACGAGCGGGTGACCCGGCCCTCGTGGGGCGTGGCCCGGGAGCCGCGTCGCCAGCCCCGGCCGCAGCGCCCCGCGCCGCTGGCGCTGGCCACCGACGTCACCGACGCCTATCCCGACGAGAACGACGACGCGCCGCGGTACGTGAAGGGCGAGCGCGTGAAGCAGCGCCGCTTCGGCAGCGGCACGATCGAATCGGTGTCGGGCCGCGGCCGCGACCTCAAGGTGGCCGTCGCCTTCGACGACGATACGGTGGGACTGAAGCAACTCCTGGCCGCATACGCGGGTCTCGAAAGGGACTGGGAATGACCGCGCACCACGCACCACGCACCACGCACCCTCGCGCATGAGCGTGACGCGCGAGCAGATTCGCCGGATCGCGGAGCTGGCCGAGCTGGCGGTGGACGGCGCCACCGCGGCCGAGCTCGAGACGCAGCTCAACCGGATCCTCGGCTACGTCGAGCAGCTGGGCGAGCTGCCCACGGACGACACCGCGCACGACGAGCGCTCCGCGCCGCTGCGGCGCGACGAGCCGTCGGCCGACCTGCTGCTCGAGCCGCCGGCGGCGTGGGCGCCGGCGCTGAAGGGGGGACTCTTCACCGTCCCGCGGCTGGGCGAGCTGGATCGCGGGGAGGACGAGTGACGGGGCGTGATGTCGCGCTGCGAACGGCCGAGCGCATCGCGGCGTGCGAGGCCAAGGGCCTGCACGCCTTCCTGTCGTGGTCGAAGGAGGGGCTGCTCGCCCAGTACGAGCGGCAGCACGCGGCTCCCGACGCGCTGCTGCGGGGGCAGGCCGTCGCCCTCAAGGCGAACATCTGCGAGGCCGACTTCGAGACCAACTGCGGCTCGCGGATCCTCGAGGGGTGGCGCTCGCCCTTCGAGGCGACGGCTGTGAAGCGGCTGCGCGAGCACGGCGCCATTGTCGCCGGGAAGACGACGTGCGACGAATTCGCGATGGGCTCCTCGACCGAGCACTGCGCCTTCGGCCCGGCGAAGAACCCGGTCGACCCCTCCCGCGTGCCCGGCGGGTCCTCCGGCGGCTCGGCCGTCGCCGTCGCCGCGGGCGCGGTGGAGATGGCGCTCGGATCGGAGACCGGCGGCTCGGTGCGCCAGCCGGCGGCCTTTTGCGGCATCGTCGGCATCAAGCCGACCTACGGGCGGGTGAGCCGCTACGGCCTGGTCGCCTTCGGCAGCTCGCTCGACCAGATCGGCACCTTCGGGCGCGACGTGCGCACCGCGGCCCTCCTCCTCTCGGCCATCAGCGGCCGCGACGAGCGCGACGCCACCACCCTCGACCGGGTGCCGCTCACGCCGCCCGGTGACGCGCCGCCGTCGCTGCGGGGCACCGTGGTCGGCATTCCGCGGGAGTACTTCCCCGACGGCCTGCACGCGGGCGTCAAGGCGGGCGCCGACCGCGCCATCGCCACGCTTCGCTCGTTAGGCGCCGAGGTCCGCGACGTCTCGCTGCCCCACACCAAGTACGCCGTCCCGACCTACTACATCATCGCGCCGGCCGAGGCGAGCTCGAACCTCGCCCGCTACGACGGCGTGCGGTACGGGCCGCGCGAGAGCGCCGCCGACGTGCGCGCGCTCTACCGCGCCAGCCGCGGCCGGGGCTTCGGCCCCGAGGTGCGCCGCCGCATCCTGCTAGGGACCTATGTCCTGAGCGCGGGCTACTACGATGCCTACTACCGCCGGGCCCAGCGGGCCCGCGCCCGGATCCGCGCCGATTTCGAGCGGGTCTTCGCCTCCGGCGTGCACGCCCTCTTCACGCCCACGACGCCCACCCCCGCCTTCCGCTTCGGCGAGCACACCGCCGATCCGCTGGCGATGTACCTCAGCGACATCTTCGTCTGCACGGCGAACCTGGCCTGGGTACCCGCGCTCTCCCTGCCCGTCGGCCGCGACCAGGGGCTGCCCATCGGGGGCCAGCTGATCGGCGCCGAGGAAGGCGAGGGGACGATCATCCGCATCGCCCAGGCGCTCGAGGCGGCGACCGACGCCGTGGCGGAGGTCAGGTGAGCGCGGCCTGGGAGACGGTCGTCGGCCTCGAGGTGCACGTCCAGCTGCTGACGCTGACCAAGATGTTCTGCGGCTGCCGCACCACCTACGGCGACCCGCCCAACATCAACGTCTGCCCGGTCTGCCTGGGGTTGCCGGGCGCCCTCCCGGTGCCCAATGCGCAGGCGGTCCGGCTCGCGGCGCGGGCCGCCTACGCGCTGGGCTGCACCGTGCACCCGCGCAGCGTCTTCGCCCGCAAGAACTACTTCTATCCGGACCTGCCGAAGGGCTACCAGATCTCGCAGTTCGACGAGCCGCTCGCGACCGGGGGCAGCCTCGAGATCGTCTCGCCCGACCGCGGGTCACTCACCGTGGGCATCACGCGGCTGCACCTCGAGGAGGACGCGGGCAAGAGCTTCCACGACCGCTTTCCCGGCCTGACCGCGGTGGATTTCAATCGTTCGGGCGTGCCGCTGATCGAGATCGTGGGCCAGCCCGACCTGCGATCCCCCGCCGAGGCCCGCGCCTACCTCACCGCGCTGAAGCAGATCCTGCGCTGGCTCGGCGTGAGCGACTGCAACATGGAGGAGGGCTCGCTGCGCGTGGACGCCAACCTCTCGATCCGCCGGCCCGGCGCGCCGCTCGGCACCCGGACCGAGGTCAAGAACATGAACTCCTTCAGCGGGGTGGAGCGCGCCTTGACCGTCGAGCGCGAGCGGCAGGTCGCGCTGGTCGAGTCGGGCGGCACCGTGGAGCAGCGCACCATGACCTTCGACGCGGCGAAGGGCGAGGTGCGCGCCATGCGCTCCAAGGAGGAGAGTCACGACTACCGCTACTTCCCGGAGCCGGACCTGCCGCCGCTGGTGCTGAAGGCCGAATGGTTGAAGGCCGAACGGGATGGGCTGCCCGAGTTACCGGCGGCGATGCGCGCCCGCTTCCAGCGGCAGTACGGCATTGCCGCGGGCGAGGCCGCCGTGGTCGGGTCGTCGGCGGCGGTGGCGGCGCATTTCGAGCGCCTGGCCCTGTTGCTCGGCGACGGGGCGGGGAAGGAAGCGTGGAACTGGGAGGCCAACGACGTCCTCACGCACAGCGACGACGGCGAGTCGGTGCCGGAGCCGCTGACCCCCGAGCGCATCGCGGAGGCGGTGTCGCTGGTCCGCGCCGGGACGGTCAGCCGGCAGGCGGCGAAGAAGGTACTGGCGCAGATGCTGGTGCGGCCGGGCGGCGCATCCGACATCGCGCAGTCCCTGGGGCTGGTCCAGGTGCAGGATGGCGCGCAGATCGATGCCTGGGTCGCCGAAACGCTGGCGGCGCATCCGGGTGAAGTCGCGCGCTACCGGGCGGGTGAGACGAAGGTGATCGGGTACCTGACCGGCCAGGTGATGAAGCGCTCGAAGGGGAAAGCCGACCCCAAGGCGGTCGGTGCTGCGCTCAATAGGGCCTTGAGTCCCAGGTAGCCCTGCGGGATTCCTGGCGCTGGTGCAGGCCTTCGGGAAGGCGCCCGACAGGGGTCCGTCGTCAGGCCGTAGTCAGCGCTTCAATGCCCAGGGTCTGGCGACGTCGAACCGCTTCCAGTACCCGAGCCGAGCATCGGGGACCCCGAAGTGCTCCTCCGCGACGCCGACCAGGCGCGCCGGCTCGCGGCGGCCGCCCAGGTCCAGGCCGTGACGCCGCATCCGCTTGGCGGCATTGAGCGCGTCGTTGCCCGAGGGGTCCGAGCGCCGCGCGATCGCGTTCTCACCCTGGACCAGCAGGTCCATCACGTAGTCGAAGCTCACCGCCATGTGCCGCTCGACCAGGGTGTCCTCCAGCCCCCAGCGGCTCGCTTCGGCCGCGATCTGGACCACCCGGTTCCAGCTCGTCAGATCGCCGAGCTGCACCATGCCGCGAAACAGCCGGCGATTGGTGCGCAGGCTGAAGATCGTGGGCGAGATGATGCGGTCGAGGTGCTCGTCGTTCTCGCGGTGGTCGATCCGGATCACTTCGTACGCCTGGCGGCCCCAGGTCTCGCCGATGTGCATGTCGAAGCGCGCCTCCCAGTAGGAGTGGCCGAGGGCCTTCGAGCTCGACGTGACGACGAGCTGGCGCGGGACGAAGTGGTTGTGGGCGACGACGTCGGCGGCCAGGTGGGCGAGGTACCCGAGGCCGAAGGCGCGCAGCCGCTCGCTGCCCGCCAGGTCGAAGATCTCCTGGCCCACGTGCCACGAGTGGCTGTGGCGGCCGACCGGCACGTACTTCTTGGCGAACGAGGTGTCGGCGGCGATCGAGCCGTACAGGAAATCCACCGGGAAGGCGCGGAGCAGATCGGCCACCAGGGCGGGGAGCACGCCGAGGTTGGCCAGGACCGACTGGCCGAGGAAGATGTGGGTGCCCGGGGACCACGCCCAGCCGTCGGTGGGACAGAGCGCGAGGAGCAGCAGCGCGATGAGGAGGATCGGCAGGGTCCGGCGCACGGCCCCTAGTCGTCGGCGCCCCGTCGCCGCTTCATCATCCTGCGCGCCGTGCCCAGCACGCCGCCGGCGTGCCGCGCCGTTCGGACGAAGGCGGCGACGTCGAGCGCGGTTTCCTCGGCCTCCTCCTGGAGCACTTCCACCAGGGCGTCGAGGTCCTGGAGCCGGCCGTCGACGGCGTCGATGGCGCCCCGGAGCTTGCCCCTCGCCTCGGCGCTCAGCTCCGCGAAGCCGTCGATCTCGCTGCGCACGCGGGTCGTGACCGCGCGGGCCTCGAGGGTGAAGGCGGCGAGCTGCGCGCGCAGCGCGGCGCTCTGCTTCTTCACGCTCAGGCCGATGGCGAGCACCACGCCGCCGATCACCAGGAAGCTCGCGGCGATGATGACGAGCGCGATGGCTACGGTGGGTCCGACCCAGGCGGGAGTCATAGGGTCCAAGTTAATCCGCTTGCTTGCGGCTTCGCCACCGCATAACGTCCGCGCATGCCAAGCTTCGAGGTGGATGGCGGGCAGCGCCTGCACGGCGTGGTGCGTCCCGCGGGCAACAAGAACGCCGCGCTCCCGATCCTCGCCGCCACGCTTCTCGCCGACGGGCCGGTGACGCTGCGCAACATGCCGCGGATCCGGGACGTGGAGACGATGGTCGAGCTGCTGGCGGCGCAGGGCGTCGCGTTCAGCTGGACCGACGAGCATACCCTGGTGGCCGATGCCCGGAACGCGCGTGCCGGCGACCCCGACCCGGCGCTGTGCGGGCGCATCCGCGCATCGATCCTCCTGGCGGGGCCGATGCTCGCGCGCTTCGGCCGGGTGCGGCTCCCCCCGCCGGGCGGCGACGTCATCGGCCGGCGGCGCGTCGACACGCACCTCTTCGCCCTCCAGCGGCTGGGGGCCGAGGTCGCGGTCGGCGCGACCTACGACTTCGTGGCGAAGAAGCTCGAGGGCGCCGACATCTTCCTCGACGAAGCCAGCGTCACCGGCACCGAGAACGCCATCATGGCCGCCGCCGTCGCGAAAGGGCGCACCGTGCTGCGCAACGCGGCCAGCGAGCCCCACGTCCAGGACCTGGCCAACCTCCTGGTGCAGATGGGTGCACGGATCGAGGGGATCGGCTCGAATACCCTCACCATCGAAGGCGGCCGGCCGCTGTCGGGAGCGGATTTCACCATCGGCCCCGACCACATCGAGGTCGGCTCCTTCATCGGTCTCGCCGCCGTCACCGACTCGGCCATCACCATCGAAGGCGTCCGGGCCCAGGACCTGCGCTCCACGCTGCTCGGCTTCGAGCGGCTGGGCATCGTCCCGCGCGTGGACGGTGACACCCTCGTCGTCGCCAAGGACCAGCCGGGCCGCATCAGCGAGGACCTGGGCGGCCACGTGCCGAAGCTCGAGGACGGCATCTGGCCCGGCTTCCCGGCCGACCTGATGAGCATCGCGATCGTCACCGCGACCCAATGCGAGGGCACCATTCTCTTCTTCGAGAAGCTCTTCGAATCCCGGCTCTTCTTCGTGGACAAGCTGATCGGCATGGGCGCGCGCATCGTCCTCTGCGACCCGCACCGGTGCGTGGTGAGCGGCCCCTCGCAGCTGCGCGGCGGCGGGGTCGAGAGCCCCGACATCCGTGCCGGCATGGCGATGCTGCTCGCGGCGCTGGCGGCCGAGGGCAGGAGCACCATCAACAACATCGGCCAGATCGAGCGCGGCTATGAGAACATCCACGAACGGCTGCGCGCGCTGGGGGCGAAGATTGAGCGGAAGGACTAGCGTCCGGCGTCCGCCGGCGGCGCTGGAGACTCCCGTCGCCGGCTCCCCGGTGCCTCGAGCGGAAATCCCGGACTGGCAGCGTCGCTTCGGCCTGGTGGCCGGCATTACCGAGCGTGGCGCCGGGGCGCCCTTTTCGCTCGGGCTCTCGGCCGGTGATCCGGCGGAGCAGGTCATGGCGCGCTTCCGTGCCTTCCGGGCCGCGATGCGGCCGGCGTTCACCGCGTTGCAGATGGCGCACCAGGTGCACGGCAACGCGGTCATCCGGCACCAGGACGTGGCCGAGGGCTGGCATGTCCGCGACGAGGTGGACGGTCACCTGACGGCGCAGCCCGGACTGCTGCTCGCCGTGACCGTCGCCGACTGCGTGCCCGTCTACCTCACCCGGGACGACGCCTCGGCGATCGCGCTGCTCCACTGTGGATGGCGCGGCGCGGCCGCCGGGATGCTCGAGGCTGGCATCACCGAGTTGACGTCGGCACGCGACGCGCTGCAGGCCTGTCCCCCCGACCGCCTCGCGGTCCATCTCGGTGTCGCCATCTGCGGGAAGTGCTACGAGGTCGGGGCGGAGGTCGTCCGGGCGGTCGACGGCGGGCAACCGGTGGCCGACGGCAAGCAGCTCCTCGATCTTCGCGCCGCCCTCGCGCGTCGCGCCGAGGCGGCGGGGGTGCGCGACATCAGCATCTCGCCGCTGTGCACGCGCTGCGACGGCGATCGCTTCTTCTCGCATCGCGCTTCGGGCGACGGCGGACGGCAGATCGCCTACCTGGGGCGCCCCCAGTGACGGGTGCCGGAGCGCGGGCGCTTGTACTGTGCGTCGGTTACATCGGTGCCTTGGTGCGTCCCTCGCTGGCCCAGTGTCCCGACGGGACGCCGCCGCCCTGCAACCGGCCCGCCCGCGCCACCACTGCCGCTCCCTACAGCGTGGCCGTGCTCTACTTCGAGAACCTCGGCCGCGACACCAGCGACGCCTACATCGCCGACGGCCTGACGGAGGAAGTCACGTCGCGGCTGGGCCAGGTGAGCCGCCTCGCCGTCACCTCGCGCACCGCGGTGCGCCGGCTGCGCAACGCGACGGAGCTGCCGACCGGCGAGCTGGGTCGGGCGCTCAACGCCGCGTACCTGGTGAGCGGCAGCGTGCGGCGGGCCGGCGCGCAGGTGCGGGTGACCGTCGAGCTGGTACGGGCCTCCTCGGGCGCGCGGGTGTGGGGCGACCAATTCGATCGCGGCACCAACGACCTGCTCGCCATCCAGGAGGACATCGCGCGGCAGGTCGCGACCGGCATCGCGGGGCAGCTGCTGCCGGCCGAGCGCGCGTCCATCGCCGCCCGGCCGACGCGCAACGCCGAGGCGTACGACCACGCGCTGCGGGGGAACCGCATCCTCACGCGGATCAGCCCCGCGTCGCTGGGCCCGGCGATCCAGGAGTACGAGGCCGCGCTGCGGCTGGATCCGGGCTACACCAAGGCGCGGGCCGCGATCGCGGTCGCCTACGCGCTCGCCATCAACTGGGGCTGGGCCACGCCCGACATGCCCGCCGAAACCCTGCTGGCGCGCGGGCTGGCGGCGTCGGAGCGCGCCCTGCGCGAGAACCCGCGCTCGCCGGATGCCCTCCTGGCCCGAGGGGTGCTCCTCATGTTCACGCGGCCCGGCACCTTCGAAGGTGTGCTCGATGCCATGCGGGGCAGCATTGCCCTCGACCCCGAGAATGCCATCGCGCACAACTGGTACGCGACCGCCCTGCGCCGGATGGGCGCCATGGATTCGGCGCGCGCCGAGTACGCGCGGGTCGACGAGATCGACCCGGCCCAGGCGCAGGCGCTTTCCGATCGCGGGTTCATCGCCATGCAGCTCCGCCGGTTTCGCGAGGCGCTGCGATGGTACGACAGCGCGCTCGTCCTTGACACGACCTCGTGGCAAAACCTCTCCTACCGCGCCCGCCTCAAGCTCGATCTCGGCGACAGCGCCGGCGCGCTCCTCGATGCGCGCCGGGGAGCCGAGATGAGCGGCGGCCAGCGGCTCGCGGTGGCCGCGCTCGCGCAGGTCGAGGCCAGAACGGGAAACGCCGCTGCCGCTCGCGCGCGTATCGAGCCGCTGCTGGACTCGCTTTCCGGAACCGACAGCGTCCTGGTGCGTGACGGCTACGAGTTGGGGCTGAGCCTGATGGCGCTGGGCGAACGCGATCACGCGCTCGCCTTCCTGGAGCGCGTGCGTCCACGGGGACCGTGGCTCTGGAGCTACCTGATCCTCCCGGGGTTCGACCCGGTGCGCGCCGATCCGCGCTTCCAGCGGATCTTCGCCGAGTCGAGACCGCCCGGCGCGCCCAACCTGCCCTGAAGGGCGGCGGCGTCAGCGCGTGCTGACGAGGATCGCTCCGCCGAGGTTGTTCAGTCCCAGCTCGCTTTGTGCCTCCGAGGGCGTCAGGAACCGCACCCGCGTGGCCGCCGAGATCGGGACGGTGCGCAGCGTGGTCGGATCGCCGAGCCGCTGGCGGTCCATCCAGACCTGGGGCAGCTCTCTGCGGGCCTGCACACCGACCAGCTGGCCGCGGAACCACTCGGGATGCGACCGCTGGATCAGGTCGTACAGGTTGCCGAGACCCGACGCCATGCCCTCCTGCAACTCCGTGATGTTGATGACGTTGCGGTCGCGGGACGGACTGGGACTCCCGGAGGAGGGAGTGCGACTGGCGCATCCGCCGATGACCAGCGCGAGACCGAGCGAGGTGAGACGACGAAGGCGCATGGAATCTCCGGTGAGGGGCTGGAACCAAGAATGCGCGCCGCGCGCACCGGGCACAAGGCGGCGGGACGGGCTTGACGGTCGCGCGCTTTCCCGGCTACGTTTCGTCGCTGTCCCGGACTGAAGGGGCTGGGTCCGGACGGCTTTGGATGTGGGGTAGTCGGCCCCACATTTTCTTTTTTGGGGTGTCACCGTGGAGCGGCACGAGTTCGAACGGCAGTTGAGCGAACGCCTGGCGGCGCTCGGGTTCGAGCTGGTGGATCTGCGTCACGGCGGCACAGCCCGCCGCCCACATCTCTCCGTCCGCATCGATTGGGCCGCCTCCGAGCCCGGCCGCACGGTGACCGTGGACGACTGCGCCGTCGTGAGCCGCGCGCTGGAAGCGTGGCTCGACGAAACGGGCGTGGGCGGTGGGCGGTACATCCTCGAGGTTTCGAGTCCGGGGATGGACCGGCCGCTGCGGCGGCTCAGCGAATGGCGGCGCTTCCTGGGCCGCGGGGTGGATGTGCTCGTTCCCCAGTACGGGGGGCGGTTCCGGGTGACGGCGACGCAGGTGCTGGAGGAGCCGGAGCCCGCGGTGGAGCTCGAATTCCCCAAGGGGGAACGCCGGATCGTCCGGCTTTCGGAGATCAAGGAAGCGCGCCTCGGGATCGACTGGTAGGCGCGGGAGTCAATGACATGGCGAGCAGTGCCGAAGTCCTGACCGCGTTCAAGGAGCTGGCCCAGCTCAAGCAGCTGGACCGCAACGAGCTGCGCGATCTCATCCGTGACGGCGTCCTGGCGGCGCTGGCCAAGAAGTACGGGCCCAACGTGCGCGCCGAGATCGAGATCGACGAGATGACGGGCACGATCAAGATCACCGTGCTCAAGGAAGTGGTGGCCGAGGTCGAGGACCCCAGCCGCCAGGTTTCGCTCGAGGAGGCGCGGTACGACGACCCGGACTTCCAGGTCGGCGACGTGCTGGAGACCGACGTCGACTTCGCCGAATTCGGCCGCTCGGCCGTGCAGGCGGCGAAGCAGCGCATCATCCAGCGAGTCCGCGAGGGCGAGCGTTCCCGCATCCGCGAGGAGTTCGCGGGCCGCGAGGGGGAGCTGCTCTCGGGCGAGGTCCAGCAGATCGAGCGCGGCAAGCTGGTGATGATGATCGCCAAGTTCCGGGAAGCGGAGGCGATCATCCCCTACCGCGAGCAGAACCACCGGGAGCACTTCCACCAGGGCGATACGATCCGCGCGGTGCTCAAGCGCCTCGAGGAGACCCCCAAGGGCCCGCGCCTCATCCTCTCGCGCGCCGACCCGATGTTCGTGAAGGCGCTCTTCAAGCTCGAGGTGCCCGAGATCGCGCAGGGCGTCGTCGAGATCCGCGCCATTGCCCGGGAGGTGGGTAGCCGGACCAAGGTAGCGGTGATCTCGAAGGACGATGCAATCG
>JBGOSS010000054.1:0-24059 GCA_041476105.1 Gemmatimonadota bacterium
GGGCGCGACCGAAGACGAAACCGGCCGCCCCTTCGTGGGCCGCGCGGGGCAGCTGCTGAACGACATCCTCAAGGCGATCGGCCTCGCGCGCGAGGCGGTGTTCATCTGCAATGTGCTGAAATGCCGGCCGCCCGGGAATCGAACCCCAGAACCTCTGGAGGTTGCGGCTTGCTCACCTTATCTGCATCGTCAACTGGAGCTAATTCGCCCAAAGGTCATCCTAGCCCTGGGGAAGCCGGCAGCGACAACGCTCTTGGGGGTTCCTCCAGCCACATCCTTAGCCGAGCTGCGGGGTAAGGTGCACCGGTATCGCGGTGTCCCTCTGGTTGTTACATACCACCCCGCCGCACTCCTTCGAAACCCACAGTGGAAAGCGCTAACCTGGGATGACGTCCGTATCGCCCGCCGCATCTTCGACGGCGAAAGGCCCTGATCCATTCGCCAGCAGAACGCCCCCGCTAAGCACGGAAGCTGAGCAAGCCGTTCTGTCGGCAATGATCCAGAGCAACGAGGCTGCCCTCCAAGCGGTGGAGCAGCTTCATGACTGGATGTTCTATTCCGAGAGCCACCGACGGCTCTACCGGGCAATGCTAGGTCTCGTTCGGCAAGGCATCGTTGTAGATGCCATAACGCTTCGCGACGAAATAGAACGGCAAGGTGGTTTCGAACCATTCGGAGGACTGGATTACATCGCCTACCTTCTCGACGCTGCGGCGACCGCAGCCAACGTCGAGTACCACGCACGCATCGTTCGTGACAAGGCAGTCCTTCGTGAGTTGATCAAGGTCGGCACGGACATTGTGCAGCGGGCCTTCGAAGCGAAAGAGACGGGCGCTGCGGTGTTGGAGCATGCAGAAAGGAAGATCTTCGAGCTCGCGGAGCATCGGTCTAGCGTGGGCTTTGTTCGACTGAAGCAACTTCTCTGGCCCACCATGGAGCGCATAGAAACACTCATAGGTGTCGATAAAGCGGTTACTGGAGTCCCGAGTGGCTTCACAGACTTGGATGAGAAGACTGCCGGGTTTCAGAATAGCGAGTTGGTGATTGTTGCTGCGCGGCCTTCGATGGGGAAAACGGCGTTTTGCCTGAATGTCGCAGCGAATGCAGCACTTTCCTCAAAGCAAGTCGGTGTCGCGATATTCTCGCTAGAAATGGCAAAGGAGTCGCTGGTTCAGCGAATGCTTACATCAGAAGGACGTGTCGACGCGCACAAGATACGTGGCGGTAACCTAAGCCCTGTCGACTACAAGCTGCTAGCTGAGGGAGCCGGACATCTTAACACAGCGAATATCTGGATTGACGACAGCGCCTCCATTACACCTCTCGAGCTCCGCTCCAAGGCCCGAAGAATCAAGCTCGAACATGATGTGGGTCTCATCGTTGTTGACTATCTGCAGCTAATGAGGGACCCCGAATATGCGGAGAACAGGGTCCAGGAGATCAGTAGTATCTCACGTTCTCTGAAAGCACTGGCAAAGGAACTGCAGATTCCGGTGATCGCCCTCTCCCAATTGTCCAGAGCGCCAGAGCAAAGAGGAGGCGAGGGGAGGCGTCCGCAACTCGCCGACCTGCGGGACTCGGGCGCGATCGAGCAGGACGCAGATGTCGTTCTGTTCATTTACCGGCCTGAGATGTATGCAAAGGACGAAATCGAGCGTGACGAGACTCGCGGCCAGGCGGAAATCATCATCGGGAAGCAGCGGAACGGACCCACCGGGACCGTTAAGCTCGCCTTTCATTCAAGGTACACACGTTTCGACAACTACTCCTCGCGCGAAGATCAGGAGAGACTTGGAAGCGGATCGTCGCAAGCATTGAAACCCGGCGAGCGCGGCGCTCTGCCTAGCGGCGGGGGTGATGGTGGCGGCGACGGCGGCTGACGCCGGAGCGGTGATCGTCGCGGCGGGGCGTGGGGTGCGCGCGGGGAGTGGCGACGCGGCCGGCGAAGAGCCGAAGCAGTACCGGGAAATCGCCGGCGTCCGGATGCTGCTGCGCGCCATCCGACCCTTCGCGTCGCATCCGCGCGTGGGGCAGATCGTCGTCGTGCTCCCCCCCGAGGACGCCGCGCGTCCGCCGGCGTGGCTCCAGTCGGTGCTTTCCGATCGACTCACGGTGGTCGCGGGCGGCGAGGAACGCCAGCACTCGGTCGCCGCGGGGCTCGCGAAACTGTCGCCCGAGGTGCGGATCGTGCTGGTCCACGATGCGGCACGGCCGTTCGCCGACGCCGGCGTGATCGACCGCGTCCTCCAGGTCGCCGCGCTCGGCGCCGCGGCGGTCCCGGGCCTGCCGCTCGCCGACACGATCAAGGAGACCGACACCGCCGGGCTGGTGGTGCGCACCGTCCCGCGCGAGCGGCTGGTCGCCGTGCAGACGCCGCAGGCCTTCCCGCGCCAGATGCTCGAGACGGCGCATCTTCGCGCCCGCACCGACCCGCTGGGTCCGGCCACCGACGACGCCGTGCTCTGCGAGCGCCTCGGCCATCCGGTGCGCGTGGTGGCCGGAAGCCCGCGCAACATCAAGATCACGACGGCGTCGGATTTCGTGGTTGCGGAAGCGCTGGCATGATGGCTGGCGGCTGGCAGCTGACGGCCGGCAGCAGACGCGCCTGCTGCCAGCCGCAAGCCGCCGACTGCCGGCTTCGGTGCCCCGCATGATCCCCTTCCGCACCGATGCCGAGATCGCGAGGGCCATCCCCGAGGTCGTCCTGCACCTGGTGCGGCAGGGACTCATTGCCTATCCGACCGAGACGGTCTACGGTTTCGGGTCGGCGGCCTCCCGGGAAGCGGTAAACCGGCTCGCCGCGCTCAAGGGGCGGGAGGCGGGGAAGCCGTTCCTGCTGCTGGTGTCCGATCTCGAGATGCTGGGCCGCGTGGGGCTGCGCCTGCCCGATGCGGCGGACCGGCTCGCCACCGCCTTCTGGCCCGGCCCGCTCACGCTGGTGCTGCCGGGCGGGGAGGGTGCGCTGCCCGATGTGTTGCGGGGTCCGGAGGGCGGCGTGGCGGTGCGATGGACCTCGCACGCGGGCATCGCGCGGCTGGTGAAGACGCTCGGATCGCCGGTGACCTCGACCAGCGCGAACCGGCCGCGGCAGCCACCAGCCATGGAGGGGAGCGCGGTGGAGTCCGACTTCCGTGACGCCGTCGCCCGGGGCGAGTTGCTGGTCCTCGACGCGGGCCGGCTCGTGCCCTCGCCCCCGTCCACGCTGGTGGACTGCACCGGCGTGGCGCCGCGCGTGATCCGCGTCGGCGCCATCCCGTCCGACCAGCTGCGCTCCATCGTCCCCTCGCTGACCGGCTGATGCAGGTCCTCTTCGTGTGCACGGGCAATATCTGCCGCAGCCCCATGGCGGAAGCGCTCGCGCGGCAGGTGCTCGCTGGTCACGGGCGGACGGACATCGCGGTCGCCTCCGCCGGCACCTCGGCCGCCGAGGGATCGCCGGCATCGGAAGGCGCCTATCTCGTCGGACTCGAGAAGGGTCTCGATCTTTCCGAGCACAGCGCCACGTATCTCACCCGGGCGGTGGTCGAGCGCGCGGACCTCATCCTCACGATGAGCCCGCATCACCTCGATCGCGCCAAGGCGCTGGGCGGCGAGGGCAAGGTCCACCTGCTCGGCGGGTACGCCGGGCGGCAGGGCGACGATGCCGAGGTCGAGGACCCCTTCGGCGGCGAGCTCGAGGATTACCGCCGCACCTACGACCATCTCGAACCCCTGATCGCCGATGCCGTTGAACGGCTCCTGCGCGACGGTGCGGCGGATGCCGGCAGCAAGCGCGACTAAGCTGTTCGCCATCGTGGGCGACCCGGTCGCCCATTCGCTCTCCCCCGTCATGCACAACGCGGCCATCGCCGCCCTCGGCCTCGACGCGCGCTACGCCGCGCTGCGCACCACGCACCAGGCGTTCCCGGCGCTGGTGCGCGAGCTGCTCGAGCAGGGTGGCGGGTGCAACGTGACGCGGCCCTTCAAGGATGACGCGTACGCACTGGCGGGTGCACACACGGACGTCGCGCGGCGCACGCGCGCGGTCAATTGCGTCGCGGGCGAGCCGGACAACCCGTTGCTCGACAATACCGACGTGGTTGGAATCGAGGGCGCGCTGCACGCGCTCCTGGGTGATCGGCCGGTGACGAGCGCGCTCATCCTGGGGACCGGAGGGTCAGGTCGCGCCGCAGCCGTTTCGCTCGCCGACGCCTGGCCCGGCTGCCAGGTGACCGTGCGCTCGCGCAGCGCTGAGAACCGGGCGGCCTTCCTTCGATGGGCGCAAGAGGCCGGGGTGCCGATGCGAGAGCATGTGGAGCAGCCGCAAGTGATCATCAACGCCACTCCGGCGGAGGATTCACCGGATCCCGGAAGCGGCGGTGTCTACCTCGACCTCAAGTACGCTGCCGGCTGCACCGCCTCGGTCCGGCGCGCGCGGGATGCCGGCATGTTAGCGGCCGACGGTCGCGAACTGCTGGTGTGTCAGGGCGTTGCGGCATTCGAACGTTTCTTCGGCGTGACCCCTCCGATCGAGGTGATGCGCGCGGCGGTGGAGGATGCCCTCGCTCCATAGTATTTTGGCGTCTGCGCGGCAGGCGGCGCTGGACTTCGAGGCGCTGGTCCTGCCGATTGCCTGCCTGGGCTGCGAACGCTCCGGCGCGGGGGTGTATTGCCCGTCATGCGTCTTCGCGATGCGCGCCATCGCCCCGCCGCACTGCAGGAGATGCGGGCATACCCTTGATTCGTGGGAGGTCGGCAGTTCACGGCCTGGTGTTACCGAGCCGGTCCTGCAGGACACGGGCGGCGCGCGGTGCGGCTTCTGTCGGAGCTGGCCCGATGCCCTCTCCTGGGCCGCATCGGCCGTGTGGTTCGAGAGCCCGGCGCGTGAGCTGGTGCACGCGTTGAAGTACGGCGGCTGGCGCGTGGCGGCCGATCCGATGGCCGCCGCCATGGCCTCGCAGCTGGGCCGACGCCTCAAGGACGCCAATGTCCTGGTCCCGGTTCCGCTTGGCCGCCTGCGCTATCGCGAGCGCGGACACAACCAGGCCGCGCTGATCGCCGAGGCGCTGAGCGTCCGGATCGGTGTCCCCAGCCCGGCCGGCTCGCTCTCGCGCACCCGCGAGACGCGCACCCAGACGGCGCTGCACCCGGCCGAGCGGCAGGCCAACGTCCGGGGCGCATTCGAGGTCATGGCGGGGGCCCTGGCGGGGAAACGTGTGGTGCTCGTCGACGATGTGCTGACCACGGGCGCGACGCTGGGGGCCGCCGCCGAAGCGCTGGCCGCCGCAGGGGCCTGCGAGGTAGGCGCCGTGACGTTTGCGAGGGCAGGGAAGCCCGGTTCTCGGTTCTGAGCAGTCCAGACCTTTTCGCGGAGTCGTGGATCCCATGTCCGTCAAAGTCGCCATCAATGGTTTCGGCCGCATCGGGCGTCTGGTGCTGCGGGCCGCGCTCGCCCAGAAGGCCGGCCTCGATTTCGTCGCGGTGAACGACCTCACCGACACCAAGACCCTGGCGCACCTCTTCAAGTACGACTCGGTGCACGGGAAGTTCGAGGGCGAGGTCCAGGTCGATGGGCAGGACCTGATCATCGACGGCGATCGGCTGCGCGTCGTCGCGGAAAAGGACCCGGCGAAGCTTCCCTGGAAGGAGCTGGGCGCGCAGATCGTGCTCGAGTCCACCGGCCGCTTCACCGACAAGGAGAGAGCCAGCGCGCACTTCACGGCGGGAGCGAAGAAGGTGATCATCTCGGCACCCGCCAAGGGCGAAGACATCACCATCGTGATGGGCGTGAACCACCAGAAGTACGACCCCGCGAAGCACCACCTGCTGTCCAACGCGTCGTGCACCACCAACTGCCTGGTGCCCGTCGTCCACGTGCTGCGGGAGAGCTTCGGGTGGGTGCGGGGCTACATGCTGACGGTGCACGCCTACACCAACGACCAGGTGATCCTCGACTTCCCGCACAAGGACCTGCGGCGGGCGCGCGCGGCGGGGATGAGCATCATCCCGACGACGACCGGCGCCGCCAAGGCCACCAGCCTCGTGATTCCGGAGGTGAAAGGGAAGATCGACGGCACGGCGCTGCGGGTGCCGACCGCCGACGTCTCCAGCGTCAACCTGGTCGCCACCGTCGAGCGGGCGACTACGGCCGAGGAGGTGAATGCCGCCTTCCGGAAGGCCGCGGCCGGGGCCCTCAAGGGCGTGCTGGAAGTGAGCGACGAGCCGCTGGTCTCGATCGACTACGTGGGCAACGCCGCGAGCTCGACGGTGGATCTGCTCAGCACCCAGGTCGTGGACGGCGTCTGCGTCCAGGTCTCCTCATGGTACGACAACGAGTGGGGCTACAGCTCGCGCTGTGTGGACCTCATGAAGCTGGTGGCGGCCAAGTTGTGAACAAGCGGACGATCCGCGACCTCGACGCCGGCGTCGACGGCAAGCGCGCCCTGGTCCGGGTGGACTTCAACGTCCCCCTCAAGGACGGCGTGGTGGGGGACGACACCCGGATGCGCGCGGCGCTGCCGACGATCCGGCATCTCAGGAGCCTGGGCTGCCGGATCGTGCTCCTCTCGCACCTGGGGCGGCCCAAGGGCGCCGGCTACGAGGCGAAGTACTCGCTCAAGCCGCTGGTGCGGCCCCTGGAAGGGCTGCTCGGCAGCCCGGTGACGTTCATCGACGACGCCACCTCCCCCGCGGCGGTCACGACCACGAAGAGTCTGCCGCGGGGCGGCATCGCCCTGGTCGAGAACACCCGCTTCTTCGTCGGCGAGGAGCAGAACGATCCCGCCACGGCGCGGCTCTTCGCTTCGCTCGGCGACTTCTACGTCAACGACGCCTTCGGCACGGCGCACCGCGCCCACGCCTCGACCGAGGCCGTCGCGAAGCTGCTCAAGCCCGCCGTCGCGGGCTTTCTGATGGAAAAAGAGCTGGCCTACCTGGGCGCTGCCCTGGCCAACCCCAAGCGTCCCTTCGTCGCGGTGCTGGGCGGGGCCAAGATCTCGGGGAAGATCGACGTCATCGAGAGCCTGCTGCCCAAGGTCGATCGGATCCTGGTGGGCGGCGCGATGGCCTGCACCTTCTTCAAGGCGAAGGGCGGGAAGGTGGGCAACTCGCTGGTCGAAGACGACCGGATCGAGATGGCACGCGCACTCATGGAGCGAGCGGGGCAGAAGCTGGTGCTCCCCACCGGCGGCGTGATCGCCCGGTCGCTCGAGAGCCCCGGCGAGAACCGCGAGGTCGCCTGGCGTGACGTCCCCGACGGGTGGGCGATCTACGACATCGACACGGCGAGCCGCGGCGCCTTCGCCTCGCTGATCGAGTCCGCGATGACGGTGGTCTGGAACGGGCCGATGGGAGTCTTCGAGACCCGGCCGTTCGACGCCGGTACGGTGGCCGTCGCCGCGGCGCTGGCCGCGGCGACCGCGAAGGGTGCCACGACGATCGTCGGCGGCGGGGACTCGGCCGCCGCGATCGCGGAAGCGGGTCTCGAGGACCAGGTCACGCACGTTTCCACGGGAGGCGGCGCATCGCTCGAATTCCTCGAAGGCAAGAAGCTCCCGGGCCTCGAAGCCCTGGACGACAAGTGACGATCTTCGCCGCCAACTGGAAGATGCATCATGGGCCGGCATCGGGCCGTGAGCTGGTGCGCGCCGTGCTCGCGCGGGTCAGGCCGAAGGAAGGCCGGACGCTCCTGTTCTTTCCACCGGCGGTGAGCCTCTTCGCGGTCGTCGCCGAAGTCGCGGGTCGCAAGGACACCGCGGCGGGCGTGCAGAACATCTACTTCGAGCCCAAGGGTGCCTTCACCGGCGAGGTCAGCGCGCCCATCGCGGCGGAGGCGGGGGCGCAGTGGGTGCTGGTCGGGCACTCCGAGCGCCGGCACAAGTTCGGTGAAACGGATGCCGAAGCGGGGAGAAAGGTGCAAGCCGCGCTTGCGGCGAACCTGAATCCCATGCTCTGCGTCGGCGAGAAGCTGGAGGAGCGCAAGGCGAACCAGACCGAGGCCGTGGTGCTGCGGCAGCTGGAAGCGGGACTCGCCGGCCTCGACGGCAGCTCGGTCGGTCGAGTCGTGATCGCCTACGAACCGGTGTGGGCCATCGGCACCGGGCTCAACGCGACGCCGTCCGACGCCGCGGCGGTGCACCGGGCGATCCGCTCCTGGCTCGGCGCCCACACGCCGGCTGGCACCCGGAGCCGGATTCTTTACGGGGGGTCGGTCAGCGCGAAGAACGCGGCGGAGCTGCTGGCCGAACCGGAGATCGATGGGGTCCTGGTGGGAGGAGCGAGCCTGGAAGCCGACTCCTGGGTGAGCATCTGCGAGAGCGGGCGCTAAGGCGGTGAGCCGGCGGGAAAGCCGCGGCCACCGTGCCTTGCCGCCCTACCGTCCCGCCTTCCGACCGCCTATCTTTGACGGTCATGTTCACACTCTTTCTGGTTCTTGCGATCATCGCCGCCGTGATCCTCTTCCCGGCCATCCTGCTTCAGGCGGGCCAGGGCGGCGGGCTGACGACGCAGTTCGGCGGCGGATCCTCCACCGATGCCTTCGTCGGCGGCCGGCAGGCGGCGACGATCCTGCACAAGGCCGCTTGGTGGGCGGGCGGCGGATTCCTGTTCATCTGCTTCCTGCTCCAGATGATCGGTAGCCGCGGCACCGCGCCGCGTTCGCTGACCGAAGAGGAACTGCATCGGAACGCCGCGCAGCAGCAGGCTCCCGCGCCGTTGCAGCAACTGCCGCTTCAGAACCAGGCCCCGTCGGCGGCGCCCCCGGGCAGCCAGACGGCCCCGACGCCCGAGCGGCCCGCGCAGGGTTCCTCCAAGCAGCCGGCGCGGCCGGCGCCCTGACCGCGTGACAGGACGACTCCAGCCGGCCTACGTCCTGCTCGAAGACGAGACCTGGTACCGGGGCGCCACGAGCGCCCCGTTTGCTGCCACACCCGCCGAAGTCGTGTTCACCACCAACCTGTCCGGCTACCAGGAAGTCTTCACCGACCCGTCGTACGCCGGGCAGATCGTGGTGATGACGGCGCCGATGATCGGCAACTACGGCGTCAACGAGGACGACCTCGAGTCGGCGCGGCCGATGGTGTCGGGTGTCGTGGTGCGCGAGCTCTCGCGTGAAACGTCGAACTGGCGCGCCACGGGCACGCTGGCGGGATGGCTCGCCGAGCTGGGCATTCCAATCGTCAGCGAAGTGGACACCCGCCAGCTCACGCGGCACATCCGCGAAAAGGGCGCGATGCGCGGGATCATCGCCACGGGCAGCGAGCCAAGCGAGGAGACACGTCGCATCCTCCTGGCATCGCCCTCGATGGAGGGACTCGATCTCGCGTCGACGGTGAGCCTGCGCCAGGCTCGTACCATCGGATCGGAGACCGCGCCCTACCGGGTGGTCGCCTACGACTACGGCATGAAAGAGAACATCGTCCGGCTGCTGGCGGAGTCGGGATGCCGCGTCACCGTGGTGCCGTCCAACACGCCGGCCGCCGAAGCGCTCGCGCTCAAACCGCACGGTGTTTTCCTCTCGAACGGACCGGGCGACCCCGCCGCGGTGTCCTACGCGCCCGGCATCATCCGCGCGATCGCGGAGAGTCGCACACCGCTCTTCGGTATCTGTCTGGGGCATCAGATCTTGGGCCTGACGTTCGGGGCCCGGACGGTGAAAATGCCCTACGGCCACCGGGGCGGGAACCACCCCGTGAAGGACCTCGCGAGCGGCCGGGTCCTCATTACCAGCCAGAACCATGGCTTCGCGGTGGCAGGGGAGGAGGGGGGGACGGGGGTCCCTGGAGCCCCAGCACTCGAGGTGACGCACCGTAACCTCAATGATGGCACCGTGGAAGGCGTCAGGCACCGGGAATTGCCCGTTTTCGCCGTCCAATACCACCCCGAAGCCAGTCCGGGACCCCATGACGCCAGGGGCCACTTCGCGGAGTTTATGCGCTTAATGACCCCAACCTCTTGACAGTCAACGATCTAGCTTCCAGATTAGCCGCCCACACCCCTCGGTTGGGGGTGCCACTAGCGAGCGCTGGAGGAGCTGATGACCAAGGCCGACCTTGTCGAAAGGGTGACCGCGCAAATCGCGCGGACGGCCGGGCCTATGATCAGCAAGAAAGATTGTGCCCGTGTTGTAGATAGCTTTCTCGACGCGGTGAAGGACGCCCTCGCCGACCAGAAGAACATCGAGATCCGGGGCTTCGGGACGTTCAAGATCCGCAGCCGCAAGACGCGCATGGCTCGCAATCCGCGCACCGGCGATCCGGTGGAAGTCGCGGCACGTCCGGTACCGGTGTTCAAGCCCAGCAAGGAGTTGCGGGCGATGGTCGCCGAGCGCATCGAGTCGCTTCCGAACGCTTAACCCCAGGAACATATGCGAACCACCATATTGGCAATCACTTGTGCCTCGGCATTCGTCGTGGCCGCGCCTTCCGCCGCGGGCGCCCAGGTTGCGCACGAGTCGCCGCACTTCGGCGTGCAGCTCAACTATGGGAACGACAGCGAGTTCGGATTGGGCGGCAGGGTGCGCTACGGGCTCCAGGGGTTGTTCCCCGCGGCGCCGCTGAGCTCGATCGCGAGCGCCGACGTCTATTTCCCCGGCGGCGGCGTCACGTGGTTCGATCTCAACTACAACGTGGTGTACAACTTCCGGCCTGCGTCGGCGCCGAAGGTCACGCCGTATGCGGGGGGCGGCCTCAACTTCGTCTATCTGCATCAGAGCGCGGGCTCCGACACGCATCTCGGCCTCAACATCATCGGGGGCACGGAGTTCCGCTCCAGCTCCCGGGTGACACCGTTCGCCGAGCTGAAGTTCGTCATCGAGGGCGGCGACCAGTTGGTGCTCACGGGGGGCATCAAGTTCTAAGCGAGCCACCGAAACCGAAGTGGCAGATATCGAAGGGGGCCGGGTGGCCCCCTTTTTGTTTTCGGCTCATGCCGCGACCAAAATCTGCTCCAGAGCATCCTTAGCCTTAACGCCCACTCCGGGACACCGCATGCTGCAGGCCGTCGGACTCACCAAGCGCTACGAGGACGGGTTGCTCGCCCTCGACCATCTCGACCTGACCGTGCCGGCGGGGGAGCTCTTCTGCCTCCTCGGCGCGAACGGCGCCGGCAAGACCACGGCGGTCAATCTCTTCCTCAACTTCATCGAGCCCTCCGGGGGAGAGGCGCTGGTGGATGGCATCGACGTCGCCCGGCGGCCCCTCGAGGCGAAGAAGCTGATCGCCTACGTCTCGGAGAACGTGATGCTGTACGAGAACTTCACCGCGCGGCAGAACCTGGAGTACTTCGCGCGGCTCGGCGGGCGGCAGAGCCTCTCGAAGGACGAGTGCTACCAGGTGCTGCGCCGCGTCGGGCTCCAGGAGAAGGCCTGGGAGCAGCGGCTGCGGCTCTTCTCCAAGGGCATGCGCCAGAAGACCGGCATCGCCATCGCGATCCTCAAGGGCGCGCCGAACATCATCCTCGACGAGCCGACGAGCGGCCTCGACCCCAAGGCCGGCGCGGAGTTCATGGCGCTGCTGCACGAGCTGCGCGGGGAGGGGAAGGCCATCCTGATGTCGACGCACGACATCTTCCGGGCCAAGGTCGCGGCCGATCGCGTGGGGATCATGCGGGAAGGCCGCGTGCTGGGCATCCGCAGCCGGGACCAGCTCGCCACCGACAATCTCGAGAAGCTCTACCTGGAGTTCATGGAAGGCTCGGCCGCCGCGTGAGGTGGTCGGTCCTGGCGGCCCTCATCGTCGCGGCGGCACCGCTGGCGGCGCAGAACTACGGCAACTACAACCCGCGCGACGACCAGTACCGGCTGCTCGGCATGAACCGGGCGCAAACCGAGTACCAGACGGCGCTGCGGGAATACGAGCGGGCGCGCGACCTGCGCACCCGGAACCTGAACTCCGAGTCCGACCTCGAGCGGGCGCGGAACATGATGGAGGGCGCCCGGGTCAACTACCTCCAGGCCGCCCTCGCGATCGTCTTCGCGACTCCCCACGTGCTCATCGACCGCGCCGTGAAGTTCCAGCGCGGCGACCGGAAGTTCGTGCGCCTCACCCTGCGCACCGAGAACGCTTCCGCCGAAGCGGATAAGCTGTCCGACCTGATCGACTCCACGCTGCTGCGGCAGCTGCGGCCCGAAGAGGTCCCCAATGTCTTCGTGTCGCTCAAGGACGATTCGCCGAACGGCGGGGCGATCATCTCCTCGCCCTACGAGGCGCGGATCCCGGTGCTGCGCTTCGGCGAGCCGGTCCAGCTCGAGTTCCGGCTGCTCAAGGACGTGGACGTCGTCACCGTCTCGGCCACCTACGCCAACCAGGCCCAGGACCGCCGCGTTTTTCTCGAGAAGGACGCCTCGGCCAACATCGTCACCATCCAGTCGGCGCAGATCTCGCAGGAGGGCGACCTCGGCACCGAGGTGCGGTACGAGCTCCAGCTCGAGCGTTTCACCTCGGACGCGAGCGGGGTACGGCTCGAGGTGGGCGGCCTCCCGCGCGAGATCCGCTACGAGTTCCGCGACCCCACCAGCGGCGCGCGGCTGACCAGCCTGCGGTTTCCCGAGGGGGTCACGAGCCAGCGCCTCATCCTCGCCCTGGCGATCCCGCAGCGCGACGCGGGGCGCTTCTCGCTCGACCGCGCGATCCCCTTCTGGGCCTTCGCCCTCGACGCCGAGGCCGCCCAGCGCTTCGCCCAGCTGGGCCGCGACTCCCTCACCGACGCGGAGGCGCGCGCCATTCCCGCCGGGAAGGTGCGCCTCGAGCTGCTGCCCCGCGGCATCGGCCGGCTCGAGGTACGCGCCGCCAACCTCTATCACACCATCGTCCGCGGCGACTCGGTCGCGATGGACGTGACGGTGCACAACAGCGGCAGCCGGGCGGTGAGTAACGTGCGCATGACGGTGGACGTCCCGCCGGAGTGGCACGCGCGCGTGCAGCCCGAGCTGATCCACGACGTCGCCATCGACGGCGACGCCAGGGTGCGCGTGACCATCGTGCCGCCCGCCGACATCGGTGTGGGGGACTACGACGCGCGGCTCAAGACCGACGCGCTGTCGGCCGAGCGCCAGGTGGACACCGAAGACAAAACGGTGCGGGTGCACGTCGACCCGCCTGCCAACCTCGCCGGCACCATCGCCCTGGTCACCCTGCTCGTCGCGCTGGTCGCGGGGGTGGTGGTGTTCGGACTCAAACTCACACGACGCTGATAGCTGATGGCCAATGGCTGATAGCCAACAGCCTGCCATGAGCCATCAGCCACCAGCTATCAGCCAACAGGAGCTCACCATGCGAAAACTGCTTGTCGCACTTCTCGCCACGTCGTTCGCTGTCACGGCAGCCCAGGCCCAGATGGTCATCCAGCGGGGCGGCCCGGGTGGCGGCACCAGCCGCATGAGCTTCGGCGGGACCCCGCCGGCCCTCGAGGAGTCGCCGTCGGACTACGGCGTGCGGTCGTGGCGCGTGGGGCAGTGGGCCCGCTACAGCATCTCCATCAACATGGGCCAGATGCCCCTCAACCAGTTCCACCAGGTCAGCATCGTGGGGCAACAGGGCGAGCGCTTCTGGGTCGAGACGACGGATGAGTTCTCGGGCAACCTCGCAATGCGGGCCCCGGTGACGAAGATGCTGATCCCGTTCGGCGTGATCCGTGAGCGCGTCGGCACCGACGTCATCGTGATGAGCCCGGACTCCGCCATCTCACGGCGCACGCTGGTGCGCGCCGCGTCGGGCGGGGGACCGGAGGGGATCGACTTCCCGGGGAGCTGGACGCGGGTGGGGGAGGAGGACGTGACGGTGGCCGGCGGCACTTTCCACGCCGTGCACTACCGGAAGGGCGGCGACAACCTCTGGGTCAGCGGCGAGGTCGGGCCGCTCGGGGTCGTCAAGTTCGAATCGGACCAGGTCGTCATCGAGCTCACCGGGAAGGGCGAGAACGCCCGCTCCCGCATCCCCTACGGAGGCTGACGTGGTCGGGGTCATCGCCAAGCGTGAGCTGCTCGACCAGGTGTCGAGCCCCAAGTTCGTGTTCCTGTTCATCGTCTCGGCCCTGCTCATCGTCTTCTCGCTGTACACCGGGAGCGCGGCCTACGTGGGCGCGCGCGACGAGCTGCGCTCCACCGAGACGCTGTCCCGGCGCGAGATCGAGGGCCGGCAGAACTACAACGAGCTGGCGCAGTTCGGCGTGAAGGTGGGCCGCCCGCCATCGCCGCTCTCGGCCGTGGCCGGCGGCGTCAGCTCGGCGCTGGGACGCTCGGCGCGCGTGCGCCCCGGACAGCAGCCCGACATTGCCCCACCGCCGGTCGCCGACCAGCCGGTCATCGCGGTACTGGGGGAGCTGGACTTCTCGGTGGTGACCCGAGTCTTCCTGTCGCTGTTCGTGCTCCTGCTGACCTACAACGCGATCGCCGGCGAGAAGGAGTCCGGAACTCTCAAGGCGGTGCTGGCCAACCCGGTCCCGCGCACCCAGCTGCTCCTCGGCAAGGCGCTGGGCCTTTTCGCCACCTTCCTCGCGGCCACGGCGATCCCCGCCGTCCTCGGCCTGCTGGTGATGAAGCTCGGCTTCAAGATCGAGATGTCGGGAGCCGACTGGGCGCGCCTCCTCATCGTGGGCGTGGTGTGCGGGCTCTACCTCCTCGCGATCTTCACCACCGGGCTCTTCGTGTCCACGGCGACCACCCGCAGCGCCGTGGCGTTCCTGGTGCTGCTGCTGATCCTGGTGGGGTTCACGGAGGTCATTCCGAAGTCGAGCCCGATGCTGGCGCGGCAGATCCGCCCGGCGCCGGCCTATGCCGAGCTCCAGTCGGAGCGCGACCGGCTCCAGAATGAGAACCAGCGGGCGTCGTTCCGGGCGATGTCGAGCGCCTTCGCCCTGATGGGCACTCCGGTGAACAGCGACGCCGAGGCGCAGGTGCGGCAGGCGAAGATCGATTCGATCATGGGCCGTGCGCGCGACTCGCTCAGCCGGGACCTGAGAGACAAGCAGGCGCGGGTCGAGGAGTCGTATCGCAACAAGCAGGATGCGATGACCAGCCTCGCTCTCGGGATCTCACGGCTCTCGCCGGCCGCGGCGATGAGCCATGCCGCCGAAGTGATGGCGGGGACCGACTTCGACCTGCACCGGCGCTGGCGCGAGGAGCTGGCCGGCTATCGCGGCTCGCTGGAAGAGTGGTTCAAGGCCAAGGGGGTGGAGTTCGGCAGCGGCGCCCGCTTCGTGATGCGCGTGAGCAGCGGGGGAGGCGGGGGGGGCGGAGGAACCTCAAACTCGATCCGCTTCGGCGGGCCGAGCAACGACGACACCCGGCTGGACCTGTCGACGATGCCGTCCTACCGACCCCGCGCGGAGCCCCTGGCCGCGGCGCTGGGCCGCGCCGCCCCGGATCTGGTCATTCTCGCGCTCTGGTCGACGGTGATGTTGATGCTGGCGTTCTGGAAGTTTCTCAGATATGACGTGAGGTAACAAACAGAGGTAACAGAGGTAACAGAGGTAACCGATGTCACCTATCCTTGTGACATGAGGATCCGCCTCCGCCTCTTCGCCTCCTACGCCGAAGCTGTCGGCAAGAACGAGATCACCCTCGATCTTCCGGCGGGAGCGACGGCCGGCGACGCGCTCGCCGCGATCCGCGCCCGCCCCGGGGCCGAGCGGCTCCCCCCCCAGCCACTGATCGCCGTCAATCAACGGTACGCCAAGGGTGAAGCGCCACTCGCCGATGGAGACGAAGTGGCGCTCATTCCGCCGGTAGCGGGAGGCTGATGCTCCCGTTCGCGCGCTTCTAGGGTCGTCCCCGCCGCTCTTCGGGCCGACGCTGCCCCTCGCCCGGCCGCTGGCCGGGGCCGAACATCAGTTGCCGGGCCCCCGCCTGGGGATCCCGCACCGTTTCCGGCAACTTGGCCCACTGCTCCGGCCGCAGGATCGCCCGCACCGTGGTGAGCGTCTGCTGCACCTCGGTACGTCCCTGATTGAAGATCGGGCCCATCAGCGGCATGATCCGCAGAAAGTCGTTGGGGCCCGGCGTGCCCCGGATACCGCTGGTGGCCGAGCGCAGGGAGTCGAGGCGCATCTGGTTGTGCGCCGCCAGGGTGTCGCGGATCGGCGTGAGCAGCTGGATCTGCGCCGAATCGAGCTGGAGCTGGAGCGAGTCGTTCAGCTCGAGCACCTGGGCGGCCGGGTTGGGCATGGCCGCCTCGATGCGCTGGATGATCTCGGCCATCGACGTCGCAGGGCCGCGGAAGGCGCCGCCGCCGGGGCCGTCCCGCATCGCTTCCGCCGCGCCGCGCGCATTGCCGGCGCGCATCGCGTCGAGCGCCTGGCGCTGGCGGTCGGGACCGATCGCCATGCGCATCTGGATGCCCAGCTGGAAGGGCGGGCGGAAGGCGGTGGCCGAGCCGTAGGTGGCGCCGAAGCGCTCGTTGACCGAGTACGAGTAGGTGTGCGCCAGCGAGTCGAACCCCGTGACATAGAGCAGGGTGTTGTCGGGGCGCGTGACCAGCCCCCAGCCCTTCTCGTTCGCCGGGCTGTGGAGCAGCTCGTCGAGGCCGCGCAGGAAGTTCTGCGTCACCAGCGAGACGGTCAGCCGCCGGTTCAGCGAGAAGAAGGTCGGCCGCCAGTTGAGCTGGAAATCGAGGCTGTACTGCCACGGCCCGACGCACGAGCTGCGCGAGGCGATCGTGCCCACCTGGCGCTGGAGACACGCCCGCACGCCCGACGATGCCTGGGCCAGGAGGCTCTGCATGCCGATCGCCTCGGGAGTACCGGCGCCGGGCGCGAAGATGAACGCGCGGTCGTTGCGCATGCCGTCGCCATTGACGTCGCCGCCGACGGTCGGGGTGTAGGGCGCGCCGGAGCTGAAGCGCCCGATGGACGTGACCTCGAGCGACTGGGAGAGCGGGTAGGTGATCGTGGCGAGGAAGCTGTGGCGCCGCTCGAGCTCGCTGCGCGACCACTCGGCCACGTTCGGGTCCCCGGCGGTGGCGCCGCCGCGGGCCCCGGTGGCCTCGCTGCGGGCGTGCTGCCAGGTGTAGGAGGTGCTGAGCTGGATCCCGCGCCCCACCACGCCGCCCAGACTGAACGTGACCTGCTCCGAGCTCGAGCGGAGATTCGAGCGTGCCTCGAGCACGGTGCCGAACGCCGAGTCCACGCGCGAGGCCGCGAAGCGCGGCGCGCCGGTGGTGGGCGTGATGTCGCCCGCCGGGACGTAGACCGGCCGGCTGCCCTCCGAGGCCAGCACGAACCGGGGCGTCGCGTTGAGATTGAGGTCGCGGAATCCGTACTGGGCTATGCCACGCGCGAAGCTCCCCTCGACCGACAGGCGGAAGATCTGCGTGAGACGCTTCTCGATGGCGAGCGATCCACGCCAGGCGCGCGGCGCTTCGAAGCCCGGCGCGAGCAGCGCCACCGACCGAGGCGGGGTAAAACCGCTCGGCGGCGGCGGTCCCGCGCTCGAGCATTGATCGGGGATCGAGCCCGGGTCGGTCCAGTACCCACCCCAGTCGGGCGTCGGCACACCGCCACCGTTGCAGACCACCTCGCCCGACGACGTCGCGAGGCCGGTCGCGCTGCGCGCCTGGACGACCAGGTTGGTCGGGGGCTGGCTGCGGAATTCGCCCACGCCACCGCGGATCACCAGCGTCGGCGGGGTGAAGCGGCCGGCCTGGAAGCCGCCACCGCCGAAGCCGCCCCCGCCCCCGCCGGCGCCCGGGAAGGGCTGCCCGCCCAGCGTCCAGGTGAACCCGGCGCGCGGACTCAGATGCACCTCGCGCGGCAAATGATCGGTTCGCAGACCGAAGGTGGTTTCCACCGCCGGGTTGTAGGCCGGCGGATTGCCGAACGACGAGCCCTCGAGACGCAGGCCGTAGGTGAGCTGGAAGGGCCGCTGGATGACCCAGACATCGCCCGCATACAGCCCCCAGCGGTAATTCTGCGACTCCCGCTCGGTCACATCCACTGTGCGACGGAAGGTGGCCGGCTGGCCCGCGGCGAGATCGGCGAGTGACAGATAGGTGAACGTGCCCAGCTGGTTGTTGCCGATGATGTCGTGGGTCTGCTCGGTCACCCAGGTCGCGCCGATCTTGACGCGGTGCCCGCCGGTGCCGGGGAGCCACGACAGCTCGTTGGTGGCCTCGAAGCTCCGGGAGCGCGAGCGCGAGGGCAGACCCGCATTGCCGCCGAAGACCAGCGTCGTGACGCCGCGAGAGCCGCCGGGCAGGTCGGAGGCCACCTGGACCCGGCCGGCCGGGATCGGCGTGAAGGCGTCGCCGTCCGAGCGCGAGCCCTGGAGGTAGCCACGCAGCTCGTTGATCAGCGTCGCGCCGAATCGCGACGTGACCGTGCCCATGAAACCGCCGCCGCTGCTGGTGAGCTGGCCGCCGGTCTGGGGGAGGCCGAGGGAACCCACCCGCGCTGGATCCTGGCTGGTGCCGCGCCAGTCGCCCCGCAGCGTCAGGGTGTGCGAGTTGGACAGGACGTAGTCCATCCGCGCCAGGGCGGAGTAGTTGTTGTTGGCTCTGGTGTCGCTTCCCGGCACGCTCAGATGCGGCACCGGGTGGGACGTCGTCAGGAGCAACGAATCGACCAGGTAATTGAACCTCACCACCGAATCCGGCGAGACCCCGAGACGCGTGAAGTCGTTGCTGGTGGCCGACACCAGGGTCTGCTGGGGGTCGTCCCGAAGCCGGGCCTGGCCCGAGCCGAAGATGAAGAGCCGGTCCTTGACGATCGGCCCGCCGACGCCGCCGCTGAGGATGTGCTGGGTAAAGCCCTGGGCGAAGGCGGAGCTGTCTTCGGTGATCGCGAGGTCCTGGTCGCGCAGCTGGTATTGCGATGATCCCTGCACGATGTTGCTCCCGCTGCGCGTCGTCGAGGCGATCAGTCCGCCCGAGAACTGGCCGCGCGACACGTCGTACGTATTGGTGACGACGCGGGTCTGGCGCAGGCCCTCCTGGGGAATCGCGGAGCTGCCGAAGAGCAGGCCGTCGAGCGTCAGCGCGTTGGCGTCGGCGCCGAGGCCGGCGACCGAGAAGCTGTTGGCGGTCGAGTCGCTGCCCGCGATGGACACGACGCCGGGAACCAGCGAGGCGAGAAGCGTGAGGTCGCTGACGTCGGTCGGCAGCCGTGAAAGCTGGTCGGCGCCGAAGGCCCGCTCACTGGACCCGGGTGTGGGCCCCTCCGGGACCCGCACGATCTGGGGACCCGACCGCACGTTGATCGCGGTCAAGGTCACGGCCCCCGTCGCGAGGCGGACATTCCAGACGAGGCGGTCCTCGTCGGCATGGCGTTGGATCAGCTCGATACGGGGTGTCATGCCGATGGCCGAGACCTGCATGCGGTACTGGCCGCCGCCATCGGGGAAGAGGATCGTGAACCGGCCGCGCGCGTCGGTGCGGGTGGTCCTCGTCACCTGGGTCTCGAGCGAATAGGCCTGGACGACGGCGCCCTCGATCGGTCCCGCCGAGTCCCTTACGAGACCGGTGATGATGTCGGTCGCCGAACCGATCTGGGCCTGCGCCCGGGAGGGGGCGAGCGCCAGGGCCAGCAGCGTGGCGACGAAACCGAAGAGGGGCAGCAACCGACGACGCATGGGACCGCCTGTAGAGGTCAACGGATTGTCAGTCCAACAGATACGCTCTGGGGTAAGACGGCGTTGGCGGCTGGAGCGTTGCAGGCTGACTGCGAGTATCTTTCTCACCATGGCGTCCTTCCTGACCGATCGCCCCCTCGATGCCGCCGCCCTCCTCGCCGAGGTCGCTTCGCCCGGCTGCGGGGCCACGGCGCTCTTCCTGGGCACCGTCCGGGCCTCCTCCGAGGATGGAGCCATCGTGGGCATCGAGTATTCGGCGTATCCCGAGATGGCCGACGCCGAGTTCGGGCGCATCGTGACCGAGGCACGGGGGCGCTGGCCACTGGCGCGCATCGCGCTGCGGCACCGGACCGGCTATATCCTCCTGGGGGAGGCGAGCATCGCGATCGCTGTTGCCGCTCCGCACCGCGCCGAGGCATACGACTGCTCGCGCTACCTGATCGAGGAGACCAAGAGGCGCGTGCCGATCTGGAAGAAGGAACGCTACGCCGACGGCGCCGTCCGCTGGGTCGAGCCCCATGATACGGGCACGCCGTCAGCCACCAGCCACCAGCCATTGGCCAATGCGTAGCACCCCCCTACCGGTGGCCGCCGCGATGCACGATGCCCAGGGCCGGCACATCACCTACCTGCGCATCAGCGTCACCGATCGCTGCAACTTCCGGTGCCTCTATTGCATGCCGGAGGACGGCCTCGAGTGGCTCCCGAAGTCCGAGATCCTCAGCTACGAAGAGATCGCCGAGGTCGTGCGCCAGCTCGCGCCCGCGGGCATCCGCCGCCTGCGGATCACCGGCGGCGAGCCCACGATCCGTCCCGAGCTGGAGACGCTGATCGGCTACCTCCAGGCGATCCCCGGTGTCGAGGACATCGCCCTCTCGACCAACGGCGTGAAGCTGCCGGCGAAGGCCGCGGGCTACGCGGCGGCCGGACTCGACCGGGTCAACATGTCGGCCGACTCGCTGCGGGCCGACCGGATCCGCCAGATCGCGCGGCGCGACCTGGGGCTCGACCCGATCGCGTCGCTCCTCGCCGCCGAGCACGCCGGCCTGGACCCGGTGAAGGTCAACGTCGTCGTGATGCGCGGGATCAACGACGACGAGGTCGAGGACTTCGCGCGGCTGACCCTCGAGCATCCCTGGCACGTCCGCTTCATCGAGCTGATGCCGGTGGGCGACATGGCGACGCTGGAGTGGAAGCACGTCGTGCCCAGCGCCGAGGTGCTGGAGCGCGTCGATCGCGCCCTCGGAGGCCTGGCCGCGACCGACGAGGCGCCGCTCGGCAACGGGCCGGCGCAGTACTATCGCCGGAGCGGCGCCCCGGGGACGATCGGCGTCATCACGCCGATGACGCACACCTACTGCGGAAGCTGCAACCGCGTGCGGCTGACGGCGGACGGCCGGCTGCGGACCTGCCTCTTCGGGACCCACGAGGTGACGTTCCGTGATCCGCTGCGCAACGGCGAGCCCCTCCTGCCGGTCTTCCGGGCTGCGCTGGCCGCCAAGCCCCCCGAGCACCATCTCCTCCAGATGGACGCCGGCGGCCTGCGGGCGTTGTCGCAAGTCGGAGGGTAACGCTGGCGTTGCACGTCGCCGTGATCGAGCCGCAAATCCCCCCCAACACCGGGAACATCGCCCGGCTGTGCGCGGCGACCGAATCGCCCCTGCATCTCATCGAGCCCCTGGGCTTCTCGCTCGACGATGCCCAGCTCGAGCGCGCGTCGGTCCACTGGTGGGCCGATGTCGATCTCTGGGTGCATCCCGGCTGGCGCTACTTCCGCGAGGCGATCGACCGCGACCGCTGCTACTATTTCTCGGCCAAGGCCAGCCGCTCGATCTGGGAAGCCGACATCCCCGACGGCAGCTGCCTGGTCTTCGGGAACGAGACCACGGGGTTGCCCGACCGCATTCTCGAGAAACACCCCGAGCGCTGTTTCCGGATCCCGATGCACGGGCCGGTGCGCAATCTCAATCTCGCGACCGCGGTAGGCATCGTGCTGTACGAGACGCTGCGCAAACTCGGCTACCACAGCGACATGGGTATCCCCACCTAGCTCCTTCATCGTGCCTTCATCTCCCCGACGCCAGGTTGTGCGAGGTCTTCGCACACCAGGGAGGATGTCATGAAGCGCATCATCGTCGCATGGACCACCGCTACCCTGATGGCAGGCGCCGCCGCGGCGCAGCAAGCGTCCCCGGGCGATTCGGAGCCCGGGCGGGCCTTCGCCTGGTTCGTCAGCATCGGCGGCGAGAAGGTCGGCTGGGGCGACCTGAAGAGCGCGTTCAACAGTGCCGGCTACAATCAACCGGCGACCAACGTGCTCCACCTCGGCGGCGGGGGTTACGGACTGAGCGGCCGCTGGCTCATCGGCGGCGAAGGCTATGGGTTCGCCGGCCAGGAGGTGTCTTCGGCGGGCGGCCATGTGACCCGCGTCTCGGGCGGGGCCGGCTTCGCGAACCTCGGCTACCTGCTCGTCGATCACCCGATGCATCGCGTCTACCCGTTCATCGGGATCGGGGGGACGGGCGTGAGCTTGCGGGTCGAGGCGGCGGGCGGCACCGGGCTCGGTCCGAACCTGAACACCCCGACCTTCGCGCAAGTGCTCCTGGACCCCGGCCGGCGCAGCGTGCTTTCCACCGGCGGGCTGGCGCTGGAAGTCGGGGTCGGCGCCGAGGTCATCCCGGTGACGCGGCGGCGCGCGAAGGGAACCTATGGCCTGCTCGTCGGGGTGCGGGCGGGCTACCAGTTCGCCCCGGTCCGGGGCGACTGGAAGCTGTACGACGTCGGTCTGACCGGCGGGCCGAACCACATCGGCGACGGGTTCTTCGTCCGGTTCTCGATTGGCGGCGCGGGCCGGGTTATCAGGCAGGGCGAGCGGTGCGGCGCGATGAGCCCCGAGCACCATGCCACCATGCACGGTGGCATGTAGCGCAAAGAGCGTTACAATTCCGGGCGCTGGCCAACCCTGACACCCAACGCCCGGAGTAGTGGTGAACAAGATCACCGTTGTCGGCGCCGGTAACGTCGGCGCCACAGCCGCCCAGCGCCTTGCCGAAAAGGAACTGGCCAAGCAGGTCGTCCTCATCGACGTCGTGGAGGGTGTGCCGCAGGGGAAGGGCCTCGACCAGTGGGAGACGGCGCCGATCGAGGGCTTCGACACCCGCGTCATCGGCACCAACGGCTACGCCGAGGCGGCGGGCAGCGAGCTCTTCATCGTCACCGCCGGCATCGCCCGCAAGCCGGGAATGAGCCGCGAAGACCTGCTCAACACCAACGTCGGCATCGTGAAGTCGGTGGCGCTGGAGATCAAGAAGTGCGCGCCCGACGCCTTCGTGATCGTGGTCTCCAACCCCCTCGACACCATGTGCTACGTGATGCGCGAGGTGCTCGGGGCGCCGCGGCACAAGGTGATGGGGATGGCCGGCGTCCTCGACACCGCGCGCTATCGCGCATTCCTGGCCGAGGCCCTCGACGTGTCGGTCGAGGACATCCAGGCGATGGTGCTGGGGGGGCACGGCGACACGATGGTGCCGCTGATTTCCTACACGACGGTCTCCGGGATCCCGGTCACCCAGCTCCTCAAGCGCGACGTCCTCGACAAGATCGTGGACCGGGCCCGCAACGGCGGGGCCGAGATCGTGGCGTTCCTCAAGACCGGCTCGGCGTACTACGCGCCGTCGGCCGCGGCGGTCCAGATGGCCGAGGCGATCGTGAAGGACAAGAAGCGGATCCTGCCCTGCGCGGCGTGGCTCCAGGGCGAGTACGGATACAACAACATCTTCCTCGGCGTCCCCTGCAAGATCGGCGCGGGCGGGATCGAGCAGATCATCGAGGTCGAGCTGACCAGCAACGAGAAGGTGGCGCTGGGCAAATCGGCCCAGGCAGTGAAGGAAACGATTGCGCAGGTCAAGCTTGGCTGATACCTGACCGACCCACTGACGCGCCTCTCAGCCGCCCTGGCGGATCGGTACCGCATCGAGCGCGAGGTCGGCTCGGGCGGCATGGCCACGGTGTACCTGGCCGAGGATCTCAGGCACCAGCGGCGGGTCGCGATCAAGGTGCTGCGCCCGGAGCTTTCCGCGGTGATCGGCGCCGAGCGATTCCTGAGCGAGATCAGGACCACGGCGAACCTGCAACACCCGCACATTCTCCCGCTGTTCGATTCCGGGGCCTCGGATTCCTTCCTCTTCTACGTGATGCCGTTCATCGAGGGCGAATCCCTCCGCGACCGGCTCAGCCGGGAGAAGCAGCTCCCGATCGCCGACGCGGTGCGCATCGCCAGCGAAGTCGGCGACGCGCTCGACTACGCCCACCGTCACAACATCATCCACCGCGACATCAAGCCGGAGAACATCCTGCTCCACGACGGCCGGGCGCTGGTTGCCGATTTCGGCATCGCGCTGGCCGCGAGCAGCGCCGGCGGCAGCCGGATGACCGAGACCGGGATGTCGCTCGGCACGCCCAACTACATGAGTCCCGAGCAGGCCATGGGCCAGCGGGAGATCACCGCGCGCTCCGACGTCTA
>JBGOSS010000055.1:0-23510 GCA_041476105.1 Gemmatimonadota bacterium
CCCTGGAGCGGCGCTTTCAGCCCGTCATGGTCGGCGAGCCCTCGGTCGAGGACACCATCGCGATCCTGCGCGGCCTGAAGGAACGCTACGAGGTCCATCACGGCGTACGGATCACGGACCCGGCTATCGTCGCGGCGGCGACGCTCTCCCACCGCTACATCGGCGACCGCTTCCTCCCCGACAAGGCCATCGACCTCATCGACGAGGCGGCGTCCAAGCTGCGGATCGAGATCGACTCGCTGCCGGTCGAGATCGACGAAGTCGAGCGGCGCATCATGCAGCTTCAGATCGAGAAGCAGGCCCTCGCCAAGGAGAAAGACAAGGCGAGCCGGGAGCGGCTGTCGGCGATCGAAAAGGAGCTGGCCGACCTGCGCGAGCGCTCCGACACGATGAAGGCCCGCTGGTCGGCGGAGAAGGAAGGGATCCAGCGGATCCGCGATCTCAAGCAGCAGCAGGAGACGCTGCGCAACGAGGTGGACCAGGCGACGCGCCGGGGCGACCTGGCCAAGGCGGCCGAGCTCCAGTACGGCCGTGGCCCGGCGCTCGAGAAGGAGCTCAAGGAGGCCGAGGCGGCGCTGGCCCGCATCCAGAAGGACGGGAAGTTCCTCAAGGAGGAGGTCGAGGCCGAGGACGTGGCCGAGATCGTCGCCAAGTGGACGGGGATCCCGGTTACCCGGATGATGGAGTCCGAGAAGGAGCGCCTGGCGCAGCTCGAGGACCACCTGGCGCTGCGCGTGGTGGGCCAGCGTGAGGCGGTGGCCGCGGTGGCGAACGCGGTGCGTCGCTCGCGGGCCGGGTTGTCCGACCCCAACAAGCCGACCGGTTCGTTCATCTTCCTGGGACCGACCGGGGTGGGCAAGACGGAGACGGCGCGCGCCCTGGCGGCATTTCTCTTCGACGACGAGCGCGCGATGGTGCGGCTCGACATGTCGGAGTACATGGAAAAGCACGCCGTGGCGCGGATGATCGGCGCGCCGCCGGGCTACGTCGGCTACGAGGAAGGCGGGCAGCTCACCGAGGCGGTCCGGCGGCGCCCCTACAGCGTGGTGCTGTTCGACGAGATCGAGAAGGCGCACCCCGACGTCTTCAACGTGCTGCTGCAGATTCTCGACGACGGCCGCCTGACGGACTCCCAGGGCCGCACCGTGGACTTCCGGAACACCGTGATCATCATGACGTCGAACCTCGGGAGCCAGTGGATACTGGAGCTCGCCACCACGCCCTGGGCCGATGTCGAAAAGAAGGTGATGGAGGCGCTGCGCGCCCACTTCCGCCCCGAGTTCCTCAACCGGGTGGACGACGTCGTGGTCTTCCGGCCCCTGTCGGAGGCGGACCTCACCCTGATCGTGGACCTCCAGCTCACGCGGGTGATCGCCCAGCTGGCCGAGCGGAAGATCGGGCTCGACGTCACCGCCGAGGCCAAGGCGTTTCTCGCCCGCGAGGGCTACGACCCGTCGTTCGGCGCGCGCCCCCTCAAGCGGGTGATCCAGCGCGAGCTCCAGAATCCCCTGGCGCTCGAGGTGCTGGCGGGCCGGCTCGGAGAAGGTGACCGGGTGCGGGTGGAGGCGAAGAACGGCAAGCTGGCGTTCGTCCGGGCGGGCGGTGCGTAGACCCTCGGGCCATCGCGAGCGCCAGCACGACGTGCACGGCATGCGCCTGGCCATCGAAGAGGCGCAGGCCGCGGCGGCGGCGGGGGAGGTCCCCGTGGGCGCGGTGCTGATGCGCTTCGACGAGGTGCTGGCCCGCGGCCGCAACCGGATGAAGGGCCTCGCCGATCCGCGGCGGCACGCCGAAATCGACTGCCTCGACGCGGCCCAGGATGCCGGCCACCGCGGCGTCGGGGCGTTCGCCGGCTGCACCCTCTACGTTACGGCCGAGCCGTGCGCGCAGTGCGTCGGCGCGCTGGTCCTGGTGCGCATGCCGCGCGTCGTCTTCGGGGCGTGGGACGACAAGGCGGGGATGGCCGGCTCGGTCCACGACCTGCTGCGCCATCCGCGGCTCAACCACCACTGCGAAGTCGAGGGTGGCGTGCTGGGGCAGGAGTGCGGCGCGCTGCTGACGGCGTTCTTCGAGGAGAAGCGGCTGAAGCAGGCGGCAGACGACTAGCGGCTGACCGCCTCGCGGACGCAGGCCAGGAGCTGGTCCACACTCCAGGGCTTGGCCAGGATGGGCATCCCGGGCTCGATCTGCGCCGATTCGGCGGTGTCGCCGCGCGCGGCGTACCCCGACATGAATACCACCGGCACCCGCTTGCCGGCGCTGCGCAGCGTTTCGTGCAACGCCTTGCCACCCATCCGCGGCATCACCATGTCGGTCAGGATGAGCGCCACGTCCTTTTCGTTGTCGCGGAACAGCCCCAGCGCCTCGATCCCGTCGGCCGCGGTGAGCACCCGGAAGCCGTGCCGCTCCAGGACCCGCTTGGCCACCCGCCGGATGGGCTCCTCGTCCTCGACGACCAGCACGATCTCGCCCTCCCCGTGCATGGGCTCGGCGCGCGCCTGGGGCGGCGTGCGCCGGCCGGTGATGGGTAGGTACAACTTGACGGCGGTTCCCGTCTCGGGCCGGCTCGCGATGCCCACGAAGCCGTTCTGCTGCTTCATCAGCCCGTACACCATGGCGAGGCCCAGGCCCGAGCCGGAGCCCGGCGGCTTGGTGGTGAAGAATGGCTGGAAGACACGGGCGCGGGTGGCCTCGTCCATGCCGAGCCCGTTGTCGTCCACGCCGACCATGACGTAGTCGCCCGGCGCTCCCCAACCGAACTCGGTGACGTGGGCTGGGTCGATGCGCGCGCGCCGGACACTGATCCGGATGTCGCCGTGCTCGGCGATCGCGTCGCGCGCGTTGGTGGCGAGGTTGAGGAGGATCTGCTGGAGCGCGCCGCTGTCGGCGAGCACCGGTGGCAGGTCGTCTTCGACTTCGACGCTGACCGCAATCCGCTCGGGGACGAGCCGGCGCAAGACGCCGGCCATCTCGCTGACGACGGTGGCGACGTCAGTCGGCTGCATGGTAAGCCGCTCCCGCCGGCTGAAGCCGAGGAGCTTCTTGACCAGGCCGCCCCCGCGCTGGGCGGCGTCGCGGATCTCGAGAACGTCGGACCGGATCTGCGACATCGACGCCGGCAGGGCCGAGTTGATGAGCTCGGCGTTGGCGAGGATCGTGGTGAGCAGGTTGTTGAAGTCGTGGGCGACGCCGCCCGTGACCAGCCCCAGCGCTTCCATCTTCTGGGCGGTGCGCAGCTGGGCCTCGAGCCGCCGGCGCTCGGTGACGTCCTCGGCGACCATCTCCCAGGCATCGACCTCACCGCGCACGTTGCGCACCGGCTGGCCCGAGAGCCGGACCGTGATCCGGGTGCCGTCGCGGCGCCGCCAGTCCACGTCCACCCCGGCGACCCGGTCGGTCTTCTCGTACTGGCTGGTGAGGCGCGAGCGCAGGGTCGGGTCGACATAGACGTCGGCGGCGAGATCGAGACCCAGCAGCTCCTGGGCGGAGGCGTAGCCCAGCATCTCGACCAGCGCGCGATTGACGGTGAGAAACCGTCCCGCCGAGCTGGACCGGAAGATGCCCACCGGCGCCTCCTCGACCAGCGCGCGGTAGTGGGCCTCGGAACGGCGGAGGGCCTCTTCGGCATGCTGGACCTCGGACACGTCGACCGCGAGTCCGAGACAGCCCTCGATGGCGCCACGGTCATCGAGCAGCGGGACGACCTGCGCGGCGAAGGTCCGGCCCATGAAGTGGTGCTGGTACACGACGTGCTCGCCGGACAGTGCCCGCAGGTGCTCGGCGATCGGCCGCACAGCGCGATCGGTCGTGGCGAAGATCTCGAAGAGGGTCTTGCCCTTGTTCTCAGCCGGCGAGAAGTCCAGGCCGGCGAGGGCACGGCCTTCGTAGGACGTCAGCCGCAGATCGGAATCCGTGGTCCAGATGTGCGCGGGAAGCTGCCCGATGAGGCGCGCGAGGCCCTCGAGGTAGCCGGTGGAGTGTCGTGGTTTTCGCTGCTCAGACATCGGTCCGCTCCGCGTCCGGACCGGGGCGGTTCGGACGAAACCCACTGAAGATTCAGTAGAAGAAGCGTCGCCGCAAGGGCAAAGTACCGGGCGTTCTACGCGCGGCAGCGGAGCCGGCCCGCGCGCCGGACGTTTACCACGCGTCGTCTACCGTCCGGTTGGAGCACCCGCTACGTTTCCCAGGCTGGACAGGTGGCCGAGTGGTTGAAGGCGCCGGTCTCGAAAACCGGTGGGCCCGTAAGGGTCTCGTGAGTTCGAATCTCACCCTGTCCGCTGAAGGAACATACGTGGGGTGTAGTGCGTGGGACCAACGAGGCGGCTACCATCGGCACCGGCGTACCAGGCACCACGCACCACACACCGTCTCCTGGATGGGTGGCCGAGTGGTTGAAGGCGCACGCCTGGAGAGCGTGTGGGCTCCAAAAGGGTCTCGTGGGTTCGAATCCCACCCCATCCGTGGCTTCAGCCGTCCCTTCACTCCCCAAGTCCCCTCGCCCATGATCATCGTGGTGCTCGATCATCCCCAGGAGCTGGTCAACATCGCGCACGTGGTGCGCGCGATGAAGAACTTCGACGTCCAGGACCTGCGGCTCGTCGCTCCGGCGGCATACGACGCCTACCGGATCGAGGGCATCGCCCACCGGACCGGCGACCTGCTCCGGCGCGTCGCGGTGTTCGACGACCTGGAGGCGGCGCTCGCCGACTGCCTGCACGTGGTGGCCTTCAGCGCGCGCGGGCGGACCGCCAAGCGCAACGTCCAGCGGCCGCGGCAGGCCGCCCTCGAGATCCTGGCCGCGGCGCAGGCCGGCCCCGCCGCGCTGCTCTTCGGTCGGGAAGACAAGGGGCTCAGCAACGCGGCTCTCGACCGGGCCCACCGCGTGTGCGTGATCCCGACCGCCGCCGGCTATCCCTCGATGAACCTGGCCCATGCCGTCGCCCTGATGCTCTACGAATTGGCCCTGGCGCGGGGCGCCGAGGAGCGGCCCGTGAAGGCGCCCCGCCGGCAGGCCCCGCCCGCCGACGTGGCCCTGCTCGAGATGCTGCATAGCGACGTCGAGCGGGCCCTCGACGCCGTCGGATTCTTCAGGACGCGGGAGCGGGAGCTGATCATGCGCACCCTGCGCGGCGTCGTGCACCGGGTGCCGCTCGACCAGCGGGAGGCGAAGCTGCTGCGGGCCATGGCCATCGAAGTGCGCAAGAAGCTCGATGGCGGGAGGTAGACACCTTCCACCATCCACCATCAGGGCTTACGTTTCTGCCTCAGCATGGCATCCCCCGAACGCCGGCTTGTGCTGGACGAACGCGCCCTCGGGCGCACCCTCCAGCGCATGGCGTTGGACATTCTCCGCATGACCGCCGAGCAGCACCATCCGCGCCTCGTCCTCGTCGGCATTCAGCGCCGGGGCGTCGAGCTGGCCGCGCGGCTGGCCGCCCGTATCGCCCAGGAGACGGGCATCGACGTGCCCCGCGGCGCCCTCGACATCACCCTCTACCGCGACGACCTCGAGGTGGTCGGGCCGCGGCCGGTGGTGGGGCCCACCAGCCTGCCGGGCGACATCGAGGGCCGCCACGTCTGGATCGTCGACGACGTCCTCTTCACGGGCCGCACGGTGCGTGCCGCGCTGGACGAGCTGGCCGACTTCGGCCGGCCCGCGCGGATCGGCCTGGCGGTGCTGGTGGACCGGGGTGGCCGCGAGCTGCCGATCCAGGCCGACGTAGTCGGCGAGCGCGTACCGGTCGAGCCGGGTGGCCGGGTCGAGGTGTGCGTGAGTGAGCTCGACGGCCGCGATGCGGTGGAGATCGTGCCGGCGGCGGGCGCGCGGTGAGCCTGGGCAAGGATCTGCTCGACCTCGAGTCCCTCTCGGCCGACGCGATCCGCCTGTTGCTCGACACCGCCGAGCCGTTCAAGGAGGTGTCGGAGCGCGCCATCAAGAAGGTGCCGGCGCTGCGCGGCAAGACCATCGTCAACCTGTTCTTCGAGCCGTCGACCCGCACCCGCATTTCCTTCGAGTTCGCCGAGAAGCGGCTCAGCGCCGACACCGTCAACGTGGGCTCGAGCGGCAGCTCGGTCTCGAAGGGCGAGACGCTGGTGGACACCGCGCGCAATCTCGAGGCGATGCGCATCGACATGGTGGTGGTCCGCCACGGCTCCTCGGGTGCGGCGCGCTTCCTGGCCGAGCGGATCGAATCCAACGTCATCAACGCCGGCGACGGGACGCACGAGCACCCGACCCAGGGCCTGCTGGACCTGCTGACCATCCGCGACCACCGGCCCATCGCGGGCGCGAAGGTCTGCATCGTCGGCGACATCCTGCACTCGCGCGTGGCGCGCTCGAACATCTGGGGCCTGCTCAAGCTCGGCGCCGAGGTCGGCGTGTGCGGGCCGCAGAGCCTGCTGCCGCTGGGTGTCGCGGAGCTGGGCGTGCAGGTCTTCCGCCGCATCGAGGAAGCGATCGCGTGGGCCGACGTCCTGAACGTCCTGCGCCTCCAGCTCGAGCGGATGCACGCCGGGTTCATCCCCAGCCTGCGCGAGTACTACCGGGTCTTCGGCGTCACCCAGGAACGGCTCGAGCGCTCGCCGCGCGATCTCCTGATCCTGCATCCCGGGCCGATGAACCGCGGCGTCGAGATCGACAGCCGGGTGGCGGACGGGCCGCACTCGGTCATCCTCGGACAGGTCACCAACGGCGTGGCGGTGCGCATGGCGGTCCTCTATCTCCTCGCGGGCGGGCGGCCCGAGCTCGCCGAAGCGGCGAAAGGCGGTACCGACCGGTGAAGCCGATCCTGATCGCGGGCGGCCGGGTCGTGGACCCCTCGCAGAACCTGGACGGCGTGGCCGACGTGCTGCTCTCGGACGGCCTCGTCACCGGCATCGGGCGGAACCTGGGGGCACCCGACGGCGCCGAGCGGGTGGACGCCGCGGGGCTCGTCGTCGCGCCGGGATTCGTGGATCTGCACGTGCACCTGCGCGAGCCGGGGCGGGAGGACGCCGAGACCATCGCCACCGGCGCCCGCGCCGCCGTGGCCGGCGGGTTCACCTCGGTCTGCGCCATGCCGAACACCGACCCGGTGTGCGACAACCAGGCCGCCGTGGGCTTCGTCCTCAAGCAGGCGCGCGAGGCGGGGACGGCGCGCGTCTATCCCATCGGCGCGGTGTCGCTCGGCCAGCGGGGCGAGCAGATGACCGAGTTCGGCGAGATGGTGGCCGCGGGGGCGGTGGCGGTGAGCGACGACGGCAAGCCCGTCGCCACCGCGCACCTCATGCGGACGGCCCTGGAGTACGCCCGCAGCTTCGAGATCCCGGTCATCGACCACTGCGAGGACCGGTCTCTGGCCGAGGGCGCCGCGATGCACGAGGGCCTGACCTCGGCGCGGCTCGGCATCAAGGGGATGCCCCGGACGGCGGAGGACCTCATCGTGGCGCGGGACATCCTGCTCGCCGAGCTGACCGGCGGCCACGTGCACCTCGCCCACATGAGCACCGCCGGCTCGGCCCGCCTCATCCGCGCGGCACGCGCGCGCGGCGTCCGGGTTACTTCCGAAGTGACGCCCCACCACCTGACGCTGACCGACGCCTGTTGCGAGGGGTACAATACCAACGCCAAAATGAACCCCCCGCTGCGGGAACAGGCCGACGTCGATGCCATGCGGGCCGCGCTCGCGGACGGCACGATCGACTGCATCGCGACCGATCACGCGCCGCACCCGTACGACGCCAAGGAGGCGGAGTTCGATTACGCGCCCTTCGGCGTCGTAGGCCTGGAGACGGCCCTCGGGGTAGCCCTGATGGAGCTGGTCGAAACGGGCATCCTGACGCTGCCGCAGCTGGTGCGCTGCCTCACGTCGCGCCCGGCCGAGATCGCGCATCTTCCCGGCGGCACGCTGCGCCAGGGCGCGAACGCGGACGTGGTGGTCTTCGACCCGGCGGCGGCCTGGACGGTGGACCCGGCGGCCTTCTATTCGAAGAGCCGGAACACCGCCTTCGCCGGCCGGGCGCTGATGGGGCGGGTCCGGTGGACGATGGTCGGGGGCCGGATCGTGCACGGCGCCGACGCCTCCCCGGGTCTATCTTCCGGGGGGCGCGGACGGTGAATCGGTTCGCCGTGGCCAGCGCGATCTGCCGGGTTGGCGCGAAGCTCGCCGAGCGCGGGCTGATTGGTGGCAGCGAAGGGAATGTCGGCGTGCGCCTCGCCCCGGATCGGGTGCTGGTCACGCCGCGCGGCCGGGCGAAGGGCGACCTGGTACCGGACGACCTGGTCGAGGTCGACCTGGAGGGGAGGGCGGTGCGGGGCGGAGGCGAACCCAGCACCGAGTTGCTGATGCACCTCTCGATTTTCCGCGCCCGCCCCGACGTGCAGGCGGTGGTGCACGCCCACCCGCCCACGGCGACGGGCTTCGCGACCGCCGGGCTGAGCGTGAACTGTGACTGCGTCCCCGAGCTCCTGGCCACGATCGGCGAGGTGCCACTGGTGCCCTACGGAATGAGCGGCACCGACGAATTGAGCGCACAGATCCTGCCGTTTCTCGAGCGGCACGACGCCCTGCTGCTCGCCAACCATGGAGTGGTGACGATGGGCCGGACGCTCGAGCAGGCGCATCAGCGGATGGAGAGCGTGGAGCAAGCGGCGCGGATACTGTTCACGGCACGGATGCTGGGCGGCCCCGTCCGCCTGGACGCCGTCGACGTCGCGCGGCTCGCCGCCGCGCGTGACGCCACGCGCGGGAGGTCATGATGAGTCGGAAGACGAAGACGACGCTGTCGGTGGTGGAGAAGCTGATCGAGCAGCGCCGCCTCTTCCAGGACTGGATGGAGAAGCTCGCCGCCGGCGTCGAGGGCATGCCGCCCCACGTCGTCGAGCGCGTGCGCAACGATTACCGCGAGCGCCTGAACGGCGTCATGGCCGAGCTCGGCGAGCACCGCGACGCGTTGCGCGAGGCGCTCGACGAGTCCCAGGAACGCCACGACGGGCTCGACGGGCTCCAGCAGGCGAAGCGGGACGAGCTCGCGGAGCTGCGGCTGCGCCGGCACGTGGGCGAGATGGACGACGGCCGCTTCAAGGAAATCAGCGGGGCGATGCAGGCCGAGCTCGACCAGATCAAGCGGGACCTGAGTGGGGCGATGCGGGACATCGAGCGCTACGAGGAAATCCTCGAGGTGATCGCATCGGGCGACGCCCGGCCGGACGACGACGATGAGGAGGAGCCCCAGCCGGTCCGGGCCCCGGTGGTCACCTCGAGGCCGGTCGACGACCGAGCCCGGGAGCAGAGGACGGAACCGGTGCGCCCGCGCCCGGAGCCCGAGCCGTCGCGGCAGGCCGACCGGGAAGCGCCACGCGAGATGCAGCCCGCCGCAAGCGCCGCGGAGCCGGTGCGCGCCGAACGGAAGAGCTCGCCCGGCATGCCCGCGCGGACCGGCGGGGACGAGCTTGCATTCCTGCGCTCGGTGACCGGCGCGCCGGGCACGGCGCAGCCCGCCCAGGCGGCCCAGTCGGCGCAACCCAGCGCGCGGCAGGCTTCGCCGCCGCCCCCGCCGCCCCCGCCGCCCCCGCCGCCCCCCCCGCCGCCCGCTCCACCGGCTCCGTCCACGGCGATGTCGTCGGTCGTCTTGCCGGCGCGGAAGAAGGAGGCCGACAGCGTCCCCGTGAGCTTCGAAGCCGCGCCGGGGTTGCTGCACCTGCCCCCGGAGCCCGAGCCCGAGCCGGTCGCCGCGCCCCCGACGCAAACGCCGCCGAAGAGCGGCGGCGCCGGATTGACGTGTGGAGAATGCGGGACCCTGAATCGTCCCACGGAGTGGTACTGCGAGAAGTGCGGGGCCGAGCTCGCGGCGTTCTAGCCGCGGCGGGTTACGACGCGGTCTTGAGGCGCTTCGCCAGCCGCGACTTCTTGCGGGCCGCCGCGTTGCGATGAATCAGTCCCTTGCGGGCCCCACGGTCGAGCGCCTGCATCGCGTTCGCCACGGTTTCCTTCGTCGTTTCCGTACGCGCCTTCTTGACCGCCGTCTTGATTGCCGAGCGCTGGGTGCGGTTGTGGGCGGTGCGCGTGCGTGACTGGCGCATGCGCTTCTTGGCCGACTTGATGCGGGGCACTGGAACTCCAGTTGAGCGTGGAAAGTTGACCGTCGATCCTTGCCTATCTCCAAGCAAGGCAAGGAGTTTACGCAGGCCTCGGCGTTTTGACAACCCCGCCGCACGCGGTTAGCTTCCGCCCTTCTGTGGCCGATTTCCTGCTCATCCTGCCCATCCTCTTGCTCTCCGTCGTGGCGCACGAATACGCGCACGCCTGGGCGGCCTACCGGCAGGGCGACACCACGGCCTGGATGCTCGGTCGCCTCACCTTCAATCCGCTTCCGCACATCGATCTGTTCATGAGCATCCTGGTGCCGGTCGGCCTGTGGCTCCTCTCGAATCACACCTTCACCTTCGGTGCGGCGAAGCCGGTGCCGGTGAATCCGCGGAACTACCGCAACTACCGTCGCGGCGACATGATCGTGTCGTCGGCCGGCATCGTGATGAACCTGATCATCGCCGTGTTGTCGGCCGTCGCGTTCGTCGGGCTCGGCCTCGCCGGGCACGCCGCGCCGGAGGCCACCTGGCTCGTCACGCTCCAGCAGATGACGGCGGTGGGGATCTCGCTCAACGTGATGCTCGCGCTCTTCAACCTGGTTCCGCTGCCGCCCCTCGACGGCTCGCACCTGGTCTATCACCTGCTGCCCCCGGCGCTGGGCGCGCGCTACCGCGCCTTCGGCCGCTACGGCTTCGCGGTCCTCATGCTGTCGCTGTGGATCGTCCCGGGCGCGGCGCACGTGCTGTTGTGGCCGGTGGTGCGGATCACCGACGCGGCGCGGACCGCCCTGCTGCCCTGGACCCTGACGCTCGCACCGTGACGGTCGCCGCGCTGAAGCCCGACGCCGACGACTCCGGCTTCGTCGTCAACCTCGAGCGTTTTTCGGGTCCGCTGGATCTCCTGCTGCACCTGATCCGCCGCGAAGAGATCGATATCTGGGACATCCCGATCGCGCGCATCGCCGACCAGTTCCTCGCCGTCATCGGGGCGCTGGGGCTGAACGAGGCGGCCGAGTACCTCGAGATGGCGGCGCGGCTGCTGCGGATCAAGGCGCAGATGCTGCTGCCGCGGCGCGGCGACGAAGAGGCCTGGGAGGACCCGCGGCACGAGCTGGTGCGGCGGCTGCTCGAGTACCAGCAGATCCGCGAGGTGGTGGACTGGATGGGCCGGGCCGCGCGCCGCCGCGCCGAGCGCCATGCCCGGGGCTGGAGCGCGCCCGCGCCCGACGTGCCGCCCCCGCCGCCGATATTCGACCTCGCCGAGCTGGTCCAGGCGCTGGAGCGGGTGCTGGCCATGATTCCCGATCCGATCATGTATCGGATCGCCCCACGGCCGCTCGACGTCGAAGGCGCGCAGCGCCGCGTCCTCGAGTGGCTCTCGGAGCGGGAGCGCTTCATCCTCGGTGACTTCCTCGGCGTTGCGCCGACGGTCGCCGACATCCTTTCGGCCCTCGTCGCGGTGCTCGAGCTGGCGCGCCGCGGCACCTGCACCGTCAACCAACCCGCGGCCTTCGCGCCGCTGCTCATCGAACGTGGAACAGCGTACCAGGCTGCTTGAGGCCGCGTTGTTCGCGGCGCCGCGCCCGCTCGCCCTGGACGAGCTGGCGATCCTCGACGCCGAGGCGTCGGAGGACGATTGGAAACGCGCGCTCGGCGAGCTGCGCGACCACTATGAGGAGGGGGGCCACGGCGTCGAGCTGGTCGAGATCGCCGACGGCTGGCAGATCCTCACCCGCCCGATCTTCGCCGAGGCCATTGAGCGCGCGCAGTTCGCGGCGCGCCCGCTGCGCCTCTCGGCGGCGGCGCTCGAGGTCCTCGCCGTCATCGCGTACCGTCAGCCCGTCGGCCGGGCGGAGGTCGAGGAGATCCGCGGCGTGAGCTCGGGCGGTGTGTTGCGGCTGCTCCAGGAGCGCGGCCTCATCGACATCGCGGGCCGCGCCGAGGGGTTGGGCCGGCCCCTGTTGTACGCCACGACGCCGATGTTTCTCGAGCATCTGGGCTTGCGGGACCTCGGCGACCTGCCCCGGACCGAGGAGCTCGCCGTCGCGCTGCGCTCGCCGGCCGAGGCCGCGGCGGCCGAGCAGGCCGCGGAGGCCGCCGCCGAGGCGCGGGCCTCGTCCGCGGAGCCCGGAGCGGAGTGAGCGCGATCCGCCTCGCGCGCTTCCTGGCGCGGGCGGGCGCGACGAGCCGGCGCAGGGCGGCGGACCTGGTTGCGGCCGGTCGCGTCCTCGTCAACGGCCGCCCGCCTCTGGGTCCCGGCGACCCGGTGGACCCGGACCGCGACGCGGTCACGCTGGACGGGCGGCTCCTGGCACTCGCGCTGCCCATGTGGCTGGCGCTGCACAAGCCCCCCGGGTACGTCACGTCGCGCGCGGCGAGCCAGCGGCATCCGACGGTGTTCACCCTGCTGGACGACGCGCCACCGGCTCTGGTGGCCGTGGGGCGGCTCGACGTACTGTCGGAGGGGCTGCTCCTGTTCACCACGGATGGTGAGCTGGCGGCCCGGCTGATGCACCCCCGGTGGGCGGTGCCGCGGGCCTACCGGGTGCTGGTCACCGGCGAGCCCGACGAGGCAGGACGGCGCGCACTGGCCCGGGGAGTGCGGCTGCCCGACGACGACCGGCCGGTGCTGCCGCTGCGCTGGCAGTTCGAGCGTGGCGTGCTGGAGCTGGAGCTCGCGGAAGGACGCTCGCGCGTGGTGCGGCGGCTGTGCGCCGAACTGGGACTCGGCGTCCGGCAGCTGGTGCGGGTGTCGTACGGACCGGTCGCCCTGCGCGACCTGGCGCCCGGGCGATCGCGGACTCCAACCCCGTCGGAACGCGACGCGCTGTATCGCGCCGTACAGCTCGAACCACCACAGGACACGTCATGGATCTCCAGAACGCCTCGATCATGATCCTCGGCGGCAGCGGGCTGGTGGGCCACGCCGTGGCCCGCCGCCTGCTGGACTTCCACCCGCGCGAGATCGTGCTGGTGGCGCTCTTCGCGCGCGAGACCGAGGAGGCCGCTGCCGCGTTGGCGCCGTTCGCGGGCACGACGCGCATCGCCGTCGAGCACGGCAACGTGTACATGCCGGCGACCCTGGCGCGCGGCGACCGCGTCAAGCTCATGGAGGACCCGCGGAATATCCGGATGCTGGTCGAGGACACCTTCGGGGATCTCACCGACGACGTACTGGCGCGCAGCCTCCTGGTGCAACTGCTCGAGAAGCACCGGCCCGCGGCGGTGGTGGACTGCATCAATACGGCGACCGCCTTCGCCTACCAGGACGTCTACAGCTCGACCAGGGCGCTGCTGAAGCTGGCCGGCGAGGGGAAGGCCGACCAGGCGGCCATCGATCGCCACGCGCTCACCATGCCGATCCCGCAGCTCACCCGGCACGTGCAGATCCTGATGGAGGGACTGCGCCGCGCCGGCGCGCGGGCCTACGTCAAGATCGGGACCAGTGGGACCGGCGGCATGGGCCTCAACATCCCCTACACGCATTCGGAGGAGCGACCCTCGCGCACGCTGCTGACCAAGTCGGCGGTGGCCGGCGCCCACACGCTGCTGCTGTACCTGATGGGCCGGACCCCCGACGCGCCCGCCACGCTGGAGATCAAGCCGACCGCGGCGATCGGGTGGCGCGAGATCGCGTACGGGCCGGTGCGCCGCGCCGGCCGGCCGATCGCGCTCTACGACTGCCCCACGGCGATGCCGCTGGCGCAGGCGTTCGGGGCCGAGGGCGGCTGGGTCGCGCTCGACCGCCCGCTCGAGTCGGTCTACATCAACATGGGCGAGAACGGGCTGTTCGCGCGCGAGGAGTTCGCGACGATCACCGCGCTCGGGCAGATGGAGTTCATCACGCCGGAAGAGATCGCCGAATACGTGGTCCTCGAGCTGCAGGGCCATCCCACAGGACGCGACGTGGTCGCTGCGCTCGACGCGGCCACGGCGGGACCGACCTATCGCGCCGGCATCCTGCGCGAGGCCGCGCTCCAGCGGCTCGACGCGCTGGAGCGCAAGCACGCCTCCCGCTCGATCGCCTTCGAGATGCTGGGACCCCCGCGCCTCACCAAGCTGCTGTACGAAGCGCACTGCTGGGCGCGGATGTACGGCACCGTGCAGGCCCTGGCCCAGGCCGACCCGGCGCGTCTCGGCGCCGACGCCGAGGCGCTCCTCGCGGCCGACACCTCACTGCGGGCCGCGATCATCTCGGTCGGGATCCCCATCCTGCACGCCGACGGCACGCGGCTCACGCGCGGCCCGCACGTGGTGGTGCCGCCGGCGCCGGGCAAGGACCCGCTCGCGGCCGCGCCGCGCGGGTGGGTGGACCTGCGGGCCGCCAACTGCGCCCTCTGGGTGGGCCGCGCACAGGCGATGCTCACCCAGGCCGCCGCCCGCGCGGCGGGGCCCCGGGGTACCGGCAGCGACCAGGAATGGTTCGCGATCGAGCCCACCGACACCATCGCTCCCTGGCGGATGGCGGCGTGGATCTTCCGGCACGAGGACCAGGGAGAGCGCATCAAGCGTTGACCCGCAAGATCCAGATTCTTCCCGACGCCGTCGCCAACCGTATCGCCGCCGGCGAGGTCGTCGAGCGTCCCGCCTCGGTGCTGAAGGAGCTGCTCGAGAACGCGCTCGACGCCGGGGCGCAGGCCATCGCCATCGAGATCGAGCAGGGCGGCAAGACACTCATCCGCATCGCCGACGACGGGGAAGGGATGGGGCGCGACGACGCGCTCCTCGCCCTCGACCGGCACGCCACCAGCAAGCTGCGTCGCGCGGAGGACCTGGTGGGCGTGGCCACCTTCGGTTTCCGCGGCGAGGCGCTGCCCAGCATCGCGGCGGTCAGCCGCTTCGAGCTGGAGACGGCCGAGGGCGAGGGGGTGGGGACGCGGATCGCCGCCACCGGCGGGATGGTCAACGCGGTGGAGGACGTCGCGCGGCAGCGGGGCACGACCGTCACGGTGCGGGGCCTGTTCCGTAGCATGCCGGCCCGCCGGAAATTCCTGCGCAGCGCCCGCAGCGAGACCCGGGCCTGCGTCGAGATGGTGCAGACCCTGGCGCTGGCCCGGCCGGCGCTGGGCCTGCTGATGCTCGCCGACTCGCGGAACGCGGTCGAGGCGCTGCCCGCGCCCTCTCTGGCCGAGCGGGTGGCGCAGCTGCTGGGCCGCGATCTCGCCGCCACCATGGTCCCGGTGGACTGGCGCCACGACACCCTCGCCGTCGCCGGCCTCGTGCAACGCCCCGCCGACGCGGCGCCGGCCGGCCGCAGCGCGTACCTCTTCGTCAACGGCCGCCCCTTCCGCGACCACTTTCTGGTGCGCGCGGCCGAGCGCGGCTACCGCGGCACCATTCCGGCGGGCCTGCGCCCGAGCCTGGTGCTGAGGCTGGAGGTGCCGCCGGGCGACGTCGACGTCAACGTCCATCCCGCCAAGCTCGAGGTCCGCTTCCGCGATCGGTTCGCCGTCGAAGCGGCGGTCGAGGCCGCGGTGCACGCGGCGCTGGGCGAGCTGGTGTCGGCGGCGCCATTCCGCGTCGGCGCGCTGCCGTGGGAACATCACGCCCAGAGCCGGGAGGCGGGAGCCGGGGAGGGGACGGCTCCCGACTCCCGGCCTCCTGACCTCTTCGGCTCATCCGAGGCGCCGCAGGCATCGGACGCGCCGCTGCGACTGGCCGAGGAGCTGCGCGTCGTCGCGCAGCTGCACGAGTCGTACATCCTGGTCGAGAGCGAGGCCGGGCTGCTGATTGTCGACCAGCACTCGGCGCACGAGCGCGTGCTCTACGAGCGGTCGATGGAGGCGATCGCGGAGGGCGGAGCGGCGTCGCAGAAGCTGCTCTTTCCCATGACGCTCGAGCTGACGCCCGGGGAGCTGGATGCGCTGGAGGCCAGCGCCGAGCTGGTGGCGCGCCTGGGCTTCGAGGTCGAGCCGTTCGGGGGGCGCGCCGTGATCGTGCATGCGGCGCCGGCGCCCCATCCGCGTTTCGACGCCGAGCGCTGCCTGCGGGAAATCGTGGCCGACATGGCCGGCGGGCGCTTCGGCGCGCTGGCGAACCGGATGGAGCGATTCGCCTCCACCTTTGCCTGCCGCGCCGCGATCAAGGCCGGTACGCCGCTCACCCGTCCGGAGATGGAAGAGCTGATCGCGCGGCTGTTCGCCAGTGCGCTGCCGGCGCACGACGTGCACGGCCGGCCGACGATCGTGCAGTTGCCCCGGGTGGAGCTGGAGCGCCGGTTTGGACGACGATAGCAGGCCGCTCATTCCGGTCCTGGTCGGGCCCACGGCGGTCGGGAAGACGGCCCTCGCGACGGCGCTCGCGGCGACGCTGCCCATGGAGATCATCTCCGCCGACTCGCGGCAGATCTACCGCGGACTCGACATCGGGACGGCCAAGCCCGGGCCGGCCGAGCGCGCCAGCGCACCGTACCACGGTCTCGACCTGATCGACCCGGCCGAGCGCTACTCGGCGGGACGGTTTGCGCGCGACGCGGGGGGCTGGATCGCGGGCGCGGCTTCGCGCGGGCGGCTGCCGGTGGTGGTGGGCGGCACCGGGTTCTACCTGCGCGCGCTGTTCGACGGCTTGTTCGAGGAGCCCGACTTCGACCCGGCGCGACGGGAACGGCTGCGCGCGATGCTCGACGGCCTGGCGCCGGGCGAGCGGGGGCGCTGGGCGCGGCGGCTCGATGCCGGCTTCGCCGGCGGTGGCGCGCAGCGGGAGACCCGGGCGATCGAGGTCGCGCTGCTCGCGGGCGCGCCGCTCTCGCGCCTCCAGCGCGCCGCGCCCGGCGGCCCCGGGCCGGCGCGGGCCTGGTACGTGCTGCTCGCACTCAGCCGTGAGGATCTCGCGCAGCGGATCACGCTGCGGGTGGGCGCGATGCTCGATGCCGGCCTGGTCGACGAGGTGCGGCGGGCCCTCGAGTCGGGGGTGCCCGAAGACGCGCCCGGGCTCTCGGGCGTCGGGTACCCGGAGGTGGTCGACCGGGTGCGCGGGCGACGCGGGGCGGAAGGACTGCCGGAGGCGATCGCCACCGCGACCCGCCGTTACGCCAAGCGGCAGGAAACCTGGTTCCGCCATCAGCTGACGGGGCCCGTCATGGTGCTGGATGGATCGCGCGCACCCGACGCGCTGGCGCAGGAGGTGCTCACCGGGTATCGTGCGGCGGTCGAGGGCAGTCAACAGTCGGCAGTCGACAGTTGACGGCATGCGGTTGACCGTCGACCGTCGAATGTCGACTTCGCTCGGAGCCTGACTTGCGCATCGGCATCGTCTGCTACCCCACCTATGGCGGCTCCGGCGCCGTCGCCACCGAGCTGGGGCTCGCGCTGGCCGAGCGAGGCCACGAAGTACACTTCATCTCGTACGCCATGCCGTTCCGGCTGCGGTTCAACGAGCGCGTCACCTTCCACGAAGTGAAGATCGGCTCGTACCCGCTCTTCGAGCACCCGCCCTATTCGCTGGCCCTCGCGGTGATGCTGCACGACGTCGCGGTGCGCGAGAAGCTCGACGTCATCCACGCGCACTACGCCATCCCGCACGCCACGGCGGGGTGGATGGCGAAGCAGCTCCTCGCCGAGGAGCGGAACCTGCCCATCGTCACCACGCTCCACGGCACCGACATCACGCTGGTCGGCCAGGATCCCTCCTACTTCACCATCACCAAGTTCTCCATCGAGCAGTCCGACGCCGTGACGGCGGTGTCGGCCTACCTGCGCGACGAGACCTTCCGGGCCTTCGGATGCACCGCCTGCGACATCAGCGTGATACCGAACTTCGTGGACCTCGCGGAGTTCCGGCCGCCCCGCGAACGCTGCCCGCTGTTTCCCGCCAGCGACAAGGTCCTGATGCACATCTCGAACATGCGGCCGGTGAAGCGCCTGCTGGACGTGGTCGGCATCTTCGACCGGGTCCGCAAGGAGGTGCCCTCGCGGCTCGTCCTGGCGGGCGACGGCCCCGATCGCGACGCGGCCGAGCGCGAGGTCGAGCGCCTCGGGCTCAAGGACCGCGTGCGCTTCATCGGCAAAGTCGAGGACGTGGCGCAGGTCGTGCGGTGGGCGCATCTCTTCCTGTTGCCCACGGTGTCCGAGTCCTTCGGCCTCGCGGCCCTCGAGGCGATGGCGACCGGCGTCCCGGTGATCGGCGCGAACGTCGGCGGCCTCCCCGAAGTGGTCGAGCACGGCGTGAGCGGCTATCTCGGCGAGCCAGGCAACGTCGATGACATGGCGGGGGGAGCGCTGGCCCTGCTGCAGGACGCGGGCCGCTACGAGGCCGCCTCGCACGCCGCGCGGGCGCGGGCCGGCCTGTTCGCCAAGGAGACGGTCGTCCCGCTGTACGAGGGGGTGTATGCCCAGGTCGTGGGCGGCTAGCGCCCTCTCGCTCGTCCGACTGCGGAACCTGCTTCTGAGCGCCGCCGGAGTCGCGATCGGCGGCGTTCTCGCGCAGGGCCGGCTCGCGTTTCCCGCCGTCCTGCGGCTGGCGATGCTGTCCGCCATCGGGCTGGGCGCGGCGGGGAACGTGGCCAACGACCTGGCCGACCGCGACATCGACCGGATCAACCGGCCCGAGCGGCCGCTGGTGAGCGGAGCCATCTCGGTGAACGCGGCGCTACTGATCGGCGGCGTGCTCGGGGGCATGGGGCTGCTCCTGGCCTGGTTCATCGATCCCCGCATGCTGGCCATCGCGGTGGGCGCCCTCGCCGTCATGCTGATCTATTCGCCGCTCCTCAAGCCGTCCGGGCTGCCCGGCAACCTGGCCGTGGCGGCGATCGCGAGCCTGCCGCTGATCTACGGGGCGACCGCCGTCGGATGGTGGCGGGCCGGCCTCGCCGCCGGCGGCCTCGCCGCGATCCTGCACTTCGCGCGCGAGATCGTGAAGGACCTGGAGGACGCCGCCGGCGACGCCGTCGCTGGACGCCGGACGATCCCGCTCGTCTTCGGCCGCGAAGCGGCGTTCCTGATCGCCGCCGCGACGCTGGTGCTCTTCGTCCCGGCGTCGCTGGCGCCGTTCTTCGCCGGCTGGTACGGCCGGCGCTACGCCATCGCCGTCGGCGTGCTCGACCTCGGCGTCGGCATTCTCATCGCGCGGCTGCTGGACCGCCAGGTCGTCGGCGCCCGGGCCGGCCTCAAGGCCGCGATGGTCGCCGGTCTCGCGGCGCTGCTCTGGGACCGCTTGTGAGCGTGGCGCGATGAACGAATGGGTGGTCGTCGCCCTGCTCGGGATCATCGAAGGGATCACCGAGTTCTTGCCGGTCTCCTCGACGGGCCACATGCTGATCGCGGAGCAGTGGCTCCCCTATCGGCAGACCGACACCTTCCTCGTGGTCATCCAGAGCGGCGCGGTGGCGGCGGTGGTGCTGGTCTTCAAGGACCGGCTCACCCAACTGCTCTCCGGGTGGCGCGAGGCTCCGGCGCGAGACTATCTCCTCAAGCTCGGGGCCGCCTTCCTCGTTACCGCCGCCGGCGGGCTGGTTCTCAAGAAGCTCAACTTCGAGCTGCCCCAGACGGCCATGCCGGTCGGCGTCGCGACGCTGGTGGGTGGCGTGCTGTTTCTGGCCGTCGAACGCTGGCTGCGCGGCCGGGCGGCCAGCGACAACGTCACCTGGCGGATGGCGGCGCTGATCGGTGCGGCCCAGCTGGTTGCCGCGGTGTTCCCCGGGACGTCGCGCTCGGGCGCCACCATTCTGATCGCCCTGGCGATGGGATTGAGCCGGACCGTCGCGATCGAGTTCTCGTTTCTGCTCGGGGTGCCGACGTTGCTGGCCGCGGGTGCCCTGAAAGGCGTCTCGTACCTGCGCCATCCCGGCGGCGAGGTGGTGCACGGGAGCCTGCTGGCTCTGGGACTCCTCCTGTCCGCGCTGACGGCGTTCGCTTCGGTCACGTGGCTGCTGCGCTACGTGCGGTCCCACACCTTCGAGGGCTTCGGCTGGTATCGCATCGTGTTGGGGGTGGTCGTCCTGTTGCTCGCCTGGTGGCCATGACGGTGACGCCCGGGTCGACCTACGATGGACTCGACAAGCGCGCGCTCGCGTCGCTGACCGGCGCCAGCGCGGTGGTGATCAAGTCGGCGGTCAGCTCCACCCTCGACGTGGCACACGCCCTGGGCCAGGGCGGCGCCGCCTCGGGGCTCCTGGTGCTGGCCGAGGCACAGCACGCCGGCCGGGGCCGCCAGGGACGGGTGTGGTTGTCGCCGCGCGGCGGCGGCATCTGGATGTCGGTCTTGCTGCGCCCGCGGCTCCCGCCGAGCGGCGGGTCGCTGGCGATCCGCGCCGGCCTCGCGACCGTGGAGGCGCTCGCTGCCGTCGCCCCGGCGCTCGCGCCGCGCCTGCGGTGGCCGAACGACATCATGGTGGCGAACGCCAAGGCGGGCGGCGTCCTCTGCGAGGCGCGCTGGAACGGTGACACCCTGAGCTGGGTGGCGGTGGGGATCGGAATCAACGTGCGCGGCCCCGTCCCGCCCGCCGTGGAAGGGAAGGCCATCGCGATCGGCGACGTGGTGCCGGGCATTGCGCGGACGGCGGTGCTCGCCGAGCTGGTGCCACGCATCATCGCGCTCGCCCGGGCGGATGGCCCGTTGGGGGAGGAGGAGCGAGCCCGGTTCATGCAGCTGGTCTGGAGGGTGTCGGGGGAGACCATCACCGGCCTCGCCGCCGATGGCGCGCTGCTGGTGCGGCGTGCCGACGGGACGCTCGAGCGGCGGACCGACGCGGACTAGGCAAAGAGGAGACAGGTAGACAAGAGACGATCGGGAGCGAAGACCGTCTATCGTCTATTTGTCTTTTGTCTCGTATGTTTTTCTCATGCTCCTCGCCATCGACATCGGTAATACCGAGATCACGATCGGGCTCTTCGCGGGCCTCGAGCTCGAGCGCAGCTGGCGGATCATGACGCATCCCGACCGCACGCCCGACGAGTGGGCCGTGCTGCTGCGCGCCCTCTTCCTCCAGGCGGGCCTCGACATCACCGACGTCGGGCAGAGCATCGTCGCGTCGGTGGTGCCGATGACGACCGAAGCGGTGACCGACGGGCTGGTCGACGCGACCGGGACGGTGCCGGTGATCGTCTCGGCCCTGACGCTGCCCATCCGGCTCGATGTCGAGGAGCCCAATACCGTCGGGGCCGACCGGATGATCAACACCCTGGCGGCGAGCCGGCTGTTCGGCTGCGACACGATCGTCGTGGACTTCGGCACCGCCACTACGCTCGACTGCATCACGCGGGACGGCCGCTTCCTGGGCGGCATCATCGCGCCGGGCGTGCGCACGGCCGGCGAGAACCTGATCCGCAAGGCCGCCAAGCTCGCCGCCACCGAGCTCTCGCCCCCCGAGCACGCCATCGGCAAGCGCACCGAGGACTGCATCCGCGCGGGCCTGGTCTTCGGCGCGGCGGACGCGGTGGACGGCCTGGTGCGCCGCATCAAGGCCGAGTGGCCCACGCGCGACGTGCCCCGCGTCGTCGCGACGGGCGGTCTCGCGCCGCTGATCGCGAAGTTCTCCACGGAGATCGAGGAAGTGCATCCCGACCTGACGCTCCAGGGGCTGCGCATCGCCGCGGAGCTGGCCGGGATCCATCAGGGATGAGCGACGCCGCACGCGCGCACAATGCCTGGCGCCGCATCGGCTACCGGGTCCTTCCCGGCGACGCGTTCTCCTACATCCTGCATCTGCGCCCCGCCGAGTGGCCGATCATGGCCGCCCACACGGCGCTCGGTTTCATCCTGGCGGCCGGGCTGCGGCCGGCGCTGCACGGGGAGCGCCTGGGCACCGGCCTCTGGGCCCTGGTGCTCTGGGTCGTGCTGCTCAACGGCGGCACCCTGGCGATCAACTCGGTCTTCGACAACGACGACGGCGACATCGGGTACCTGAACGCGCCGCCCCGCCCGCCGCGGCATCTCTTCGCCTTCTCGCTCGGGCTCCTGACCGCCGGACAGCTGCTGGCGTTCACGCTGCCCCGCGGCTTCACCTGGGCCTATGCCGCCTGCTTCGCCATGAGCGTGGCCTACTCCGTCCCGCCGCTCCGGCTCAAGGCGGTGGGTGGCGTGGACTGGGTGATCAACATGGTGGGATTCGGGACCCTGACGCCGTACGCCGGGTGGGCCGCCACCGGCCGCCCCCTCGGCACCGCCGACGCCCTGGTGCTCCTGGCCTTCTGCCCGCTCTTCGCGGCGCTGTATCCGCTGACGCAGCTCTACCAGTGGGATGAAGACCTGCGCCGCGGCGACCGGACCCTCGCCATCATGCTGGGGATGCGGCGCAGCCTCGCGGTCGCGCTGGCGGCGACGGCGCTCGCCTTTCTGCTCCTCGCCTGGGCAGCACGCCTGCGCGAGGTGCGCACCTGGCAGTGGCTGGTCCTGGCCCTCGCGGTGGCGGCCTGGCTGCGCGTCCTGGTGCCCTGGTCGCGCCGCTGCGAGACCATGAGCCCCTCGGAGCACCAACGGGGGTTCTACGCGGCGCTGGCGGCGTGGGCGGTCACCGACGTCACCGTCCTCGTTGCCTTCGCGATCTAACACCGAGAGTCATACTTCGCGTTCTAACATATTGTAACACAATCACTTATATAAGCTTGACAGTAACCACCCTCCGGGGTAGCTTCATGCTCCGATTAGCACTCATCGATCGCGAGTGCTAACGACAGTCCGCTACCATCACAGATCCATCGGAGGCGCTGGAGTATGGCCACTGCAACCGCACACAAGTCGAAGGTGAAGGTTCATCCGCTGGCCGACCGCGTCGCGATCCGTCCGCTCGACGAGACGGAGACGATGCGGGGTGGGTTGTTCATCCCCGATACCGCGAAAGAGAAGCCGATGCAGGGCGAAATCGTCGCCTGCGGGCCGGGCCGGGTGGAGAAGGGCGAGCGGGTTCCGCTCGAGGTCAAGGTCGGCGATCGGGTGCTCTACGGGAAGTACAGCGGCACCGAGGTCAGAATCGACGACGAGGACATCCTCATCGTCAAGGAATCGGACGTCCTGGCGAAGCTCAGCTAGGCGATCCGCACTTACAGGGAGACACGAACATGGCAGCGAAGGAACTCACGTTCAGTACCGATGCCCGCGCGAAGCTGAAGCGCGGCGTCGACCAGTTGGCCGACGCGGTGAAGGTGACGCTGGGCCCCAAGGGCCGCAACGTCGTCCTCGACAAGAAATTCGGATCGCCGACGATTACCAAGGACGGCGTGACCGTCGCCAAGGAAATCGAGCTCAAGGACCCGCTCGAGAACATGGGCGCACAGATGGTCCGCGAAGTCGCGAGCAAGACATCGGATACGGCGGGTGACGGCACGACGACTGCCACGGTGCTCGCCGAAGGCATCTTTCGCGAGGGCCTCAAAATGATCGCGGCCGGAGCCGATCCGATGGCCCTCAGCCGCGGCATCCAAAAGGCGGCCCAGGCTGTTTGCGATGCGATCGAAAAACAGGCCGAGCCCGTCGACGTGAAAGATAAGAAGCGGTTGCAGCAAATCGCCTC
>JBGOSS010000056.1:0-23289 GCA_041476105.1 Gemmatimonadota bacterium
GTCACCGACTTGGCGCGCAAGCTGCGGCGCTACATCCGGCAGTACAATCGCACCGCCACCCCATTCCGCTGGTCCTATGCCGATCCCACCCGGCGGATCAGAGCACTTTCGAACTCATGACTACAGTCCACTAGTGCCCCTTCGGCTTCCCCTTGCCGCGGAAGTCGCCCGAGCCCGCCCCGGCCTCGGGTGACGCGCTCAGGTCGGAAAGGATGGACGCCCCGAGTGCCGCGCCGAGACGGGCGAATTCGGGCGTCAGGTCGCGTCCGACGCGCGACGTGAGCCGCTCCAGCTGCGGGGCCAGCTCGCGTCCCATCTGCACGCCGAGGCTCTCGAACTGCGGACGCAGCTCCCGGTCGTAGGTGCGCGCGATGCGGCGCGCCGCGCGGCGAACCGCATCGGGATCCCGCACCCACAACTGCACCAGGGTATCGATGGCCGCGTCGGCCTCGCCGTTCATCGCCGCGTCGGTGTCGGCATCGGCGTTCTCGTGAGCCCGGGCCCAGTCGGTCGAACGGGGCGACACCGAGGCCGAAGCTGACGCCGAGGCGGAGGCTGAAGCCGAAGCAGAGGACGAGGATGAGGCAGACGGCCACCGGTCGCCGAGGCCGGCGAGGACGCCGCGCAGGTCGTTTGCGGTGAACGCGACGGCGTCGCGATCCCGGCCTCGCGGCGCGTATGCCGCGCCGCCCTGCACCCGCACCGGAACGACCTCCCAGGCTCCATCACCGTCCGACTCGACAATGCGGACGGTCCCCGACGCATCGCACAGGTCGATGTCATTCTCTACCGTGCGCCCTCCCACGATGACGTCGTAGCCCTCGGGGATCGCGAGGGCCCTTCCCCAGTACCGGAAGCCGAGCCGCCCGTGCCCGGTGAGGCGCACCGAGTAGCCTGAGCCCAGCATGATGACCCGTCCGCCCTCGCGGACCGCGCCCCAACCATCGCCGGGGTTGACGCTCGCGGCGGTGAAGACCGCGCTGGACTTCTCGTCCCCGCCGAGCGAGCCGCTCGCGACCTTCGCGGCGCCGTCGAGATCCTCGGCCGCGACACCCGGCACCGAGGAGGCCACCAGCGCCAGGGCCATCGCGCCGGCCCCGGCCCGTACGATCCAGCGTGCCGGCCGGACGCCGGAGGAGCCGTCGAGCAGCCGCTCCACGCGGCTCACCAGCTGCGAGCAATGGCCCGCCATCCCGGCCACCGCCGCGGGGGTGGCGTGACCCTGCACCCACCCGGCGACCTCCGCGAGGCAGCGGGCGAGCACCACGCCGCCGGTCCGCTCCGCGGCCCAGTCGTCGCACAGGTATTCCGACTCCGCGCGCAGTCTCCGCCGAGCCAGACGGTTCAGCGGCTGGATGAAGAGGACGCTCTCGATCACGGCCGCCGCCATCAGCCAGGCGGGATCGCGACGCACGACGTGCCCCAGCTCGTGCGCGAGCACCGCACGCTGCTCCGACGGCACCAGGCGCGAGAGGGCGCGCTCGGGGAGGCAGATCTCGCGGCCGAAGGCGATCGGTCCGGGGAGCTCCTTCGACACGCTGAGCCGCGGGGCGCTCACGCGCGCCGCGGCGCAGAGGCCGTGCAGCGCCTCGGCCAGCGGGCCGTCGGCCACCGTCCGGCGATGCCGAAGCTCACGCGACAGCGAATACCGCAGCCACAACAGGCGGCCGCCGAACCCCACGGCGCCCACGAACCAGAGATTCAGCAGCATGGCCGGCCAGGAAACATTCAGTCCCTGAACCAGGGAGCGAGTACTGCGGACCGGCTCCGGGGCTGCCGGCTCAATCGCCGCGATCGCGGAGGCGAAGCCGCGGCCCGCCGGCGAGCCAACGGCCGCGATCGGCGAATCGGTCCGCGGCGTCACGGTCCGGACACTCGCGACATCGACCAGCGGCGACTCCGGGCGGGCGGCGATGGCGAGGTGGCCCGCGGCCGGCTGAAGCCGCAGCGCGGTCTGCGCCGTCGCGGTTACGATGCCGCCGATCAGCGCGACCTTCCACAGTGTGTCGCGGCCCGCGTGCGAGCGGACCAGCCCGAGCGTGCTCAGCGCCGCCGCGCCCACCAGCAGGACCGTGCTGTGCAGGAGGTAGGTGATCAGCCATGCGAGCGCTGCCAGGATGACGATCATGGTTCAGCCCTCCTTGTGCTGCTGCTTCTGCTCGATGAGACGGCGAACACGATCGAGATCGCCGGGAGCGATGTCGCCCTCGTCGAGCAGGTGACTGACCAGCGCCGTGACGTCGCCCTGGAAGAGCCGCTCGGCAAGCTCGGAGACCATCGAGCGGCGGACCTCATCCTCCGATACGAGCGCGCGATAGAGATAGTGTCGGCCCGCTTGCCGGCGGGACACCAGGCCCGCCTTCTCGAGACGGGACAGGATCGTCGCGACCGTCGTCAGCGCGAGCCCGCGATCGGCATAGGCCGATTCGTGGACATCCGACACCGCTGCCTCGCCGCGCGACCAGAGCACGCGCATGAGCGACATCTGGAGATCCGTCAGTTCGATTGCCATAAGACCCGGAAATGAGGGGATTGGAACTATACTACATTTGTAGTACGGCACGTCAAGATGGTGGGTTTCAGAATCGGCCTAAATCACCGCCTGGCACTAACTTTGAGGTGTATCAGGTAGGGACGGGAAGCAGCCTCTCCATCACCGGAGGGCGGATGACCAGGTACCGAGTACTCGCCGCCGTGGCCGTTGCCTTCGGGCTGCCGGGCAGCCGCTTGCTCCCGGCGCAGAACCGGGATGCGCCGCCGGCCTCCGCGGCCGCACCACTCGCCGACAGCGTGGCGGCGTTCACCGGCGATTGGGGCTTCACGATCCAGTTTCGCGACAGCACCATCGGCGGCGGGTGGCGCATCAACCATGCCGACGGCCGCTTCACGGGAATCGTCTCGCGTCCCGGTGTCCCACCCTCCCCGATCCGCTCGTTCTCGGTGCGGAACGGGCGCGACATGACGTTGAGCGTGGAATGGAAAGGGGAGCCCTACACCTTTACGGGGCATCTCGAGAACCCTCGTAACATCACCGGCAGCGTCAGCTATCGCGGCGGCACGGGCCAGTTCAGGGCGCAGAAGCGGGGATGAGGGCGGCCGCGATCGACGGTCACACCCCCCCGAACCACGGGTAGCCCCGATCCTCCCAGTAGCCGCCGGGCCGCTCGGCGGTGAACTCGACCGACACCAGGTACTTGGTCAGCTTGTAGCCCAGCTTGGTGGGCGAATAGAGTCGCAGCGGCGCGCCATGGTCGGGCATGATGGGGCGGTCGTTGAAGGCGTAGGCCAGGATAGTCTGCGGGTGCATCGCGGAGGCGAGGTCCCATCCGTTGCTGTAGCCGCTGTCGAAGGATCGGAACATCACGTAGCGCGCGGCGGGCAGCGGCTGGACCCGGTCGGCGAGCGCCGAGAAGGGCGTGCCGCTCCAGGTCCCGATCGCCGTCCATCCCTCGACGCAGTGATGCTTCACGGTATACGTCAGGCGCGGCATGGCCATGACCTGGTCCATGCCGTAGACGCCGGCTGGCGCACCAGGCAGCCAACCTGGAGCCGCCACGCCACCGGGTCCATCAGCATGGGTGTCCCGTCGCTCACGTAGTACGACGGGAAATGCGTCCCCGGCGTACGGGACGCGACCGGGTACTCCTTGGCGAGCCGGCGCGAGAAGAGCAGACCCGACACGCCGTCGTTGACCCTGGAAAACGCCGTCGCCGGCTGGTTGAGCGGCCCCCCGCTCCATCCGCACGCCGTCAGCAGCGCCGAGGCGCCGGCCGTCGCGCCGGCGATCAGGAAGTCCCGCCGATCGCCCTCACGCGCCTTCACTGGGAAACCTCCCCCGGTACCATCCGGTGATCATCGCGCGCAGCGACGCGGGGTCCACGAGGAAGACCAGCGCCACGTGGACAACGATGAAGGCGGCGAAGAGCCAGACCGCCACGAAGTGCCAGTATCGCGCCCACTCGTAGCCGCCGAAGAGCGCCGTGAGGACCCCCAGTTGCACCGGCTTCCAGAGGGCGAGGCCCGAGAGGACCGACACCACGCCGAGCACCACGATGAACGAGTACGCCCCCTTCTGGAGGGCATTGTGCTTGCCCTGCGGCGGATGCTCCTTGCGCAGGCGCAAGTAGTAGAGCTGCATCTGCGCCGCGCGCGGCACGTCCCGCGGCCGGAAGGCGAGCGTCTTGAGCTCGCCGGACGCCAGCAGGTATCCGAGATAGAGCAGGCCGTTCAGCATCAACGGCCACATGAGCAAGAAGTGCAGGTTCAGGCCGCCGGCGAGCCAGCCGCCCATGCGCATCCAGCCCGGGACCACGTGGCCGTCGAAGGGATTCGGACCCAGCGATGCGGAGCCGCGCATCCCGAAATGCGGAAAGGCGCCGTAGATCTGGAGGCCCGTCGCCATCATCCCGAACAGTACCAGGGCATTCACCCAGTGGGTGAGGCGGACGATCCAGTGGTGACGGTGGATTAGCGGGCGGCGCTGAAAAGGGCTCGGCAGGCTCTCGGCGGTGGTGGCCAAGGGATCGATGGCGTCGGTCATCTCGGCCAATATGGACCGCCTTGAGCGGAGGTGCCAGCGCCCAGCTATTCTTGGATTCATGTCCGACCAACCCGACACCGCGGCCTGGATCGAGCACTGGCATGATGAGGCTGACGCGGCCTTTCTCTACCGCCGCCTGGCCGAAGCTGAGCCGGCGCCGCAGCGCTCGGAGCTGTATCGCAAGCTCGCCGACGTCGAGGACCGGCACACCGCCATCTGGCAGAAGCTGCTGGCCGACAAGGGCATCACGCTGGGCATACCCAGGCCGTCCCGGCGCGCGCGCCTGCTCGCCTGGACCGCGCGACGCTTCGGCCCCGCGCTCCTGACCCGGCTGCTGTTGCGGGAAGAGGGGCGCGAGGTCCAGGGCTACCTGATCCTGCACCGCGACAGCGCGCCGGGCGCGGCGAAGGACGCCGCGCTCACGCTGGCCCGGGAGTCGGCCCACCACGCCGAAACACTGGGCGTGATGGCGGGCCGCAAGGGCGAGCCGTGGCACCGCGCTGAATCGGGCGGCTTCCTGCGCAACCTGGTCTACGGGTTCAACGACGGCCTCACCGCCAACTTCGGGTTGGTGGCCGGCGTCATCGGCGCCAGCGTCGCGCCGCACGTGATCCTGGTGACGGGCGTGGCGGGGATGTTCGCCGACGCCCTGTCGATGGGGGCCTCCGGCTACCTCGCGGCGAAGAGCGAGCAGGAGGTCTACGACAACGAGATCGCGATGGAGTCGGAGGAGATCCGGCTGATGCCCGAGGTCGAGGCCGACGAGCTGGCGCTGATCTACGAGGCCAAGGGGATCGCGCCGGCCGAAGCACGCCGTCGCGCCGACGAGATCATCAAGGACCCCGCGCATGCGCTGGCCGAGAGCGTGCGCGAGGAGCTCGGCATCGGCGTGCAGCGGAGCACGCCGATCAACGAGGGCCTGGTGACCGGGACGGCCACGGCGGTCGGGGCGCTGATCCCGGTCGCGCCCTTCCTGCTGACCAGCGGCGGCACGGCCATCGCCCTTTCCTTTCTCGTTTCCATGGCGTCGCACTTCGGCGTCGGCGCGGCGCGGAGCATCTTCACCGGACGCCCGGTGCTGCGCTCCGGCCTCGACATGTTCCTGGTCGGCCTCGGCGTGGCGGCCCTGGGCTACGCGGTCGGCGACCTGGTGGCGCGACTGCTGTAGCGCCGCCCCGGGGGTACTGGCGCTGGGAGCCGGATCTCCGCAGAATCTCCTCCACTTCGGTTGGTTCGGGACACCGGGATCCGTCATACCTTATGGAGACAACGCCATGAAGCTGCTCAAGTGGCTCGGCATTGCCGTCGCCGCCCTCCTCGTCGTCGTGATCGTCTGCGCGGTGGCGATCATCATCGCCAGCAATCGGCGGTTCAACCACCGCTTCGACATCTCCGCCGCGGCGGTGCCGATCCCCACCGATTCCGCGTCGTTGGCGCGCGGGCGACACCTTGCCGAGGCGGTGACCAAGTGCGAGGACTGCCATCGTCCGAACTTCGGCGGCGGCATGTTCATCGACCAGGCGCCCTTCGCCCGGCTGGCCGCGCCGAACCTCACGCGGGGCCGGGGCGGCCTCGGCGCGCAGCTCAGCGACCTCGACTGGGTCCGCGTCATCCGCCACGGGGTGCTCCCCAACGGGCGCGGGGCGATGATCATGCCCGCCGAGGCCTACATCTTTCTCTCCGACGCCGACCTCGGCGCCGTGATCGCCTACGTGAAGTCCGTCGCGCCGGTGGACGCCGAGTGGCCCCAGCCCCGCTTCGGCCCCATCGGCCGCGCGCTCCTGGCCTTCAACAAGCTGCCGATGTTCCCCGCGGCGTACATCGATCATTCGCGCCGGGACGCGCCCACTCCCGCGCCCGACACCACGGTGGTCTACGGGCGCTATCTCGCCCACATCGGTGGCTGTCACGCCTGCCACAACCCGGCCCTGAGCGGCGGAGCCAACGCCGGAGGCCCTCCAGGCTCTCCGCCCCCGATGAACTTGACCCCGATCGGGCTCGCGGGATGGACCGAGACGATGTTCATCCGGGTGCTGCGCGAGGGCAAGAAGCCCGACGGCACGGCCATCGACAACAACTTCATGCCCTGGCAGAGCTCGGGACGGATGACGGATGCGGAGATCCATGCGGTCTGGCGTTACCTCCAGTCGCTCCCGCCGAAGGAGTTGGGCCAGCTGTGAGGTGGTGGGGGCTGCTCGGGATCCTGGTGATCTGGGCGGCGGTCGTTTCGATGCGAAGGCGGCGGGAGAGAACGGCGAACCGGGGCGTGCCGGCGCGTGGTCGACCGGCTCACGGCGCGCAGGCCGGCCCGCCGCACCAGGCCCCGGATCCCGACATCGACTACGAGGCGCTCGAGGAGGCGGAGCGGGAGGTGCGGGACCTGGAAACCGACGCCAAGGGGCGACCGCTGGACGAGGGAGTAGGCGACGACTGGGGGCCGGGGACTCCGAAGCCGCCGTTCGTCTAGCCCAGCGTTTCGACGCCCTTCGCCGTCACCCGCGCCACGATCAGCGGCAGGATTTCCGCCTTCCCGTCGCCGATGGTCACGGCCTGCTGGAGCGCGGCCCGCGCGATCGCAGTGCCCGCGGCGTCGCGGGCGTAGATGGAAGCGAGTGGCTCGCCCTTATCCACCTTCTGGCCGGGTCGTCCGCTGATCACGAATCCCACCGACGGGTCCACGACGTCATCAACCTTCTGGCGGCCGCCGCCCATCTGCACCACGGCGCGGCCGATGGCGCGCGGCTCGACCCGCAGGATGGTGCCCGCCCGCGGCGCCTCGTACACCTCGACCTCCGCCGCCTGCGGCAGGATCGCCGGGTCCTCGACGACGGCGGGGTTGCCGCCCTGGGCCTCGATGATCTGCGCGAACCGCTCGGCCGCCTTCCCGGAGCTGATGCAACCCTCGAGTTCGGTCTGCGCCGCCGCGCGGTGCGCCGCCGTGGGTTTGAGCTTGCGGCCCAGGAGCAGCATCTCGATCCCCTCGGCGATGGTGATTTCGAGCAGGTCTTCTGGTCCTTCGCCCTTCAGCGCGTTGATCGACTCCTCCGCTTCGAGGGCGTTGCCGCAGGCCCGCCCCAGGGGGCGGTCCATGGCGGTGAGCAGCGCGACGGTCGGGCAGCCGCGGTCCTCGCCCAGCCGGATCATCGTTTCGGCGAGCTCGCGGGATTTCGCGGGGTCGGTCATGAAAGCGCCGCTCCCCATCTTGACGTCGAGCACCAGCCCGTCGAGCCCCTCACTGAGCTTCTTGGACATGATGCTGGCCGCGATGAGCGGGATGCACTCGACGGTGGAGGTGACGTCGCGCAGCGCGTACAGCTTCTTGTCCACCGGCGCGATCTCCGGCGTCTGGCCGATCATCGCGCAGTTGAGCCGCGCGATCTGGGCCTTGGTCTCGTCCATGGACAGCGCGGTCCGGAAGCCGGGAATGGACTCCAGCTTGTCGAGCGTGCCCCCGGTGTGGCCCAGCCCCCGGCCCGACATCATCGGCACCGCGATGCCGCACGCGGCGACCAGGGGGGCGAGGACCAGCGACACCTTGTCGCCGACGCCGCCGGTGGAGTGCTTGTCCACCACCGGCCGGCCCAGGTGGGAGAGGTCGAGGCGGCCCCCTGAGGCCATCATGCCGTCGAGCAGCCCCGCGGTCTCCTCGCGCGAGAGCCCGCGCAGGAAACACGCCATGAGCAGCGCCGCCATCTGGTAGTCGGGCACCACGCCGGCCGCGTAGTCGGCGAGCAGGCCGCGCCACTCGCCTTCGGCGAGCGACCCGCCGTCGCGCTTGCGCTCGATCAGTCCGGGGACGAACATTCAGGGCGTTCCCATCACCATGGAGACTTCAGCATGCGTGCCCTCAGAGTTGCGGCCGTGGCGATCGCCGTCTGTGCAACGCCCGTCCTGGCGCAGGACATCGCCGGGCACCTCGCGGCGGGTGACGCCGCCCGCTGCCGCCGCAACGCCGACGAGGCGCTGGCGCATTTTCGCGCCGCCCTCGCCCTCGACTCCATGCACTACGACGCGCTGTGGAAGGCCTCGCAGGCCTACGTCGACCTCGGCAAGCAGCTGACCAACGCGCAGGCGCCCCGGCGCGATTCCCTCTACGCCATGGGGCTCGAGCTGGCCCAGCGCGCCGTGCACGTCAACTCCACCGGCGCCGACGGGCACTTCATGGTCGCCGTCGCCACCGGGCGCGTCGCCCTGACCAAGGGGGCCCGCGAGCGGGTCCGCTTCGCCGGCGTGGTCCGCGAGGAGGCCCTGCGCGCGACCGAGCTCAACCCGCGCCACGACGGCGCGATGCACGTCCTCGGCCGCTGGAACGCCGAGGTCCAGCGCCTCCCGGGCCTGACGAAGTTCTTCGCCAAGACCTTCCTGGGCGCGGCGATCTTCAACCAGGCGTCGTGGGAAAACTCGGTCAACTACTACAACCAGGCCATCGAGATCTCGCCGAACAACATCTACCATCACTACGATCTCGCCGAAGCCCTGGTGGATTCGGACCGGAAGGACGAGGCCATCGCCCAGCTCCAGCACATCGCGACGCTGCCCCCCGGCTGCGATCCCATGGACGCCACGTACAAGCAGCAGGCGGCGACGCTGCTGCAACGCCTCAGTCGCTGAGGGCATCCTCCGCCTTGCGGCGCGCCTGACGGATCCGGTCCTTCACGTCGTCGAACCGGTCCTGGGCGCCCGCCGCGAGGCGCTTCGCCTTCTTCCGGATCAGGCGCCGGGTATCCTCGCCGCTCTGGGGCGCGAACAGCAGCGCCACCCCCGCCCCGAGGAGTGCGCCGATGAGCAGGCCGGCCGCGAACTGCCGGCCGCCCCCGTTGTCGTCGTCGTACGTCATTGACCACCCCTGGTTCCGGCGGCCCGCTGCCGCCCCTGTTGCATCGTCCGCTCGACGTCGGCCGCCGCACGCGGCGCCGCCGCCGACAGGTTCTCGTATCCCGTCCCGGTCACCAGCACGTCATCCTCGATCCGCACCCCCAGCGACTCGGCGGGGATGTAGATGCCCGGCTCGATCGTGAACACCATGCCGGGGGCGAGCGGAATGTTGTACGGCCCCACGTCGTGCACGTCCATGCCGATCCAGTGCGACAGGCCGTGGATCATGTAGCGGTCACAGCTGGTCCGGTCGGCCGGCTCGCCGGCGCTCGGCGGGCAGAGGTCGCCCGAATGATCGCGCAGCCAGGCCCTGGCGATCTGGGTCAGCCGCGCAATGGTGATCCCGGGCCGCGTCGAGTCCATCGCCGCCTGCTGCGCGCCGAGCACCAGGTCGTAGATCGCGCGCTGGCGCGGGGTGAACCGGCCGCTGGTCGGGAAGGTGCGGGTGACGTCGGCGGTGTACTGCGCGTACTCGGCCGCGGCATCCACCACCACCAGCTCCCCGCCCTGCGCCTGTCGCCGATTCACGTCGTAGTGCAGCGTGGTGGCGTTGATCCCCGAGCCCACGATCGACGGATAGCCCAGGCGGTCGGCGCCGCGCCGGCGGAACCCGTCCTCGATGACCGCCTCCATCTCGTACTCCCACATCCCCGGCCGCGCCGCGCGCATCAGATCGGCGTGCGCCTCGGCGCTGATCTGCGCCGCGCGGCGCAGCGCGGCGATCTCCGCCGCGTCCTTCACCACCCGCATGGAGTCGGCCACCGGCCGCAGGTTCCGGACGACGAGCCCGTTCGCCGTGTCGGCGCGCAGCCGGGTGACGACCGGCTCGTTCCGCGTCGTGGGATCCAGCTGCACGTAGAAGGGCACGCCCCGCGCGCGTGCCGCCGCGAGGACGCTGTCGAGCTGCGTCGTCGACAGGACGACGCCGAATCCGGTGAGCCGCACCGCCAGCGAATCGGGACCGAGCCGCACGCCGGTCCAGCGTTCCTGCTGGGGATTGCGTGGCGGCAGGAGCAGGATCTGCTCGCCCGGGCCTCCGGCGCGCGCGTTCAGGACGATCCAGGCGTCCTGCGACTCGAGCTGCGAGAAATAGAAGAAGGCGTTGTGCTGGCGGAAGTCGGTGTCCTGGGGATACTCGCCGTAGGCCTCGCCCTCGCGCTCGTGCGCCGCCGGGATCACCACCACCGCGTCGCCCAGGCGTGCCATCAGCCGCGCGCGGCGCGCGCCGGTCGCCGCCACGTCGATCGGACGGCCCTGGCCGGGGAGCTGGTCGATAAAGGGCTGCTGTGCGCGAAGACCAGCGAAAGGCACGAAGATGAGGACCGCAACCACGCCATGCAACGACCGCATCGAGCATCCTCCCAAATGTGGATGGGGAACGTACTCGGCGCGCCGATGAGCGGCAACCAGGCGCATCTTCGAACATGACCACACCCGCGCTGGCGCGGCCCATCGGCATCGTTCCCGCGACCGCGATGGTGGTCGGGACGATCATCGGCGCCTCGATCTTCGTGCAGCCGTCGGTGATCACGGCGCGGGTGCCGTCGGTGCCGGGGATCCTGGCGGCGTGGCTCGTGGCCGGCCTGCTCACCCTGTTCGGCGCGCTGGTCGCCGCGGAACTCGCGTCGGCGTTCCCCCGCAGCGGCGGCGTCTACATCTTTCTCGCCGAGTCGTACGGCCCGGCCACCGGGTTCCTCTGGGGCTGGGCGATGTTCTGGAGCATGCACTCCGGCATCCTGGCGGCCATCGCGATGGTGTTCGCGCGCTACGTTGGGTTCTTCATCCCGCTCACCCCGGCCGGACTGAAGGCCGTGGCCATCGCCGGCGTCCTCGCCCTTTCGGCCGTCAACTACGTGGGGGTGCGCCAGGGCAGCCGCGTGCAGACGGCGCTCACCGCGCTGAAGGTCGCGTTGGTGATCGGCATCGTCGCCGTCGCTTTCGGCCTCGGCCCGCGCGCGGCCGCGGGGCCGAGCGGGACCGCGGCCCTGCCCGCGATCTCGGCGGGCGGCTTCGTGCTGGCCGTCGGCGCCGGCCTCTTCGCCTTCGGGGGCTGGCACATGGTGACCTACGCGTCCGAGGAGACGGTCGCGCCGGAGCGCACCATCCCGCGCGCCCTGGTCATCGGCACGCTGATCGTCACCGCCTGCTACGTGGCGCTCAACGCGGCGTACCTGCACGTGCTGCCGATCCCGGCGGTGATCGCCTCGCGCGGCGTGGTGGCTGACGCGGCCAACGCGGTGATCGGGTCGGGCGGCACGGCGGTGGCCGCCGGGATCGTGGTCGTCTCGACCATCGGCGCGCTGAACGGGATCGTCCTCGCGGGTCCGCGCGTCTACTACGCCATGGCGCAGGACGGGCTGCTCTTCCGCTGGGTCGGCGGCGTGCACCCGACTTTTCGTACGCCGCACCGGGCCATCGCGCTCCAGGCGCTCTGGACATCGGTGCTCGTCGCGACCGGGACCTACGAGCGGCTCTTCTCGCGGGTGGTCTACACCGAGTGGATCTTCTTCGCCGCGATGGCGCTGGCCCTGCTCGCGCTGCGGCGCCGTCCGGACTATGCGCCGCGGTTTCGCGTCCCGGGCTTCCCCGCCGCGCCGCTGGTCTTCGCCGTCGCGGCGCTCGCCGTGGCGGCGGGGCAGATCGTCTCGGCACCGAGGAACAGCGCGCTGGGCATCGCGCTCGTCCTCGCGGGGCTGCCGGTGTACGCCGTGTGGAAGCGGCGGCACGCCGATGGAGGATAGACTATCCTCCATCATGCCAATCATCGACTTCCACAATCACTTCTATCCCCCCGAGTACCTCGAGGCCCTGCGCATCGGGCCCAGCGCCGTGCGGGTGACCCGCGACACCGCCGGCAACCCGGTGCTCCACTACCCCGGCGATTTCAACGTCGCCGTCCCCGGCCACCGCGACATCGCCTTCCGCGAGCAGGAGGTGACCCGCGCCGGCGTGGACATCCAGGTCATCACGCTGACCACCCCCGGCGTCCACGTCGAGGAGCCGGCCCGCGCGATCCAGTTGGCCCGCCTGGTCAACGACGCCTTCGTCGAGGTGGCGCGAACCCGGAGCGCGCACTTCACCGCCCTGGCGACGCTCCCGCTCGGCGATCCGGCCGCCTCGGTAGCGGAACTGCGGCGCGCCGTGACCGAGCTGGGCCTGCGGGGCGCGATGCTCTTCAGCAACGTGAACGGCGTGGCGCTGGCCGACGCGCGCTACGAGCCGTTGTATGCCGCCGCCGACGCGCTGGGGGCGGTGCTGTACATCCATCCCACCCATCCGGTGGGCGTCGAGGCGATGACCGACTTCTGGCTCATGCCGCTGGTGGGTTTCCCTCTCGATACCACGCTGGCGGCGGCCAAGCTGGTCTTCAGCGGGGTGCCCGAGCGGTATCCGCGGATCCGCTGGGTGCTGGGCCACCTGGGCGGCGCCATCCCCTACATCGCCGAACGGCTGGACCGCGGCTATCGCGCCTTCCCCGAGTGCCGGGCGCACATCGCGCGCCCGCCGAGCACCTACCTGCGAGAGTTCTTCTACGACACGGTGAACTTCGATCCCGCGGCGCTGCGGCTGGCGATCGAGTTTGCCGGCGCCGGGCACATCCTGGCCGGCAGCGACTACCCGCACCAGATCGGCAGCATCGCGGCGATGCGGGAGAGCCTCGGCGGGCTGCCGATTCCGGCCGCCGACCGGGAGGCCATCCTGGGGGGAAACGCGAAGCGGCTGCTGGGGATCTGACCGTCCGCCTTGACGGAGCCGGGCCCCCGGGCCGATGCTACAGCCCATGACGACACCCCCCGTCGAAGCCGCGGCCGCGCTCGCGGCCCGCGTCGAAGAGCTGGAGAAGGAGCGCGAGCGGCTGCTCGCCGTGATCGAGATCCTGCACGAGATCTCGGGCACGCTGCACTTCGTGGACATCCTCCAGGCGATCGCCCGCCGCATGGGCGAGACCTTCGGCCTCGATCGCGCGAGCATCATCCTCGCCGACCGCGGGAGCCAGACGGCTCGCCTCGTGGCCTCGTACGAAGATCCCACGATCCGCAACCTGGTCATCGACCTCGCGCGCTATCCCGAGATTCAGCGCGCCATGGAAACCGGCGAGACCGTCTTCATCGCCGACGCCTCGCGCGACCCGGGCCTCCAGCACGTCAAGGGCGCGCTGGACCGCCGCAAGGTCCGGTCGATCACGGTGGTGCCGATCAAGTACCGGGGCGCCGCGATCGGCTGCATGTTCCTGCGCACCTTCAAGGAAGGCTCGGCCTTCAGCGACAACGACGTCCGCTTCTGCCAGATCGTGGCCGAGCTCACCGCCAAGTCGCTGCGCAACGCGCACCGCTACGAAGCGCTGGTCAAGCGCACCCGTGAGTCCTCCGAGGAGATGCGCCGGGCCGACATGCAGCGGCTGGCCTTGGTGTCGTTCCTCCAGCGCCTGCTCACGGCCTTCACCGGGCACGACAAGTTGTCGATCGAGCAGCTGCTGGCGGACAGCTCGGCGGCCGAGCTGGACCGGCTGGTGGGCGTCGCCATGACCGTGCTTGGCGAAGAGGCCAAGGGGTAGATGACGTCCGCCGAGCGGCGCGCCGCCGAGCTGCGCCGCCTCCTCAATCGCGCCATCCACGCCTATTACGTGCTCGATGCGCCGGATCTGTCCGACGCCGAGTACGACACGCTGTACCGCGAGCTTCAGACCCTCGAAGAGGAACACCCCGCGCTCCGCGCCCCCGACTCTCCGACGCTCCGGGTGGGCGCGGAACCGTCCAAGGCGTTCCGCAAGCACACCCACCTGTCGCCCATGCTGTCGCTCGGCAATGCCTTCAGCGACGAGGAGCTGGCGGCCTGGGAGCAGAAACTGCTGCGGTACCTGGGTGCTTCCGCCGTGCGCGGCGGCTACACGGCGGAGCTCAAGATCGACGGCGCCGCCGTGTCGGTGACCTACCGCGACGGGGTGCTGCTGACCGGGGCGACGCGCGGAAACGGCATGCTGGGCGAGGATGTCACGGCCAACCTGCGGACCGTTCGTGACGTGCCGCTTCGCCTTCAGGGCGACGACGTGCCGCCGTTGGTCGAAGTTCGGGGCGAGGTGTACCTGCCCTTTGACCGATTCGAGCGCATGAACGAGGAGCGCGCTGCGGCCGGCGAGCTGGTGTTCGCCAATCCACGCAACGCGGCGGCCGGCGCACTGCGCCAGCTCGACCCGGCGGTTACGGCCAGGCGGCCGCTGCGCTTCTTCGGGTACGCGTTCGCCGCTCCGCCGGGCGCGAAACTGCCGTTTCAGACCCAGTGGGATCTCCTGGAGACGCTGGCCCGGTGGGGTGTGCCGATCGCGCCGCACCGGCTGCGCTGTGCGAGGCTCGCCGAAGTCCACACCCACGCTCGGGACATCGAGCAGCGGATTCGCGGCGATCTGAACTTCGCGATCGACGGACTGGTCGTGAAAGCGGACTCACTGACCCTCCAGGACGAAGCCGGAGTCGTCGGCGGGCGTGAACCGCGGTGGGCGGTGGCGCGCAAGTTCGCCCCCGACATCGCCGAGACACGGCTCCTGGACATCCAGGTCAATGTGGGCCGCACCGGCGCGCTCAACCCCTACGCCGTGCTGGAACCCGTGGAGATCGGTGGCACGACGGTGAAGCTCGCCACCTTGCACAACGAGGAGCTGGTGCGCCGGAAGGGCCTCAGGATCGGCGACATCGTCCAGGTCAAGCGCGCCGGCGAGGTGATCCCGCAGATCATCGCACCGGTGCCGGAGAAACGCACCGGCGACGAGCGCGAGTGGCACATGCCGTCCTCGTGCCCCGTCTGCGGCACGCCCGTGGAGCGTGACGAGGAGGAAGTCGCCGTCTACTGCCCCAACGTCGGCTGTCCGGGCCGGCGCCTCGAAGGCCTCGTGCACTTCACCTCGCAGGCTGCGATGGACATCCGGGGCCTATCGTACCAACGCCTGCGGCAGCTGGTGGACGCGGGGCTGGTGAAAGACGCGGCGGACCTCTACGACCTGACGGTGCCGCAGCTGTCGGAGCTGGACCGGCTCGCCGAGAAGAGCGCGCAGAACCTGGTGGACGCGATCCGCGAATCGAAGACGCGGCCGCTGTCGCGGCTGCTGAACGGGTTCGGCATCCGGCACGTGGGCACCAATGCAGCGGACCTGCTGGCACGGCGCTTCGGCACACTGGACACGCTGCTGAAGGCGCCGGAGGAGGTCATCGCGCAGGTGCGTGGCATCGGTCCGGTGATCGCGGCGAGCGTGGCCCGTTGGCTCGCCGACCCCCGCGCCCGCGCGCTGATCGAGAAGCTCCGCAAGCGCGGGCTGACCTTCGTCGAGCCGGAGATCGCGCCGGCGGACGGCCCGCTCAGAGGCCAGACCTTCGTGCTCACGGGCTCGCTGCCGTCGCTCTCGCGCGGCGAAGCCACCAAGCGGATCGAGGCCGCCGGGGGGACCGTATCAGGCAGCGTCTCGAAGAAGACAACGGCCGTCATCGCCGGCGACGAACCCGGCAGCAAGCTCGACAAGGCGAAGGACCTCGGCATCCAGGTCTGGGACGAGAAGGAGCTCCTGCACCGACTTCCCTGACGGCGCGCATAGACAAACGCGCGGCCCTTCCCCTAGATTGAGCACGAATGACCGACATTTCCCTGACCGCCACCGGGCTCGTCGCCGTCTCGGCACGGGCCTTCCACGCGCTGCGTGACCGGGTCGGCGCCCAGGCCCTCCAGGAGGCGGGGTATGCCGCCGGCGAGGGCACCTTCCAGGCGTTCGTACGCTGGCTCCCCGCGAACGCGGGCGTGGACGATCCCCGCGAGCTCGCGGCCCCGCGCCTGGCCGAGATTCTCTCGAAGTTCTTCTCGTCCCTGGGCTGGGGAACCGTCGAAGTCACCGCCCTCGGCGACGCGGCGGTGGCGTTCGACTCGACCGACTGGGCGGAAGCGCAGCCCGGTGCCGGACTCCAGTACCCGGGATGCTATTTCACCGCGGGTCTCCTCGCGGACTTCATGAGCCGGATCGGCGACACCGCCCTGGCGGTGATGGAAGTCGAATGCCGCTCGCGCGGCGACGCGCGCTGCCGCTGGCTCGTCGGCGCACCCGACACGCTCACCGCGCTCTACCAGCACATGGCGCAGGGGGCGGACTACATGGCGGTGCTTGGGGCCTAGGAAGGCTGAAGGCTGAAGGCAAAGGCCCCGGATCTCGGGGCCTTTGTTTGCTTTCAGCTTTCAGCCATCAGCCATCAGCCATCAGCGTATTGTCACTGTCCCCGTCCCGCTCTTCCCCTCGCTCGTCGCCGTGATCGTCACGGTCCCGGAGTGCAGCGCCCGCAGCACCGCCCAGTTTCCATACGAGCCGAACACCGAGAGCTTAGTGCTGTCGCTGATCGCCCACGTCACCGCGCGCCCCGACAGCATCTCGTCCTGCGCGTTCTTCAGCATCGCCATCACCGGGACGCTGTCACCCACCGAGACGGTCTGTGTCGAGGGCTGCAACGTCACGCTTGCCACCGGGCCGGTTGGCGTGCCACCGCCACCGGTGCCCGTGGTATCGACGCCGCCCGTGTCGCGGGTGAGCGAGAGGTTCACCGTCGTCCGCTGACCCACCGCGATCGTGGCGGGAACGGTGCCGGTGTTGAAGACAAAGGGCTCAGGCGCCTGGACGGTGATGGAGTAGTCACCTTCCCGCAGATAGCCGATTACGTAGTGGCCGTCGGCATCGGTGCGGGTGCTGGCCGTGATGGCCCCCATCGCTCCCGGGCCGGGACTCGTGATCGCCATGACATAGGCGCCCGCGACCGGCACGGGATCGCCCTCGATCGACGGACCCTTGACGGTGCCCGCGACGCTGCCGGTCTCCGCGCTGTTCACGGCGCGGATCCAGGGAATGAACCAAAGCCCGCCGCTTCCATTGTCCACGAAGGTGCGGTTGACGTCGAAGTCGATGACGATCTGCGCTCCGCCGGCCGGTACCTCGAGCGCATTCTCGACGTAGGCGTACAGCGCGAGCTCGCCCTGGACCGGCCATTGCACCATCACGTCGGTGCCATTGAGGCGCACCACGTGGGAGAGACCGGTATTGATGGTGACGCGGATCGCCCGGTACTGTCCCGCCGGCAGGTCCACCTCGCCCGCCAGCGCGGTCGTGCCCTGCTGAAGATCGAGGAGGTTGAAGGTCTTCTGGGGCTCGGCGATCGTCACCCAGCTCGCGCTGGGGCTGAGGCTGTCGGAGCCCAGGGTGTCGAGGCCGGCCGAGGCCTGGATGCGTGCGATGTAGAGATCCACGCGCGCGATGTCGCCACCGGAGAACGGGTCATCGGTGAGCAGCACCTGGGTGCGCCCCGAGCCCGGGCCCCCCGTGCTGCCATCGGAGCAGGCCGTTGCGCTGCCGATCAGGAGCGCCGCCGCCATCACCAGTCGCCGCATCATACGTTCTCCATTCGAGGTGTACTATTTCAACGCCTGGACCGGGGCGCTTCTGACGCCGAGGTCCACGACGTACCGGTCGCCGGCCGCCGGCGAGCCGAAGATGCGCGGACGCTCCTGTTCAACCTGCACCACGATGCGCGAGAGTCCCGCGGGCACGCGGATCACGTAGCCCGCCGTGGACGCGCGCCGGTTCACGATGCGCAGCCCTTCGGGCCCGACGACCAGCTCGGCGGCGTTCGCTTCCCCGGTAACGGCCGCGCTTACCGATAGACCATCCGTCCGCTCGATCGTCAGCGTCCCGCCCGCGGTCTGGCGCCGGGCAATGCGGATGGTGAGGGGATCGGGCGCCGCGAAGCTCACCGCCCCGGTGGTAACGGTGGGTGCGGCCGGCGCCGGCGGCACCACGGCCTGGTGGCGCCCGGTCACGCTGCGCCAGGCGGCGCGCACCGTGTCCGCGATCCAGGCCCGCACCGGCGGCACACCCGCGGCGCCGGCGATCAGCAGCGCAACGGCCGCGGCGATGCGCCAGCGCACCGCCAAGCGGCGCTCGGCCCGCGCGATCCGCGCCACGGGCAGAACCAGCGGGCGAGGCGGCGCGTCGGTCCGGGCCAGCAGCAGCGAGAGCCGCCCGGCGCGGCGCTGAACGACCTCGACATCATCGAATGTGGTCATCGTGCGTCCTCCGCATCGAGGTCGAGCCGGCGCGCCAGCTTCTCCAGGGCGCGCGCGAACATGGTGCCGACCGATCCCGTCGTCGTTCCCACCGCCTCGGCGATCTCACGATGGGCGAACCCTTCCTCCCGCATCAGCAGCACGGCACGCTCCTTTTCGCTCAGCGTGGCGAGCGCCTCACGCACCCGTCCCCGCAACTCCTCGCGCTCCACCGACTCGGCCGGATCCGGCGCGGCCTGGGCGACCGGCACGCTCGAGGCGCGGGCCTGCACCAGTGACAGTCTCCGGCGGCTGCTCCGCTGGGCGTCGATCGCGATCGTCGTCGTGACGCGGAAGAGCCACGCTCGCAGCTGCGTTTCGTCCCGCGGCGGGCGCTCGGCGAGCCGCACGAAGACGTCCTGCACCACATCCTCGGCGAGATCCGCATCGCCGGTGAATCGCGCCGCGTAGCGGAACAGCTCCGCCTGGTGGCGCACGAAAGCCTCCGCCAGCTGCATCCGTCAGAAGGCGATGCGGATGCCGGCCAGCGGCAGAATCGGCACACCCTTGTCGAAGCGGTCGCAGACGTTGATCTGCGGCGTGTTCGGCGCCCGCACCAGGATCGGCGGATTGGGCGTCGTGCACTGGTCGACGCTGCCGGTGTAGGTCACCGCGTTGGCCCGATTGAGCACGTTGCGCACCTGGAGAAACGCGCCGATGCGGAATCGGCCGAGCTGGTGCGACCAGTCCACCAGGGCGTCGAGCGAGGCGTAGGCCGGACCGCGCTCCGCGTTGGCTCCCTCGATGCTCCGGGCCGCGGTGTCGGCCGGCGGGCAGGCGCCGCCCAGCGACGAGTCGCAAGGCGCCACGCCGAGCAGGAACCGCGAGAAGGGCGCGCCGCTCGCCGCGGTGAACGCCGCGCCGACGCGCCAGGCCGCGCCGAGGCGCAGCATGGCCGTCAGGTCCACGACGTTCCGCCGGTCGGCTTGCGAGGGATACGTGAGCGTTCGCCTGCTGATGCGCGAGACGTCCCGCAGCATCGACCGTCCGTTGCTGTACGAAGCCGACATCGTCCACTGGCCCACCAGGCGCCGCACCGAGAACTCGGCACCCACCGCCCGGTTCTCGGCCGACACGAAGATCGGCCGCTGGTTGGTGAGCGAGCCGAACTCCGGCTCGGGCACCGCGACGCCCGTGGCACGACGCGCGTAGAAGTTCGCCGATGCCGTCCAGCCCGCGCCGATCCAGACCTCGGTGCCGAGGGTCCCGATGTCGGCGCGCATCGCGGGGACGGTGTCGCCGGCCAGCAGCCAGACATCGGTGACGTAGAGGTCGGGACCGATGCTGGGGCCGGCCGGCGCGAGGGCCTGGGTGTACTGCCACGACCGCTCGGCCGCGGCGGTGAACGTCACGCGGGTCCCCGGCGGCGTCACGCGCAGCGCGATCTTGGGCCCGATCCCGGTGCTCGGCGCGTTGCGAAGCGGGCGATGCGCATCCACCCGGAGGCCGAGCTCGATCGCGGCATGGCGCCCCAGGCCCCACCGCCGCTCGCCCCACACGCTCGCGATGGGCAGGCGTTCGCTCAGGATGAGCGAGTCGGGCAGCACCACGACGGGATAGGGTCGCGGATACTGTCCGATGAAGTGCTGGGTCTGGACCGCCAGCCGCGCGCCCGCCGACCAGGTCGGCGCGGCCGCGACGCCGGCCGGCGTGATCTCGGTGCCGACGATCAACGCCCGCACCGCGTTGTGCATCGGCGCATGGCTCGGCAGCACACCCGCGAGGGGATTGAGCAGCGGCTTGGGGCCGAGGTCACCGGCGAAATCGCTGACGCCCAGCGTGGTGCGGGAGTGCCAGGAGCCGAGGGGCGCGAGCAGGCTCACGCGGCCGGCGCGGTTGCCCCAATGGCCCTGCGTGGGCTTGAGGAGGCCGGGCACGGCGTCGCCGACGTGGTCCTGCTCCCAGAGACCGCTGGCCTCGAGCGCCAGGCCGTGGCCCAGGTCGGCATCGAAGCGTCCCGTCAGATCGAAGAACGAGTACGGGATGTGGGTGCCGCTGTCGGCGCCCAGCGATTCGGCGATCCGCGTCGCGAGGTCCACGTAGGACCGCCGGGCCGCGAACATCGCCGACGTGCGCCCGCCACTCGACTCCCAGTCGGCGGCGCCGCGCGCGCTGATAACCGACAGCTCGCCGAGACCGCTCAGGCCGGTTCGGCTTGGCCGCCGAGACGTCACGTTCAGCACGCCGGCGGCGCCCTCACCGATGCCGGTGGGACGCACGCCGGGATGGAAGCTGGCCGTCCCGATCGCGTCGGGATTGACCCCCGCGAAGAGGCCGATGGCGTGCACCGGGTTGAAGAGCGGGAGGCCGTCGAAGTACACGCGCGTCTCGCTCCACGGGGCCCCGCGGGTCCACAACCCGGCCGTGAAGTCGTCGCGGGTGGAGACGCCAGGCAGGCGCTGCACGGCACGGAAGAGGTCGGTCTCGCCGAGGGTCACCGACTCGACGACGTCGGAGTAGGTGAGGACCTCGGCGTCGCCCTCGAGGAAGCGCTCGTCGCGGAACTGCTCGGCGTCGAGGCGGCCGTAGCGCAGCTCGTCGGCCGGCGCCCGGGTACGCGCGAAGGGCGCGCTCGCCGTGGCCCGCGAATCCATCGCCTCGAGGCGGATGGGATTGACCACCAGGCCCACCGAGACGCGAAAGGGCGCCGCCTGGGTGAGGTCCACCTGGATCGAGGCGGGCCGGAAGCCGAGGTGCCGCACCAGGAGCCGGTAGCTGCCGGCCCCGAGTGCCGCAAACCGGTACGAGCCGTCCTGGTCGGTGACGGCCACCAGTGAGCGACCGAGAAAGGGACCGCTGGAGGGCGCGAGCAGGCTCGCGTCGGAGGCGGATTCCAGCACCACGACGGCGCCGCCGATCGGCTGGCCGGTCGCCGCCGCGACCACCGTTCCCAGAACCTGGCCGCGCGAAGCGCCCGCCGGGCCCGTCTGCGCGGGCAGCGCGCGCGCCAGCACGAGCGCCGCCATGGCGGGCGCGATCAGTGGCAGGAGCTTCATTGGAGTGGTCCGGTCCGTCCCCATCGTACTGGGAAACGAGCGGTGGGGTTCCATTCTGACGGGCCGCCTAGCGGCGGGCGACGTTGACGCCGTCGAGCACCATGGGCGGGATGAGCCGCGTCCCGTTGTGCCACTTCGCGTCGCGGCCCAGGGCCTTGATGCGCTTCAACAGCTCGAAGGCGTTGCCGGCGACGGCGGCATCCTTGACCCGCCCCGTGATCTGGCCGCCGTCCACGCGCCACGCCAGAGCGACGGGGTGGCTGAAGGCGCCGCTGCTGACGTTCCCCTGCCCCACGCCGATCAGCTCGTCCACCACCAGCCCGTGGCCCACTTCCCGAAGCAGCGACGCCTCGTCGTGGGCGCCGGCACCGATGATCAGATTCGAGTAGCTGATGCCCGGTTTGCCGAAGGTGGACCGCTGCCCATGCCCCGTCGAGCGCGCGCCCGCGCGCGACGCCGTCTCGAGGTCGTACACGAAGGCTCGCACCACGCCCGCGGCGATGAGTGGCAGGCGCCGGGAGACCACGCCTTCGTCGTCGGCGGCGCGGGAACCGACGCGGCCCGGGGCGAGCGGATCGTCGGTGAGGGAGAACTGCGCGTCGAAAAGCGTCTCGCCGAGCTTGCCCCCCAGCGGTGAGATCCCTTGCAGCACGCTCTTGCCGGACAGAGCCTGGTTGACGGGCATCAGGATGGCGCTCATCCCCTGCGGCGTGAACAACACCGGCAGCCGGCCCTCCGGCGGCGCGACGATCGTCAGCGAGCGCTCGATCTTCGTCACGATCGCGCGCACCATCGCCGCAAGCTCGGACTCGTCAGGCACGCCCGTGGACGCGACGACGTCGTAGGCCATGAGCACGTCGTCGCCCGCCACCCGCGTCACTTCGGCGCTCACCGTGATCGCGCTGCCGCGCTGCTCGAAGGCCTGCCCCGCGGTGTTGCCGAACCAGGCGGTCTCGAGATGGCGCTCGACCGAGGCGCTCACCTGCCACCCGTCGTGGGTCAACGGCTCGACCACCGCGCGGCCGAGCGCGGCGAGGGCCGCGACGTCGGTGCGCGCGGCACCTTCGTCGAAGGTGGCCACCGCGGGCAGCGGCGTGCGGGACGGGAAGTCGAGGGATACGGACTCGCCCTCCGCGGCCGACGCGAAGGCCCGCGCGACGACGTCGTCGGGCGCGGCGAGGTCGGTCGTGCCCGCCGTGCCGAGCTTCCCGTCGGCCACGATGCGGAGGTTGAGTCCCGCTTCCTGCGAGAGAGTACTGCCCTTGAGGCGGCCCGATTCGAAAGAAAGGGACAGCACCGAGGCGTCCCGCAGCAGCGCATCGGCCACGGCGCCGCGCGCCCTGGCGCGGTCCAGCACCTGCTCGATCACGGTCTGAAGAGCCTCCATCAGCGAAGTCACTTCCCAGCAGCGTCCCGGAACCTACCCAGCCCCGATATCCGCCGCTAACTTTCTGCCCTCCTTCAACTTGGATTGCGCGCCCTGCTCACCCTCCTGCTGAACGCCGAAGTGTACGCACCCGAACCGCTCGGCCGCCGGCACCTGCTGGTGGCGGACGGCCGCGTTGCCTGGATCGGCTTGGAGGTGCCGAAGCTGCCACGCGAGCTGGGCGTCAGCGAGGCGGACCTCGGCGGCAGGAGGCTGATCCCGGGTTTCGTGGACGGCCACGTGCACGTGACCGGCGGCGGCGGCGAGGCGGGCCCGGAAACGCGCGTTCCCCCCCTCGGCGTGAGCCGCTTCACCACCGGGGGCGTGACCAC
>JBGOSS010000057.1:0-22595 GCA_041476105.1 Gemmatimonadota bacterium
ATCGCTGGTGGGAGATCGTCGAGCGCTACGACGTGGACATCCTCTACACGGCGCCGACCGCGATTCGCACGCACATGAAGTGGGGGCCCGAATACGCCGCGAAGCACGACTTGTCGTCGCTGCGCCTGCTCGGCACTGTCGGCGAGCCGATCAATCCCGAGGCCTGGATGTGGTATCACCACACCATCGGCGCCGGCCGCTGCCCCGTCGTGGACACCTGGTGGCAGACCGAGACCGGCGGGATCATGATCACGCCGCTGCCCGGGGTAACGGCCACCAAGCCCGGCTCGGCGACGCGGGCCTTCCCCGGCATCACCGCCGAGCTCCTCGACCAGCAGGGCGAACGTATCGGCACGGGCGGAGGGTTTCTGGCCATCACCCAGCCGTGGCCCGGAATGCTGCGCACCATCTGGGGTGACGACGAGCGCTACCGGGCCACCTACTGGTCGAAGTGGAAGGATGTGTATTTCCCGGGCGACGGCGCCAAGCGGGACGACGACGGTTACTTCTGGCTGCTGGGACGGGTGGACGACGTGCTCAACGTCGCCGGGCACCGCATCGGGACGATGGAGGTGGAGAGCGCCCTGGTGGACCATCCGGCGGTCGCCGAGGCGGCGGTCGTGGGCAAGCACCACGACCTCAAGGGCCAGGCGATCGCCGCGTTCGTGACGCTCAAGGCGGGGACCGTCGCGCGCGACGAGCTGAAGGAAGAGTTGAAGCAGCACGTGGCCAAGAAGATCGGCGCGCTGGCGCGTCCCGACGACATCCTCTTTTCCGCCGACCTGCCGAAGACGCGATCCGGGAAGATCATGCGGCGACTCCTGCGCGACATCGCCGAGGGGCGGGCGCTGGGAGACATGACGACGCTCGCGGACCCGAACGTGGTGGCCAAACTGAAGGACGAGTACGAGGAAAAAGAAAGCTAGACGGTTGCGGCGGCGCGGGACGCCGCCGTCGTGCCCGGGTCTCAGCTGCGACGCATGCCGGCCAGGCTGGCGACGAAGGCCAGCACGATGATCGCGGCACTGCCGACGCACCAGCGGCAGATCGCATGGATGCGGAACAGCTCGAGCCAGGTCAGATAGATGGTGAACGCCACGCCCCCGGCCGACAGCAGTACCAGCAGCCGGGTGGGCCCGGCCGACGCTGCCCACCGGTCCTGCAGCCCCGCCAGTGCCACCACCAGCAGCACGAGATAGCCCCCGACGCCGTAACCGGCGACGGGAAGTCCCAGCAACACCGCGTACCGGCTGGCCTGCACTTTTTCACAGGAGGCCGCCCCGCCGCAGGCCAGCTGGCCCGTCAGCCCGTAGTGGTACAGCGTCAGGTAGATGGAGAGCAGCAGGCCGGTCAGCGCCAGCGCCGCCACGATCTGGCGGTGGCGCATCAGTGCGGCGCGGGAGCGCTGGCCCTGGTGCGCGCCGGCGCCGGGGCGCCTGCGGCAAGCGAATCGACGATCCTGATGAGCTGGTCCACCGTCGGCGACTGGTTGCCCCCCCACAGGCGTCCGTTGATGTAGAACGTCGGCGTGCCGTTGATGCCGAGCGAATCGCCAAGCGCCTTGTCCGCCAGTACGCGCCCCCAGCTGCGCCGCTCGCTCACGCAGGATTCGTAGCGCGCCTTGTCCACACCGGCCTGGGCGGCGAGGTCACCGAGCATGCGCAGCGGGTTCCGGCTCGAGACCCACTCTTCCTGGTGCTGATAGATGAGGTCGTGCATCTCCCAGAAACGGCCCTGCTCGTTCGCGCACGCGGCGGCGAGGTGCGCGTAAGGCGACTTCTGGTGAATCACCAGCGGGAAGTTGACGAACCGCCAGCGGACCTTGCCGGTGGGCAGCAGCCGCTGCCGCACGTCGGGCATCTGGAGATTGGCGAATTGCCCGCACCAGGGGCACTCAAAATCCGAGAACTCCATGATCTCCACGGGCGCCGAATCGGACCCCAGGGTGATGCCGCGCGGCCCCGAGGCGAGGGGCGCCGTGGTTTCGGCGGTGAGCGGCGGCCCGCGCCGCGCGGTCCCGGCGACGATGTACGCTCCGCCCGCCACGGCGAGCACCCCCAGCCCGATATAGAACGGCGTCAGCGACTTTCCGGCCACTCATCCTCCTCGTCGTTCACATCCTCGTCGGGGGTCCAGCCCGTTGCCGCCTCGTCCACAATGCGGCGGTTCTCGGCGGCCTCCGGGGAATCGAAGGTGGTGCGTACCTCGTAACGAAAGAGCTCGGAGCGGGCATCGCCGAGCTCTTTCAGCAGCGCGGGCGTCTCGTCGAGGAGCCGCCCTTCCGCGTCGAGCGCGGTGATGCGGCGGGCGAGGGCCCGCAACAGTTCGAGCAGCTCGGGAATGCGCGCCGGATCGTACGTGTCGTCGCCCACATGGCGCTCCTTCCCTTCGCTCGCCCTGCCCGCCGGGCGACGCTCGTCGTATCATCATACCCAGGATGACCATCACCGCCAACTCGCCGTCCGGCTTGTTGTCGCCCGGCGCGCTCGAGCGGATTTCGGCCATCGCCCAGGCGCCGATCCGGTACGGCCATCATGTGCGGATCCTTCGCGACGGCGCCCTGGCTTTTCCCACGATGCTGGCGATGATCCGCGCCGCGAAGCGCAGCGTCTGCTTCGAGAACTTCATCTTCGCGCACGACGCGACGGGCGAGGAGTTCGCCAGGGCGCTCGAAAACGCCCGCGGGCGGGGCGCCGACGTCCGCGTCCTCTACGATCCCCTCGGCACCATGCTGGTGAAAGGCGGCTCCATCGCACGCCGCCTGCGCCGGGCCCTCGTCCTGGCACGGCCCTTCCGGCCGGTGTCGATGGCGGTGCCGTGGAGCTGGCTGCACTTCACCCACCGGGACCATCGGAAGCTGCTCATCGCCGACGAGCTCGCCGCGGTCGTCGGCGGGATGTGCATCGCCGATCACTGGTCGCCCGCCGAGAAAGGCGGCGGCGGCTGGCGTGACACCGCGCTGCTGGTACGGGGACCCGCGGTCGCCGATCTCCAGTTGGCCTTCGAGCGGATGTGGCGACGCGCCCTGGGCTCGATCCCCGAGACCTTCAGCTCGCTGCTGGAAGCGCAGACGCTCACCCTGCCCCCGCGCCGCGGCCACGCCCGGGTCGTCGTCGTGGGGGACCGGCCGCGCACCCAGCGCGTCGCCGCCCTGTACGAGTGGCTGGCCGACAACGCCGAGACCTCGATCGACATCTCGGACGCCTATTTCGTCGCGCCGGCCCGCGTGGTGCGCTCGCTGATCCACGCGGCGGCCCGCGGGGTGCGCGTCCGGCTGCTGCTGCCGGGCCGGAACAACCACCCGATCGCCGGGCTCGCGGCCCAGCGCATCTACGAGCCCCTGCTCGAGGCCGGCGCCGAGATCCATGAATGGAACGGCATCATGCTGCACGCGAAGTCGCTGGTCGTCGACGGCGTGATCTCGATGGTGGGATCGTCCAACCTCGACCCGCTCTCTCTCCACCGGAACTACGAGCTCAACGTGCTGGTCGCCGACGCCGCCACGGGCGAGAAGATGTCGGAGCTCTTCGAGCACGACATCGCGGCGGCGACCACCGTCGACCTGGCCGAGTGGCGGCGCCGGCCGTGGCACTACAAGGTGGCGGAATGGCTGGCGGCGCTGTTCGGGTGGAATCTCTGATGCTGTCACATTGAAGTGCTTGCGCTTCAGCGGCTTAGCATCATTCACACTTGAACAATCCCCGGTCTCTGGTTACGTTTCGCGCCTACTCCCGGGAGGTGGAATGTCCAAGAGCAAGAAGCCACGCAAGCAGTATGTCCCCACGACGCTCGAGCAGGCCCGCGACGAACTTTTCAGCCACATCCTGCGCTGCGGCGTGCTGGAAGCCGCGGAAGAACACCGCAAGGACTGGTTCGACGACACCATGGACTACCTGGCGGAGCGGTACGAGGCGCTGACCGATGCGGAACTGACCGAGCTGCGCACCCTTGGGGAGCGGTACTGCCGCCCCGTGGCGCCGAGGGCTGAAGCGGCTGGCGTGGCGGTGTAGATAGAGGGTAAGAGGATGGAAACACGGGACTCGCGATGAGTCCCGTTTCGTTTTCCCCTCTCCCCTACTTGCCCCTTCTGCTTCTCCACCGCCAGCCCGCCGCGACCCGCGCCCCGCCGCCGAAGCCGGCCTCGATGAAGAAGCCGTGGGCCGCCGCGGGCGACGTCTCCACCCCGATCACCGCCTGGATGAAGGGGCGCACGGTGGCGGCGCGCACCGCCGTCACCGCCAGTCCGCCGCCGCTGTAGACGGAGAGTCCCGACCGCCGCGCCGGATCGAGAAGAAAGTGCCACGCGATTTCGCCGCGTCCCGCCGCGCGGCCGCCGTCGGCGGCGCCCGCCGCCAGCGCGACGCCGATGCGGGTGCGGCCGGCGTCGCGCCAGGCGAGACCGAAGCCCGCCGCCATCACGGCGGGCCGGGACATCGTCGCCACGCTCCAGAGCTGCGTCTCCCTCCAACCCTGCGCCAGCGCGCACCGCGGTGCCAGCGCGGCGAGCGACAGGGCAAGCATCCAGGCTTCAGGCCTGGAGCCGCAGCTCATAGGTGATCGGGATATCCGGGTTGAGGGAGTGGCTCACGGAGCAGTACTTCTCGAGTGAGAGATCGATCGCCTGGCGGATCGCCTGCTCGGTCGCGCCGGGTGCCGTGACATGATAAACGAGCGCGATCTTCACGTAGCGGCGCGGATACTGCTCGCGGCGTTCGCCGGCTACCTCGACGCGCAGTTCCCGCAGATCGATGCGCTTCTTGCGCACGATCTCCACGATATCACTGCCGGTGCAGCCGGCGACGGCCAGCAGCAGCGTGTCGACCGGCGACGGGCCCAGGGCGGCGTCGCCATCGATCGTCATCGGTGCGCGGCTCACCTGCTCCTCCGCGAACGCCATCCCCTGGTGCAGCCAGGCGGCGGTGACGCGCCTGGGCTCGGGCATCAGTTTCCTCCGTTGCGGGTCGCCAGTCCGACCATGAGACGGCTGCGGCGCATCGTGTCGAGCGCCTGGTACTCGATCAGCCAATTCATGGTCCGCCGGAACGGGAGCTCGAACCCGATCGTCAGGGTGGGCCACCCCCGCCTGGTGAAGTCGTCGTCGTAGTAGCCGGCGCCGAGACCGAAGTACGGAATGGCCGCCGCCTCCTCGGGCTGGAAGCGGTAGACCACTTCCAGGTTGACGGCGAGCGACTTGTTGGCCCCCCGTCCGAAGCCCACCGCGAAGGAAGGGCGCACCCGCAACCGCGGAGTCCACAGTTGCGCGACGTCGATGGTGGAGCCGAGCACCGCCTGGCTCCCGCCGCTGAGCTGCGCGCCGCCGCGGGTCGAGAAGCCGAACAGGTCGACGCGCAGGCCGGAGCGCGCGCTGTCGGGCCGTGGCGCGGGCGTCCCGGCGGGACGGGTGGCACGGTCCGGAGGGACGAACTCCTGGGCCCGCAGGGTCGCGGCCGCGAGCGCAGCCGGCAGCACCAGCGCCGCACAACGGATTGCCTGGGACAATGAGGGTATCCTCATGCGCGAAGGGTACATGGAGCCCTCGGGAGGCCGCCAGCCACCCGGCCCGTCCTTGCCGCTCCCCAGCGCCTGCCATACCTTCGAAGCCTCATGGATCTTCAGCTCCTCAAGCAGGCCGCCATCTTCAAGGACCTCGACGAGGGCGAGCTCGCCCGCGTCGCCGAGGTGTGTCACGAGCAGAAGTTCGTGAGCGCCAAGACGATCTTCAAGGAGGGGGAGCCCGGCAACCGCCTCTACATCATTGCCGAGGGTGACGTCCGCATCAGCCGCCAGATCCCCGGCAGCGGCGAGGAAGCGCTCGCCATCCTCAAGAAAGGTACCATTTTCGGCGAGATGGCCATCTTCGACCAGTCCGAACGGTCGACCGACGCCATCGCCAACACCGACTGCACGCTGATCACCATTACGCGCTCCGACTTCGAGCTGCTGATGGATTTCAACCGCGACATCGCCTACAAGGTGCTGTGGGCCGTGGTGCGGCTGCTCTCGACTCGTCTCCGCCAGACCAACGACAGCCTGCGCAGTTTCCTCGCGATGTCGATGTTCTAGGCTGAAGGCTGAACCGATTCAGCCTTCGGCCTTCAGCTTTGAGCAATCCGGAATCTCGCATCAAGGGCAACCACGCGGTCTGGGAACGCGACCAGCGGGTTGATGTCCATTTCGGCGATCGATTCCTGTTCGCCCACCAGCTGCGAGACGCGCTGCACGATCTCCTCGAGCGCCACCAGGTCCACGGTCGTCTCGCCGCGGACACCTTCGAGCAGCGGGAAACCGCGGATGCCGCGGATCATCTCCCGCGCGTCGATGTCGCTCACCGGGTGGACGCGGAACACCACGTCCTTCATGACCTCCACGAAGATGCCTCCCAGGCCGAACATCAGCAGCGGCCCGGCCTTGGCGTCGCGGGTCGAGCCGACGATCGTCTCGCGACCGCCGCCGATCATCTTCTGTACCAGGATGCCCTCCGCCTCCGCGCCGGCGCGCTCCTTCAACCGCAGCAGCATGTGCGCGCAGCCGTCGCGCACCGCCTGATCGCTCTGCACGTTCGTCACCACGCCACCGACATCGCTCTTGTGCACGATCTTCGCGCTGATCGCCTTCAGCACCACCGGATAGCCGATCGCCCGGGCGGCGGTCACCGCTTCGTCGGCGCCGCGCGCCACCTTCCACGCCGCCACGGGGATGCCGTAGGCTTCGAGGAGCGCCAGCGATTCGCCCTCGGCGAGCTTCTGCCGCCCCTCACCCCGCGCCCGCGCGATGATGGCGTCGGCGGCGGCGCGGTCCACCGGGTAGCGCTGGACGCGCCCCTCGGGCCGCGCCAACCAGGCGCGCCGCCGGTTCAGCGCGGCGAGGGCCCGCACCGCGGACTCGGGAAAGATGTAGCCCGGGATGCCGGCATCCACGAGCTCCTTGAGGCCGGCGGGGACGCCGTTGCGGCCCAGCAGCACGGCGATGACCGGGATCTCGCGGCGGGTTGCCGCCGCGTCGCGAATCGCCAGCGCCACGTCCCGCGCCTGGATCCCGAGGGGCGGAATGAACGAGGCGATCACCGCGTCGACGTTGGGGTCCTGGAGGACCAGGGTGATGACCGCCCGGTACGCATCGGCCTTGGCCGACGCGATGAGGTCCACCGGATTGCGGACGGAAGCCTCCTCGGCGACGACGCGGCGGATGCCGGCCTGCGTCTCGGCGGTCAGCTCGGGCACCACGAGGCCCGACGTCTCGCAGGCGTCGGTGAGAATGATCGCGGGACCGCCCGCATTGCTCACGATCGCGACGCGGTTGCCGCGGGGCAGCGGCAGGCGCGGGAAGGCCATCGCGTAGTCGAACAGCTCCTCCACCGTCTGCGCGCGGATGACGCCGCACTGCTGCATCAGCACGTCGGCGGCGAGATCGGTGCCCGCCAGCGCGGCGGTGTGCGAGCTCGCGGCGCGGGCCCCGGCGGCGGTCCGGCCGGCTTTCACCACGAAGACCGGCTTCTTGCGGGTGAGCCGGCGCGCGATGGCCGCGAAACGCCTGGGGTTGCCGAAGCTCTCGAGGTACATGAGGATCGCGCCGACACCGGGATCGTTCTCCCAGTACTCGAGGAGATCGTTGCCCGACACGTCCGGCTTGTTTCCCACCGAGACAAACTGGCTGATGCCGATGCCCAGCTCCTCGCCGTAGTCGAGAATGCTCTGCCCCATCGCCCCTGACTGGCTCACGATGGCGACTGGTCCGTGCGGCGGCATCCCGGGCGTGAAGGTCGCCAGCAGCGAGATGTCGGGATCGGTGTTGAGCACACCCATACAGTTGGGTCCGACCATCCGCATTCCGTAGCGCCGCACGATCTCCATCAGCTGCCGCTCGCGCTCCACCCCCTCGCCGCCGATTTCGGCGAAGCCGGCGGTGATGACCACCAGGCCCTTCACCCCCTTGCGCCCGCATTCCTCGGCCACCGCCAGGACGAACTGCTTGCGCACCACGATCACGGCGAGCTCCACCGGATCGCTGATCGCACCCACCGTGGGGTAGGCCTTCATCGAATGGATGCTGGTGGCGTTCGGGTTCACCGGGTAGACCGGTCCGCGGAACCCGGATTTCACCAGATTGTCGAGGATCTGGTAGCCGATGGTGTCGGACTGCCGGGAGGCGCCGATGACGGCGATCGATGTCGGCTTGAGGATGGCGTCGAGCATTCCGGAAAACTAGCTAGTCCTCTCCCAGCGGCCGCGACCGCAGCACCCAGAGCCCCACCAGGAAGAGTCCCACGCCCCACCCGATCACCCAGGCCCACTGGCCCAGGGAGAGGCTCTTCTCGTCCACCAGGTGATTGGGGGGCAGCACCGCGTTGACCACGCGGCCCAGCGTGGACCGCTCCTTCGGAAAGCGGGCGCGCAGGACGCTGATCAGGATGGCCATGACCAGCATCCAGATCCAGTCGCGTTGCGTGACCGTCGAGAGCGCGAAGATCATCCCGCCGATCAGCACGCCGAGCGCGACCGCGGACGTCAGCAGCCCCCACTCCCATGCGGGCGTGACCGACAGTGAGAAGATGGCGAGAAACCCGGCGGTGAAGACCACCATCGCGGCCTGGGCGAGCAGGTACGACTGCCCGTAGAACCAGAGCGGACTCACCGGCTTGGCCAGGTAGAACCGGTAGTAGCCCTTGACCCGGTCTTCGGCGACGATCCCGTGGAACAGCACCACGACCGCCAGGAAGGCGAGCTGGGTGTGCATCCCCTGGACCATGTTTCCCAGCTGCGCCGGTGGCGGCGGGCTGTTCTTCACGACGAAGTGCAGCGGCAGGCAGATCGCGGCGACGATGATCCACGAGACCAGGATCCGCGGGCCGGTGCGATCCACGAACATCCGGCCGAGATACCGCGCCGCCTGGCCGCGCATCATTCGTCGGCCCCCACGGCTTCGCGGAACACCGCCTCGAGCCGCGAGCGCTCCGGCACCACGGCGACGATCTGCACGCCCGCCTCCAGGATGCGGCGCAGGCCGGCGTTGAGCGCGGGCAGGTCCAGCGGGGGCAGCAGGTATTCCTCTCCGCGGCGCTCGGCGGAGAGCTCCGCGCCCGGAAACGCCTCGCCGACCGCCGGAGACGGCGCCGCCACCACCAGGCGGTACCGCGCCTGCGATCCGGTCACCCGGGCCCCGATCACCGCGATCTGCTGGAGACGGCCGTGGTCGATAATCCCGACCCGGTCGGCCACGCGCTCCAGCTCGTCCAGGTTATGCGACGCAATCACCACCGTGCGGCCGGGCCGCTTGAGCCCCAGGGCGATGTCGCGGAAGCGCTGGGTCCACAGCGGGTCGAAGCCGTGGGTCGGCTCGTCGAGGATGATCACGTCGCTCCCGGAGAGCAGTGCCTGCGCGAGACCCAGCCGCTGGAGGTTGCCCTTGGAGAGCTGCTTGACCCGCTTACCGGCGTGCTCCTCGAGGCCGAGCTGCTGGATGACGGCCTCCACGCGGGCCTCGCGCTCCTGGGCGGGAAGATCGGCGAGCAGCGCGTACCGGCGCAGCACGCCGCGCACCCGCCAGGCCGGTGGGATCGCGACCAGCTCCGAGAGGTAGCCGACGCCGCGCGATTCCACCCAGGCCCGCGGCGAGAGGCCGCCGATCGTGACCTCACCGGCGGTCGGCGCGAGGAAGCCGAGCAGGATGTTGATGAGCGTTGATTTTCCGGCACCGTTGGGACCGGCGATTCCGAAGATCTCGCCGCTCTCGGTCTCCAGCGAAAACTCCTCGACCGCGCGCACCGGGCGGCGGCCGAGGAGAGTCCGGTAGGTCTTGGAGAGATTGCGAAAGACGATCACCGCACGATCTTCAGCAGCCCCGCTTCCGCGCTCCCCCGGATGAAGCTCTCCGCGTCGGTCACCGGGATCTTGACGCCCAGCTTCGCGGCGCGTTGGGCCGTCCCGGCGATGAACTCCTCGACCGAGCGTCCCGCGAACAGCGCGTCGTTGTCGCGCATGCCGCGCACGATCTCGTCCCACGTCCCGGTGTACGTCGCGCCGCCGAGCGTGGTCACGCCGTGCACCTCGCCGCCGCCGCGGGTGCGGCGGTGCATCTCCTGCAGCTCGCTGAGGAGCGTGCCGAACAACTCGAGCTGGGCCGGGTCGCGGGTACCGGTACCCGAGGGGCCGGCGGCCTCGATTTCGGCGAGGAGCAGCTCGGTCGCGTCGGCTTCGCCGGCGAGGTCGGCCAGGCGAACCAACCAGGGCTTCAGCTCCGGATCGTCCTCGCCCAGGCGGTAGATCGTCTTCTTGAGTTCGATGACGCGCCAGATACCGAGCTCGTCCCAGTGCTCGTCGGGCCCGGTGCGCTCGAATTCGGCGAGCGCATCCTCGTAGGAGCCGCGGTCGTAGAGGAGGTTGGCCAGGTAGACGCGGGCCTCGCTATGCTCGGGGTCGACCGCGATGGCTCGGCGCAGCCACTTCACCGCTTCCCGCTCGCGCGAGAGGCGGTGCATCGCGTACCCCACACAGGCCGCGGCTTCGGCGCTCTCGGGGTGCGCGCTCCGCGCGGTGTCGAAGAACCGCCGCGAGGCGTCGACCAGCCCTTCGCGGAAGAGCGCGCGGCCCATCTGGAGCACGATGTCGAGGTCCTCCTTGAAGCCGAGGAACAGGACCCGCTCGAAGCAGCCGAGTCCCTGCTCGGTCCGGCCCATCTTGAGGAGCACCTCGCCCAGGCCCGCGAGCGCGTCCTCGTGGTCGGGCTCCAGGGCGAGGGCGTCGGCGAAGGCGCGCCGCGCCCACGCGAATTCCTCGCGCGCCAAGCGCGCGTAGCCCATGCCGATGTGGAGTTCTACGGCGTCAGGATAGAGCTGGAGGCCCTGCCGGAGGATGTCGATGGCCTCGTCATACTGGCCCTCGTTGTACAGCTGGTGCGCGCGTTCATCAAACTCGTCCGAGCTCCAGAACGCATCGTGCATCGAGCTGGGCTCCCAGCGGAGGTTGTGCAACTATAAGAGTCAAGCCGCGACGGAGCAAGAGGTTGCGCGTGCGTGCGGCGGCCGAATCTGCTCCGGCCTGCGCCGGATTACACGCCCTGGACGGCCTTGCCCCACTTCTTGAGGAGCCGGGCGAGCATCGCCTGCTCGCGCGGTGTGAGGTGGCGCGCCGCGCGGTCCATCGCGGCCGCGTGCGACGGGAAGTGGCGCTCCATCTGGGCCTCGCCGCGCGCGGTGAGCCGTGCGAGCGTCACGCGGCCGTCGTCGGGCGATCGTTGGCGCTTGAGCCAGCCGGCCTTCTCGAGCTGGTTGGCGACGAAGGTGATATTGCCGCTGGTGACGAGCAGCTTGGCGCCGATGGTGCACAGGGGCAGCGGGCCGCGATGGTACAGCACCTCGAGCACCGCGAATTGGGCCTGGGTGAAGCCGTAGCGCTGGATGTCGCGCGCCGAGACGCGGGCGACCGACGCCGCGCAGCGAGCCAGCGCCACCCAGAGATCAAGGGCGCGGTCAGCTTCGGCTCCGTACGAGCGGCGGCGCGTGGCGGCCTTCTTCACGCCCGCGCTAGCGGCCGTAGTGCACCGAGAGGCGGTACATCCCCGTGGCGCGGTCCTCGCCGTAGCTGTTGGCGAAGACGCGGTAGGTCTGCCCGCTCCGGACCTCCAGGGTGACGCGGCTGTTGGTGCCGTCGCCGCTGTCGTCGTCGGTCGCCAACGTCGCCCCCGACGCACTCTTCACCATCAGGTAGGCGTCGAAGTCTCCCGAGCGCAGGTCGATCTGCACTTCGCCGTCGCGCGGGGCCCGGAAGGTGAAGATGTCGGCGTAGGTGCTGTCGCCCACGACACTGTCGCCGGGCTCGAGCCGGCCGATGACCAGGTCCTGCTCATGCAGTTCCAGGACGCGGCCCGGCCGCGCGATGTCGCCGCCCGGATTCAGCGAGAGCTCGTAGAAGCCGGTCGCCTCGTGGTCGCCGTAGGAGCGGGCGATAATCCGGTAGCGGCCGTCGCGCGGCAGGCGCGTCAGGATGAGCGCGTCGTTCCCCTCGCCGCCGTCGTCGTTCTCGGCGATCATCGCGCCGTCGGCGTCGCGCAGCTCGAGATACGGGTCGAGCTCCGTCGAGTGCATCTCGATGAGCACGTCCTGTCCGGCGCGCCCGTCGAACTCCCAGATGTCCTGGTAGCCGCCTCCCCCGCGCGGACGGTCGCCGGGCTCGAGGCGGCCCGACACCCGCTGGCCAGGGGTCAGGCGCTCGATCCGTCCGGCGCCCGCGGGCGGCTCCGAGAAGGCGAGGGAGAGACGGTAGGGGCCGCCCGAGCCGCTCTCGCCGAACTGCGAGGCGACGATCGTGTACGTGCCGGTACCGGGGAGAATCGTCATCAGGCGCGCATTGTTGCCCTCGCCCCCGTCGTCGTTGGAATCCACCGGCATGCCGTTGTAGAGCAACACCAGGTAGCTGTCGAACCGGGCGGAGATCACGTCGATGCGCGCCAGCTGTCCCTGGCGGCCCTGGAAGGTCCACTGGTCCTCGATCCCGCGCCGTCCTCTCCGGTCGCCCGCCTCGAGCCGGCCCTCCTTGGTCTGGCCGCCCGCGATGGCCACCGACGCGCCCGGCTCGGCAAAGTCGCCGCTCTCCTCCGACGCGCTGATCCGGTAGGCGCCCACCCGCGCATTGTCGTCGAAGCTCGTGGCGAGAATCGTGTAGGTGCCGGCGACCATCGCACGAAATCCGACCGAAGCGTCCTTGCCTTCCTGGCCGCCGTCGTCGTCGCTGGCGATCTGGGCGCCCTCGGGGGAGCGCACGATGAGATAGCTGTCGAAGTCCGCCGAGTGAAGGTCGGCGCGGACCCGCTGGCCGGCGCGCAGGTTGATCGTCCAGCGGTCGGCGTAGTGCCCCGGGCCCGCGATCTCGTCACCCGGCTCGAGGATGCCGTCGTGGCTGTCGCCGATGGCGATCGGGGAGGCGACCCCGGCCGCGGCCGCGGCGGGCGCTTCCCAGCCCGACACGGTGAGCTCGTAGGGGCCGCGCGCGCTGTCGCGGTAGGCGGTGACGACGATGCGATAGCGGCTGTCGCGCGGCAGCACCGTGTGCAGGCGCGCATTGTTGCCGCCGCCACCGTCGTCGTCGCTGCCGATGATGTAGCCCTCCTCGTCACGCAGCACGAGGTACGAGTCGAAGGTACCCGAGCGCAGGTCGATGACCAGACGCTGGCCCCGGCGGCCCTGCATCATCCAGACATGATAGGGCGCCTTGCGCGGGCCCCACCCCAGAGGGTCGTCGGCCGCGAGCTCGCCGGTGACCGTCTGTCCGACGTTGATGGTGCGGAGCTCCTGCGCCGCCAGCGGGGCGGCGGCGAGGCAGAGGCAGAACGGCGCGAGGCGCATGACGAGGTCGCGGCGCATTACCGGCCCCCCAGTTCGTCGGCGAGGCTGCCGGCGTCGTACACGTGACGCAGGACCTCCAGGATACCGCGCGAATCCACCCACACCGACCGGCCGCGCGCTTCCGTGAAGAGGAACCGCGCCGGCAGGCCTTCGATGTTGCCGTCGAAGATCAGGCCGACAATCTCCCCGTCGCGGCTGATGACCGGGCTTCCCGAGTTGCCGCCGATGATGTCGTTGGTGCCGGCGGCGTTGAGCGGCGTCGCGAGGGCCAGCGAATCCCGGTGCGCGGTCCAGCGCGCCGGCAGCGCCCACGGGGCGCGCCCGGCGAACCCGGCGCTCCGGTCGAAGAGGCCGTAGAGCGTGGTGAAGGGCGGCGCGAGAGTGCCGTTGTAGGGGTAGCGCTTGATCTCGCCGTCGGAGATGCGGAGCGAGAAGGTCGCGTCGGGCGCGACGGTGTTGCCGAAAACGGCGAGGAGGGCCCGTGCCACCCGCTCGTCGTTCTGCGCCTCCTGGCTCAGCAGGTCGGTCCACTGGCGCTGGATGTCGCGCTCCAGGGGATCGATGAGCCGCGCCAGCGCGACCAACGGATCGGTGGACGAGGCGATCGCCGCCGCGCCGGAGAGGCGCAGCGCGCGGCGCTGGTCGTTGGTCTGAATGGTGGAGGCGCGGACCATGGCGCGCGCCGCGTCCTCGGGGCTGCGCCCCGCCAGCGCGGCCCGTACGACCGGGTCCGCCGCGGGCAGCTCGGCGGTCATCCCGGCGAGCCAGGCGCCCAGCAGCCGGCTCTCGATCATGGTATCCACCGGCGCTGCGAGGGTGAGCAAGCTGTCGAGGCGTCCCCGGGCCGCGTCCCTGAATGGGGCCAGGCGGTCGGCGTTGGGCCTGGCGGCCTCGGCGGGGGCGCGCACCAGCAGCGAGGCGAGGGTCAGCAGCCGCGACCCGTAGGCGCCGAAGGCGTAGTAGCGGCGCCGCACGTCCAGCGAAGCCATCTGCCGGCGTACGGTCTGGATACCGGTCCAGGCGTCGCCGTATTGCCGCCGCAGGCCGGCGTCGGCATTGACGCGGTTGCGGAAATTGGTCTCCCACGTCTGCTTGCGCGCCATCAGCTGGGGATCGAGCAGCCCCGACTGGAAGCCGGCAACGGCCTTCGCGGTGTTTTCCGCGCCGAAGAGCGTGTTGCGCAACGCGGCGCCGCGTTGCGGGTCGGCGTCGGTGATCGCGTGGTACACGGCGATCTGGCGCGCCAGGGTGCCGAGCTGCGCGGGGTACTGCACGTCGCGGAGGAATTCCAGCTGCGCCATCGAGTTGAGCCGGCCGGTCGAGCCCGGGTTGCCGATCACGAAGACGAGGTCGCCCTCCTGGGCATTTGTGCGGGCGAACCGGAAGTACTCGGTGTGGGCCGGCTCGCCGTTCACGTAGGCGCGGTAGAAGCTCATGTCCACGTCGTAGCGCGGGTAGGTGAAGTTGTCGGGGTCCCCGCCGAAGAAGGCCATCTTGTCTTCCGGCGCGAACACCAGCCGGAGGTCGGTGAATCGGCGGAACCGGTAGAGCTTGTACTGCCCGCCGCGGTACATCGAGACCACCTGGCAATTGAGATCCGGGGCGCCCGCCTGGCAGCCGCGCTCGAGGGTGCGTATCGCTTCGGTCCGCAGCTCCGCGGCGCGCGGGGCCAGGGCGCCCGCGGGGACGGCCGCGTTCACGCTGTCGGTGACGTCGGTGATACTGAGGAGCTGGTCGACCCAGTAGTTGGCGCAGGGCCGTTCGTCGGTGCGGGCGCGGGCGAAGAAGCCGTTCTCCAGCAAGTCCTCGCCCGGGTGCGTCGCGGACTCGATGCAGGCGCGCGCGCAGTGATGGTTCGTCATGATGAGCCCGTCGGCCGACACGAACGACGCCGTGCATCCAGGCTGGCGCAGCGCGGCCAGGCGCGCGTGGTCGAGCCACTCCTGGGTGGGCCGGAAGCCATAGCGACGGGCCCAGTACTCGAGCGGCGGCACGTCGAAGGTCCACATCTTGCCGGTCTCGAGACCGGGATACTCGGACGGGGCCTGCTGGGCACGCAGGGCGGCGGGCCCGGCGAGGCCGAGCAGGCAGCAGGCGACCGGCAGGAAGCGCATCAGGCGCATCGAACGACTCCTCTTCGTGAACCGCGCGGACTGCCCGGCGCGGCGAATCCTCAGGTAGTAGCGCAGGTGGCCGACACGAACTGCGTGTTCTGGCACCGGATTGTCTCGTCCATGCCGCTGGCGAGGACGCCGCACGCGGCGGTCCGCGCACCGTCCTTCGCTTCCTTCTCGTTGGCGCCGGCGCCCTTCGCGCAGCGGCGGGCCCCGTTGAACTCGATGCAAACTTCGCACTGCTTCTGGACCCGCGCCATACTGCCGACCACGACGTAGCCCATGATCGCCAGTACGACGGCGGTAATGGCGGCGGCGGCCTTGCGGTTCATGGTGCCCTCCCGGCGTCCCCGGACGCGAGTCGCGCGACATGCCGCAGGACCCGCAGGTGAATGCGATGAATGATGCCGTCGGCGAACGGCCGCCAGTACGCCGCCGGCTCCATCGCCAGGGTGTACCAGGTGCTGCCCTCGAGCCGGGTGCGGCCGCCCGGCAGTGGCACGAGGCGGAACTCCCCCCGGCGCGAGCGGAGGTAGCCGTCCAGGTGCGGCGCGTGCACCGTGGCATACGGGCTCCACTCGCGCATCGGCCTCGGCTCCGCCGACACGTCGAAGGCCAGGCGCCGCGGCTCGTCCCAGGCGGTGATCGGCTCGACGAACGTCCCGGTCGAGAAGACGCACCGTCGGATGGCCCCCACGCCCTCGCCGGCGATGACGGCGCGCACCGGATAGGCCACGCCGAGCCGGAAAAGTCCCGCGGGCGGCTCCGGAATCTCGCCGAAACTCACCACCCGGCGCCATACGGCCTCCGGCGGCGCCTCCACGACGATCGCGCTGCGCACCTCGTGGAGCGCCGGGGGCACCGGCGCGGCGGCGCCCGGTACCAGCGGGGCCAACGCGATCACGGCCCCGACGCGGATCACGTCCTCGGTACCGCGAATCGCCATCTCCCGCCCGATCACGGCGCCCAGCAGCGCCACGCCGAGCGCAAGGGGTGTCGCCATCGCGATGCAGACCACGCCCTCGAGCGCCACCGCCATCAGCGCGAGCGCGGCGCACAAGATGCCCATCGTCACGACCAAAAGGGTCGCGCGCAGCGCGTGCAGCCGCTTCCAGTTGTAGAAGTACGCCGCCACGACGCCCAGCGAGAAGGGCGTTCCCAGAAAGAGGCCCGCCGAGTAGGTCCGCAGCACCAGCGCGTTCAGGGCCACCGTGGGGATGGTGATCGCGATCGACGCGCCCAGCGCGACGAGCGCGTCGCGCGCGGAAGGATCTTCGACCGGCGGCCGGACCACGAAGCGGCCGGTTCCCGGCCGCGTCGGGAGCAGGCTGAGCGTCGCCATGAGCAGGTAATTCGCCCACGGCGCGACGAACAGGAGCGCCCACCACGGCGAGCGGCCGGCGTCGGCGAGACGGCGCACACTCAGGCTCACGCCGATGAAGAGGAACGGCACCGCCCAGAGCGCCATCACCCAGAGCAGCCATGCGGGCGCGCCGGCCAGCGCCGCCGCGCGCACCCCGAGGAGCGGACCGAGATAGCCGCTGGGACGCCAGAGGCGGTGCACCACCAGCGCGACCAGGGCGGCGTCCACGGCGTACTTGAGCGCGACGAGCAGGACGCCGGTGCGCAGGTACGCCCGTGCGTCGACGCGACCGCGCGGGTCGAAAAGCCATCCGACGGCTCGCATCCCGGCATTCATATTAGTTTCCCCCGGCCTGATGGAAACTAACCCGAACCCCACCAACGGCGACGCCGTCGAGTTCGTGAGCCGGCTGGCGCGCGCGCTGCACAATTACGGCACGCCGACCCACCAGATCGAGGGCACCCTCGACGCGGTCGCCGTCCGCATCGGGGTCCGGGCGCAGTTCCTGGCCACGCCCACCTCCATCATGATGTCGGCGGGACCGCTGATGGACGAGCGGGTTCACCTGGTGAGGGTCGAGCCGGGTGACCAGGACCTCGGCCGGCTCGCCGCCGTCCACGACGTGGCCCGCGCCGTCGCACGGGGTGAACTGGCGCCGGCCAGCGGCAGCGCGCGCCTGGCCGCGATCGAGACCACACCGCCACCCTATCGGGGAGTCGTACGGGTCTGCGCGATGGGCCTGTCGTCCGCCGCGGCGGCGCGCTTCCTCGGCGGCGGCCTGCGCGACATCTGGGTCGCCGCGCTCATCGGCCTGGCCATCGGCCTGCTCGGCTACCTGGGGGAGCGTGCCGCGCGGGTGCGCCGCCTCTTCGAGCCGCTGGCGGCCTTCGTCTCGTCGGTGCTGGCAGCCATCGCGGCGCGGGTCCTCGGGCCGATCTCGGTCTACCTGGTCACGCTGGCGGGAATCATCATCCTCATTCCCGGCTTCACCCTCACGGTCGCGTTGACGGAGCTGTCGAACCGCCACCTGGTGGCCGGCACCGCCCGGCTCTTCGGCGCCTTCACGACCCTCGTGGTCCTGGCGATCGGCGTGGCGATCGGCGGTACGCTGATGACCACCATCTTCGGCGCGCCCGCGGCGGCGACCCCGCAGCCGCTGCCCGAGTGGACGCTCGGCGTCGCCCTGCTCGCCGCGCCGCTGGCCTTCGCGGTCCTGCTGAAGGCGCTGCCGCGCGATGTGGTCTGGATCGTGTTGACGTGCGGGCTCGGCTTCGCGGGCACCAGGCTGGGCTCGCGCATCCTGGGGCCCGAGCTCGGCGTCTTCGTCGGCGCCGTGGTGGTCGGTCTCGCCGGCTCGGCGTACGGCAATATCGCGCGCCGGCCGGCGGCGGTTCTGCGGGTGCCGGGAATCCTGCTGCTGGTTCCGGGGAGTATCGGCTTCCGCGGGCTCACGGCGCTGCTCGACAAGCAGGTGGTCCCCGGCGTCGAGACCGCGTTCCGCATGATCACCATCGCGGTCGCGCTGGCCGCCGGACTGCTGATCGCGAGCGTGGTGGCGCCCTCGCGCATCACCAAGTAGTGGAGCGAGTGGTCGCTCCACCAATCTCATCGCATGCGATTGAACGGAATCGCCACCCGGCTGTTCTGCCACTCGAGAATCAGACTGGCGTCCCCGTCACGGCCCGGCTCGGAGCGAATTGTGAACTGCTCGATCGGCGTGCCCACGCGCTGCGCCGGCACGCGGCCGCGGCCCACTTCCATCGCGCGCACGCTGTCGCTGTAGATGGACTCGTGCCCCCACTGCATGTAGGCGTGATTCACGATCACTTCCCACTCGCGCTCCCCCGGCACCGTGTAGAGCGAGTAGGTCCCGGCGTCCACGTGGATCCCGGCGATGACGAGGTGCCCGGTGGTGTGGATCATCGTGGCCTCGTTGGCGCCGGTACGCCACACCCGGCCGTAGGGCACCGCCTCGCCCCCAATCATGGTGCGGCCCTTCAGGCTCGGCCGGCTGTAGCAGACCTTCACGCTCGCGCCGCCGGCCGTGAAGCTGACCGAGTCCCTGGGGCTGGCGCGGCCGGCGTCGGGGATGGAGAGCACGCCGCGGCCGGGCATGGTGGACTGGTTCCAGATGCACGGTGGATCGGGTACCGGTGACGCGAGACCGAGGATCAGTAGTAGAGTCAGCATTGGTGCGCTCCTTGTTGGTGGTTGGCCGATGGCGGACGGCGGATGGCAAACTCGCTTGGTGCCACCGCCAACTGCCAGCCGCAATCCTCCTTACAGCAGCAGACCGGCGATGGTCGCCGACATCAGGTTCGCGAGCGTTCCCGCGAGCATGGCGCGGAAACCCAGCCGCGCGAGGTCGCCCTTGCGCTCGGGCACCAGGGCCCCGATCCCGCCGATCTGGATCCCCACCGAGCTGATGTTCGCGAAGCCCGCCAGAGCGAACGACGCGATGGTGAAGGAGCGGGGGTCGATCTGCGACTTCATCTGGCCCAGCTGGGCGAAGGCGATGAACTCGTTGAGCACCGCGCGCGTGCCGATCAGGCCCCCGATCGCGCCGGCGTCCTGCCAGGGCACGCCGATCGCCAGCGCGACCGGCCGGCCCACCCAGCCCAGGACGGTCTGGAGGTTGGCCGGGAACCAGGCGAGCAGGCCGTGCACCCAGCCGAAGGCGCCGTTGAGCAACGCGACCAGCGCGATGAACGACACCAGCATCGCGATGACGTTCAGCATCAGGTGGAGGCCCTCGCTGGTGCCGCGTGAGGCCGCGTCCACGATGTTCACGTCGGTCTTGGGGATCACGATGTTCACGTTGCCGCGGGTCTGCGGCTCGCTGGTCTCGGGCTCGATCAGCTTGGCCATCATGATGGTGCCGGGCGCGGTCATGATCACGGCGGTGAGGAGGTGCCGCGCCTCGATGCCGAAGGCGATGTACGCGGCCATGATCGAGCCGGAAACGTGCGCCATGCCGGCGGTCATCACCGTCATCAGCTCGGAGCGGGTGAGCGTCGGCAGAAACGGCCGGATGGTGAGCGGCGCCTCGGTCTGCCCCATGAAGATGGAGGCGGCGACGTCGGTGCTCTCGGCGCCGCTCGCCTTCATCAGCTTGTTCATCACGATCGCCATCGCCTTCACGACGATCTGCATGATGCCCACGTAGTACATGATGGCGAAGAGCGCCGACACGAAGATGATCGCGGGCAGGATCTGGAAAGCGAAGACCACACCCAGCGACGAATTGCGCGCCCCGACCTGGCCGAAGACGAATTCGCTGCCGGCGTAGGAGAAGCCGAGTACCGCGGTGACGAAGGCGCCGAGCTTGCGGAACAGCGCCTGCCCGGCCGGCACCCGCAGCACGAAGATCGCGAAGATGAACTGGAGGGTGAGGCCCGTGAAGATGACCCGCCAGTCCACCGCCTTCCGGTCGCGTGAGACCAGCCAGCCGATGGCGATGATCATCACGATGCCGATCAGGCCGGTGAGCCGCATCGCCAGCGTGACGGGCATCGCTTCCCGCGCCGGCGGCGCCTGGGCCGGCACCGGTGCCACCGCCGCGGGCGGTGTGACGGCCGGCGCCGGTGCTGGAGCGCTCGCGCCTTGCGCCGCGGGCTGCTGCGCGAACGCCGGCGCGACGGTGTTGAAGATGGCGCGGGGGAGCGCGAACACGGCGAGGCCGCAGAGGAGGGCCGCCGTGAAGGCGAGGAGGAAGCGTCTCGGGCCGAACGAGGGTGTCGTCATGGCCCGAGAAGGTACCTCACGGATTGAGGGCCGTCACGTCCGAGTCAAAGTGTCACGCTACGGTGGCGCTTCGGGAACTGGCCGCCGATGAGGGCTCCAGGAGGGAATCCGAGTGCCGCCCCGGCGAGGAACCCCAACAGGGTCGCCCCGACGCAGTTGCCCTGACCCCCGCTCTCGCGGTTGGAGCACAGGCCAGCGCCCAGGACAGCGCCACCGATACCGACGAGCCCGCCTCCAACGACGCCGCCTTCCAGCCAGTAGGTTCGCGGTACCGCTCCGGAGTCCGCCCGGGGTTCGGCGGACACCAGAACCACGCCCGGCAGGGAATACCGGGGGGCGGCGGGGTTCACGGTGGGAACGAATGTCGGGCGAACGATCGGGCGCTGCGCCTGGACGCACGGGGCTACGAAAGACATCAACCCGGCCGAAGAAAGGAGTAGGGCGGAGGTCGCGGCGAAGGCGAAACGCATTGTCGCTCCCATTCTGATGTCTGTGCCGCGAGCACTCGAACTAACGTCCTTGCGAGAGCGAACCAGTCCCGTCCGCCCTCGTCGTCGAGCCAATCCTGTCTATTGGTCGAGACACATGGTTGCTTCCGATCTCACATAGACCGAGAACGTGTTAGACCCAAAGAGCCCGCCAGAATCTGTCACTGTGACACCAAGCACAAAGTCGTCGGTGCCAGCACTGGCTCGATAGGAGGGGCTATCGTCGCCAACGGCCGTCCCGTCCTGCGTCCATGCATAGGAGTACGGCCCACTCCCGCCTGCCGGGAGCGCCTGGAACAGGCAACCCGAGTATGGTTGCACAGGGTTCTGGCCCGTGATGTTTACTGTCAGCCCTGACTGTCCACCGCCACCGCCGCCGCCGCTACCCTGACCACATCCGCTCGTTGCGCCGGTGGAGGTGGAGAAGCCCCAGAAACTGAGCTTACTCAGGTACGAGCTCGACTCGGCCCCGTTGACATACTCAGGAGTCCACCCGCGGAAGTGTCTCTCGTTCCAGTAGCACTCGGTTCTCCCACTGCCGTAGTACTCGTATGACGAATTCCGGCTCGGCACCTCGTTTATCAACGGATGTGTCTGGCTTCCAATGTTGAAGCTGTTGCTCCATTCAAGCCGCGTCGACGTGTTGGCATTCGAGCAGGTGCCGACAATCTGATCGTTGCAGTCGGCATTGGAGAAGTAGTTCGCGTGCTTGCCCTCGGATACCCATGCCCTTGGATACCCGCCGAGTTGACCTGGGTACTCGAGCGCAGCGTACCCCGAAGCTGCGTTGTACGTTGAATAGTTCCAAGACGTGTGAGCGGAGTAGTACGCGCTATTGAGAATCCAGTGTTCCGTGCTGGCATTGTAAGCGATCAGCAGCCAAATCGACTCGGAATCGCCGTTGTGCCCCCCGCAGCTTGGGTCTGGCGGAGCGAAGATCAAGATAGGAACGTGACAGCCCCAAGCGGAGGATCCGCCATCCCGGTAGTACGAAATGAGGTAACCCACGAAGACGTGGCCGCTGCTGTCCGAGCGCGCCACCCAGTACGGTTCGCCCCGCGTATCATCTACCGACCAGTACTTCAACTCAGGCCGGAAGAAGTAGGAAATCATCGTTTCGCAGTAATCGTTCAACCCGTCCTGGTCAATGTCGTTAAAGGGGCCGTTAAAGCAGAAACTTGGCGTCAGGGCATGACCAATGAAGATTCCCGGCGCCGAAGGAGCCGGGTCCACGTCGTCGCAGAAGTCCGGACAGACATTTGCCGTGCTTGTCAGTTGCTGCGTGTCGCTGCTGGTTGGCAACTCGCCAGTGCAGGTTGTGAGAGCCAGGACAAACGCAGCCCCGGCGGCCGCTCGAAGATGAATCTTCATCTAGACCTACCCTGTGTATGGGGTTCGCCCTTGGCGAGAGTAGTGTCTCGTAGTTCGTAGAAAAGGAAGATCGGGTGCATCCTTGCGGTGAGTCAAAACGATCACCGACGGCGCTGTTAGCGCAGCGCCAACCGAAAGGAGTACACCCGATGGAGCAGGATAGGCACAGGCTGGTGCCG
>JBGOSS010000058.1:0-22472 GCA_041476105.1 Gemmatimonadota bacterium
AAGCGGGAGAGCAGGCCGCCTACGACGTGGGCGTGCACGGTCTCCATCCCGAGCTGATCAAGCTGGTCGGCCGGATGAAGTTCCGCACCAGCTACGGGCAGAACCTCCTCAAGCACGTCAAGGAAGTGTGCTGGATCGCGGGGATCATGGCCGCCGAGCTGAAGCTCGACGCCGCAAAGGCCCGCCGCGGCGCGCTGCTGCACGACATCGGCAAGGTGCTGACCCACGAGCACGAGGGCACCCACGTCCAGCTCGGCGTCGAGATGGCGACCAAGTACGGCGAGGATGCCATCACCATCAACTGCATCGCCGCGCACCACGACGACGTGCCGCACGAGACCGCCATCTCGGTGATCGTGCAGGCCGCCGACAGCGCCTCGGGCTCGCGCCCCGGCGCGCGCCGCGAGGCCTTCGAGAGCTACGTGAAGCGCCTGACCCGGCTCGAGGAGATCGCCACCGGCTTTCCGGGGGTCGAGAAGAGCTTCGCGATCCAGGCGGGACGCGAAGTGCGGGTGATCGTCACGCCCGAATCGGTGGACGACGCCCGGATGGGCGAATTGTCGGAGCAGATCGCGCGGAAGATCGAGGCCGAGCTCCAGTACCCGGGGCAGATCCGCGTGGTGGTCATTCGCGAGACGCGGGCAGTTGGAGTTGCGAAGTAGTCGACAGTCGACGGTCGACAGTCGACTGTCGACTGTCGACTGTCGACTGTTGCCTGTTACCTGTTGACTGTCGGCTGTTGACCAAAGAGGACTAATGGGCGCACGGATCATCGACGGCACCGCGATCGGCAAGGCCATCCGCGGCGAGCTCAAGGCTGAGGTCGCGGCCCTCCGGACCCGCGGCATCACGCCCGGACTCACCGTCGTGATCGTCGGCGAGGACCCCGCCAGCCAGGTCTACGTGCGCATGAAGGGCAAAGCGGCCGACGAGCTGGGCATGAAGTCGGATACCATACGGCTCCCGGCAACGACCGGCGAGGCCGAGCTCCTCGCCCTGGTGGATCGGCTCAACGCCGACACGACGGTGCACGGGATCCTGGTGCAGTCGCCGCTGCCCAAGGCCATGAACTTCGACCGCGTCGTCAACCGGATCAGCCCGGCGAAGGACGTGGACGGATTCAACCCGGTAAATGTGGGCAAGGTGGTGCGCGGTGACCGCGACGCCTTCCGTCCCTGCACGCCGGCCGGTGTGATCGAGCTGCTGATGCGCAGCGGCGTCGACACCAAGGGCGCGCGCGCGGTGGTGGTCGGGCGCTCGATGATTGTCGGGCGGCCGGTGGCGAACATGCTGCTCCAGGACGCCCCGGGCGGCAATGCCACCGTCACCGTCTGCCACACCAGGACGAAGGAGCTGGCGCGCTACACGACGGACGCCGACATCCTGGTGGTGGCCGCGGGGCGGCCCGAGGTCATCACCGGCGCGATGATCCGGCCCGGCGCGGTGGTGATCGACGTCGGCGTGAACCGCGTGGACGCCCCCGGAACGGAGAAAGGCTACCGCCTCACCGGCGACGTGAACTTCGCCGAGGCGAAGGAGGTTGCCTCGGCGATCACGCCGGTGCCCGGCGGCGTGGGGCCCATGACGATCGCGCTGCTGATGAAGAACACGGTGCAGGCGGCGCGGCAGGCGTCGTGAATCTCGAGCTCGCGCTGGCCGCGGCGGCGCCCGAAGACCGGCCGTACACGGTGACCGAGCTGGTCGAGGGAGCGCGCGACACCATCAACCAGCTGCCACCGGTGTGGATCGAAGGCGAGGTGTCGGGCTTCAAGGAGTGGAGCAGTGGCCATTGGTACTTCACCCTCAAGGACCGCACCTCCGCGATCGCCTGCATGGTGTGGTCCCAGGACGCCCGGCGCCTGGCCGAGGCCCCCGAAGAGGGGATGAAGGTCTATGCCCAGGGGCGCCTCAGCGTCTACACCGAGAAGGGGCAGCTCCGGTTCACGATCAAGCAGCTCCTACCGAGACCCGAGGGCGGGTTCCACGCGCTCAAGGTCGAGCGCGCCCGGAAGGCGCTCGAGAAGGACGGCCTGCTCGATCCCGCGCGCAAACGCCGCCTGCCGGTGTTTCCCTCGCGCGTCGGCGTGGTGACCAGCGCCGAGGGCGCCGCGTGGACCGACATCGTCGCGGTGGTCACGCGCCGCTGGCCCTGCTGCGAGCTGATCCTGATCGCGACCCAGGTGCAGGGCGACAATGCGCCGCGCGCCATCATCCGCGCGCTAAGTGTCGCGAACCGCTTCGAGGGGCTCGACGTGCTCATCGTGGGGCGGGGCGGAGGCTCGAAAGAGGACCTCATCGCCTTCAACGACGAAGCCGTCGCGCGGGCCGTCGCCGGTTCGCGCGTGCCGACGATCAGCGCCGTAGGCCACGAAATCGATACCACGCTCACCGACCTGGTGGCCGACCTGCGGGTGCCCACGCCCTCGGCCGCCGCCGAGGCGGCGGTGCCCGACCGACTCGAGCTGCTGCGCCACCTCGACGGGCTGCGTACCCACCTCGGGCAGGCGGCGGGAGGGAGGGTGGAATCGGCGGGCCTGCGCCTCGCGGCCGCCGGGAGCCGGATGGAAGGCGCCGTGACGCGACGAGTCCAGGACGCGGGGCATCGGCTGCGCGCGGCGGTGCGGAGCATGGGGACGTCGTGCGCCTCGCGCCTGGCGAAGCAGAGCGCCCTCGCGGACCAGTACGGCGCCTCCCTCGATGCGCTCTCGCCGCTCAAGGTGCTGGGTCGCGGCTACGCCGTCGCGCGCGCGGAGGATGGACAGGTGCTGCGCACCGTCGGGGACCTTCCGGCGGGCCGCGCCTTTCGCCTTCGCGTGACGGACGGCGAGGTACCCGCCCGCAGCGAGGCGGGATCGTGAAGGGCGAATCGAAGGGTCCGGCTCCGCGTGGCGCGACACCGTCCTTGCAAGCGGACCTGGAACGGCTCGAGCAGATCGTTCAGTCGCTCCAGCAGGAAGACCTCGACCTCGACAAGGCGCTGGCGCTGTTCGAAGAGGGCGTGGGCCGGCTGCGCGAAGCGCGCCGCCGGCTCACCGACGCCGAGGTCCGGCTCAAGCAGCTGCGCGAGACCGCCGATGGAAGCGTGGATGCCGCGGACCTTGGCTGAAGCCTCGCCCGACGTCGGCCGCTTTCTCGCGCGTGCCCGCGTGGCGTGTGACGCGGCGCTCGAGCGGGCGCTGCCCGAGCTGCTGGCCGAGACACCGGCCGCCCTGCGCGACGCCGTCGGGTATGCCGTGCTGGGTTCCGGCAAGCGGTTCCGTCCGGCGCTGGTGCTCGCCGCCTACGAGACCGCGGGCGGGCGGGCGGCGGCGATCGCCGACATCGCCGCGGCGGTCGAGATCGTCCACGCGTACTCGCTGGTCCACGACGACCTGCCGTGCATGGACGACGACGATCTGCGCCGCGGCCGGCCGACGCTGCACCGCGCCATGGGGGTGCGCACCGCCACGGTCGCCGGCTTCGCCATGGTGCCGGTGGCCGCCGCCGCGATGGTGCGCGGGGCCCGGCTCATGGGCCTGGGCGCCGAGGCCACGCGCGACCTCACCGGGGTGCTCTTCCGGGCCGCCGGCGGCGGCGGCATGATCGGGGGCCAGGTGATGGACCTGCTCTCGGGAGGGCGGGAGGTGACGGAGGTGACGGAGGACTACGTGGCCGACCTCGAGCGCCGCAAGACCGGGGCCCTGATCGCCGCGTCGGTCGAGATCGGCGCCGTGGCGGCGGGGGCGCAGCCCCGGGCGCGCCGGGCCTACCGGGCCTACGGCGAGGAGGTCGGCCTCGCCTTCCAGATCGCCGACGACGTCCTCGATCTCACCGCCACCTCGAGCGAGCTGGGCAAGACGCCGGGGAAGGACGCCAAGCTCGGCAAGCCCACCTACCCGCTGCTCATGGGCGTCGAGGGCGCTTCCCGCGAGGCCGAACGGCTCGCCGAGCGCGCGGTGGCCCACTTGGCGGAGGCGGGAGTATCTTCCCCCTTGCTGGCGGCGCTCGCCCGTTTCGTCGTCGCCCGGCGCTCGTAACCCCGAAGAGGATCTGACGATGGCCGTCCTGGAGACGATCAGGTCGCCCGCGGACATCCGCCGGCTGCCCAGGGAGCAGTTGCAGCAGCTCGCCGACGAGGTGCGCCAGCGGCTCATCGACGTCTGCTCGACCACCGGCGGGCATATCGGCGCCGGCCTCGGCGTCGTCGAGCTCACCGTGGCGCTGCTGCGCGCCTTCGAGAGCCCCACCGACAAGATCCTCTGGGACGTGGGCCACCAGGGCTACCCGTGGAAAGTCCTCACCGGCCGCAACGAGCGCTTCCCGACGCTGCGCCAGCCCGACGGGCTGAACGGCTTCCTCCGCCGGTCGGAGAGCGAGCACGACGTCTTCGGGGCGGGGCACGCCGGTACCGCGGTCAGCGCCGCCCTCGGCGTCGCCACGGCGCGCGACCTGAACCGCGACGCCTACCACGTCGTCGCCGTCCTCGGCGACGGGGCCCTCACCTGCGGCATGTCGTACGAGGGCCTGAACAACGCCGGCCACTCCGACCGCGACGTCATCATCGTCCTCAACGATAACGGGATGTCGATCGCGCCTAACGTCGGGGCGATCAACAAGTACCTCGGCTCCATCATCGCCTCGCCGCTGACCAACCGGGTCCGCGAGAAGGTCAAGGGCGTGATCGAGATGAGCTCGAAATACCTCGGCCATGGTGTCGTGGATTTCAGCAAGAAGCTCGAGGAAAGCGTCAAGAACATGTGGTCGCCCGGGATGCTCTTCGAGGAACTGGGCTTCCGCTACTTCGGGCCAATCGACGGGCACGACGTCGAGCTGATGGTCTCGACCTTCGACCTGGTCAAGACGTTGAAGGGCCCCCGCCTGGTGCACGTGGTGACCCAGAAGGGGAAGGGCTTCCCGCTCCCCGAGCCCGATCTCGAGAAGTACCACGCGCGGCAGCCCTACGACCCGGTGACCGGCAAGCTGAAGTCGGCCTCGGGCGGTCCGCCTGCGTGGACCAAGGTGTTCGGCGACGCGATCACCCAGCTCGCGGCCGAAGACCCCCGCCTCGTCGCGATCACCGCGGCGATGCCCTCGGGTACGGGCACCAATATCTTCCAGAAGAAGTGGCCCGGGCGCTTCTTCGACGTGGGGATCGCCGAGGGTCACGCGGTGACCTTCGCGGCGGGGCTGGCCACGCAGGGCATCCGGCCGGTGTGCGCGATCTATTCGACGTTCCTCCAGCGCGCCTACGACAGCGTCATCCACGACGTGGCGATCCAGAACCTGCCGGTGATCTTCTGCATGGACCGCGCGGGGATGGTGGGTGACGACGGCCAGACCCACATGGGCCTCTTCGACATTCCCTACATGCTGGCCGTGCCTAACATGACCGTGACGGCGCCCCGCGACGGGAAGGAGCTGATCGGCCTGCTGCGCTGCGCCCTGGCCCACGACGGGCCCTTCACGCTGCGCTACCCGCGCGACAAGGCGCCGGCCGAGCCGCCGGTGGCCGCCGAGGTCGAGCCGGTGCCCTACGGCACCTGGGAGATGCTGCGGCAGGGCAAGCAGTGCGCGCTGCTTGCCGTCGGCGTGATGTGCGAGCCCGCGCTGCAGGCCGCCGATATGCTGGCGGCCGAGGGGCTCGACGTCTCGGTCGTCAACGCGCGGTTTCTCAAGCCGATCGACCGGACGATGCTCGACGCGCTGGTGGAGCATCACGGCGTGCTGGTCACCGTCGAGGACGGCTCGGTGGTGAACGGGTTCGGCGCCGCGCTCGCGGCGACGGTGCAGGCCATCGCACCCGGCGTGCGCGTCATCGCGCTCGGCGTGCCCGACCGGACCTACGAGCACGCCCCGCGGCCCCAGCAGCTCGCCGAGGTCGGCCTCACGGCGGAGGGCATCGCGGCGCGCATCCGCGCGCTGCACGCCGAGGAGGCCGCCGTCTCCTGATGCGCATCGGCCTGGTCGGGAACCGCCGGTACCGGCCGCTGGTGGATCTCGTGTCGAAGCTCGCCGCCGCCGCGCCCCGCATCGGCGTGGAGTTGGTCTACGAGCCGCAGCTGGCCGACCTGATCGAAGGCGTGAGCGGCACGCCCCTGCACGACGCCAATCTCGACATGATCCTGAGCCTGGGCGGCGACGGCACCCTGCTGCGCGGCGCCCGCATCGGCTGCCAGCGCGGCATTCCCGTCCTCGGCATCAATCTCGGCAGGCTCGGCTTCCTGGCGGCGGCGGGGCCGGAGCAGGCGGAGGACGCCCTGCGCCGCCTGGTGCGCGGCCAGTACACCGTCGAGCGGCGCATCGCGCTGACCGCGCGGATCGGCGACGACGGCCCGCAGGCGCTGGCGATCAACGACGTCGTGGTCCACAAGGGCGGCGTGGCGCGCGTGATCCGGCTGGCCCTGGCCGTGGATGGCGAGACGGTCGGCACCTACTCGGCCGACGGCATCATCATCGCGACGCCGACCGGCTCGACGGCGTACTCGCTCTCGGCGGGCGGGCCGATCGTGGTGCCCGGCGTGGACTGCTTCATCGTCACCGCGATCAGCCCCCACACCCTCGCCGTGCGCCCGCTGGTCGTGCCGGCCACCGCGACGGTCGCCATCCGCGTCCTCGATCCGGTGCCCGATCCCGACGAGCTTCGCGTGTCGATCGACGGCCAGGCCACGGCCCACCTCCGGGCACGCCAGGACGTCACCGTGATGCGTGCGCTCGAACCCGTCCTTCTCGCCCAGATTGGCGACGAGAGCTTCTTCGGCCGCCTGAGCCGGAAGCTGGCCTGGGGCGATCTCGGGGGCCGGGCATGACGACAGTGGAGCTCCACTCGCTAGCTCATGCTCTCTGAGCTTCGTGTGCAAGGCCTCGCAGTCATCGCCGACGCGCGCCTCGAGCTGTCCCCGGGTCTCAACGTCCTCACCGGCGAAACCGGTGCCGGCAAGTCGCTCCTCGTGGACGCGCTGGCCCTGCTGCTCGGCGAGCGCGCCGAGAGCGAGCTGGTGCGCCTGGGGAGCGGGCGCGCGGTGGTCGAGGGGGTGTTCGACGTCGGGCGCCCGGGCGAGCGCGCCGAGCTTGCCGCGGCGCTGGATCGCCTCGGCATCGAGCTCGACGAAGGGCGGCTCATCCTGAAGCGGGAGGTGCAGGCCACCGGCCGCAGCCGCGCGTGGGTGAATGGCTCGCCTTGCACCGTGGGCATCCTGGGCGAGCTGGGTGCGCTGCTGGTGGACTTGCATGGCCAGCATGAGACCCAGTCGCTGCTGCGCGGCTCGACGCAGCGCGCCATCCTGGACGCCTTCGGGTCCGCCGACGAAGAAGCGGGGGCGGTAGCAGCCCTCTGGGACGAGTGCGAGCGGCTGCGGGCCGAGCGAGGCGCCGTCGCGTCGCGTCGCGCCGAGGCGCTCCGGCGCGCCGACTACCTGCGCCACGTCGCCGACGAGATCGGTGGCGCCGCCCCGCGTCCCGGCGAGCTCGAGGCGCTGGAGGACGAGGCCCGCCGCCTCGGCCACGCCGAAGAGCTGGGCCGCACCACCGCCGAGCTCGCCGATCTCCTCGGCGGCGACGATCGCGCGGCCGGTCACGTCCTGGGGCAGGTGGGCCGGCTGCTGGCGTCGCTGGAGCGCATCGATGCGCGCGGGAGCGCGGGGTGGCGCGACCTCCTCGAGGCGGCGCTGCTCAACGCCCAGGAGCTGGAGCGCGCGGTGCGGGACTATGCCGACGCCATCGAGCTCGATCCGGCGCGGCTGGCCGCGGTGGAGCGGCGGCGCGACCTCCTCTTCAAGCTGGAACAGAAGTACGGGCCGGGAGAGGACCGGGTGCTCGCCGCCGGGGCGGAAGCCCGCGCCGAGCTCGAGCTGCTCGATACCGCCGACGCCGACCTGGATGACCTGGCGCGTCGCCTGGCGCTGGCCGAGGAGCGCCTCGACGCGGCCGCGCGAGCGCTGAGCGCCCGGCGGCGCGTCGCCGCCGGCCGGCTGGGAACCGCCGTGTCACGCCAAATGGCAGGCCTTGGGATGCCGGATGGCAGGCTCCGCGTGGCGCTCGAGCGACTCGCGGCGCCAGGCCGTACCGGCGCCGAGTCGGTCGAGTTTCTCTGCTCGCTGAATCCCGGCATGGGGGAGCGCCCGGTCTCGAAGGCGGCCTCGGGCGGGGAGCTGTCGCGCCTGATGCTGGCGCTCAAGGTCGAGCTGGTGCGTCACGATCACGTGCCGACGCTGGTGTTCGACGAGGTGGATGCCGGCATCGGCGGCCAGGTCGCGGACCGGGTCGCGCGGGCCCTGGCTCACGTCGCCCAGGGACACCAGGTGCTGGTCATCACCCACCTTCCCCAGATCGCCGCCGCGGCCGCGCGCCATCTCGTCGTGGCCAAGGGTACGGACCAGGGGGTCGCGCAGACCGACGTGCAGGTCGCCCACGGCGAGGATCGAGTGGAAGAAATCGCGCGGATGCTGGGGGGCAGCGCCACCACGGCCCGCAAGCACGCGCAAGAGATGCTGAAGGACCGATAGTCAGCGCAGATTCCCGAAGAACGCCTGAATCTCGACCATCATCACCCCCGCCTTGGGCGTCTGTCCGCCGCGACCCCAGAAGGTCGCGTTGTAGGACCAGGTCACGCGGTAGGGCAGTCGGGCGCGGCCCTGGGCGTAGCGCTCCAGCGTCGAGAAGGTGATGCCGGCGCCGACGCGCATGAAGGTCTGCGACGTGGCCTGGCCGAGCACGCTGGCCGGCAGGCCGATCCGCGCTTCGTCGGTCGGATCCGCGTAGCTCCAGGTCGTCGCCCCCTGGTGGAAGTAGTGCCACCCCAGGCCGAATCGGAAGGCGTCGTCGAGCTGCCAATTGGGGACGACGTCCAGCGCGTAGTAGTCGCCCAGGTTGCGGTCGAGCGCCGCTTCGCTCGAGGCCCCCGCGTACGGCAGGTACCAGGGCGTGACGCGCCGCGTCAGCTGGTCGGCCATCTGGACGCCGTAGCGGCCTCCCGCGTGCACCCACAGATTCCGGCTGAGCACCAGGTCGTTGCGGAAGCCGATCTCGACGTCGGTCTGGTGATCGCCGGTGCCGACGTCGATCAGGTTGCCGGGCGCGTCCATCTTGCCGGTGGGCAGCCGGACCGTCACGGCGAGCTGGCTGCGCCAGCCAGCGCTGTTGGCCAGTTGGAGCCACCCGCCGACTTCGATGTCGCCGATGCCGGTCCGCACCACCTCGGCCAGGGAGTCTCCGCCGAAGGCTCCCGAGTTGGTGAACAGCGTGCGCAGGCCGACACTATCGAGCGGCGCGGTCGGCAGCGCGTAGGCGGCGTCGAAGGTCGGCAGCGTCACGCCCTGGACGAGGTACTGCGAGCGCAGCGTCTGGTAGCTCGTCCGCGCCTGGCTGAGCCGCGCGGTGATGCTGTCGCCCGCGAGGCTGGTGTCCACCGGCAGGAAGGGCGCCGGGCCGATACCGCCGAAGCAGGGCGATGCGGGGTCGGTCGCGCTGCGCGTCGCGAGCGTGGAGAGGCCGCACACCAGCGGCCGGATCGCGGCCAGCTCCGCCTGGGCCTGGGCGCGCAGGGCGGCCGGCCCGCTCGCCGCCTGCTGGGCCAGGGCCCGCAGCGCCGTATCGGCCTGGATGCGGAAGGCGTCGAGCGTGACGGCCGAGTAGGAGCCGACGTTCCCGGCTCCGGCGCCCGTCGTATCGGGCGGGGCGAGGAAGGCGCTCATCCGGGAGCGCACGATGGGCACGGTGACCTGGAAGCCGAGTCGCGCCGAGGGCGCGAAGGCCAGGCGGATCGGCTGGCGCCGGACGCTGGCATCCAGCACCAGCCTGGTGCGTCCGATGTTCAGCTCGTAGCTCCCCAGGCCGGTCAGCGCGCGCAGCTGGTTCTGGAGCGGTGTGAGAAACTCGAGTTGTCGCACGCCCAGCGATTCGGCGCTGAAGTCCGCGCCCAGCGGCTCGCGGGCGCCGTCGATGAGTCCCGGATGGGCCGACGACGGCATGCCGAAGCGATCGGTGTAGTGGGCCCAATCGGAGCCGAAAGACAGTCGGAACGAACCCCCGCGCATCGGCAGCGCATTCTCGCCCTGCGCGAGGACGGGAGCGGGAGCGAGCATGACAGCCAGGAGCGGAACAGCGGCGGCGAGGGCCAGGCGGCGCATGGAAGCGATAAGACTAGCGGCATGGCCTGAGGGGGTCAATGAATCCTGAGCAGCGCGCCCGCGTGCTCTTCCGCGAGACGTTCGGCCGCGAGCCGGCTGCCGTCGCATCGGCGCCGGGCCGGGTGAATCTCATCGGCGAGCACGTGGACTATCACGGTGGGCACGTGCTGCCCGTGGCGACCGACGTGCGCACGGCGGTGGCCGTCGGCGACGCCCCGGCTCGGCTGCGTGCCGTCTCCCAGCAGGAGACCGCCGTCGAGGGTGGGTGGCCGCCGCGGCCGCTCGGCAACTGGAGCGACTACCCCGCCGGTGTGGCCTCGCTCTACGACCTCGGTGCGTCCCCCTGGGCGGGCGGGCTCGCCGTCGCCGTCGCGAGCGATGTGCCGCTCGGGGCCGGCCTCAGCTCGTCGGCGGCCCTCGAGGTCGCGACGGCATTCGCCCTCGCGCGCTGGGCCGGGCGGCCCGCGGCGCCCGAGGCCCTGGCCGACCTCGCCTGGCGCGCCGAGACGGGGTTCGCCGGGGTACCGTGCGGCCGCATGGATCAGATCGCATCGGCGCTCGCACCCGAAGGCTCGGCCCTGCTCCTGGATTGCCGCACCCTGGCCCACGAAACGGTACCGGTTCCTCTCGATCTCGTAGTGGTGGCCTCGGGCGAGCGACACAACCTGCGTGACTCGGCCTACGCCGAGCGACGCCGCGAAGGCGAGGAGGCGCTCGCGCTACTGCGCCGGGAGGTGCCCGCGCTCGAGCTGCTCGTGGATCTGCCGCCCGCGCGCCTCGGGGCGCTGCTGCCGAAGCTGCAGGAGCCGCTGGGACGCCGGGTGAGGCACGTCGTCAACGAGAACCAGCGCGCGCTCCTCGCCGCGAAGGCCCTCGATGCCGGCGATCACGCGTCCTTCGGCGCGCTGGTCAATGCCTCCCACGACTCGCTGCGCGACCTCTATGAGTGCTCGACGCCCCGACTCGACGCCATCGTCGCGTCGGCCCGCGCGCTGCCGCACGTTCTCGGCGCCCGGCTCGTGGGCGCGGGCTGGGGCGGCTCGGTGCTGGTGGTGGCGCAGGCCGGGTCGGGGGGCGAGGTGGCGCGGCGGCTCGCGGCAGACACATCGCTCGCGGCGGCGTCGGTCCAGGTGGTGAAGCCGGGGCGCGGGGCGAGCTACGGCTGAAGGCTGAAGGCTGAAGGCTGAAGGCTGAAGGCCAATGGCAGACAAAACAAAGCCCCGGAATCCCGGGGCTTTGCTTGCCTTCAGCCTTCAGCCTTCAGCTTTCAGCTTTCAGCCATCACGGAATCGCCGGCAGCGCGGTCCCGTACTTCGCGTTGATGGCGGTTACGAAGGCCTGGGCGATGAGCTTGTGTCCGGCCTTCGTCGGGTGGATGCCGTCCTGCGAGAAGAGCGTGCCGAACAGCTGCGTCGGCGTCGAGAGGCTCGGGAAGGGCGGAATGCTCGCGGCCTGGGCGAGCAGGAGCGCGTTGAAGTCCACGAGGGCCCAGCCGTTGGCCGTCGCCAGCGCGGCGATCTTGGCATTGAACGCGGTGACGGCCGCGCCGATCGTCGTGACTTCCGCCGGGGTCAGGGTCGCGCCGGCGGGTACGCTGGGGATGGTCGGCGTCGCCGCCGGGGCCAGCAGCGCCTGGTCGGTCGCGCAGTTCAGGCTGGCGGCGCGGCCGGCCGACAGCGTGGACAGGAAGGCGCCGAGCGTGGTGAAGGGCAGCAGGTAGTTGTCGCCGATCGCGGTCGGGACCGCCGCGGCCGGCGCGCAGCTGTTGTCGATGGTGAAGGTCGCCAGGCTGAAGGGCGGCGTCGCGGGGACGCCGGGGCAGGCGCCGGTCTTGAGGCACCACATGATGCTGCTGTGCGCGAAGTGCGGGATCGAGGTGACGCCCGGCACGTTGGCGATCGCGACCTTGGCGCCGGTGCCGACGACGCGCGCCGACAGGGCGTCCATCGTCGCCTGGAAGCTCGCCAACGGGGTGAGCAGGGCCGGGTCGCCGCGGGTGGCGGCGCCGAGCACATCGTTCGCGCCGACCTCGACGGTGATGAACGTCGGCCCTTCCGCTTCCACCATGTCTATCGGGTTCCGCGAGCCGACGATGAACTGCGCCAGCTTCAGCGTGTCGGTGATGGGGAACGGCAGGGCGGTGATGTCGAGCGCCTGCGACGCGCGCAGGCTCGGGATGCTGGTGTTGTTGACGTACGGACGGACGGAGCCGGTGGCCCGGGTGCCGCAGAAGGCCGCGCTCTGGCCCCCGACCCGCGCGCCGGTGAGGGCGTTGCTCAACGGGGGCGGGCAGCCGGGTGCGTTGAAGCTCGGGTAGAACCAGTCGACGCCCGGCTTGAGGCCCATATCCAGGGCGAGCTGGAAGGTGAACGCCTCGCGCTGGGTGCTGTCGTTGATGCCGCCCGACTGGATCCCGGCGCCGATGCTGGTGCCGATCGCCGCGTAGGTCAGGAATTCGGGGCCACCCGACGGATTGGGGCGCGTCCCGATGGCCTGGTCGTCGAGCATGCTGGTGCACGACGCGAACAGCGGGGCGGCGGCGACGAGGAGGGCGGCGAGGCGCGCGCCCGGACGCTGAGTCATGCGAGTCTGCTCCATCGGTTAGAACCCCCAGGCCAGGCTGACGCCGAACAGATTGGCGCCACCCGAATAGAGGCCGGAATTGAGCGAGGCACCAGCGCCCCGTGCGGCGTCGACGACGCGTCCGCGCCGATCGGCCTGCGTGATGTGCTGGTAGGCGGCGTCGATCCGGGCGTTGCTCATGATCTTCAGGCTGAGGCCCAGCGTCTGCTCCACGCGCTCGCCTTCCGGCAGGAGCGGCGTGACGGTGTTGTCGGGTGCCGCGCCTTGATGCCACAGCATCCCGCCCCGCACCGACACCGAGGAGTTGACGTCGAACTGCGCGCCGACCCGCAGGCCATCGGTGCTGGTGAAGTCCTCCCACAGCGTCCGGGAGCCGATGGTCGCGAAGTTCAAGGGCAGGCTGATGAACTTGTGCCAGTCGACCCGCTGGTAGTCGCCGAGGACGGTGAGCTGGCTGGTGACGTTGATCGCTACGCCGATGACGAACTGGTCCGGCAGCGGCACCCTGGTCGAGGCATGCTGCTTGGCGAGCGTGGTCCCGAAGACGTTGTTGCACTCGAGCACCTGGTCGAGCTCCAGGCCCACGGCGGCGCGCAGCGTGTCAATCGGCACGTGGCCGGAGCACCGAATCCCGTTGACGCCGGGCTGGAGCGGACTGCCCGCCGGGAGCAGGATGCCCGTCGGCAGCTGCGTGAACGCCGCGTCGCCCTGGATGTCGCCGGTCGACCGCATCAGGTACCGCGCGCCGATGGTGATGCGGCGCATCGGCTTGATGATGACCCCGAAATGGCCGGTGCCCGACCAGCTGCCGCCGGTCACGTGCGCGTCGGCGAAATCGGTGCCGAGCGGGATGCCGAGGTTGCCGAAGGTGACGCCGCCGGCCGCCGCGACCTGCGACGACAGGTCCACACGCTGCTTCAGGTCGACCGTGGTCCGGATGTAGTCGAACCCGGCGCCGATCTGGAGCCAGCTGTTGACCTGCTTCGCGATGGTGGGCTGGAAGTAGATGGTCTTGAGCTCGGAGCGGTATCCCAGGAAGCGGCCGGAGAAGGTGGTGGGCCACTCCGAGATCAGGCCGTAGGGGGCGAAAATGCCGAAGCCGGCCGCCCAGCCGTGCGCGAACTGGCGCGTGATGAAGACGTGGGGCACCGGGATGGTGTTGGCCGGCCCCGTGGTGGCGGCGCCGGTCACGCTGTCGGTGAAGGTGAAGCTCGGCCGGATGAGCACGCCGCCCACCGAAACGTTCCAGCGGGTGCCGCCGGCCTGGACGATGCCCGCTGGATTGTAGAAGACCGCGCTGGCGTTGCACGGCTTCGCTACGCCGGTGCCCGCCCGCCCCATGGTGCACGCATCGTGTTCGTAGACGCCGTATCCCTGGGCCATGGCGTGGCCGGCGCGCAGCGCCAGCCCGGTCATCGCGAGAACGGCGATCCGCACGGCGTTTCGCCGCATGGTACCTCCAGCAGACAGTTGGAATTGGTCAGGCAGCGTGTGAAAAGCCTGTACGAAAGTCGGGGTGACGGTACGGATAACGGAGGTCTTTGTCAATGTCACCCCGGCCGGCTCGCCTTGACGTCGTTCCCCGCACCGGCCAAGCTTCGGTCACGTCGCGGGAATAGCTCAGTTGGTAGAGCACAACCTTGCCAAGGTTGGGGTCGCGGGTTCGAGTCCCGTTTCCCGCTCTCGCACCGCCCGGGTGGCGGAACTGGCAGACGTAGCGGACTTAAAATCCGCAGGGGGAAACCCCGTGTGGGTTCGACTCCCACCCCGGGCATCCCCTCCTCCCTCCCGCAGGGGCTCCATTGACCTCCGTACGGACCAAGAACGCCGATCTCCTGGCCGTTATCCTGGTGTTGCTGCTCCTGGTCAGTATCGCGGCGACCTGCACCTGGCAGCTTTACACCAATTCGCTCGACCAGCATCCCGATTGGATCTCCACCAAGGCGACCCTGAAGCGGGGGGTCATGGGAGCGGTCGCCTACCGGACTGAAGCGATGGCCCTGGCCCGGAACCGGCTCGATCTCGGCGCCTGGTTCGGCTTCCAGGAGGTGACCTACCGCCGGCCGCTGGATCTGGCCGAGCTGGGCGCAAGGGTCCGGTTCGGCCCGGAGGGATACGTCAACGTCCTCTACGACATCGGGCCGGATGGATTCTCCGGCGTACGGTTCAGTGACCGCGCCGACATGCCGAGCCTGCATTTCCGGACCGACGCCATCGGCCGGTTCGTCGCGCTGGACACGCTGGTGCCCTCCGGCACGGCGCCGAACGTCTGGCACCGGGTGAGCGTGAGCTTCGCCGGCCCCCGGGCGTCGGTCCAGCTGGATGGTCGTCCGGTCGGGGCCTACGACCGGCGTCCAGGTCCCTCGCGCGTGGGATTCCGCGGCGGGCAGCGGGAAGGCCTGGTCGACGACGTGGAGCTGCGCCTGACGAGCGGCACCACGATTCGCGAGACGTTTACCAACTGGCGCCGCGCCCCCCTGATCGCCCTCCTCGCCCTCGCCGGATTCGCGGGGCTCGCGGGCGCCGTCGCCACGCTCGCCCGCCGGCGGTCGGTCCCCTGGCGCGACCTCGGCCTCGGCATCACCATGGCCCACCTCGTGCTGCTCGTGCTCATCACGATCCTGTACGTCTACCAGTTCGAGCGAGGGCGGACCTATCCCATCCTCGGGATGCGCGCGAGGAAGGACGAGGCCTACTGGATCGGGTACCGGCAGAGCGACGTGCTGCAAGACCTGCGACGCGACTACGGCAAGCCGGCCGGCGCCGCCGTCTACCGCATCCTCTTCCTCGGCGCGTCGCAGACCTGGGGAGCCGGCGCGACCCTGCCGGAGCAGGTCTGGGTGCGGCAGCTGGAGACGTTGCTCAACGCCGGCGCGCGCGGCCGCCGCTTCGAGTGCCTCAACGCGGGCGTGTCGGGGCTGACCGCGCTCACGACGGCGGCGCTCCTGGACAGTCTCCTGCCGTTCACCCCCCGGGCCGTGGTGATCGACCTGTCGAACAACGACATCCACCCGGCCTCCTTGCGCGAGAACCTGGGTCGCATGGTCGACACCCTCGCCCGGGCCGGCATTCCGGCCGTCCTGCTCCTGGAGCCCAATTCCCCCGAGCGAAAGCCCACGGATACCTGGCACGGCGATCTTGGCGCGAAGCACGATGTGGTCCGCGCCATCGGGGCGACGCGCGGGATCCCCGTGATTGACTTGCAGCAGTACCTGCGGGAGCGCAACGGCACCGGGTTTCTCTGGTGGGACTTCGTCCACCTCACCGACTACGGCCAGCGGCTGGTCGCCGAGAAGCTGGCGGTGGAGCTGCCCGGCCTGCTGGAGCCGGAACGCCGCGCTCGCCCGTCGCATCGCTAGGATGGGCTCGTCGGCCCCGCCCGGCCTGTGCGAGTCCTGCCGCTGGGCACGCCACATCACGACGCGACGGGGCGCCGGGTTCATCTACTGCACCCGCTCTGATACCGATCCGGCCTATGCGAAGTACCCGGCGCTGCCGATCGTGGCGTGCGCCGGCTACGAGGTGGAGGATAGAGGAAAGGGAATGGAGGATGGAGGGCAAGCCTGAACGCGCGACGTGTTTCCTATCCGGTGCTCCCGCGCATGATCTTCTCGACCGTCTCGCCGAAGGTCCACACGTCGATCGGCTTGGTGAGGTAGTCGTCGAATCCCGCCGCCAGGGCTCGCTCGCGGTCGCCCGCCATCGCGTGCGCGGTCAGCGCGATGACCGGGGGCAGGGCCTTCAGTGATGCGGTGAGGCGCGCCAGCAGGGCAAAACCGTCCTCACCGGGCAGTTGGATGTCGAGCAGAATGGCGTCGGGATGCTCGGCCCGCACCATCTCGAGCAGCGTCTCACCGCCGGGCAGACCCAGCACTTCGTGGCCCCGCGCGGCGAGCACGGCCCGGCACAGCTTCATGTTGTCGGGGTTGTCCTCGACGATGAGGATCTTGGCCAAGTCTGTCTAGGTTGCCGCCACGCGGCGGAGCACGGCCCGCACCCGCGCCACCAGCGTGGCGGGGCGGATCGGCTTGACGATGTAGTCCTCGGCGCCGAGCTCTATGCAGCGGCTCTCGGTCTCGGCGTCGCCGCGTGACGTCACCACGATGACCGGGACGCCGCGGCCCGAGAGTCGCTCCCGCAGCGCGGCGAGCACCTCGAAGCCGCCCATCTTCGGCATCTCCATGTCCAGCAGCAGCAGCGCGGGGTGCAAGCGCCGCGCCTGCTCGAGCGCCATCAGCCCGTCGTCCGCTTCGACGGTGGCGAACGACTCCGCCTCGAGCGTCGCCGCCACGATGGCCCGCTGGGTCGGATCGTCGTCGGCGATCAGCACCAGTGGGCGGGCGGGGTCGGGCGCCGCGGGAAGCGGAGGCGCGGCTGGCTCGCCGGCGTCGCGATCGGCCACGGGCTCGCCCACCACGCGCACCACCTCCTCGTAGCCGGTGTCGCCCAGCCACACCCGCCGCAGCCCCGATTCCCAGAGCGAGTGCATGCCCCGTTTGCGTGCCGCCTCGACGACCACCGCGCTCATCGCCTCCTCGGCGATCAATTTCGCGATCGCGGGGTCCACGTCGAGGACTTCCTGGATGGCGAAGCGGCCCCGGTAGCCGGAGCCCGCGCAGCGCGCGCAGCCCGCCGCCTTCCGGATGTGCACCTCGCCATCGTCGGGACGGGGTCGCGCCGCCTCGGGAAGCGTCTCCACGCCGACATCGGCGGCGCAGTGGGTGCAGAGCCGGCGCACCAGGCGCTGGGCGACGACGCCCTTAAGCGCGGCCGCGATCTTGAAGGCCTCGACGCCGATGTCCCGGAGCCGCATCACCGCCGCCGCGGCGTCGTTGGTGTGGAGTGTCGAGAGGACGAAGTGGCCCGACAGCGCCGCCTGCCACGCCGTCTGGGCCGTCTCGAGGTCGCGGATTTCCCCCAGCAGGATGATGTCCGGGTCCTGCCGGAGCACCGAGCGGAGCGCGTTGGCGAAAGTGAATCCCTGCTTCTCGTTGACTTCGATCTGGCTTACGCCGGCGAGGCGGTACTCCACCGGGTCCTCGACGGTGACCACGTTGATGCCCGGGCTGCGGATCGTCTCGAGCGCGGCGTACAGCATCGAGGTCTTGCCGCTCCCGGTGGGTCCCGTCACCAGCACGATGCCTTCCCGGTGCCCGAGGAGCGCGTTCAGCGATTCGCGTTCCAGCTGCCCGAGACCCATCGCGTCGAGCTTGAGGTGGGTCGAGGCCGGGTCGAGCAGCCGGATCACGATCTTCTCGCCGAGCCGCGCGATGGGGACGCTGGAGACCCGCAGGTCCCAGGGCTTGCCGTCGATGCGCGCCGACGCCCGGCCATCGTGGGGGCGCAGCGGATCGGTGATGTCGAGCCCCGCCGTCACCTTGATCCGGCGTGTCACCGCCGACGACGCCCCGCGCGGGACGCGCATCACTTCGCGCAGCACGCCGTCCACGCGGTAACGGATGACCAGGCCCTGGCTCGTCGGCTCGAGGTGCACGTCGCTGGCGCCTTCGCGCACCGCGTCGGCGATCGTGGCTTCCACGAGTTTCGACGCGGGGGCCTCGATCGCCGCGGTACCGAGGCCCTCGGCCGTCTCGTCGTAGGACTCGATCGTCGCCTCGGTGCCCAGGCCGCTGACCAGGCGCTCGATCGAGCGCTCCGGCCGGTAGAGGTCCTCGATACGCGGGAGCAGGACCTCGGGCAGGGCGTAGAGGAACTCCACCCCGCGGCCCGAGGCAAAGCCGATCGCGTGCTCGGCGTCGAGGTCGAGGGGATTGGCGGTGGCGATGCGGATGGTCCGGTCGGTGATCGACAGCGGGAACGCCAGGTAGCGGCGTGCCGCCGCCTCGGGAAGGAACTGTGCCGCCGCGGCGTCGGCCCGCTCGAAGTCCGCGGCTCCGACGTGCGCGGCCTTGGCGAGTACCTGGGCGGCGCGCTCGGCCGTCGCGAAGTCGCGCGTGACCACGAGCGTCGCGACCCATTCGGGCGCCTCGGCGCGCAGCGTCTCGGCGTCGCTCTTCGACAGGATGCCGTCGCGCTCGAGCGCCGCGAATGCCCATCCATCCCGCAAAGCCTGTGGTGCGGCCAGTCGCGACTCCGAGGGGCGCGTGCTCATGCCTCCAAGGTACATCTTCGCCCGCGCCTCGGGCCATCATGGCCCGCGGCGGGGCCCACGAACCGGGTCCTTGAACGCGCTTCGAAGGGCCTTTCAGCATTCCTTAATGACGTCCTAACGCCGCCCTTCTCACTCTTAACACCTTCCGAATGCCGCCGCCCCTAGGTTCTGCCCATCCGGGAGGACCGTCATGGACGATCTGGTGATGCTGCTCGTGTTGATCGTGCTGGTGGCCGCGACCGCCGGCCTGCTGCGCCTGTGCGCGCGTCTGGAGGGATGATCCCGTGCCCTTCCTCTACTTGGCCGGCCTGGTTATCGCGCTCGCGCTGCTGGCGTACCTGGTGTATGCCCTCCTCAAGCCGGAGTCGCTCGGATGACCGGCAGTTCCTGGCTGCAGATCGCGCTGTATTTCGGCGTGCTGATCGCGCTGTCGGTACCGCTGGGTGCCTACATGGCGCGCGTCTACGGCGGCGAGCGCGTGTGGCTCGCGCGCCTGCTCGGACCGATCGAGCGCGGCATCTACCGCCTGGCCGGCACCAGCCCGGATGACGAGATGCCGTGGACGCGCTACGCCGGCGCCCTGCTCATCTTCAGCGGGCTGAGCTTCGGCGCCGTGTACCTGATCCAGCGGGTGCAGGGGCTGCTTCCGTTCAACCCGGCGCGTCTGGGTGCCGTGCCCGCGCATCTCGCGTTCAACACCGCGGTGTCGTTCGCCACGAATACCAACTGGCAGTCGTACGGCGGCGAAGTGACGCTCAGCTATCTCTCGCAGGCGCTGGGACTCGGTGTTCAGAACTTCGTGTCGGCGGCCGCGGGGATGGCGGTGCTGGTCGCGCTGGTGCGCGGGTTCAAGCGCGCCCAAACGAAGACCATCGGCAACTTCTGGGTGGACCTCACCCGCGGCACGCTCTACATCATGCTGCCGCTGTCCATCGTGCTCGCGCTGGCCCTGGTGTCGCAGGGCGTGGTACAGACCTGGCGCGCGGCCCCGGTCGCGCAGCTGGTCGAGCCGCTCCAGACCTCGGACACCTCGACCGTTACGACCCAGACCCTCGCGGTCGGGCCCGCCGCCGGACAGATCGCCATCAAGCAGCTCGGCACCAACGGCGGCGGGTTCTACAACGTCAACTCCGCCCATCCGTTCGAGAATCCCACACCGGCGAGCAACTTCCTCGAGATGCTGGCGATCCTCATCATCTCGGCCGGCCTCTGCCACACCTTCGGCCGCATGGTGGGGGACAAGCGCCAGGGGTGGGCGGTCCTGGCGGCGATGACGGTGATCCTGGTGCCGCTGGTGGTGTTCACCACCCACATCGAGCAGCGCGGCACGCCGCAGCTCGCGGCGGCGGGCGCGGACCAGGCGGCCACGGCGCTCCAGGCCGGCGGCAACATGGAAGGCAAGGAGACGCGCTTCGGCATCGCCAACTCGGCGATCTGGGCCAGTGCGACGACCGCGGCGTCCAACGGCTCCGTCAACTCCATGCACGACAGCTTCACCCCGCTGGGCGGCCTGGTGCCGATGTGGCTCATGCAGCTGGGCGAGGTGGTGTACGGCGGCGTGGGGTCGGGGCTCTACGGGATGCTGGTCTTCGCCATCATCGCCGTGTTCATCGCGGGGCTGATGGTCGGGCGCACGCCCGAGTACCTCGGCAAGAAGATCGAAGCGCACGAAATGAAGATGGCCGCGCTGGTGATCCTGGTCCCGGCGGCCGCGGTGCTGGTGATGACCGCGGTCACGGTGAGCCTGCCGGCGGGGCGCGCCAGCATCACCAACCCCGGCGCGCACGGCTTCAGCGAAGTGCTGTACGCCTTCTCGTCGGCGTCGAACAACAACGGCAGCGCCTTCGCCGGCCTGAACGCCAACGTGCCGCTCTACAACCTCCTGCTCGGCGTCTCGATGTGGCTGGGGCGCTTCTGGGTGGCCGTGCCGGTGCTCGCCATCGCCGGCTCGCTGGCGAAGAAGAAACTGGTGCCGGTGAGCGCCGGGACGCTGCCCACGCACACCCCCCTGTTCGTCGGATTGCTGGTGGGCACCGTGCTGCTGGTCGGCGCGCTGACCTTCCTGCCGGCGCTCGCCCTCGGGCCGATCGTCGAGCACCTCCAGATGGTGGGGGCACGATGAGCCGCGACCGGAATCGCAAGCTGTTCGAGCCCGCCCTGGTCCGGGCGGCGGTGCGGGCGTCGTTCCGCAAGCTCAATCCGCGCCATCAGGTGCGGAACCCGGTGATGTTCGTGGTGCTGGTGGGCAGCCTGCTCACCACCGCGATGGCGGCGGGCGCTTTCGCGGGCCGGATCCACGAGTCGCCGTGGTTCGTCGCCTCCATCGCGCTCTGGCTGTGGTTTACCGTGCTGTTCGCCAACTTCGCCGAAGCGATGGCCGAGGGGCGGGGCAAGGCCCAGGCCGACGCGCTGCGGGCCACGCGCCGCGACATCATGGCCAAGAAGCTGCGCGACCCGGCGCACAAGCTGTCGGTCGAGCCGACCCCGGCGAGCAGCCTGCGCAAGGGCGACGTGGTGCTCGTCGCGGCCGGGGATCTCATCCCCGGCGACGGCGAGATCATCGAGGGCGTGGCCAGCGTGGACGAGAGCGCCGTCACCGGCGAGAGCGCACCGGTCATCCGCGAGAGCGGCGGCGACCGGAGCGCGGTCACCGGGGGCACCAAGGTGCTCTCCGACTGGATCGTGGTGCGCATCACGACCAGCCCCGGGGAGTCGTTCCTCGACCGGATCATTCACCTGATCGAGGCCTCGCGCCGGCAAAAAACGCCCAACGAGATCGCGCTCGACATCCTGCTCGCGGTGCTCACCATCATCTTCCTGCTGGTAACGGTCACGCTGGCGCCCTTCTCGTTCTTCAGCGTGCAGGTGGCCGGACAGGGTACGCCCGTCACGGTCACCATCCTGGTCGCGCTCCTGGTCTGCCTCATTCCGACCACCATCGGCGCCCTGCTCTCGGCCATCGGGATCGCCGGCATGGACCGGATGATCCAGGCCAACGTCATCGCCACCAGCGGCCGCGCCGTCGAGGCGGCGGGCGACGTGGACGTGCTGCTGCTGGACAAGACGGGCACCATCACCCTGGGCAACCGGCAGGCCACGGCGTTCCTGCCGTCGCCGGGGGTCACCGAGCAGCGTCTGGCCGACGCCGCCCAGCTCGCGTCCCTCGCTGACGAGACCCCCGAGGGCCGGAGCATCGTGATCCTCGCCAAGGAGCGCTTCGGCATCCGGGAGCGCGACGTCACCGCCCTCGGCGCCCACTTCGTGCCTTTCACGGCCCAGACGCGGATGAGCGGCGTGGACCTGGACGGTCGCGAGGTCCGCAAGGGTGCCGCCGAGGCGGTCGAGGCGCACGTGAAGCTGAAGGGCGGGGCGCTCACGCCGGAGACCCGGCAGCTCGTCACGGGCATCGCCCAGGGCGGGGGTACACCGCTGGTGGTTGCCGACGGCGCCGAAATACTCGGCGTCATTCACCTGAAGGACATCGTGAAGGGTGGCATCCGCGAGCGCTTCGCCGAGCTGCGGCAGATGGGGATCAAGACGGTGATGATCACCGGCGACAATCCGCTCACCGCCGCCGCCATCGCCGCCGAAGCCGGCGTCGACGACTTCCTCGCCAAGGCGACGCCCGAGGCGAAGCTGGCCCTGATCCGGGAGTACCAGCAGGGCGGCCGGCT
>JBGOSS010000059.1:0-22222 GCA_041476105.1 Gemmatimonadota bacterium
AAGAGCTTCGTGGAGTTCGAGGGGCCGGTCTGCATCGTGCCGCCCAACAGCTTCGCCCTGGCCCGCTCGGTGGAGTATTTCCGGATCCCGCGCAACGTGCTGACGATCTGTGTGGGGAAGTCCACCTACGCCCGCTGCGGCATCATCACCAACGTCACGCCCTTCGAGCCCGAGTGGGAGGGGTTCGTGACGCTCGAGATCTCCAACACCACACCGCTGCCGGCCAAGGTGTACGCCAACGAGGGCATCGCCCAGGTGCTCTTCTTCGAAGGCGACGAGCCGCCCGAGACGTCGTACGCCGACAAGAAGGGCAAGTACCAGGGCCAGCTTGGGGTGACGCTGCCGAAGTTGTAGCACGCCGATGGGACCAAAGCCGAAGCGCCGAAACGAGAGGTCGTGTCGGCGCTTCGCCGTTTGGTGCGCTCGATCCGTCAGTGCCCGACGATGTCGCCCTTCATCCCCCCCAACGCCCGCAGCAGCTCACCTTTCTCCGCCGGCTGCACGTTGAAGCGCTCCAGGGCGGCGACCAGGTCCTCCACCAGCGCGTTGAAGTCGGCATCGCCGATGTTGAGCCCGGTGTGCGTCACCCGCATCGAGCGGCCGGAGTAGGTACACGGTCCGCCGGTGGCCGAACAGATCTGCTCGGTCAACAGGCGCTCGAGGTTGGCCAGGTCCACACCGCGGAAGAAGGCGTTGATGCGCGTGTCGGCCCCGACGCGACCCACGAAATCGTGGACCACGGCGCGGATCGCGTCGACACCTCCCAGGCGCGCGTACAGCGACGTGCCCACTTGGGCCGTCGGCCGGGGATCCGCGGGACTCATCGGCTGCGCGGCTCCGCTCGCCGGCGCGGAGGCCGGACCGGCATCCGGCGACGGGCTGGAAACGATATAGGCCCCGCGACAGGCGGCCAGCAGCACCGCGGCGAAGATGACTGGGTACCGCAGCTTCATCTCGTTCCTCCCCATGGGTAGCCTGCTCTGAGGTAACATCGTCCTCGACGTTCGTCTAGACGCGCGCGACCAACCCGCTACGCGTTGCCCTGCACGGTCAGGGTCTGCGATCCCGACCACCGCTCGTCCCGCTCCAGGCTGACCGGCGCCGCCGCCACGGCCGCCTCCACGCAGACCATGTGGCGATAGTCTCCGGGCGCGAAGTCGGAAAGGCGCTCCTCCGCCTCCCGCCAGGGATTCCACACCACGACGTCGGGAAAGCCGGTCGTCGCGATCGCGACTGTACGCTCGCCATCGCGCAGCCGGAGCGGTTCGCGGGCCCCTTGGTACACCCGGTCCGTTGCGGCTGCGATACGCAGGAGCGGCTCCGCCTGCACCGTCTCCACGCCACCCGCAGCCTTGTCGAGATAGGGCCGCCCGCCGAGGCCCTCGATGCCGGTGTGCGCGATGTCGTCGACCCGGAGGTAGGTATGGAGCGCGCCGGTGAAGTACCAGGCGCGCGGGCCCGGGTTGATGACGCTCAGGGCGATGTCGAGGCGCGGGCCGCCGACGCTCACCCGCAGCTCCAGCAGGAAGCTATGGGGCCACCGGCTCGCCAGCGCGCCCGCGTTGGAGAGGCGGAAGGCCGCCCACCCGCCCGCGTCCTCAGTGCCGTGTCCAGCCGGCTCCCAGGGAAGGTTGCGCGCGAAGCCGTGCTGCGGAAGCGGCCCCTGCGCGGCAAACTGCGGGAAGCAGACCGGCACGCCGCCCTTGAATGCCTTCGCGCCGACCGGCGCCCGCGAACCGACGAAGAGCTGCTCGGCGCCCCCCGCGGGAACCCACGAGCTGACCTGCGCCCCCATGACCTGGACGGTCGCCCGTGCGCCGTCCGCCGCCGTGATGACTGTCGGCTCGGCGCTCACCGCAGTCCGATCGCGATCGCGGTCACCACGGCGATCGCGCCGAGGCCGAAGATGAGGGCGGTCCATGGAACGGCGAACTTGAGCCACCGGTCGTACGGCACGCTGGCCGCGGCGAGAATGGCCATCAGTGACCCGTTGGTCGGCGACACGGTCTCGCTGAGGCCCGCACCGTACTGGTAGGCAAGTACGGTGACCTGGCGTTGAAGGCCGATGAGGTCCGACAGCGGTACCAGTACGGGCATGGTCAGCACCGCCTGGCCGCTCACACTGGGCACCGGGAAATGAATGCCCGCGTGCGCTACCATCATCGCGAGCGCCGAGACGGCCACCGGCATGCGCTCCAGCGGAGTGAACATGCCGTTTACGATCGTGTCGATGACGTGACCCTGGTCGAGGATAACGAAGATCGCGCGCGCGAACCCGATCAGCGCCGCGGCATAGGCCATGGACGCGAACCCCTCGCTGAAGGCGACCGACGTGCCCTGCACTCCCAGCCTGCCAATCGCGCCAACCAGGATGCCCATGACGAAGAAGAGCGCTGAAAGCTGGTTCAGCTCCCAGCCCAGCCGGAGCGCGCCGTAGACATAGGTGCCAAACGCCGCCAGGACCAGGAAGAGGATGAGGACACTGCGCCCGTCCAGGGAAGGCTGCTCGATCGTTCCTTCGACGGTTGGCGGTGCGGCGGTGGCATGCCTCCTGGCGTAGCGTGTCGTCCCCCATATCCACAGGGCGAGTGCCAGCGCGAGGAAGACCAGACGGAACGCCCACCCCGATCCGAGCGGGAGCTGGGCCAGCTTCTGCGCGATCCCGACCTGGAAGGGGTTGAGCGGGCTGAAGGACGAACCGATGGCGGCCGCTCCCAGGCTCATCGCCACCGCGACCAGCGGGTCGAAGCCAAGCTGTCCGACGAGCAACAGCAGGACCGGCACGAGCGCGATGATCTCCTCGCTCATGTTCTCGACGGCGCCGCCTACGGCGAAGCACACTGCGACCACGGGAATCACCAGCGCCGCCCGCCCCGCCAGCTGGCCCGCGAGCCAGGCGGTGCCCTGGCGCAGCGCGCCGGTCTTGTCCACCACGACGAAGGCGCCGCCGACGAGCAGCACCAGGAAGATCACATCGGCCGCGGCGATCATGCCGCGAGGGATGGCCACGACCGCTTCGAAGGGGGATACCGGGGCAGCAGGAACGGCGTGGTACGTCCCCGGCGCGACCACGTCGCGCCCGGTCACCTCATCGTGATGACGCGCGTATTGTCCGGCGGGGAGGACCCAGGTGAGCGCGGCCGCGAGCGCGATGCAACCCGTGAGCAGCGCCAGGGGATGCGGGAACTTCACCTACTCGACGTCGTTCTCGGGGTGGCGTACCAGGACGAGGATCGCGGCGAGAGGGACGACCAGGTACTTCTTGTCTTCGAAGGTGATTTCGACCGATGCCTTCCGGAAGAACAGCGCGTAGTCGCCCTCGCGGGCCTGCATCGGCATGAAGCGCGCGCCGGCCCGCTCGCCGATCTTCCACGGTTCGTCGTCCATCGACGCCGGCTCGGTCAGCGGCGTGCCGGGGCCGGTCGCCAGGACCCTTCCCCCCTGGACCGCCAGCATGTCGATCGCGGTCTGGGGCAGGTAGAGGCCGACTCTGGTGCGCTCCTCCCCTTCCTCCGGGGCGATGAGGACGCGGTCCCCGACGACGATGAGCTTCTTGTTGGCGGGGATGTCGCCCATCAGAGCGCCACGGGATCCTTGGCCGGTACGCGGACCGCGAGGTAGCCCGCCGCCGCCCCGACGGCGCCGAGAATCAGGAGATCGAGGGTCCACCCGAGTTCCGTGGCGGGAACGGCCATCTGGAGGAAGTACATCAGCCCGTTGAAGGCCCCCACGCCGAGCGAGGCGAAGAACCCCCGCTTGGGGCTGATGTAGAACTCGCCCTTGCCGCGGGCGAGGGCCGCGGCGGTGGCGGCGATGCCCTGCCCCAGGCCGATCGCCGCGACGGTGGCGACGTCGGTGCTCAGGATCCAGGAGAAGGAGAGGATCCCCCCCGCCGCGAGCACCGAGTGCACCGCGGCCGGCATGAGCCCTCCCGCGGTTCCCATCAGGGCGGTGGAGGCGCCGGTGAAGCCGGCCGGCTTGATGTCTTCCTTCAGGCGCTCGATGTCAGCCATCCAGACCTCGCAGGTGGTGGCTGGCAGCTGGCGGCCGGCAGCAGACAGGTTGCCGCCAGCCGTCAGCCGACAGCCGTCATCCATACGTTACGGCGAACATCTCGCGCAGTTCCACCGACAGCAGGCCCGCCTTGACCATGGGCTGGCTTTCGACCAGGTCCTCGGCCTCCCGCAGCGACTGCACGTCGTAGACCACCAGGCCAAACGAGCCGTCGGCCATGGGTCCCGACAGGTGAATCTCACCCGAGCGCTGGAGCGCCGCGAGGTACTCTTTTTCCTTGTCCTGGAGCACGTCGTCACAGCGGCTGGCGAAGATCTCGGGCGCGACGACGACCTTCACCATGCCCATGATCATCTTGCGTTCGGTCGACATTGGTAAGGGTAGCTTACGGACCGGCTTGCGTCGCGCGCAAGCTCCCGCCAATTATTCGGCAATGACTGTCACAGCGCACGCCGCGCACGTGGTGGCGACTTCGGGGTTCTTCCGCTCGACCATCGGCCGGAAAGTCGTGATGGCGCTGACCGGCGTGGTGCTGGTCGGTTTCGTCATCGGGCACATGACGGGCAACCTCATCGTCTTCCTGGGGCCGGAGGCGATGCGGAACTATGCCCTCTTTCTGCGGTCGGTGGCGCACGGCGCCGGCCTGTGGATCGCCCGGGGGACCCTTATCGCCAGCGCCGTCCTCCACATCGGGGCCGCCGCCTCACTGACCCTCGAGAGCCGCGCCGCCCGCCCCGACCGCTACCGGCGCTGGGAGCCGCGGGCCTCGACCCTCTACTCGCGCACCATGCGATGGACCGGCGTCCTGCTCCTCGCCTACATCGTTTATCACCTGCTGCACATGACGTTCGGCGCGGTGCATCCCGATTTCGTGGAGCTCCAGCCGTATCACAACCTGGTCTCGGCGTTCCGCGTCCCTTCCGTGGCGGTCACCTACATCGCCGCCATGATCCTCCTCGGCTTCCATCTCGACCACGGGATCTGGAGCATGCTCCGCACCCTCGGCCTCAGCCATCCGCGCTACGTGCGCGCGGCGCGCGCGCTGGCGGCGGCGATCGCCCTGCTCGTCGTCCTGGGCTACGTCTCGATCCCGATCGCCGTGCTGGCGGGCATCCTGCGATGAACCTCGACGCCAACGCGCCGTCGGGGCCGCTCGCCGGGAAGTGGGCGAAGCACCGCTTCGATCTCAAGCTCGTCAACCCGGCGAACAAGCGGAAATACTCGATCATCATGGTCGGCTCGGGCCTCGCCGGCGCCGGCGGCGCCGCCTCGCTCGCCGAGCTCGGCTACCCGGTCCGGTGCTTCTGCTACCAGGACAGCCCGCGGCGCGCGCACTCGATCGCGGCCCAGGGCGGCATCAACGCGGCCAAGAACTACCGCAACGACGGCGACAGCGTCTGGCGCCTCTTCTACGACACCATCAAGGGCGGCGACTTCCGGGCCCGCGAGGCCAACGTCTATCGCCTCGCCGAGATCTCGGTCGCCATCATCGACCAGTGCGTAGCGCTCGGCGTACCGTTCGCCCGGGAGTACGGCGGGCTTCTGGACAACCGCTCCTTCGGCGGCGCCCAGGTCTCGCGCACCTTCTACGCGCGGGGGCAGACCGGCCAGCAGCTGCTGCTGGGCGCCTACCAGGCCCTCGAGCGGCAGATCGGGCTCGGCACGGTGCAGATGTTCCCGCGTCACGAGATGCTCGACCTGGTCGTGGCCGACGGGCGGGCGCGCGGGATCGTGGTGCGCGACATGACGACCGGCGCGATTGAGACGCACCTGGCCGACGCTGTCTGCCTGGCGACCGGCGGTTACGGCAACGTCTTCCATCTCTCGACCAACGCCAAGGGGTGCAACGCGACCGCGATCTGGCGCGCCTACAAGCGCGGCGCCGGCTTCGGCAACCCCTGCTACACCCAGATCCACCCGACCTGCATCCCGGTCTCGGGGGAGCACCAGTCGAAACTCACGCTGATGTCCGAGTCGCTGCGCAACGACGGGCGCGTCTGGGTGCCGAGGAAGAAGGAAGACCTCGCCAAGGCGCCGGCCGCGATCAGCGAGGCGGACCGCGACTACTACCTGGAGCGCCGCTACCCCAGCTACGGCAACCTGGCGCCGCGCGACATCGCGAGCCGGGCCGCCAAGCAGGTTTGCGACGAGGGCCACGGCGTCGGGCCGGGCGGGCGCGGCGTCTATCTCGACTTCGGCGACGCCATCCGGCGGCTGGGGGAAGACGCGATCCGCGAGAAGTACGGCAACCTCTTCGAGATGTACCAGCGCATCACCGACGAGAACCCGTACCAGCGGCCGATGCGGATCTACCCCGCCGTGCACTACACGATGGGCGGCCTGTGGGTCGACTACAACCTGATGAGCACCATCCCCGGCCTCTTCGTCCTGGGCGAAGCGAACTTCTCCGACCACGGCGCCAACCGCCTCGGTGCCAGCGCGTTGATGCAGGGACTGGGCGACGGCTACTTCGTCATCCCCGCGACCATCGGCAGCTACCTCGCCGGCCAGAAGCCGGGCGCGATCGCCGCCGACCATCCCGAGGTCCGGGCCGCCGAGGCGGCGGTGGCGGGCCGGACCACGCGGCTGCTCGGCATCAAGGGGCGGCGGACGCCGAGCTCCTTCCACCGCGAGCTGGGCCACCTGATGTGGGAGCTGTGCGGCATGGCCCGCAACCAGGCCGGGCTCGAGCAGGCGCTCCAGAAGCTCCCCGCCCTGCGCGCCGAGTTCTGGGAGAACCTCAACGTCCCGGGTGAGAGCGCCGAGCTGAACCAGTCGCTCGAGGTGGCGGGTCGCGTCGCCGATTTCCTGGAGCTGGGTGAGCTGATCTGCCGCGACGCCCTGGCCCGCGAGGAGTCGTGCGGCGGGCACTTCCGCGAGGAATACCAGACCGAGGACGGCGAGGCGAAGCGCGACGATGCGCGCTTCTGCCACGCCGCCGTCTGGGAGTTCCGAGGCGACGATGCCGCGCCGATCCGGCACGAGGAGTCGCTGGCGTTCGAGAACGTCCATCTGGCGATGCGGAGTTACAAATGAAGCCGGAGGTGGCGGAGGTGACGGAAGGATGAGGCTCACGCTGCATGTGTGGCGGCAGAAGAACCAGGCTGCGCAGGGGCGCTTCGTCACCTACGCCGCGACGGACGTGTCGCCGGACATGTCGTTCCTCGAGATGCTCGACGTGGTGAACGAGGGTCTCATTGCGAAAGGCGACGACCCGATCGCGTTCGACCATGACTGTCGTGAAGGGATCTGCGGAACCTGCGGCTTCGTCATCAATGGATCGGCGCATGGGCCGCGCCCGCGCACCACGACCTGCCAGCTGCACCTGCGCAGCTTCCGGGACGGCGAGGAGCTGACCCTCGAGCCGTGGCGCGCCCGGGCGTTTCCGGTGGTGAAGGATCTCGTCGTCGACCGCGGCGCCTTCGACGGCATCATCGCCGCCGGCGGCTTCATCTCCGCGGCCATCGGCAGCGCCCCCGACGGCAACGCGATCCCGATCCGCAAGGAGAGCGCCGAGCTCGCCATGGACGCGGCGGCGTGCATCGGCTGCGGCGCCTGCGTGGCGGCCTGCCCCAACGCCTCGGCCAGCCTCTTCACGTCGGCGAAGCTGGCGCACCTGGCGATGTTGCCGCAGGGCCAGCCCGAGCGGATGGAACGCACGCTGAAGATGGTCCGGGAGATGGACGCCCTGGGCTTCGGCTCGTGCAGCAATCACGAGGAATGCGAGGCGGTGTGCCCGAAGGGCATTTCGGTCACCTTCATCGCGCGCATGAACGCCGACTACCTGAAGGCCGCGCTCACCGAGGGTCGCCGCGAGGCTGGCGCGGGAGACGGCGCCGGCGGGTGATCTTCTCGTGGAGAGACGGGGGCATGGCGCGGAGGATGGGTCTCGTCCTCCCCGCCGCGCTGATCGCTCTGCTCGGGATGCGCTGGCTGACTACACACCCGTCCGCGTCGCGCCACTGGGCCGTGGATCAGGCCACACCCGCGACCACCCGCTTCGACGGCCACCTGGTGCGTATCGCACAAGTCCGCGACTTCGGCTACGACGAGCGCGGCGGCCCGATTCCCCACTACTACGACGCCACCTACGACCTCGACAGTCTCACCGACGTCTGGTTCGTGCTCACCACTTTCTCGAAGCGGTGGCGCGCGCCGGCGCACACCTTCGTCAGCTTCGGGTTCGCCGATGGGCGCCACGTGGCGATTTCAGTGGAGGCACGGCGCGAAGAGGGGGAGTCGTACGGGATCCTGGCGGGACTGCTGCGATCTTACGAGCTGACCTACGTCATCGGCGACGAGCGCGATCTCATCGGGCGGCGAGCCGTCGTCGAAGGCGACGACACCTACCTCTATCCGGTGCGGGCGCCGCGCGAGGGGATCCGCGCGCTCTTCGTCCAGATGCTCGAGCGGGCCAACGCCCTCCAGTCGGCACCCGAGTTCTACAACTCGCTGACCAACAACTGCACCTCCAACCTGGTGCGCCACGTCAACACCATCGCGCCGGGCCGCATTCCGGCCGGGTGGAAGGTGCTGGTGCCCGGCTACGCCGACGAGGTGGCGCTGCGCCTTGGCCTCATCGACGCGTCGGGCGACGTGGAGGCCGCGCGCCGCCGGTACCAGGTGAACCAGAGGGCCCGCTGGGCGATGCGGGCTGACAGCTTCTCGGCGCGGATCCGTGAGCCGGCCCGGCCGTAAAGGGAAACGTCCGCTTCAGAAGGCCCGCTGCACCGTCACGCGCACTTCATCCTTGTACGCCCTGATCCCGAGCATCCCGTCCAGAGTGATGCTGCCGCCCGGGATGCTGAGCTGCACGGACGGACCCGCCCCCTGTCTCGCCGTGAAGCCCTGGGTCTTGTAGACGGTGTAGGAGGCGCCGACCGAGAGGGCGTACCGGGCCGCCGGCCGCCGGCCCGGGAGGCGATAGAGGGCGGTGATCGGGTCGGCGTACACCTGCCAGAGGCCCACGCTGTCCAGCGGCAGGTACCCGCCGATGAAGCCGGTGAGATTCAACCTCCCCACGGTGAACGTCGGGAAGGTGAACGCCTCGGCGTACCAGGCGCCGGAGCCCGCGCTCTCGAAGGAGCTGCCGGCGGCGATCGCATACAGACCCGTCCCGTTGCCGTTGGGTGCGTAGAGGTTGAGTCCCGCCCCGCCGCCGAACTCGCGGTAGCCCGACTCCCGGTCGTAGATGCCGCCGGCGATGACGCCCCAGTGGCCGAAGCTGCGCGAGAGGTACGCATACAGCGGTGAATGGACGCCCGTGCGCGCGTAGAGGTACCAGGGGGGCGGCGCCGTGGACGGCTCCTGCGCCCGGGCTATGGCCGACGCCCCGACGATCAGCGCGCAGAGGATGCCCGCGCGCCGCATGCCGGCGCCTGAGCTACGAGGGTGCGGCGTAGAGCTCCACGAAACCGAGCTTCTGCATCCGCTCGAAATCCGCATCGAGACTCCAGACGCTCGCCTGCGCCTCGGCCGCCGCCGCGGCGATCAACAGATCCACGACGCCGAATCGCTCCCCTGCCGCGCTAGCGTCTGCCCCCCAGCGTTCGGCCCGCAGCCACGACGCCGCGGCCGGCACCAGCAGCGCAAGCGCAGCGAAATGTGTTTCCAGCGTCGCCCGGTCACGGCTCGAGACGCCCAACAACAATTCAAGCCGCACCGGAGCGGGCAGCAATATCACATCGGTCTCAAGCAGTTCGCCCAGATGAACTGCCGCGACAGTTGCTGGACCGCGCAGGGCCTCGATCCAAACCGACGTGTCCACGCAGATCACTCGACGGGCCGATCATGACGTCGGGGCTTCCCCCGCAACTCGTCGGCATCGAGGTCAAACTTCACCTTGCCGAACATGCCGATCAGGTCCTCGATCTTCTTGCGACGCACGAGCTCCTTGAGTGCGAAGACGATGGTGTCGGTCTTCGACTTGTAGCCGAGCATCGCCTTGGCCTCGTTGACCAGGTCTTCGGGTAGATCGAGCGTGGTGCGCATACGAAACACGGTAATCGATATGCTTTCAGATGTCAATGCACTGCATATCATATGCATTCCATCCCGTCCAACTCAGAACCACATCCGACGCGGCATCGGCCCCCAGCTCCGCGGCCACCCGCATCAGGACGTGCAGCTCCCAGCGGCGCCGTTCCTTGAGGCTGGCGGGGGGCGGCCCGCCGTTGGCGCCGGTCAGGACGATCACACCGGGCTCGGCGCATAGGGCCCGCCCGGCCAGCGCGGGATCGGCCGCGATGATTTCGGCCAGCGTCCGTGCGCGGCCCGCCGCGAGTGGGGTCAGGAGGCTCACGAAGCACACCCTAACGACGACGACGCGCGGGGCCATCATCCTCGCGCGGCGTCACCCATCCGAATACTGCGTTCCCTCTGGCGTTTTCACGATGGCGTATCCGGCGACCGGGCAAGGGATCGTATAGGTTCTTGCTGATGGAACTCCCGGACAGCATCTCCCCCGCGCTGGAGGAGCTACTCGGTCGCTTCGCGGGGCTGGTCCGGGGCATCGGCTTGCGTCACGGCCTCACCGAGCACGAGCTGGACGAGTTGGTGCAGTCCGTCAGGCTACGGCTCTGGCATGCGCGCGGTACCGGTGAGCAGATCGGGGCCGCACCGGCGTCTTACGTCTATCGTACGGCGAAAACCGCCGCTCTCGACCTCATCCGGTCTCGCCGCCACCGGGAGGAGCCTATCGACGCCCTTGAGGACCGGCTGGAAGCACCGCCGGGAATGCCGCGCCCCGACTCGGCGCTCGAGTCGGCCGAGCTGGGATCGATCGTGTCCGCCGCGGTAGACCAGGTTACCCCGTCCCGCCGGCCGGTGCTGCGGATGTATCTGGCCGGCTACGACCGGGACGAGATCGGCAGTCTGCTGGGGTGGACCGAGGCCAAGACACGGAACCTCCTGTATCGGGGGCTTGCCGAGCTGCGCGCATTGCTCCAGGAACGCGGGATCGGGCCGGGGGGCGCGACATCGACATGATGACCGATGATGAGCTGAAGCGGGCCTATGCTGCGGCGCTCGCCGGCCGCCAGGTGGACCGCCGGGCGGGGTGTCCGAGCCCCGAATCGCTGCAAGCCCTCGTCGAGCGCGCGGGAAGCGAGTCGGCCCGGCTCGCCACGCTCGATCACGCCATGGCCTGCCCCGCCTGCCTCCGCGATCTCGAGCTGCTGCGGGCTGTGGCCACGGCGGCTGCGAGCGAAGGAGCCGCCGCGACGCCCCGCCGTGCGTCATGGCTGTCGGCAACGCCGCTGCGCGCCGCTGCCGCGCTCGCCCTGCTCGTGGTGGGGGCCACGGCGCTCTTCGTGGTGCGGGGGCGCGAGCGCGAGTCGAGGGCGCTGCGGGGTCCGGGCGAGATCACCCTGGTCGCGCCCATCGGCACGGTGCGGGCGGCACAGGCCGGGACGCTCATCTGGCGCGGCTCGGCGGGGGCGGTGCGTTACGACGTCGAAGTGCTGACCTCCACCGGCGATTCCGTCTTCGCGACGTCGGTTGCCGACACCTCGGTCGTCGCGCCGGGGATCGTCGGGACCGATGCGGGACGCGCCTACGTCTGGTCGGTGCGGGCGGTGATGGCCGACGGCTCTCAGGCCGCCGCGGCGTCGCGCCGCATCCTGGTCACGCCGTAGCCCACGCTCCCCACCAGCAGCGCGAGCCCGACAGCGATCCACGGCCACCCTTCGGGGATGAGCGGCCGGCCGGGCTCGGTCAGCGGAATCCTCGTCATCGGGTCGCCCAGCGACACATAGGCCGCCCACTCGCTCGGCCTGGCGCCGGCACGCAGCGCCTCCAGCTTGGCCTCGCGCAAGCCGTCGCTCACCGTCTTTCCCGACGCCAGGGCGCGGTAGAGCGCGCCCACCACGCGCTCGGCGCTCGCGTCCGCGATGCGCCAGGTGGTGGCGACCACCGATCGCGCCCCCGCCTGGAGGAGCGGCGCGGTCAGTCCCTGCACCCCTTCTCCCCGGAGCACCACGCCGCCCGCGGTTCGGCAGGCGGACAACACGACGAGGTCGGCATCGAGACGCAGCGCGGCGAGGTCGCCGGGTCCGAGAAACCCGTCCTGTCCCTCTCCCGGCGCCAGGGCAAGCGCGGTGCGTGATGTCGCTTCATCGTCCACCAGGGCGTGGGTGGCGAAATGCAGGATCCGGAACGAGTCGAGGGGCGCCGCGCGGAGCCACGCCTCGCTCGCGCCGCCGCGCACCCTGACGACCGCGCCCGGAGCGTAGCGGGCGACGTTGCGCACCTCGCGCGCCGAGCCGGCGAGGCGCGGCAGTCCCCCGAGGCTGTCGAAGGCGGCGCGATAGACGACCGTGGCCGGTTCGCTCGCCGATGCGCCGTTGGGTCGCGGCGCGAAGCTCGGATCGCCGAAGGCCACCAGGCGCAGCGGGCGTGCCGGGGCCGGCCGTGCCCGCACCGCCGCGAGCACGCCCGCCGACGGTACCAGGCTGACGGTGAACCGCTCGAGGAGGTAGCGCCCGTCACCCAGGATCAGCGCGTCGAAGGGGACGCGGGCCAGGATGTCGTCCGGCACGATGATCAGGCGTGAGATGCCGGGGCCCAGCTCGCCCAGGGCGGGACCGAGGAGCGCCTCGCCCAGGCGCACGCCGAGCGGACGCGCGTCACCATCACTCTCGAGCAGGGTGAGAAAGCGGCGCAGGTCGCCGGCGAGGGAATCGATCGGCGCGAGGAGCCGCGCGGTCATGCCGGCGCGCGTGAGGACGAAGAGCGTCGTCGGCTCGCCGCCCCGGCCGGTGACGTACTCGAGCAGCGCGGAGGAGTCGTCGGGGAGGAGGTTCGCGAGATCGGCGCTCTCCGGGTGCGGCGCTTGCCTGGCAGGCGCAACGCCATCTCTCGTGGCGGCGGCTCTCTGGATGCGGTCGACCAGGTCGCGCGCCCGGCGGCGCTCGCTGAGACGGAACGCGGTCTCGACTCGGCCCGCCGCCGCGAGCCCGGCGATCACCGTCGCCACGCCGAGGTCGGGATCGAGCCCGTAGACGAACTCCATCGCCCGCACCCGCTGGTCGTGGTCGGAGAGCGAGGCGCGCCAGCGATCCAGCTCCCCGGTCGCGGCCAGGAGCTCCGCTTCGGCTCCCGCCACGTTGCCCCGCGCGAGCAGCGCCTCGGCGAGCAGCGCGCGCGCGGTGTACCGGTAACTGTGTTGTGCGGTGTCGACCACCCCGACCGCGGCGCGCAGATCTCGCTCCGCGCGCGGGAGGTCGCCGCTGCGGAGCGCCAGCCGCCCGGTGTTGAAGAAGAGCCCGTCCTGATAGCCGCGCATGTTGTGGGCGACGGCGATCGCGCGCACGATCTGGTACTCGCGGGCGGCGAGAGGCCAGTCCCGACCCATCTCCGCGATCTCGGCAAGGGCGCCGTGCATGCGACGCTGCGTCTGGGCGTCGCCGCTCCGCTCGGCCCAATCCAGGACGCGCTGGTAGATCGCGCGCGCGGCGGCGGTATCCCCGGTCGCTCGTGCCACTCCTCCCAGCATGCTCCGCGCGGTCACCGCGCCCCACTGGTCACCCTGGGAATCGAGCAGCGCGACCGCGCGCGTGAGGTCCCGCGACGCAGTGATGTTGTCGCCCAGTCCGAGAGAGATCGTGCCGAGGTTGATCAGCGCCCATCCGACGGGGGACATCGCGTGGGCGCGCTCCCCTTCCGCGACCGCGGCGGTGAGCGCGACCTGGGCCTCGCCGTAGCGGCCGAGGGTGTTGAGGAGAAACCCGCGCCACTGGAGCAGGCCTGCGAGGGAGGCTCGGTCCCCGCTCCGCTCGTACAGCGGCCTGGCACGCCCGAGGGCCTCGGCCGCACGATCCATATCGCCCCGGGCGGCGAAATCCTGGGCCGCGGCCCACATGCACCTCGCCTCCTGGCGGCGATCGCCGGCCCTCCTCGCGAGCTCGACCCCCGATTCTGCCAGTCCCATCGCTTCGGGCCGTCCCAGCCGAGACAGCAGCACGGCGCGCTGGCAGCGCGCATTCGCCGTCATCCGGGCGTCGCCGCGCGCGAGCCGTTCGGCTCGATCGAGCAGCGGCAGGACGTCCGCCGGCGCCGCCAGCCTGGACCTCGGTACCGCGAGCCCCAGGAGGGCATCACCGATGGCCGTGGAGTCCCCTCGTCGCTCGGCGCCCGAGAGCGCGATCGCATACGCATCGGCGGCCTCCCGGAATCGTCCCCGCGCGGCGTGCGATGCACCGAGCTCGATGCGGGCGTAGTCGGCGAGGGCGTCGGCGTCGTTCAGCGCGACGACGCGCGCCAGGATCGAGTCGGCGCGGCCGTAGTCGTAGGTGAGCCGCGCGAGGGAGCCGAGCGAGAGCAAAGCCGAGCGGTCGGTCGAGTCACGTCTGAGGGCGCGGGACCAGCGGGCCCGGAAGGCGGTAGTGCTGTCGCCCTCTACCGCGGCCAGTGTTGCGCGGACCAGCGTGCCGGGCTCGACGGGCGAGCGGCCCGGTTGCTGAAGCACGAGCAGCATCATCGCGGCCGGCCGGGTGAGGCGCATGGGCAGAGTCATAGCCCACGCCTCAGGCGCGGACGCCAGGCGCTGCACGGCCAGTCAATGGCTCGGCTATGGTTGATGGAATTCCCGGGCCTGCTTCCATTCGTTCTCGACACCGAGTCGCGCCGCCCAGCGCTCGAGCTCGGGACGATCCACCAAGTCCCCGCTGATACGCAACATCTGGCGGATATCGCGCAGATGGCGATCCGACGTGCCCATCTGGTAGTAGCGAAGCTTGTAGAGGATCACGGCTTCGATCGGCGCCAGGAATACCTCGTCTTCGTCGATGCGCCGCAGAACCTGGTGCGCAAAGGACCAGGCATTGAGCGCGTCGCTGCCCGGCGGGCGTCCCGCGGCCGGAGCGCGATCACCAGGTCGATGTCGCGCGTGAGCCGTGGCTCGCCGTAGACGACCGATGCCACGCCGCCCGTGACCATGTAGGGAATGCGCAGCTGGTTGAGGGGCCGGACAAAGAGCGCGATGAGACTCGCATCGGTCATGGCAGATCGCGGCCGAAGATCGCCCGGACCTCCGCCTCGACCTGCTCGGGAGACCAGTCCGGATGGCGCCCCTGGACCCCGGCCGTCGCCAGGGACCAAGCCTGGCGCCACAGCGCGTGCATGCTCGCCACCTTCTCGGTCGCGGTCATGGCGCGCAGCCGCGCCAATTCGAGGTCCTGCACCGGAACCATGTCGGGGAATAGTGGCTCGCAGGCCGGGTGCATTCAAGGTTCCACCGGCGCTCGCCGCCGTTGCGCCCTATTCCACGATAACCGGAACCCGCATCAGCACCGGCGCTCGCCCACGGATGAAGGTGGCAATCTCCAGGGTGTATCGGACCGGTTGTGAGCGCTCGAGGGTGTAGTCATAGGTCTCGCCGGCGCCGAGGATCAGATCGGCGCTGGTCTCCACCGCCTGCGCCGGTGTCACCTGCGCGCCGTCCTTGGCGAACAGGCGCCAGGTCGTGGCCGTCGTGCTGTCGGCCAGCAGACGGATTCGCTGATTGTTGCTGGGCGTGATGTTGATGAACCGCAGCCGATAGCTCTGCCCTGCGCGCAGCCGCACCGGCGGCGGACTTGCCGAACCGTTCATGAACGGCGGCGCCGCGGCACCCGGCCCGCCCCAGCCCATCAGGAAGATGCGGTCGCGTTCGCCGTCCCAGCGTTCGCCCGGCGCCAGCACCACCAGCGGGCCGTACAGCCCCGAGGCCAGTTGTTCGGCTTCGTCGGCGTGGGTGTGATAGATGAAGGTGCCAGCGCGGTCCGGCGTCAGCCGGACGGTGAACGAGTCGCCCGGCGCGATCAGCGGCGCCACCCGGCTGGCGTCGCCGCTCCAGCCCGGCACCCCGTCATACTCACTGGTCAGCTCGATGCCGTGCCAATGCACGGACATACCCACGTGGGTCCGGTTCACGACCGTGATGGCCACCGGCTCCTCGCGCTGCAACAGGATCGGCGTCCCGGGGATCCGGATCGAGTCGGGCGCCGGCTCGTCACCCTCCTGCAGGACGAAGCCATAACCGGGACGGCCGTCGAAGTACCCCGCGCGCTCGTCGGCGAACAGCCGCAGCCGCCGCGCCGGTGGTGGCGGCACCTCGGCGGCGTCGCCGGGGCGCGGCCGCACCTCGATGCCGACAATCAGCCCGGCCATGCCACCCAGTGCGTGGTTGTGCTGGTACTCGGGGTGCGCCTCGCCCAGGTGCTGCGCGTGAGCGATGTGCGCGATGAAGTGGCAGTGGTAGAGCCAGTGACCGGGGCGCTTCGGGCTCCAGGTCAATGCCACCGTGCTGCCGGGCAGCAGGAACTGCGTCACGGCCATCCGGGACTGGTCGGGACGGTAGAGGGTATCGACCACGCCGTCGCCGTGGGCATCCACCCGGTAGTAGAAGCCGTGCAGATGCATCGGGTGAGGGGCGACGCTGGCATTGATGACGCGCCAGTGCAGCGAGTCGCCGACGGTGGCCTGCATCCGCTCGGTGTGCGGCCACGACAGCCCGTTGACCAGGAAGGTGTGGCGGAAGGTGACGGTGTCGGTGCGATCCGCCCAGAGCTGGATGACGAGCAGTCGCTCGTTCGGCGGCATCGGCGCGGCGTCCACTACCAGCGCGCCCAGCAGCTGGCCGTCCTCGAAGATGCCGATTCCGGCGCGATTGTCCCGGGTGCGGCCCCAGTAGTAGTAAGTGCCCGCTCGACGGGCCACAAAGCGGAACTCCCGGACTTCACCAGGCTGCAGCTCGACCCCGGCGGTATCGTTATCAGTCCGGTCGATCAGGCCGCGCACCAGCAGCGGCCGACCGAGCCGGTTGCGCATGCTGGCCCGCACCACGGTACCCAGGGGCACGCGCAGCAAGGGGCCGGGGCTGAGCAACGGCCCGCCCTCTTCCGCGAAGGCCTCGATCGTGAAGCCCGGCGGCGCCTCCATGCCCTCGGGGTGCCACACACCCTCACGTGCCTCGAGCCGGACGGTCAGCGTGCCGCCGACCAGGCGGCCCGCCGCATGGCGGTTGTCGTTGGCCAGGACCGATGGCTCGTCCTGGATCGCTGAGGGGCTGATCGACGGTCGGGCCTCGCCGGTCAGCAGCAGGAACAGGGCGAGCGGCACGGCGCCAGCAGACCTAATCCGCAGGACCTTCAGCGCCATCTTGCGGTCGTGCCGCACGTCGTGAGCGAGGTACACCGTGGCCATGCCGCCGGCGCCCAGCTCGCGCTCGATGACGCGGCGGTCGGCCAGGGCCGCCGACCGGCGCTGCACGGCGTCGGTCACGGCCGGCGCTGCGCCGCCGGCGCGTACAGCTCGGCGAACCAATTGTCGACCCGGACGAGCGCTGAGGGCGCGTCGGCCGCGGGCACGCCGACATTGCGAACAAAGAGGAACCGGGCGTCGCCGGGCGCCACCGAGTAGACGCGTTGGGTCCAGTCGGCGTTGAAGGGAGTCGTCGAAAAGAGCACCGACGGCGCCCCGGGCACGAAGCTGGCTCCGCGCTGCACCGGGACGGCGATGAAAGCGCCCGCCCCGTCGCGGAAGAACAGCTCGCGGCCCGAGTGCGCCCACCCCGGCTCGGTGCCGCCGTTGCGCGATAGCTGCCACCGCTGCGCGTTCACGTCGGGATACGGCCGAACGTACACCTCCCGGCGCCCCGACTCGTCGGACACGTACGCTAGCCAGCGCCCGTCAGGCGACAACGCCGGGGCGACTTCCTCGAAGCGGTCCGACGCCATCAGCGCGCGGGCACTGTCCTCGCCGCGCGTGAACAGCAAGATGTCGCGCGTCGGCGGGACGCCCAGGCGGATGATGAGGCGCGCCGTGTCCTGCGTGAGCTCGGCGTTGATGATGGGGCGCGCCAGATCGAGCAGCGTCGATTCCTCGCCGGTCCCGTCGGCGCGGCGCGAGCGCAGATCGGCATTGCCGCCCTGGTGTACGGAGCTGTACAGCACGGAGCGGCCGTCCGCGCTCCAGCGGGGTCGCGTGTTGCGCCCCTCGAACGTCAGCCGCGTCAGCGTGCCGCTGTGCACGTCCTTGAGCCAGATGTCCTCGCTGGCGTCGGTGCGGATGGCAACCACGATCCGGCCGCCCTCCGGCGACAGCGCCAGACCGGAGTTCGAGGCCGGCGTGAACGACCACCCGGAATCCACCACCGTAGCCTCGCCGCGCCGCGTCACCCACACCGGCTCGACGGTGGCGCGGCCGCCGAGCGCGCCACCCGCGACATAGATCAGCGTCCCGCTCTGGCTCAGCGCCATGTCGGCGCCGCCGATGAACGTGCGCACGCCCTCGAAGACCGGCGCCGGCGCGCTGGTAAACGCGAGCGAGTCGAGGTCGAAGGGCGCGGCGAACACGCCGCCGTCGCGGCGCACGAAGACGACCCGACCGCCCGGCGTGTGCCACGCCTTGTACACGTCGTCGGCCAGGATCCGGTTGGAATCGGTGCGCAGGTCGATGACGCGGAGGTCGACCTGCGGACACCCCAGCGTGCAGGCACCCACCAGGACACCGCGCCCGCGGGGGAGTGGCGTCGCCGTCACGATGCCGCGACCGGTGGAGACGCTGAAGATCCGCCGCGGCCGGCCGCCGCGCTCCGGTACGGCGAGGAGATCGTACGCCATGTTGTTGAACACCACCGTCCCGTCGTCGAGCCAGGCGAGCGCCGGAAGCGCGCCGTTGGCGGAATCGGCGATCGTCACCGCGGAGCCGCCCAGTCGCGGAACCTTCTTGACCTTTCCGTCGGCGACGAATGCGATCCACTGGCCGTCGGGCGAGAACACCGGTCCCGCCGCGCCGTTCGTCCCCGCCAGCGGCGTGGACTCCAGCCGGTCGCGCTCCTTGGCCACCAGGTGCTGCGTGCCCCCTGTCGTGTCGACGTAGACCAGCGTAGCACCGTCCGGCGCGATGGCCAGCCCCACTCCGACGACGCCTCCTTGAATCGCTCCCGGCCAGGCAATCTGCTGGCGGCTCACCTGCACCGGCGCCGGCCGCGGCCACCGCCATACCACGATCCCCGCTCCCAGGGCGAGCAGGAACCACGGCAGCACGCCCATGATGCGTTGCCCCGCCGTCGGACGCGCCGCCGTCCGCGAAGCCGCGCTCATCCTCGTCGCCGGCAGCGCGTAGTCGGTTCGTCCCAGGGCGTCGCCGAACTGGGCCGCGGTCGCGAACCGGTCGGCCGGCAGCTTGGCCAGCGCCGTCATCACCGCCGCCTCGACGTGCGGCGGAATCGTGCGGCGCTGGAGCGTCAGCGAGCGCGGTTCCTCCGTCATCACCCGGGCGATGATGGCCTGCGCGGTGGCCCCGACGAACGGCGGCTCGGCCGTCAGCATCTCGTAGAGCACGCAGCCCAGCGCGTAGATGTCGGCCTTGGGGGTGATCTCCCGCTCCCCCATCGACTGTTCGGGACTCATGTAGTGCGGCGTGCCCAGACTCATTCCCGTCTCGGTCATGCGGGAGCCGCCCTCGCTGCGCGAGGCCGCGAGCGCGATCCCGAAGTCCGCCACCTGGGCGTGCCCGCCGTGCAGCAGGATGTTCTCCGGCTTGATGTCGCGGTGCACGATGCCGTGCTGGTGGGCGTATTCCAGTGCGTCGGCCACTTCCCGTGCGATGCGTACCGCGTCGTCCACCGGCAGCTGCTTCTCGCGCGTCAGCCGGTCGCGCAGCGATTCGCCCTCGACGTACGGCATCACGTAGTAGACCAAGCCATCGGCCTCGCCTGAATCAAACAGCGAGAGAATGTGCGGGTGCTGGAGATTGGCGGTGGTCTTGATCTCGTGTAGGAACCGCTCGGCGCCCAGGATCGCGCTGAGCTCGGGGCGCAGGACCTTTAGCGCGACCTTGCGATCATGGCGCACGTCGTGGGCCAGGTAGACGGTCGCCATGCCGCCGGCGCCCAGCTCGCGCTCGATCACATAGCGGTCGGCCAGAGCCGCCGACAGGCGCTGCACGGCGTCGGTCAGCGGGACCTCGCCGGAAGGCTCTCGAACCAGTTGAGCAGCACCACGACCGACTGGTCGTTGGCGCGGAGCGGTTGCACCATGATGAACGACTGGCCGTCGCGCGTCACATCATAGCTCTGGTAGGAGATGCCGCCCGCGAGCGTGCTGCGAAACAGATCCCGCACCTCGCCGGGCGCGAAGGTGGCGCCGGACTGGACCGCCGCGACCATCATGCCCGTGCCACCGCGGAAGAATATCTCCCGCCCCGAGCGCGACCAGCGCGGTTCGTTGCCGCCTTCCTTCGAGATCTGCCATCGCCCACCGGGGCCGGGGAACGGCCGCACGTAGACCTCATTGCGACCCTGCTCGTCGGAGACGTACGCCATCCACCGGCCGTCGGGCGAGAGGGACGGTGAGAAGTTCTCGAAGGCACTGGCGACCAGGGGATGCGGCACCCGCGCCGAATCGAGCGCGACGAACGAGACCCGGCGCTTGCCGCCCGACGACTGCTCCCGGATCACCATGGTGCGGCCATCCGGCGTGAAGTCCCCCGTGGCCTGGTCGTCGGGCGCGACCACCAGCGATTCCGCCGGGGCGCTGCCGTCGGCCGGGATCCAGGCGAGGTCTTCACTCCCATTGCCCCGACGCTCGTAGACGACGCGGCGGCCGTCCGGCGTCCACATGGGGCGGGAGCCGGTCCGGTCGAACGTGAGGCGCGTGAGGGTCTTCGCGGCCAGGTCGTAGACCCAGACGTCGGCGCCCGCGTCCACCACGGTCACCGCGACGCGCTTGCCGTCCGGGGACAGGCGCGGGGTCGCATAGAACCGGGGCTGCGTGCCCAGATCTCGCGTCGTCCCATCCCGTCCAATGGCCACGAGTGTCGACAGGCCAACGGCGCCGGACGCGAACGCGATCGCCCCGTCGCGCGAAACACCGAGTTTGGCTGTCCGGCTGTTGACACCGACCTGGACGCTCTCGGCGACCGGGACCGACGCGCCCAGTACCGCCAGGCGTCGGGCATCAAACGGCATCGTGACGAGGGTCCCGGAGCCCACGGTGCCGGTGCCGGAATCCATCATGGCGAGGGTGACGTAGCCCCGGCTGACGTAGTGCGGATTGCTGCCGATGACCGCGAAGCGCTTGAGCGCACGAGTATCGAGGGTGAAGGCGGCAAGCCGGTCCACGCTGCCGTCGTTGACCGCGACCAGCGCCGTGTGGCCGCCGGGCAGGAAGTCCGGCCACCGGTACGTCTCGCGCGAGCCGGAGTCCGGCGCCAGCACGCTGGTCGGCGGGCCGCCGGCCGCCGGCACGATGTGCAGGCCGCGCTCGTCGCTGAACAGGATGGTGTCTCGCTCGTTCCAGGCGCCCCCGCGGAACGCGTTGCCGACGTCGGCAACCGGGAGGGTGGGCCCGCCGCCCACCGCGACCTTCACCAGCTTCGTGCCCGTCACGAACGCCAGGTTCTGGCCATCAGCCGAGAAGAACGGACTGACCGCGTTTCCGGTACCCGGGATAGGCACCGGGTTCACCTGGCCGAGCGTACGCATGTACAGCTGGTTGCCGTTGGTTCCGGCGGCGACGTACACGATTCTCGACCCATCCGGCGAGAGGGCGATGGCCTGCCCCGTCACCGTCGTCACGACGTCCGGCGTGAGCCGCAGTGCGAACCTGCCGATCGGCGCCGGCGCGGGCAACGGGCGCATGCGCTCCCTCGCGTACAGACCGACGGCCGCCAGCGCCACCACCCAGGAGACGATCAAGGTCGCGCGCCCCACCCACCGCCGCCCGCCGCGTGCCGGCGATCCCGCCGCCGCACCGGTCGGAGCGGCCGATGCGGTGCTGAAGGCCGGGTTGCCGAGCGCGGCCGAGAATTCGGCCGCCGTCGCGAACCGATCGGCCGGGAGCTTCTGGAGCGCCACGCGCACCGCGGCTTCCACGTGCGCCGGGACCGTCCGGCGCTGGAGCGTCAGCGACCGCGGCTCTTCCGTCATCACGCGGGCGATGATCGCCTGCGCCGTCGCCCCGGTGAACGGCGGCTCCGCTGTCAGCATCTCGTAGAGCACGCAGCCCAGCGCGTAGATGTCGGCCTTGGGGGTGATCTCCCGCTCCCCCATCGACTGCTCGGGACTCATGTAGTGCGGCGTGCCCAGTGACATGCCCGTCTCGGTCATCCGGGTGCCGCCCTCGCTGCGTGAGGCCGCCAGCGCGATGCCGAAGTCGGCCACCTGGGCGTGCCCGCCGTGCAGCAGAATGTTCTCGGGCTTGATGTCGCGGTGGACGATGCCGTG
>JBGOSS010000060.1:0-22108 GCA_041476105.1 Gemmatimonadota bacterium
ACGTTCACGGCCGCGGGGCTCACGGCGACGACGACGGCGCCCTTCAACATCGGGGCGGGGGCGCCGGCCAAGCTGGTGTTCAGCACCCAGCCGCCGACCTCGGTGTCGCAGGCCTCGCCGTTCACCGTGGCGGTGACGGCGCAAGACGCTCTGGGCAATACCACGGCGAGCTTCACGGGGAACGTGAGCGTGGCGATCGGGGTCAACCCGGGCACCTCGACGCTGGGCGGGACGACGACGGTGGCGGCGGTGGCCGGGGTGGCGACCTTCAGTGCGCTCAGCCTCGACAACCTCGGCAACGGGTACACACTGACGGCGAGCTCCGCCGGGCTCACGGGCGCGACCAGCACCGCCTTCGACGTGGCCTTCGCGGCGAGCGTGAACCAGTGGACCAACCCCAGCGGAGGCAACTGGAGCACGGCGACCAACTGGAGTAAGGGCACCGTGCCGGTCGTGACGGAGCCGGCCGCGATCGCACTGGGCGGCGCCTACACGGTGACGCTCGACGTGGCGCCGGCCTTCGCGAGCCTGGTCGTCGGCGGGAGCACCGGCGGGCAGACGCTGGCGGCGACCAGCCAGACCCTCCCCAACGCCGTCACGGTCGGCCCCGCCGGCATACTGACCTTGACCAGCTCTACGGTTTCGGGTCCGTTGACGAATCAGGGCCTGGTTCTGGCGCGGGGCAACTCCCTGGTCAACGGGGCGCTGGCGAACATCGCGACGTCGGTAATCCAGGTGGAGGGCAACGGCACGCAGGGGACCGGCTCGCTGACGGTGGCGAACGGCTTCACCAACCTGGGCGCGATCGTGCTGACCAGCGTGGGGAGCGGCTTCCCCTCGCAGGTCATCGTGACCAGCGGGACGCTGACCAACGCCAGCAGCGGCACGATCACGGCGCAGGCGGGGGTGGGCGGGGGCCGGACGCTGGGGGCCCAGCTGAACAACCAGGGCCTCGTGACGGTAGGCGCCGGGCTGACGCTGACCCGGGCGGGGGCGGCGCACGCCAACAGCGGGACGATTGATGTCAGCGGGAGCGACTGGGCGCTCAGCCAGTCGGGGACGTCGCCGAGCTTCACGAACACCGGGACGATCACCATCGCGGCGGGGCGGACCTGGTCGATCACGAGCGGCGCGCTCAACCAGAATGCGGGCTCGATCGGCGGGCCGGGGACGCTGGTGCTAACGTCGATGACGGCGAACATCACCACGAACCTGACCAACGCCACGACGGCACTGAGCATCAACAGCACCACGATTAACGGGCCGGGGACGCTGACTAACGCGGCGGGGCAGACGCTGGTGCTGACGAGCTCGACGGTCAACGCGGCGCTCGACAACCAGGGCGTGCTGATCGCGCGGGGCGGCAGCGCGGTGAACGGGACGCTGACCACGGCGACGGGCTCGACGCTGCAGGTGGAGGGGAACGGCACGCAGGGGACCGGCTCGCTGACGGTGGCGAACAGCTTTGCCAACGTGGGCGCGATCCAGCTCACGAGCGTCGGCAGCGGGTTCCCCTCGCAACTGCTGGTGACGACTGGGACGCTGACCAACGCGAGCAGCGGGACCATCACGGCGCAGGCGGGGGTGGGCGGGGGCCGGACGCTGGGCGCAGAACTGAACAACCAGGGTCTGGTGACGGTGGGCGCCGGGCTGACCCTGACCCGGGCGGGGGCGGCGCACACCAACAGCGGCACCATCGACGTGAGCGGAAGCGACTGGACGCTGAACCAGTCGGGAACGTCGCCGAGCTTCACGAACACCGGGACGGTGACGATCGGGGCGGGGCGGACCTGGACGATCAGCAACGGGGCGCTGAATCAGAACGCCGGCACGCTCGGCGGTACGGGCACGCTGGTGCTGAGCTCGGTGACGGGAAACTTCACCACCAACCTTACCAACGCCACCACGACCCTGGTGATCGCCAGCTCGACGATCAACGGACCGGGGACGCTGACCAACGCGGCGGGGCAGACGCTGGTGCTCACGAGCTCGACGGTCAACGCGGCGCTCGACAACCACGGCGTGCTGATCGCGCGGGGCGGCAGCGCGGTGAACGGGGCGCTGACCACGGCGACGGGCTCGACGCTGCAAGTGGAGGGGAACGGCACCCAGGGGACCGGCTCGCTGACGGTGGCGAGCGGGTTCATCAACGTGGCGGCGATCGAGCTGACCAGTGTGGGGAGCGGATTCCCCTCCCAGCTCATCGTGACCAGCGGGACGCTTCTCAACACGAGCACCGGGACGATCACGGCGCTGGCGGGGGTAGGCGGGGGCCGGACGCTGGGGGCCCAGCTGGACAACCAGGGGCTGGTGACGCTGAACGCGCCGTTGGCGCTCGACCATGCAGGCGCGGCGCACACCAACAGCGGCACCATCGACGTGAGCGGGGGCGACTGGACGCTCACCCAGTCGGGGACGACGCCGAGCTTTACGAACACCGGGACGATCACGATGCCGGCGGGGCGCACCTGGACGATCACCAACGGCGTGCTGAACCAGAACGCCGGCGCGATCGGCGGGCCGGGGGCGCTGGTGCTGAGCGCGGTGACGGCGAACTTCACCACGAACCTCACCAACACCAGCACGGTGACGATCGGCAGCTCGATCCTCAACGGGCCGTCGACCCTGACCAACCAGGTGGCGCAGACGCTGGTACTGGTGAGCTCGACGGTCAACGCGGACCTCCAGAACCAGGGCCTGCTCCGGATCCTCGGGTCGGTGAACCTGAACGGCATACTCGGGACGAATGTGGGCTCCACGCTGCGCCTCGAGGGGAACGGCACACAGGGAACGGCGACGCTGGGGATGGCGAACGCGTTCACCAACCTCGGGGCGCTGGAGCTGACCAGCGTGGGCAGCGGGTTCCCCGCTCAGCTCACCATGCCGCCGACCGGGACCCTGACCAATGCGCCGAGCGGGACCATCGCGGCCCTGCCGGGCGTTGGCGGAATCCGCACCCTGGCGGCCAAGGTGGACAACCAGGGCGCAATCATCGCGAGCACATCGCTGCTGCTGACGAACAGCCTCAACGGCCCCGGCCTGATCACCGTGACTGCAGGGGCGTTGCAGCTCGCCGGTGGAGGCACCTTGGGAGGCGCTGCCACGGTGACGGGCGGTACGTTCGAGCTGACCGGCGGCGACTACAGCCTGGCCGCCAACTTCCTGGTGACAGGCAGTTTGTCCCTCAGCGGCAGCGGCGTCGTCGATAACTTCAACAGCCACACCCTGGGCATCACGGGGAACCTCGGCCTCTCGGGCAATAGTCGCGTCGACATGACGATCGCGAGCGATTCCGTGGTGGTCGGCGGCAGCGTGGTATGGGCCACCAACAGCAACTTCGTTACGCTGAGCCATGGGGCGCTGCTCATCGGCGGCAACTTCTCCCAGGGTGGCTCGACCATCAGCTTCGCCGCCTCGGGTGACCACCGGACGGTCTTCAACGGCGCCGGGCCGCAGTCCATCACCTTCCAGAACCCCGGGCCCAGCCACTTCCGGGAGCTGGCGGTCACGAACACGGGCCAAGGCGTCACGTTGGGCTCCGACGCCCACGTCACCGACACCCTCGACATGTCGGGCGCCACGTCACCGATGGTCGGCGCCGGGCGGAAAGTGGTGCTGCACAACGGCGTGCTGGTCGACCCAGGGCCGCTGCTCCAGGTGTCGGAGCTGGTGCTGCGGGGCCAGCCAGTCACACTGCCGTCGGTGATCGCGGCCGCTCTGACCATGGACAGCGGCACGATCGCGGCCCCGAACTTCGTCGCCGCGGCGGGCAACCTGCACATCACGGGCACGGCGGTCGTGGACATGGAGACGCCCGCGGGCAGCTTCAACACCGGCGCCGACCTGCTGGTCGACGGCAGCGGTGTGATGATCATGGGTTACCCGGGCAGCGTCAGCGTCGGCGGCAACGCGACCTTCGCCAGCACGGTGCCCAATGCCGGCCTGACGCTGGGTACGCTCTCGGTCGCCGGCGACTTCACCCAGAGCGGCAACGCCGAGTCGTTCGGGGCCTCGGGGAGCCACGAGGTCTTCTTCACCGGCTCGGGCGCGCACACCATCCATTTCGCCAGCCCCGGCGCCGGGGCGGGCAGCTCGCATTTCGGCTCGATGCAGCTCTTCTCCAGCGGCGGTGGGACCTACGAGCTGACGTCCAACGCCTTCACCAGCGGCCTGGGTGTGTTCCAGGGCTTCCTGACGGGCGACGCCCGGCTGACGACCGACGCGTCGCTTGGGTCGGTGTCGTTCGCGTCCGGGGCGGGCGTCGGGCTCAGCGTCCGGTCGATGGTGTTCACGGGCCAGCCGAGCAACGACGGCATCACCTACGGCGTGGACACGACGGTCTTCGCCGGGTCGGGCTACTCGGTCCCGGGCAACCTGGCGTACAACAACCTCGAGGTGGCCGGGACGTTGAACTGGAACGGGCCGAACACTCTCCCGGGCAGCCTGACGGTGTCCGGCTCCCTGGACATGGCCGACAACTCGTTCATCGTGGGTGGAGATTTCGCCACCAGGGGGCAGGGTATCCTGATCATGACCAGCGGCGAGACCCTGCGGGTGCTGGGCAACATGCTCTGGGACGGCGGCGATCAGTCGGGTCGGTTCAACAACTCGGAGTTCATCCTGAGCGGCAACTTCACCCAGCGCGCGACCAACAGCGGCGCGAGCTTCAGTGCGGCTGGCTCGACCATGCGCCTCGCCGGCGCGACGACCCAGACCGTCGACTTCGCGACGCCGGGCAGCGGCGCAGGCGTCTCGAGTTTCGGCACGCTCCGGCTGGACAATCCGAATCCGAACATGCAGCTCCTGACCGACGCGCAAGCGATCCTGCTCCAGCAGGGCACCGCGGCGGCGCCGGTCGTGAGCTCCGCCAGCAACAGGACCCTGACCGCCGGTAACATCGCGGTGAACAACGTGACGTTCGACAATGCGCAGCTGAACCTCAGCGCACCGAACGGCGTGGCTTTCACGCAGGCGAATGGGATCACCTTCACCAACATGAGCAACGGCTCCACGCAGCTGACCGTGAACAAGACGGGCGGTACCTACGACTTCAACAACACGACCTTCGATACCAATCCTGCCTCGACGGTCTACATCGAGGCACTCGGCAGCGTGCAGATCAACCTCTTCACCCCAAGTCCGGCAGGACCTGTCCCGCCAGCTCGCCTGAACAAGCACACCATCAACGATATCATCCGGGTCCAGCCTGCCAATACGGACTACTAGAAAGCGAGTCGTGACCCCCGTCACGTCCCGGTTTGTGGCGAATTCCTACATTGATTTGCGTGCCTGACCCCCGGGGCGCACATTTACCGGATCAACAATAACGTGAACCGCCGCTTCCTTCGTCGAACCGCAGGGCTGCTTGCGGCTTTGGCGCTGGCCTCGTGTTTCGGGGACAGCACCGGGCCGGGGCCCGTCCGTCGGGGCCGGTTGGCCCTGGCGCCCGTCCTGGACGCCCGCGCCGCGAGGCTGGTCGCCTTCGACAGCGTCCACATCCACCTGACCCGGCCGTCCAACGGCTCGACCGCCCTCGATACCACGGTGTTCTTCCCACCCAGCCTGGACACGCTGACGCTGGACCTCCCGGTGCCGATCCAGGGGTCCAGTGAACAGTTCCTGCTGGACATGGACCTGATCGACGGCACAACGCACAGCATCGTTTTCCACGCCGGCCCGGTGACGGTGACGGCTTCGTTCAACCCCACGGCGAACGTGGCGACGCCGCTGCTGGTCTACGTGGGGACCGGGGCCAACGCGGCGGGGGTGCGCTGGGTGACGACACCCGCCTCGGTCTTCTTCCAGGACACCGTGACCTTCGTGGCCGAGGCGTTCGACAGCCAGGGCGTCACGATCCCCAATACGCCGATCGACTGGAGCTCCTCCGACACGCTCAGGGCGCGGGTGCTGCCGAGCGGCAAGGCCGTGGCCGGTATCCTGCGCGGCACGGCGCAGATCACGGCGGCGCTGCTGACGCCGCGGCCCCCGGTAAACAAGACGCTGGTGGTGCAGCCCAAGCCCTCGACGCTCGTGATCCAGGGCGGGAACAACCAGTCGGGTACGGTCGGCGCGACGCTGAGCACGCCCATCACGGCGCGGGTCAACGCGGTGGACAACCTGGGGGTGCAGGGGATCATCGTGACCTTCGCCGTCACCACCGGCGGCGGGACGTTGTCGCAGCTGGTGGACACTACCGACGCCTCCGGCGACGCCTCGGTAGTCTGGACTCTTGGCACCACCCTCGGCCCCCAAGCGGTCACGGCCAGCGTGGCGGGGCTTACCCCGGCCAACGTCTCATTCGGCTCCACGGCCCTGGTCGGCGCGCCCAGGAAACTTGCCTTCTCGACCCAGCCCGTGAACGCGACCTCGGGCGTGGCGATCCCGACAGTGCGGGTGGCCGCCCAGGACAGCTTCGGCAACGCGGTGCCCGGCTTCACCGGCAATATCACTGTGGCGGTGGGAGCGAATCCGGGATCGTCGACGCTCTCGGGCACGCTGACGGTGGCCGCCGTGGCGGGCCTCGCGACCTTCTCGAACCTCAGCCTCAACAACCCCGGCACCGGCTACACGCTGGTGGCCAGCGCGACGGGTCTCACCAGCGCGACCAGCGTGACCTTCGACGAATCCGGCGGCATTCCGACCGCGCTGGTCATCGTGCAGGAGCCGACCGCGACCGGCGGCGGAGTGGTGATCACGCCGGCGGTGAGGGTCGAGATCCGCGACGGCCTGAATGCCCTGGTGGCCGGCGCGACCAACACCGTCACGGTCGCGATCGCCGCCAATCCCGCGAGCGGCCTGCTGGCCGGTACCACGTCGGTGGCGGCGGTGGCGGGCGTGGCGACCTTCAGCGATCTGGCGATCGACAAGGCGGGCACCGGCTACACCCTCCGGTTCGCCTCGACCGGCCTGGTCCCCGACACCTCGGCCGCGTTCGACATCACCTCGGGGACGGCGACCACGCTCCAGTTCACCACCCAGCCGCCGGCGAGCGCGATCTTCGGGTCGCCGTTCACCACCGTCGTCTCGGCCCGGGACGCGGGCGGCAACGTGGCGACGGGCTACACCGGCGCGGTGACACTCGGCATCGGGACCAACCCGGCGAGCGGCTCGCTTTTCGGCACCACGACCGTCAACGCGGTCGCGGGGGTGGCGACGTTCGGCGGCATCAGCATCGACAACATCGGCAACGCGTACACGCTGACGGCGAACGCCGCCGGCCTGGCCGGCGCCGGGAGCGGCGGCATCGTGATCGTCGCGGCTGCCACCGCCAACGCCTGGATCAACAGCGCCGGCGGCAACTGGAGCACCCCCTCGAACTGGTCGAAGGGGACGGTGCCGAACGCCACCGACACGGTGTTCATACGGCAGAGCGGCACCTACACGGTGAACCTGGATGTCACCGCCACACTCGCGCGGCTCGACGTGGGCGGGCTGGCGGGGCTGCAGACCCTGGCCATCAACGCCAACACGCTCAGCATGACCGGCAACGGCGCCGTGGGCGCGCTGGGCAAAGTGACGCTTGGCGGTACCGGGGTCGTCACCGGCGCCGGCACGCTCGACGTCTTCGGCGCGCTGGACTGGACCGGCGGCAGCTTCCAGACGGGCGCCGGCACCACGCGGGTGCAGCCGACGGGCGTGCTGACAATCTCCGGCACGACGGTGCACACCCTCAGCAACTACACCCTCGAGCTGGACGGTGCCGGCACCTGGACCGGCACCCACACCATCAATACGGGCAGCGTCGGCACGCTACGTGTCGCGGCGGGCGCGACGCTCACGGTTTCGGGCGACCCGACCATCAGCTTCAACCTGGGCGGTTCGGCGCCGCTGCTGGACAACCAGGGGACGATCAACCGCACCACCAGCACCAACAACTTCGTGGTCAACCTGCCGATGAGCGGCAATGGCGCCTGGAACGTGCAGAGCGGCGTCCTCGATCTCCAGGGCGGCGGGACCTCCACCGGCGCGACGACGGTGGCAGCGGGTGCGACACTGATCATCAACAACAACACCTTCACCTATGGAGCGGGCTCGACGGTTTCCGGCGCCGGCAACGTGGCCGTCAACGCCGGCACGGTCAACTTCGCCAACGGGTATGCGATCACGGGTACGACGCTGGTCGCCGGCGGCACCTTCAACGGCAACAACGCGAGCGGCGGCATCGCCACCACCCTGAATGTCACGGGCGGCGTCCTGGGCGGAACGGGCCTGCTGAGCGTGTCCGGTGCGATGACGTGGTCCGGCGGCAGCCTGTCGGGCGCCGGTGGCACCACGCGCGTGCTCTCGGGCGGCACGCTGGCCATCAGCGGCAGCGCCGTTCGCAGCCTCCAGAGCTACACGCTGGAGCTCGGTGGCACGGGCGCGTGGTCGGGGACCAACGTCATCAACAGCGGCAGCGCCGGGACGCTGCGGGTTCTCAATGTCGGCACACTCGACATCCAGGGCGACGTGCAGTTGCTGTTCAACCTGGGCGGCACGGGCTCGGTGTTCCAGAATCTCGGCCAGGTGAACCGGACGACGAGCTCGGGCACCGCCGTCATCACCGCGTCGATGGACAACGACGGCCAGGTGACCGTCCAGACCGGCACGCTCCAGGCCGGGGCTGGCGCCACCAGCGCCGACGGTGACTGGACCGCGAACGCCGGCGCGATTCTCGATTTCTCCGGAGGCACCCACACCCTGGGCGCGACCGGGAGCATGAACGGCACCGGCGAGGTTCGCCTCAGCGGCGGCACGGTCAACATGGCCGGTGTGTGGTCGGTGCCGGGGACGACGCGGGTGAGTGGCGGCACGCTGAACTACAACGGTGCCGCGACCGGGTCGGCGGGGACGATGGTCGTCTCCGGCGGCGTCATGGGCGGCACCGGCGTCCTCCAGGTGTCGGGGCCGCTGACCTGGTCGAGCGGCGCCTTCTCGGGCGGTGGCGGAACCACGCGGGTGATCTTCAGCGGCACGCTGGCGGTCAGCGGCACGCCGAGCTCACTCGCTGCCTACAACCTGGAGCTGGCCGGCGCGGGAACGTGGGGCCCCACAGCGGCCATCAACAGCGGCAGCGCCGGCAACCTGCGGGTGCTGTCCGGCGCCCAGCTCGACGTGACCGGCGACTTCGGGATGCTGTTCAACCTGGGCGGTGCGGTGAGCCGCCTGGCGGTGCAGACGGGCGGCACGCTGCGGCGGACTACCAGTGGCAACCCGGTACAGTTCACCACGGTGGTGGATGACAGCGGATCGGTGCAAGCGCTGACCGGTACCCTCCAGCTCGACGGCGGTGGCACCTCGAACGGCAGCTTCAACGCCGCGGGCGGCACCACGCTCCAGTTCGGCGGCGGCACCCACACACTCCAGGCCGTCAGCACGGTCGGCGGCACGGGCACGGTGCGCGTGTCGGGCGGCACGGTGAACGCCGGGGGCAGCTGGGCCCACGGCGGCCTGACCCAGGTCAACGGCGGTACGCTGAGCTACAGCGCTGCGGGTGGCTCGACGGTGAATCTCGACGTCAGCAGCGGCACGCTGGGCGGAGCCGCCGGCGGCCTGTTGGGCGTGAGCGGCGCCATGACCTGGTCGGGCGGCAGCCTCAGTGGTGCCGGCGGCGCGGTCCGCGTCCTGAGCGGCGGCACGCTGGCCGTGTCCGGGGCCGGCGGCCGGTCGCTGAGCAACTATGCGCTCGAGCTGGCCGGCTCCGGGTCCTGGTCCGTGGTCACGTCGGCCATTAACAGCGGCAGCGCGGGCACGCTGCGCGTGCTGTCGGGCGCCCAGCTGGATGTGACGGGCGACTTCGGGATGCTCTTCAACCTCGGCGGCACGGTGAGCCGAGTGGCGGTGCAGAGCGGCGGCACCCTGCGGCGGACCACCAGCGTCAATCCGGTGCAGTTCACCACGCTGGTGGACGACAGCGGCACGGTGAACGTGCTGACCGGCACCCTTCAGCTCGACGGCGGCGGCACTTCGAACGGGACCTACATCGCGTCGGGCACGGCCACATTGTCGTTCGGCGGCGGTACGCACAACCTCTCGGCCGCCAGCGCGTTCAATGGGGCCGGCACCTCCTTCGTCCAGATTCCCGGCGGCACCGTGAACGCGTCGGGAGCGTGGGTTCAGAACGGCACCACGCGGGTCAACGGCGGCACCGCCAACTTCAACGGCAGCGCGATGAGCACGTCCGCGCTGGACGTCAGCGCCGGCACGCTGGGCGGCGCCGTTGGAGGACTGCTCGATGTCTCGGCGGCCATGACCTGGACCGGCGGGAACCTCAGCGGCGGCGGCGGTACGACCAGCGTCTCGGGCACCGGCTCGATGACCATCTCCGGTGCGACCACGCGGTCGCTCAGCAACTACGTGCTGGAGCTGGGGACCTCGGGTGGTACCTGGACCGGCACGCACACCATCAATTCCGGCAGCGGCGCGGTGTTCCGGGTGCTGCCCCTCGGACAGCTCGTCATCCAGGGCGACCCGACGTACAGCTTCAACCTGGGCGGCGCCGCCTCGTCATTCGACAACCAGGGCACGCTGCTGCGCACCACCAGTGCCGGCACGGCGACGATCAACGTCCCATTCACCACCAACAACCTGGTGAACGTTTCCAGCGGCACCCTGGCGTTCACCAACGGCGGCACGCTGGCGGGCACCATGGTGGCCAACTCCCCGGGCGTGCTGTCGTTCGTCAACGGCACCTACTCGATGGCCAACAACCTGGCCATCAGCGGCACCGGCTCGGGGCAGCTCAACGGCGCCACGTTTAGCGGCCTGGTCGCCGGAGACACGGTGCGTGTCTCGGTCACCTCGTACGTGCTCAACACCGGATTGATGAACCCGGCGGCCGGCGGCACCATGAAGGTGACCGGCAACATGAACTGGGCCGGCGCCGCGAGCCTCGGCGGCGGCGGGAAGACGCTGATCGCCCCCGGCGGCACGCTGGCGCTTACCGGCGCGACCACGCGCTCGCTGGCGAACCACATCCTGGAGATCGCCACGGCCAGCGGCAACACCTGGACCGGCGCCTTCACGATGAATTCCGGCAGCGGCGCCGTCCTTCGCGTGTTGCCCACCGGGACCCTCAGCCTCCAGGCCGCCGGCAGCTACCTGTACAACCTGGGCGGCACGACCTCGCTGTTCGAGAACCAGGGCACGCTGACCGCGACGCCCGGCGCCGCGGCCACCTTCACCACCTCGGCGATCTTCAACAACACCGGGTCGTACTCGGTGACCACCGGCACGCTGCTCCTCCAGGGCGGCGGCACGCAGAGCGGACCGGTGGCGCTGTCAACCGCCTCGTTCCTCGACTTCGCGAACGGTACCCACACGCTGAACAACGGCTTCAGCGCGACCGGCGCCGGGTTGGCGCGCCTGCAAGGCGCCACGATCACCACGGCGACGACCGCGGATACGGCGCGCTTCGCCAATCTCCAGCTCAACACCGGGTCGCTGACCCAGCCGGGCGGGGTGGTGGTCAACGGCCTGCTCGACTGGGCGGGCGCCGCGTCCCTCACCGGCACCGGCATGACGCGACTCGCCGCCGGATCGCTCACCCTCACCGGCACCACGGCGCGCAGCTTCCAGAACGGAACGCTGGAGAACCGCGGCACCGGCGCATGGAGTGGAGCGTTCGTGCTCAACTCGGGCGGCGGCGCCGTGTTCCGGAACGCCTTGGGCGCCACGCTCAACTGGACCGTCGACGCCAACATGGCCTTCAGCCTGGGCGGCGCCGTCCCGACCTTCGTCAACCAGGGCAGCTTCACCGTCAACACCGGCTCACCGGCCCTCGCGGCGCGCTTCGGCGGCACCTTCGTGGACACCACGGGCACCCTGCTGTCCGTCACCTCCGGCGACCTGATGATCAACAACGGCGGCCGCATCGGCGGCGCTCCGGCCATCGGCGCCGGCGCGTTCCTCGAAGTGATCGGCGGTACGCTGAGCCTCAAGGGCGGGCTGGCGACGTCGGGCACCGGCAACCTGCGGATCAACGGCGGTACGCTGACCGTGGACAGCGGCCTGACCGCCACCGTCGGCAACCTGGAGCTGCTGGCCGGCAGCATCGCGCACGAAGGGCTGATCCTGATCCCCGGTGTGTTCAACTGGACGAACGGCGACATCACGTCCAACACCGTCGGGCTCGGCGGCACCACTCGCGTTCCGCTCGGCGGCACCCTGAACCTCCTCGGCACGGTCAATCGCAACTTCAGCGGTACGCATCTGCTGGAGATCGGCGGCACGGGCGTCTGGTCGGGCTCGTTCTTCATCAACACCGGCAGCGGGGCGACGATGCGCGTGCCCGTCGGCGGCACGCTCAACGTGACGGCGGCCAACCCGACCATCAGCTACAACCTGGGCGGCGCGGCCCCCGTCCTCGACAACCTGGGCACGGTGACGCGCTCGGTGGGCGCCGCGGGCTGGGTCGTGAACGCGCCCATTTCCGGCGGCGGGGCCTGGAACGTCCAGACCGGCGCGCTGGATCTCCAGGGCGGCGGCACCGTCACCGGCGCGACCACCATCTCCACCGGCGCGACGGTGCTCGTCAACAACGGCACGTTTACGTACAGCGCGGCCGCCACGACCACGGGCGCGGGCACGGCGAGCGTCCAGATCAACGCCGGCACCGTCAACTACAACGGCACCATGACCATCCCGACGCTCACCGTGGCCGGCGGCTCGCTGGTGCTCGGCCCGCTCCCCGGGTTTGTGTCGGTGACCGGCAACTTCGCCACCTCCGGCGCCGGCACGCTGACCATGACCAACGCCGCCGACTCGCTCGACATCACCGGCAACGCCACCTTCGGCGGCGGCACCAGCCTCCTGAACGCCGGCGTCATCCGCGTGGCGGGCAACTTCGTCCAGACCGGCACCACCTCCTTCCAGGGCCTGGCGCAGACGGCCGTGATCCGGCACCGGGTGGTGCTGGACGGCGCCGGTACGCAGATCGTCACCTGGGCCGACCCGGTCAACAGCTTCTTCGAGATTCTTCAGTACCTGAAGCCCAACGCCACGCAGGTCCAGTTCGCCGGCAACACCAAGGCGCGCGTCGTGAACGCGCTGAACGGCAACACCGTGACACTCACCAGCCTGGGTGGCGCCACCACGCCACGGCTGCTGGCGGACACGCTGCGCGGCTTCAGCGGCAACCACTCATACGTGTCGCCGCTGGTGCTCGACATCGCCGGGCGGATCGCCGACTCGGGCTTCGTGAACGTGGACACGGTGGTGTTCACCGGCGCGAACCAGCTCATCACGACGGTCAACCCGTTGGGCGCCGGCTCCGGCTCATACGTCTACAAGAGCATCCGCGTGGCCCAGACGGCGGGCACGGCGACGTTCAACCAGGCGACCAACCTCACCAATGACCTGGTGGTGTCGAGCGGCACGCTGAACCTGAACGCTTTCCACATCGGCGTGACCGGAAACTTCGCGACGCAGGCCACGGGTGCGCTCCAGATGGTCGCGGCCAACGACAGCCTCGGGGTCGCCGGCAGCGCGACGTTCGGCGGAGGGACGACGACGGGTCTGCTGACGAACGGCATCATCACGGTGAAGACGGACTTTACCCAGGCGGGCGCCACCACGGCCTTCGCCCCGACCGGCACCCACCGCACCCGGATGGACCTCCCGGGCAGCGCCGTCATACAGAACATCTCGTTCGCGAGCCCCACGACGTCCTTCTTCGACTCGCTGGATCTCAATCGCGGGCCCGGCACACGGGGCACCGTGAATTTCCTCACTGACGCCCGGATCACGCGCGGCTTGAGCATCCAGAACTCGACCGACGTGACCGGCCCGACGGCGCGCATCACCGTCGCGGGCGGCTCGCTGACGGCGAGTCAGTCCACGACCAGTCCGACGATGCTCACCACGCGGGCGCTGGAGCTGTCACTCACGCCGCCTCTGCTCGCCAACATGGTCAACGCGGTGAACATCAGCCCGGACACCGTGGTCATCAACGCCGGTATTGCCACGCTGCCGGTCGCCTCGGGGCTGCGCTACAACAGCATCCGGATCAACACCGGCGCGACGATCACGATGGCGGCGGACACGATAACGAGGGATCTGGACATCGCTTCCGGTACCGCTTCGTTCCCGGGCAGCTTCATGGTAAGCGGCAAGCTGCGCACCCGGAACACGGGCACTTGGGCCATGCCGATCGGCGGCGCACCCAACCTTATCGTGGTGGACAGCGCTGTTTTCGGGGGTGCCTCCACGGCAGGACTCCTGCAGACCGGCACGCTGCGGTTGCGTGGCGTCTTCGTGCAAACCGGCACCAACAGCTTCCAGGCCCTCGCCGCGCACACGACGGTTTTCGAAGGTGTGGCCGGGCAGACCGTTTCCTTCGCCGCGCCGGGCGCCGGCGGCGCCCAGTCCACTTTCGGCAACCTGTTCATCGGCCGAGCGGTGGCAGGTACGTCGGCTCCTACGGGCATCACACTCGCAAGCAACATCTTCCTGGCCGGTACGATTCAGGATACGAGCACCAACGCCGCAGCCCGCGATACCATCCTCGGCGCTGGGTTCACGGTCACGGCGGCCGTCGGCATGAATACCGGCTCGCAGTTCGTCTTCAATAACGCGCTGCTCGTGATGAACGGCTACACGACCTTCGTCACATCGGGCCTGACGTTCAGGAACATGAACCCGGCATCGACCTACCTGACGTTGAACCGGACCACCGTCGGCGCGGACGGCGTCAGCAACCTGAACTTCGCCACGGCGGTAACGGCGGGGACGGGGAAGTACTTCAATCTCAACTCCACGTCCTCCTACACGTGGACGGTCAACCCTCCTGTGACTCCGGCTGTCGCGGGTATGACCGGTAACTACGTCAGGGGCGGAGCAGGGAATCCGACGGTCAACTGGAACGGCACCGCGAATCCATAGTGCTGACAGTGTGTTCGGTCTGATTTGACGCGCCGACCTCCACGGCGCATTTCTAAGGCACAACCATGACGCGCCGATCCGCCGCCCGGACCTTCGGGGTTTTCGCAGTCCTGGCGGTCGCCAGTTGTCTGGGCGACGGCACCGGACCGGCCGAGTCGCGTCATGCCCACATCACCCTGGCACCGGTTTTCGATGCGCGGGCCCTGAAGGTGGTGGACGTCAACCGGATCCTGATCCGGTTCGCGCGCCCGGCCACTGGCGCCATCGCGTACGAAACGATTGTCAACTTTCCTGCCACTTCCGACACGCTCGATATCACGGTGGACGTCCCCATTGCGGGGGGCACCTCGGAGCAGTTCGACCTCTCGCTCCTGATGATCGACGATCCGGCGGGCGACACCGTGTTCCGCGCGGGCCCGACACTCATCACGGCGACCGCGGGGGCAGCGCCGACGACGGCCCCGGCGCCGATATTCGTCTATACCGGGACGGGGGCTAACGCGACGGGGGTGCGTTTCGTCACGACGCCCCCGCAAGTGTTCTTCGGCGACACGGTGCAGTTCACGGCCGAGGCGTTCGACGCCAACAACCTCACCATTCCCAACACGCCGATCGTCTGGAGCTCGTCGGACCTGGCCCGGGCCCTGGTCCCCGACCCCTCCATCGGCCGCGTGGTCGGTGGCACCGCGCGGGGCAACGCCGACGTCAAGGCGGAGCTGCTGCGCACCTCGACCCAGGCGACGCCGCCCTTCGCGACCCGCGCCGTCCTGGTCCAGCCCAAGCCGAGCGTGCTGGTGGTCCAGGGTGGCTCGGGCCAGACGGGCACGGTGGGGGCCCCGCTGAGCCAGCCGGTGACGGTGCGGGTCAAAGCCGTGGACAACCTCGGCGTCCAGGGCGTGGTGGTGACCTTCGCCGTGGTGACGGGCGGCGGTTCGCTCTCGCAGACGGCGGTGACGACCGACGCGAACGGCGACGCGGCGGTGACCTGGACCCTGGGCGCGGCGCTGGGCACGCAGCAGGTCAGCGCGTCGGTGGCCGGCCTCACCAGCGCCACGGTCCCGGCGAACGGTGTGGTGGGCTCGGCGAGCAAGGTCGCCTTCACGACCCAGCCCGCCACCGGCAACGCGGGCGCCGCGATCCCGGCGGTCCAGGTGACGGCGCAGGACCTCCTGGGCAACATCGTCACCACCTTCACGGGGAACGTCACCATCGCGATCGGGGCGAACCCCGGCAGCGCGACGTTGTCCGGCACCACGACGGTCGCCGCGGTCGGAGGCGTCGCGACCTTCAGCAATCTCATCCTGAGCGCGGCGGGCACCGGCTACACCCTGACGGCGGCTTCGACCGGTCTCACGGGGGCGACCAGCGCCACCTTCGACATCGTCAACAACGCGGCGACGCAGCTGGCCTTCGTGACCCAGCCGACGGCCACGACCGCCGGATCGGCTTTCACACCGGCGGTGCAAGTGGCGGTGCGCAACAGCATCGGCGGCACCGTGACCACGGCGACCAACAGCGTCACCATCGTGATCGCGAGCAACCCGGGCGGCGGCACGCTGGGGGGCACGGTGTCGGTGGCCGCCGTCAACGGCATCGCGACCTTCTCCAACCTGAGCATCGACCGCACCGGCGCCGGGTACACCCTGGCGGCGAACGCGAGCGGTCTCACGTCGGCGACTAGCGCCGCCTTCGACGTCACCTCGGGCGCGCCCCAGACGCTCAGCTTCACGGTGCCCCCGTCGACCGCGGTCGCCGGCAGCGTCATGGCGCCCGCGATCGTGGTGCGGGCGCTGGACCCGCTGGGCAATACCGCCACCGGCTTCACCGGCAACGTGACGCTGGCCCTCGGCGCCAACCCGGGCGGGGCGACGCTTTCGGGGACGACGAGCGTCAACGCGGTGGCCGGCGTGGCGACGTTCGCCAACGTCAGCCTGGACAAGGTCGCCGCGGGGTACACCCTTGCGGCCGCGGCGAGCGGCCTCACCGGCGCCACCAGCGCCGCGTTCGCGGTGGCCCCTGCCGCGGCCAACGCGCTGGTCTTCACCGTTCAGCCGCTCACCACGACCGCGGGCGCGACGCTGGCGCCGGCGCTGGTGGTGACCGCCATGGACGCGTTCGGCAACACCGCGACCACTTTCGCCGGTAACGTGACGGTGGCGATCGGGAGTAACCCGGGCGGGGCAACGCTCTCCGGGACCGCGACCGTTGCGGCGGTAGCCGGCGTCGCGACGTTCAACAACCTCACCATCACCGCACGCGGTGCGGGCTACACCATCACCGCCAGCGCCGCCGGCGTCACCGGAGCGACCAGCCTGGCCTTCGACATATCGGCGCTGACCCTCAGCTGGATCAATGCGGCCGGCGGCTTGTGGAGCAGTGCCGCCAACTGGAGCCTGGGCCGCGTGCCGCAGACCACCGACTCGGTGGTAATCGCGCTGCCGGGGACCTACACCGTCACCCTCGACGCCACGTTCAGCGCGTCGTTTCTGATCGTCGGCGGCGCCACCGGGACGCAGACTCTGTCCCTCAGCTCGCGAACGCTGACCGTCAGCGGCTCGATGATGGTCGCGGCCAACGGCGTCTTCTCCGCCACCAGCAGTACCGTGGCCGGCGCGGGCACGGTGACCAATCAGGGCGCGGTAAACCTCATCAGCAGCACGATCAGTGGGCCGCTGGACAACCAGGGGCTGCTCCTCATCGGCGGCACGGTGGCGCTGAACGGGGCGCTGACGACCGGGGCGGGTTCGACGCTCCGCGTGCAGGGCGGCCTGGCGTCGACGGGCTCCCTGACGGTGGCCAACGGCTTTACCAACAACGCCCTGATCGACCTGACCGCCATCAACGGGGGGTTCACCGCGCAGCTCGTCGTCACGACCGGTACGCTGACAAACGCCGTGGGGGCCACGATCAACTCGGCGGTGGGCACCGGCGGTCTCCGGACCCTGGCGGCGCAGCTGAACAACCAGGGGGCGCTGGCGCTGGCCCAGCCGCTGACATTGACCCGGGCCTCGGCGGCGCACACCAACAGCGGGACCATCGACGCCAGCACCGTCAACTTCACGCTGACCCAGTCGGGCACGGCGCCGAGCTTCGCGAACACCGGGACGATCACGGTCGGCGCGGGCCGCGTCTGGACGGTCACGGGCGGGACGCTGGACCTCTCGGCGGGCACGGTGAGCGGGGCGGGGCTGCTGAGCGTGAGTGGCGGCACAGTCCTGAGCTTCAGCACCACGACGGTCACCACGCCGCTCACCCTCAGCGGGATCTCGATCCCTGCTGGCATCACCATCCCGAGCGGCCAGACGCTGACACTGCTGAACGGCAGCATCGATGACCCGGTCACGATCGGTACCGGGGGCACCCTGCTGATCGGCGGCACGGTGGCGCTCAACGGGGCGCTGACGCCCCTGGTGGGTTCAACCCTGCGCGTGCAGGGCGGCTTGTCGTCGACGGGCGCCCTGGCGGTGGCCAACGGCTTCACCAACAACGGGGCCGTCGAGTTGACCAGCATCAACGGCGGGTTCAGCACGCAGCTCAGCGTCACGACGGGCACGCTCACCAACGCGGCGGGTGGGATCATCACCTCGCTGACGGGGACCGGCGGAACGCGGACCATCCAGGCCCAGCTCGACAACCAGGGGACGCTGACGCTGTTTCCACTGGCGGCCGGCCGGCTGGTCATCACCGGGAGCCTGACGACGAGCGGCATCGTGGACATCGAGCTGGGCGGGACTTCTCAGGGCTCCTCGTATGACCATCTACAGGTCAGCGGCGCCGCGACACTTGGCGGGACGCTCAACCTCAGCTTGATCAACGCCTTTGTGCCGTCGCCCGCAACGGCGTTCACGGTCCTCACGTCCGGCGCGCTGACGGGGACGTTCACGCTGGGTACCCAGCCCGGTGGCTGGGCGCCGCCAACCTACCCTGCGAACTCGGTGAGGCTCACCGCGCCGTAGACCGGCCTTTCAGGGCAGCTGGCGGCCGTAGTTGGCTCCACGGTATGATTTGACGCGCCGACCCCCGCGACGCACATCTAAAGGCTTACTATGACGCGCCGATCCTCCGCCCGGACCTTTGGGGTCTTCGCGGTCCTGGCGGTCGCCAGTTGCTTGGGCGACGGCACTGGACCGGGTGAGTCGCGTCGTGCCCACCTGGTACTGGCGCCGGTCTTCGATGCCCGCGCCCTCCAGGTGGTGGACGTCAACCGGATCCTGATCCGCTTCACCCGCCCGGCCAGCGGCGCGGTGGCGTATGAGACGATCGTCGATTTCCCCGCCACCTCGGATACGCTCGACATCACGGTGGACGTCCCCATTGCCGGGGGCACCTCCGAGCAGTTCAACCTCTCGCTCCTGATGATCGACGACCCGGCGGGCGACACGGTGTTCCGCGCCGGCCCGACACTCATCACGGCGACCGCGGGCGCGACGCCGACGACGGCTCCGGCGCCGGTCTTCGTCTACACCGGCACGGGGGCCAATGCGGCGGGGGTGCGCTTCGTCACCACGCCGTCGCAGGTCTTTTTCGGCGACACGGTGCAGTTCAGCGCCGAGGCGTTCGACGTCAACAGCGTCACGATTCCCAACACCCCGATCGTTTGGAGCTCGTCGGACCCGACCCGGGCCCTGGTGCCCGACCCCTCCATCGGCCGCGTGGTCGGGGGCTCGGCGCGCGGCAACGCCAACGTCAAAGCGGAGCTGCTGCGCACCTCGACCCAGGCCACACCGCCCTTCGCGACGCGCGCGGTGTTGGTCCAGCCCAAGCCGAGCGTACTGGTGGTGCAGGGAGGTGCGGGCCAGACCGGCACGGTGGGGGCTCCGCTGAGCCAGCCGGTGACGGTGCGGGTCAGAGCCGTGGACAACCTCGGCGTGCAGGGTGTGGTGGTGAACTTCACGATCCTCTCGGGCGGCGGCTCGCTCTCCCAAGCGGCGGTGACGACCGACGCGAACGGCGACGCGGAGGTGATCTGGACCCTCGGCGCGGCGCCGGGCTTGCAGCAGGTCGGGGCCACGGTCACCGGTCTCACCAGTGCCACCGTGCCGGCCAACGGTGTGGTGGGCTCGGCGAGCAAACTGGCCTTTACCACCCAGCCCGCGAGCGGCAACGCGGGCGCGGCGATCCCGGCGGTCCAGGTGACGGCGCAGGACCTGCTGGGTAACGCGGTCACGACCTACACGGGGAACGTCACCATCGCGATCGGGGCGAACCCCGGAAGCGCGACCCTCTCGGGCACAACCACCGTCGCGGCGGTAGGGGGCGTGGCGACCTTCAGCAACCTCATCCTGAGCGCGACGGGCACCGGCTACACCTTGACGGCGGCGGCCACCGGCCTCACCGGCGCCACCAGCGCGACCTTCAACGTCGCCAGCGCGCCGATCCACCTGGCCTTCACGGTGCAGCCGTCCTTCGGCGGAGTGGGCATTCCCAACGCGCCGGCGATCGTGGTCACGGCGCTCGATCCCCTGAACAACACCGCGACCGGATTCAGCGGCAACGTGTCTCTGGCCTTCGGCGCCAACCCCGGCAGTGCGACGCTGGGCGGGACGACGACGGTCGGTGCGGTGGCGGGAGTGGCGACCTTCGCGAACGTCACCGTGAGCGCCCAGGGCACGGGCTACACCCTGGTCGCCACGGCGACGGGCGTCACCAGCGCGACCAGCGCCGCCTTCGACGTCGGCCCGGCCACCGCCGTCCTCCACACCTGGACGGGCGCCACCTCGAGCGATTGGTTCACGGCGGGTAACTGGAGCCCGACCACCGTGACCAATGCCACGGACGACGTCGTCATCCCGTCCAGCCCGCCCAACCAGCCGGTGCTGACCGGCCCCATCACGGTCCACAACCTGTCGGCCCTGTCGGCGGTGACCACGGCCGGTTTCGGGATTACGGTCACCGGTAACCTCGGCGCTTCCGGCGGGCTCCTGGGCATCGGGTTGATCCAGATGACCGGAACGACGGCAACCCTGGCCGGCGTGATCGGCGGATCGGTGCAGCTCACCGGCGCCCATGTCACCTTGACGGGAGCCGCGCTGATCAGCGGCGGCCTGACGATCCAGAGCGGCGGAGATCTCACCCTGGCCGGAAGCGCGACGACGGTAGCCGGTGGGCTGACGGTGCAGTCCAGCGCCACGCTGACCATGACCAACACGCTCGACCAGCTGATCGTCACCGGCTTCGCCACCTTCAACGGCGCCGATGAAACCGGGCACCTGACGGCCGGCGTGATCACGCTGCGCGGCAACTTCAGCCAAGCCGCCAGCACCTCCAGCAACAGTTTCGTCTCGACCGGCACGCGGGTCGTGCTCGCCAACACCACGGGTGGCCAGTCGATCACCTTCGCCAGCTCGGGTACGCTGGCCTCGCACCTGGCCGACCTGATCATTTTGGGGACGCAGAACGTCACGCTGAACGGCTTCCTATATGTCGCCGACAGCCTGGCGATCACGACGCCGGTCCAGTTGGGCTTCCTCGGCGGCAACTACCTCCTGGTGGGCCGGAAGCTGAAGACGGTGACCGGCAGCGACGTCCGCCTCAGCAGCCTGGAAGTCAACGGCGACAGCCTCCAGATCGGCGGCACCTTCGGCGTGACGACCACGCTCTTCACCGGCGGCGCGACGATTCCGGCGCTCAGCGGCTACAACACCGTGAGTGTGAGGACCTCCCGGGCGACCACCATGGCCGGGCCGGTCTCGATGACCGGCCAGCTTACCGTCGAGGGCATCAACACCCATCTGACGCTGGCGCCGGGCCAGAGCTCGGCGTTCAGCCTGCTGGTCCAGAACTCCGGCCATCTCACGCTGGGCGGCGGCGAGCTCCAGACGCAGTCGGTGACCACGTCGGCGGGCGGGATCCTGACCATGACCAACGCGGCGGACAAGCTGGTCGCCAACGCGCCCGGCACCGTCACCTTCGGCGGCGGGAGCGAGTTTGGAGAGTTCACGGCCGGCGTGATCGAGGTGCACGGCAACTTCACCCAGCAGTTTGCCGGGAGCCAGGACGAGTTCGTTTCCACCGGCACGCGGGTCCGCTTCGTCGGGAACAGCGCACAGACCGTGCAGTTCACCCATCCTACGCAGTCCCGGTTCCAGGACCTCGAATTCGCGAACACCGGCACCGTCACCCTGAACACCGACATCGGGGCCACGGGGCAACTCATCTCGGCGCCGGGCGCATCCATCGTGGCGGGGAACGGGCACGGTATCACCGTGGCCGGGCTCGACGTGGACGGCTTGACGCTCGACAACGCGCC
>JBGOSS010000061.1:0-22014 GCA_041476105.1 Gemmatimonadota bacterium
CGGTGGCCGCGACGCGCAGCGTGGTGTACGGCGCGACGCCCAACGGTCTCGCGGTCTACGACCGTGCGCTGGGCAGCTGGCGGCGGACGGTGGGTGCGCTCGACGGGTTTCCCACGGGAACGGTGACGGCAATGGTCGCGGACCCCAACGACGACACCGCCTGGCTCGCCGGCGCGGGACGCTGGATCGCCTACGACCCTTTCACGCACCGCTTCGACACCGGCTCGCTGCCCGGGGCGGCGGACCAGGTGGTGCTCGACGCGCGCGATCCCTCGCGCGGCGCGTACTTCCACACTGCCGCCGGGTGGTACTTCGTCGCGCGCGGCGCGCTCGCCGCGATCCCGACCTCGAGCGTCCCTCCGGTGTCCGGCCGCATCGGCGCTATCGGCTACCGGGATCTGGTGGCGCGGCTTCCGGCGCTCGACGCCGTGCGGCTGCGGATCGAGCGCGACGAGCAGATGCGCAGCTACCGGCTCACTTCGGCCGCCGTCGCCCCGCTCACGGGCGAGGTGTTCGTCGGCACCGACGGCAACGGCATGTTCCGTGTCGATCCGCTCACCTACGCGACCGACCGTCTGCCGGCGGGCCTCGCCGGCGGCGCGACGGGAGCGATCGCCGTGACGCGCGGCCAGGTCTGTGCGGCGGGCGATGCCCGCGTCACCTCGCCGCGTCATGGCATCGCCTGCTTCGACGAGGGTGGCGCCTCCTTCACCTACATCGAAAGTGCCGGGCTCGCGGAGCTGCCGGGGGCCATCACCCGGCGGCTCCTCATCACCGAGCGCGCCGTCTGGGTCGCGACCGACCAGGGCCTGCTGCGCGCGCCGCGCCGCGGCGGCCGGCCGGTGCAGCTGCTGGTGCGCGACGGGCTGCCGGGCGACCAGGTCCTCGCCCTCGCGCCGGCGCCGACCGGCATCTACGTGGGCACCAGCGGCGGCATCGCGATCGTGAGCGATACCGGGCGCGGCGTGCTGGTGAGCGCGAGCGTGCGCGGCCCCGCGGTGCTGGCGCTCGCTCCGGGACGCGAAGACACCATCTGGGCGGGGACCGACGCCGGCATCGTCGGATTCCTCCTCCCCCTCGGCGGTCCGGTGGTGCGCGTGACGGGTTCCCCGGCGATGAACGATCCGATGGTCGCCATCGCGCTGCGGTCCGACACCATTCTCGCCGCCACGTCGACGCGGTTCCTGCTGCGCGAGGGCGCGGAGTGGCGGGTGCTGGACGTGCCGGGCCGCCCGATCGGCCGGATCCTCTCGCTCACGGCGGACGAGTCGGGCTTCTGGGTCGCCGGGGCGCAGGGCTTCGCGTTCTTCGATCCGGCCCGCGGGGTGTGGAACGCGCTGGTCACTCCGGGCGACGTGCCGCCGCCGGTGCGCGACGTGGCGCCGAGCCGCAGCTACGTCTGGGTGGCGACGGAGGTGGGCGTGGTGCGGTTCGAGAAGCGGGCCCTGGTACCATGAGTCGAGAGTCGACAGTCAGCAGTCAACGGGTATGGTTGCTGTCGACGGTGGACTGTCGACGTGTAGACTGGTGTCCATGACGTCCACACCGTTGGGTCCCGGCCGCGAGTTCGACCGCATCCGCGCCATGGCGGCGCGGTGGAAGGACCGGGCCCGCGGCCTGGGCGACGACTGCGCGATCCTCGAGGTCGGCGGCGACCGGATCGCCGTCTCGATCGACATCGCCGTCGAGGGGGTGCATTTCCGGCGCGAATGGATGAGCCCCGCCGAGATCGGCTACCGCGCCGCCGCGGCGGCGCTCTCGGACCTCGCCGCCGTCGCCGCCGAGCCGATGGCGATGCTGCTGTCGCTGGGCGTTCCGGCCGACGAGCCCGAGGCGACGCTTACCGGCCTGGCCGACGGGACCGGTGACGCGGCCGGCGATGCCGGCGCGCTCATCGTCGGCGGGGATCTCACCCGGAGCGACCGGCTGATCGTGGACTGCTGCGTGATCGGGCGGGCGAGCGCGGCGGTGTCGCGCAGCGGCGCCCGCCCCGGCGACCGGCTGGTGGTGACCGGCGCGCTCGGCGGGCCGCTCGCGGCGCTGCTGGCGTGGGAGGCGGGCGGCGAGCCGGCGCCCGAAGCGCGCGCCCGCTTCGTGCGCCCCGCGCCGCGCCATGCCGCGGCCCGTTACCTTGAGTCGATGCGCGCGCGCGCGATGATCGACATCTCGGACGGGCTGGCCAGCGACGCGGGACACCTGCTCGTGGCCAGCGGCGTCGGTGCGACCATCATGGTCGAGCACATCCCCGTCTTCCCGGCGGCGCGGGCGGCGGCCGAGCGCGCCGGGGAGCGCGACTGGCACTTCGCCGCCCGCAGCGGCGAGGAGTACGAGCTGCTGGCGGCGCTGCCGGCCGACATGGCGGAGGAGGCGGTCGCCGCCGCGCCGGTGCCCCTGGCCCTCATCGGGACGATCGAGTCGGAGCCGGGCCTGCGCGCCACGGAGCGGGGCGAGAGCGTGACGCTGCCGGTGGGCTTCGACCACTTCCGCTGATCGTGCGCACCGTCGCGTACATCGTCGTACTGGTCGTCGCGACCATCTGGTACGCCACGACCTGCATCTTCGCGGGGCTGCTGCGCATCCCGTACATCCAGGGCGGCGTGTACGACCGCTCGCAGCGTCACTGGGCCCGCGCCATCCTCCGCGCCGCCGGCATCCCGGTGACGCTCTCGGGGGCGGGGCACCTGGCGCCGCGGGGGCCGCAGATCGTCGTCGCCAACCACGCCTCCTTCTTCGACATTCTCGCGCTGCTCGCCTATCTCCCGGTGGACGCGAAGTTCATCGCGAAGAAGGAGCTGTATGCGATCCCGCTGCTGGGCCCGGCGATGCGGGCGGCGGGCCACGTGCGCATCGACCGCGGCAACCGCGGCCAGGCCTTCGGCGCTTACGAGGAGGCCGCGAAGCAGATGCGGGAAAAGCTCCTCACCATCGTGGTGTACCCCGAGGGGACGCGCACCCGCACCGGCGACTTGCTGCCCTTCAAGAAGGGGCCCTTCGTCTTCGCGATCGGCAGCGCCGCCCCGGTCGTCCCGTGCTACGTGGGGGGCGCCTTCGGCATCCAGCCCAAGGGCAGCATCCGGGTCCGCCGGAGCACCCTGCACATCGCCCTCGGCGAGCCGATTCCGGTCACCGGGCTCACGCCCGAGGACCGCGAGGCGCTGCTGGAGCGGGTGCGCGAGGCCATGCAGGCCCTCAAGACGCGCGTTGACGCCGCCCTGCCTTCCACATAAGGTTCGCCCACCATGAGCACCATCATCGAAATCCACGGGCGCGAGATCCTCGACAGCCGGGGCAACCCGACGGTCGAGGCGGAAGTGGTCCTCTCCTCGGGGGCCAGTGCCAAGGCGGCGGTGCCCAGCGGGGCGTCCACCGGCGAGCACGAGGCGATCGAGCTGCGCGACGGCGACGCCAAGCGCTACGGCGGCAAGGGTGTCCTCGACGCGGTGCGCAACGTGAACGAAGTGATCGGACCCCGGCTCGAGGGCTTCGACGCCTACGACCAGGTCGGCGTGGACGATGAGATGCTCGACCTCGACGGCAGCGACAACAAGAGCAACCTGGGCGCCAACGCGATCCTCGCCGTGAGTCTCGCCACGGCGCGCGCGGCGTCGCGCGACCAGGGCGTGCCGCTCTACCGCTACCTCGGCGGCGTGATGGCGCACGTGCTCCCGGTGCCGATGATGAACGTGCTCAATGGCGGGGCGCATGCGTCGAACAACGTCGACTGCCAGGAGTTCATGGTGGTCCCGGTCGGCGCCGACAACTTCGCCGACGGCCTGCGGATGGGCGTCGAGGTGTTTCACGCCCTCAAGAAGGTGCTGAGCAAGCAGGGGCTCTCCACCTCGGTGGGCGACGAGGGCGGCTTCGCGCCCAACCTCACCAGCAACGAGGCGGCGCTCGAGGCACTGATGGCCGCGGTGGGCGAGGCCGGCTACGAGGCGGGCGAGGACATCGTCTTCGCGATCGACGTGGCCGCGTCCGAGCTGTTCAGCAACGAGACCTACGTTTTCAAGAAGGGCGGGGGCGCGAAGAAGAGCGCCGACGAGATGGTGCGCCTTTACGAGGGCTGGGTGGACCGCTATCCCATCGTCTCGATCGAGGACGGGCTGGCGGAGGACGACTGGGCGGGGTGGGCGAAGCTCACCCAGCACCTGGGCGACCGGGTGCAGCTGGTGGGCGACGATCTCTTCGTCACCAGCGTCGAGCGGCTGGCCAAGGGCATCGAGGAGGGGATCGCCAACGCGATCCTCATCAAGCTGAACCAGATCGGCACGCTGTCGGAAACGATGCAATGCATCGAGGTCGCCAAGCGGGCCGGCTACGGCAACATCATCAGCCACCGCTCGGGCGAGACCGAGGACGCTTTCATCGCCGATCTCGCGGTCGCCACCGGCGTGGGTCAGATCAAGACCGGGAGCGCGAGCCGCTCCGATCGCGTGGCGAAGTACAACCAGCTGCTCCGCATCGCCGAGGAGCTGGGCGAGACCGGGACGTATCCCGGGAGGTCGCTCTACCACCAGTGAAGCGCGCCGTCCTGGGCCTGGTGCTGGTGGCACTGGCGCTCTTCGCCCTCGAGGGCGGGACCTACGGGACCCGCGACCTGCTGGCGCTCAAGCGGCAGGTGCGGGACGAGAAGGGACGGATCGCGCAGCTGCGGCGCGAGGTGGATTCGCTGGCGCGCATCGAACGCGCGCTCAAGACCGATCCCGTCACGCAGGAGCGGGTGGCGCGCGAGGTCTACGGCATGATCCGTCCCGGCGAAATCCTGTACCAAGTGGTGCCGGGAGATACGAACCGCTGATGGCTAATAGCTGATGGCTCATGGCAAACCGTCACACCAGCTTCATTCGCAGGGCGCAGAGCCGTTTCTGAAGTGACTGTGATTCCTTCGCGAGCGCCGTGGCGGTCTCTGCACTCAACAGCCCAAGATCTCGGCACAGAATTGACAGATACTCGACCTCGGCGGCGGAACCCTCGGCGATGTTGATGAAGTGCGCGAAGTCGCGGTTGGTGAGGCGCTTCGATCCCTCTGCCAGGTTCGTAGGAATCGATGTCGCTGCCCGCCGCAGCTGCGAGGCCAGACTATTGCGTTCTCTGGCCGGAAACGGGTCGGTCGCTCGATAGATCTGAATTGCGAGCGCGTGACCTTGAGCCCAAACGCGAAGACTGGTGAACTGTCGCATGGGTCAGGATGTCGCACGGTGCCGCCAATTGCGTAACGGTTCCATTGCACGGAGTGGCATTTTGTTGCACGCCATCAGCCATTAGCCATTAGCCATCAGCCAACTTGACTCGACCCCTGTCCGGGTCTAGTTTTCAGCATCCGACGCGGGGTGGAGCAGCCTGGTAGCTCGTCGGGCTCATAACCCGAAGGTCGCGGGTTCAAATCCCGCCCCCGCTACTCGAAAAAGGCGGCTCGCAACTGGGGCCGCCTTTCGTACGCCAGGGTAGCTCAGCTGGTTAGAGCAGCGGAATCATAATCCGCGGGTCGGCGGTTCGAGTCCGCCCCCTGGCATCGTCCGACGAGCGAGCGGCATCAAGTCTCCAATGACCCGGTGCCGCTTGTGGCATATCAGCCGCAAAGGCGACGTCAGGGTGCCGGAAGGAACGGTCGTTTTGCGGCCGGCTGGGGGGACGACTATCATGGAACCATGCCCACCCCGGGGAGCGATTTCGAAATCTCGGCCGACCTGGCCGAACTGCTCGAATAACGCGGAGGCAAGGATGCCAACGACCTGGATGGATGCGACGCACGCCGACACCGACCCCGATGCCGAGGTCGCCTTTCGCGCCATCATCGGCTTCGTGGTGCTCGCGCTGGCGGTCTTCTGCGCCAATATCGGCTGGATCCCGATCGACACCGCGCCCTTCGCCCGCCGCCTCCAGGACGGCACGGTGCGCCGGCTCTTCGCCGCCGGCTTCGTGCTCCAGCTCGGGGCCGGCATCTGGCTGGCGCTCTGCCTCCTCCTCAACGCCCAACGGGGGACGCGCCCCGCGCTGGTTCTCTGGCTGGTGGCGCTCTGCCTCTTCCTCGTCCCGGTGCCGACGCTGCGCGAGGACCTCGGCGCCGCACTGGTGCCGCTGGCCACGGTGCTGCTGGTCTCGCTCCTCGGCTGGGCCCTGGATCACTCGCTCCGGCAGCGCGCGACGTAGCGGCAGGCCGTTCGCCTCCCGGATGGCGATCAAGATCTACTGCGAGCAGGGCGCCCTGACGCAGGCCCTGCGGCGGTTGCGGGAGAGCGGCTCGGTCGAGATCGTCGCGGGAGACGAGAGTCCGCCGGCGGTGCTGCCGACCTCCGAGATCCGCGACCTCAATCTGGTGCGCAGCGAGCCGCCGGGCGCGCTCGCCGACTACAGCGGCTCAACACACTTCGAGACCATTCTGATGACGCTGGGGTTCACCCGACGCCGGGAGGCGCTGCACGTGGACCTGGCGTGGTCGAACGGCTGCCGGGCGTTCGTGACGCAGGATCCCGACATCCTGCGCCGAAGGAGCCGGCTCGAGGAGCTGCTGGGAATGCGCTGCTTTCACCCGGCGCGCGATGAGGCCGAGCTGCTGCGGTTCATCGCCGATTCCGCTCCCGGGAGCGGGCGGCCGTAGCCGCGGCGTTTATACTCCAGCGACACGATGCTATCCATCAGCCGCCTCGCCGCCATCCTCTCCCTGCGATGCCCCTTCTGCTTTCAGGGCGCCATGTTCCGCGGCGCCATCACCATGAACGAAAAGTGCGCCGTCTGCGGGCACCGCTTCATGCGCGAGCCCGGCTTCTTTCAAGGTGCCATGTACGTGAGCTACGTGATGGGGATCGCCACCTTCACGGCGCTGCTGTTCGGCGCCCGCGCGCTGCTCCAGGACAGGGTCGGGTTGCCTGCCGCCGCCGGCATGGCCCTGGTGGTGCAGATGCTGCTGGTCCCCGTGATGTTCCGATACTCGCGCGTCATCTGGGCCCACCTCAACGTCGGCACGATGCATTGAGCTCGCGCGGGTTGCCGGTGGTCCGATTGGTCGTATAATGGCACCATGAGACTCCTGGTCATCGGCGCCACGGGCGGAACCGGCCAGCAGGTGGTGGCGCAGGCTCTCCAGCAGGGTCACGACGTCACCGCCCTGGTCCGCGATCCGCTGAGGCTCACGGTCAAGCATGAGCGACTGCGCGTCGTCACCGGGGATGTCACGCAGGGCGTGCAGCCGATCGCCGATGCGGTCCGCGGCCGGGACGTCGTGATCAGCGCGCTGGGTGTGGGGGCGTCGCTGAAATCCCTGAGTGTGGTGACCCGCGCCATGGAAACCATAGTCCCGGCGATGGAGCGCGAAGGGGTGCGGCGGCTGATCTTCACCTCGGCCTACGGCGTTGGCGCCACCCACATCGACGTGCCGCTCATCCCGCGGATCCTGATTCGCCTGCTGTTGCGCGACGTCTATGCGGACAAGGAGGGCGGGGAGGAGGTGCTGCGGAAGAGTCGCCTCGACTGGACCCTCGTCTACCCCGTCACGCTCACCAACGGGCCGCGGACCGGCCAGTACCGCGTCGGCGAGCGCCTGGCGCTGCGCGGGCTGCCCACGATCTCGCGCGCCGACCTCGCCGGTTTCCTCCTGGCCCAGGCGGGGGACCGCACCTACCTGAAGAAGGGTGTGCTGATCAGTCACTGATGGGCCGCCCGTGATCGAGTCTCGACGCCTGGAGCTCGTCCCCATGACGCTCGCGCTGGTCGATGCCGAGCTGCGTGGCGCGGCGGCGTTGGCGCGGGCGCTCGGCGTCGGCGTGCCCGACGAATGGCCTCCCGAGCTCTTCGAACCTAACGACCTCGAGCGCATGCGGAAGCTGCTCACCGAGCCGGCCAATGCCGGCTGGGCCATCTACTACCTCATCCAGCGCGACCCGCGGCACCTCGTCGGGATCGCCGGGTTTGCCGGCGCTGCTTCACGTGAGGGCGCCGTCGAGGTGGGATACTCCATCCTGCGGCCGCACCGTCGCCGGGGCTACGCCTCCGAGGCCCTGGCGGCCCTGGTGGTGTTCGCCTTCGGGCATGCCGGTGTCGAGCGGGTCACGGCGCTGACCCTGCCGGAGCTGGGGGCCTCCATCGGCGTGCTGGAGCGGGGCGGCTTCGCCCTGGTCGGAGCCGATCCGCACTCGACGACACTGCGCTACGAGCTGACGCGCTCGGACTTTGTTGCTCGCGCCGCATGCGATCCGGCGATATCATCCCGGCCATGAAACCACCGGGGCGGACGCCGCGGCTGTCGACGAGGCACTGCGCCCACATCGCGGTGTGCGCGCTGCTGACCGCCGGGTGCTCCCTCAACAAGATCGCCGTCAACAAGCTCGGCAACGCCCTCGCCGAGTCGGGGACGACGTTCGCCTCCGACGACGACCCCGATCTGGTCGCGCAGGCGGTGCCGTTCAGCCTCAAGCTCATCGAGAGCCTGCTGTCCTCGGCGCCGGAGCATCGCGGCCTCCTCCTCGCCGCCACCAGCGGGTTCACGCAGTACGCCTACGCTTTCGTGCAGCAGGAAGCCGACACCCTCGAGAACCGGGACCTGGCGCGCTCCACGGCGCTGCGTGGCCGGGCGCGACGACTCTACCTCCGCGCGCGGGACTATGGATTGCGGGGGCTCGAGACGCGGCACGCCCATTTCGCCCAGAGCCTGCGCGCCGATCCGCGCGCCGCGGTGCGGGTGGCGACCGCCCAGGATGTGCCGCTGCTCTACTGGACGGCGGCCGCCTGGGGCTCGGCCATCGCGATCTCCAAGGAGATGCCCGACCTGGTCGCCGACCAGCTCCTGGTCGAGGCGCTGATCGACCGCGCCCTCGAGCTGGATGAGCGATTCGAGTCCGGCTCGATTCACGGCTTCCTGGCCAGCTACGAGTTGTCGCGGCAGGGCGCCACCGGCGACCCCGTCGCCCGCGCCCGGGCCCACTTCGAGCGCGCGGTGCTGCTCTCCGAAGGCAAGCTGGCCTCGCCCTTCGTCGCCTTCGCCGAAGGCGCCAGCGTGAGCAAGCAGGACCGGCGCGAGTTCGACTCGCTGCTGCAACGGGCACTGGCGATCGATCCCAACGAGCGGCCCGCGTGGCGCCTGACCAACATCATCATGCAGCAGCGCGCGCGCTGGCTGCTGTCGCGGGAGTCTGACCTATTCCTCGACGACCCCACTCCCGCCGGTGCACGCCCGTGAGCGGCCGGCGGCGAGGTGTCCTTCAGCTTGAGGTGGTGATGCGCCGGATGCGCAGGGTACTGATCCCGGCGGCCTCGATCGTCGCCGCGCTGGCGCTGGCGCCCGCCCTCGCCGCGCAGGCGGGCGGCCCGGTGCGCATCCGCCTCGGCACCCTGGCACCCCAGGGCACCTCCTACCACCACATCCTCCAGGAGATGGGCGAGCGGTGGCGCACCGCCACCAACGGCGACGTGCAGCTGACGGTCTACGCCGGCACCATGGGCAGCGAGGTCGAGCTGGTGCGCCGCATGCGGCTGGGCCAGCTCCAGGCGGCGACGTTGACGGTCTCGGGGCTCCAGGAGATCGACCCCGCCGTCAGCGCGCTCCAGCAGATGCCGATGATGTTCCACTCGCTGGACGAGGTGGAGTTCGTGCGCTCGCGCCTCGAGCCGGTGCTCGCCCGCCGGATGGGCGAACGGGGATTCGTGGTGCTGTTCTGGGCCGACGCGGGCTGGGTGCGCTTCTTCACCCGCCAGCCGTCGGCCCACCCCGACGACTTCCGCCGGCAGAAGATCTTCGTGACCGCCAGCGAGAACCAGCAGTTCGCGCTCATGCGCTCGCTGGGCTACCTCCCCGTCTCGCTCGAGTGGGCCGACGCGCTCACCGCGCTCCAGACCGGCATGATCGACGCCGTGCCCACGATCCCGTACTTCGCCCTCTCGATGCAATTCCACACCGTGGCCAAGAACATGCTGGAGCTGAATTGGCTCCCGCTGGTCGGCGCGACCATCGTCAGCCGCCGGATCTGGGACGCGCTGCCGCCCGAGCGCCAGGCGGCGATGCGTGACGCGGCGCTCGACGCGGGCCGGCAGTTCCAGGCCCGCGGCCGGACCGAGAGCGACGAGGCGGTGCAGGCGATGCAGCGGCGCGGCCTCACGGTCGTGCCCATCCCGCCGGCCGTCGAGGCGGAATGGCGAACCACGGCCGAGCGGGTCTATCCCCAGATTCGCGGCACGCTGGTGCCGGCGGACATGTTCGACGAAGTGGTACGCCTTCTCGCGGAGTACCGGTCGCGGCCGGCGGCGCGCTAGGGGAGCCGACGGCCGGGGCCGCGGGAGCGACACCGGGCGGCGCCCAGCCCCCGGCCACCCCGCGCGCCTGGCCCGCCCGCATCGCGGAAGTCGCCCTCGCCGCCGTGCTTGGGGCGATGATGGTGTTGCCGCTCCTCGAGGCGGCCCTGCGGAAGACCCTGCACACCGGCATCTCCAACCAGACGTCGATCCTCCAGCATTTCACCCTTGTCGCGGGGATGATCGGCGCGGCCATCGCCGCGCGCGAAGGCCGGCTGCTGTCGCTCGGCACCGCGGAGCTGCTGCTGCGGGAATCCTGGCGTCCAGCGGCGCGCATCATCAGCGGCGCCGTGGCGGTGACGGTGAGCGCGCTGCTCGGCGTGGCGAGCGTGCAGTTCGTGCTCAGCGAGCGCTCGGCCGCTGCGACCGTGGCGTACGGGATCCCCGTCTGGGTCGTGCAGCTCGCGCTGCCGATCGGCTTCGCGGCGATCACCTTCCGCATGCTCTGGCGCGTCGCGGATCGGTGGCAGGGCCGGGCGGCGACCGCTCTTATCACCGGGCTCCTGGTGCTCGGTGCGGTGTTTCCGCCGGTGCAGCCGGCGCAGCTCACCATCCTGGCGTTCGTCCTGCTGCTCATCGCCACGATCCTGGGCGCGCCGATCTTCACGCTGCTGGGCGGGGCGGGCCTGATCCTTTTCTGGCGCGACGGATCGCCCATCGGCTCGCTCACGGTGGACCACTACAGCCTGGTGACCAATCCTACGCTGCCGACGGTCCCGCTCTTCACGCTGGCGGGTTACTTCCTCGCCGAGGGCGGCGCGTCGCGGCGCTTGATCCGGCTCTTCCAGGCGGCGGTCGGTCACCGGCGCGGCGGCCCGGCGATCCTGGTCGCCCTGGTCTGCGCCTTCTTCACGTCGTTCACCGGCGCGTCGGGCGTCACCATCCTGGCGCTGGGCGGGCTGCTCATGCCAGTCCTGCTCGGCGCGGGCTACTCCCGGAAGTCGGCGCTCGGGCTGCTCACCGGAACGGGATCGCTCGGGCTGCTCTTCCCGCCCTGCCTGCCGTTGATCTTCTACGGCGTCATCGCCGGCGTGGATATCCGCGACATGTTTCTGGGCGGGATCGTCCCCGGCGTGCTGCTGGTGCTGCTGACCGCGGCCTGGGGCATCAGCCAGGCGCCGCCGCTGGAGGCCGCGGCTCACCGCTTCGACTGGCGGGAGGCGCGTCTTGCCTTCTGGGACGCGCGCTGGGAGCTGCTCATTCCGGTGATCGCGCTGGGCGCCCTCTTCAGCGGCCTGGCGACCCCGGTGGAGGCCGCTGCCGCGACGGCGTTCTACGCCTTCGTCATCGAGACCTTCGTCTACAGGGACCTGCGGTTGGTCGCCGACTGTCCGCGGGTGGTCGCCGACTCCGGGGTGCTGGTCGGCGGCGTGCTGCTCATCCTCGGCGTAGCGCTCGGTTTCACCAACTACCTGGCCTTCGCCGAGGTGCCGGCCCACGCGGTCTCCTGGGTGACGGCGACGGTGCACTCGAAGTGGCTCTTCCTGCTGCTGCTCAACCTGCTGCTGTTCGTGGTCGGCATGCTGATGGACATCTATTCGGCGATCGTCATCGTGGTGCCGCTGATCGTTCCCCTGGGCCGGGCTTTCGGCATCGACCCGATCCACCTGGGCATTGTCTTCCTAGCCAACCTCGAGCTCGGCTACCTGACGCCGCCGGTCGGCCAGAACCTCTTTCTCGCCTCGCTCCGCTTCAACGAGCCGGTGGGCACGGTGTTCCGCGCGGCGATCCCGATGGTGATCGTCTTCCTGATCGGCGTCGTGCTGATCACCTACGTGCCGGCGATGACGACGGCGCTGCCGCACTGGTTCGCTCGCTAGGTCCGGCCGGCGCGTGACCGACGCTCTCGTCCAGGACCTGCGCCACGGACTCCGGGCCATGCGCCGGAGCCCGGGGCTCACCGCCGCGGCGATCGTGACGTTGGCGCTGGGGATCGGCGCCAACACCTCCATCTTCAGCCTGGCGAGCGCGCTGCTGCTGCGTCCGCCGCCCGGCGTCGCGGCGCCGGGGCGGGTGCTCATGCTGCGCGGCGAGCCCCACGACCTGTCGGCGGCCGACGTCGCCGACTACCGCGCGCAGGCCGAGGCGTTTTCGGGACTCGCGGCCCGCAAGGCCTGGGCGATGGATCTGCGGGTCGGCAACGAAACGCGCCGCATCAACGGGGCGCTGGTCGGCGGGGGCTACTTCGCCGTGCTCGGGGTCCGCCCGGCGCTGGGCCGCGGCTTCGGCCCCGACGAGGACTCCGGTGCGCCCGGCGCGCACCCGGTCGCCGTCATCGGGCACGACCTGTGGCGGGATCGGCTCGGCGCCGATCCCCGCGCCATAGGCAGGACCATCGGGCTCAACGGTCATCCGTTCACCGTCATCGGCGTGGCGCCGGAGGGGTTTCGCGGACCCGCGCTCTTCGAGGAGGAAGCGCTCTGGGTGCCGCTGGGCATGTACCACGAGGTCGCCCCCGCGCTCTTCGCCGGGCTGGGGCGCGGGGCCGGCTGGCTCTCCGCCGTGGGGCGCCTCAAGCCGGGCGTTCAGGCGGCCGGTGCCCGGTCCCAGCTCGAGGGCATCGCGCGCCGGCTCGCGCTGACCTGGCGGGAGGACCGCGACCAGCGCGTGGTCGCGACGGGCCTCGACGAGCAGGAACGGTCGGGGATGATCCCGTACTTCGGACTGCTCGCGGCCATCGTCGGGGCGGTGCTGCTCATCGCCTGCGCGAATGTGGCTAACCTGCTGCTGGCCCGCGGATCGGCGCGCCGCCGGGAGTTCGCCGTCCGTGCGGCGCTTGGCGCACCGCGCGGGCGCCTGGTCCGCCAGCTGCTCCTGGAGGGTCTGCTACTGGCCGGGCCGGGCGCGGCGGCCGGGCTGCTGCTGACGGTGTGGACGACCACGCCATGGCGATCTGGCTCCGCGCCCGGCTCGATGACTTCCCGCGCTGGCTCAGCATCGCGCCCGACGTCCGGGTCCTGGCCTTCGCGCTCGCGCTCGCGGTGGTGTCGAGCGTCCTCTTCGGTATGGCGCCGGCCCTCCAGCTTTCGCGTCCCGACCTGGTGAGCGGGCTCAAGGACGGCGTGGCGGCCGGAACCGTTCCCCGGTCCCGCCTGCGACGGCTCCTCGTCGCTTTTCAGGTTGCACTCTCCCTGATGCTGGTCGTGGGCACCGGGCTCCTGGTGCGGACGCTCCAGAGCCGGTGGGCGGAGGTGCCGGCGCTCGCGCCCGAACGCGTCCTCCAGGTATGGCTCGAGCCGGCGCTCGAGGGCCTCGACCCGGTGCGCGCCAACGCCTTCTACGCGCGCCTCGCGGAGCGTGCGGCGGCGCTGCCGGGCGTCGACGCGGTCGCGCTGTCGCGCCAGGCGACGCCCTGGGACCGCAGCTTCTTCCAGGAGCGCGTGGTCACCCAAGGTCGCGAAGGTCTCGACAGCGTCCCGGACGCGAGCTACGACGTCGTCTCGCCCGGCTATTTCCGGACGATGGGGCGCGCGCTGGCCGGTGGGCGCGACTTCACCGACCAGGACCGCGAGGGCGCCCCGCACGTGGTGATCGTCAACGAAACGCTGGCGCGGCGGTTCTGGCCGGGCGAGAGCCCGTTAGGCAGAAGGCTCCGGCTCTGGCAGGACGACGAGCGCGAGGTGGTCGGCGTCGCCGCCGGCCGGGCGTGGCGCGAGGCGCCGGGTCCCTTCATCTATCTGCCGCTCGCGCAACGCAACCCGTGGCCCCAGAGCCCGATGATTCTCCACCTGCGCGCCGCGGGGAATCCCGAGGACCTGGTCCCGGTCCTGCGCCGCGAGGTCTCGGCCCTGGAACCGGACCTGCCCGTCTTCCGGACGGCGACCCTGGCCCAGAGCCTCCGCGGCGACCTGGTGGAGGCGCAGCTCGTCTCGCTGGTCCTCGGGTCAGCGGGTCTGCTCGCCCTGGTGCTCTCCGCCGTCGGGCTCTACGGGGTGATGTCGTACGGCGTCTCCCAGCGGTGGCGCGAGTTCGGCGTGCGCGTCGCGCTGGGCGCCAGCCGCGCCGACGTGGTGGGGCTGGTGGTAGGGGAGGGGATGGCGGTCACGGCCTGGGGCCTCGCGGCCGGGGCGCTGGGGGCATGGCTGGTGACGCCGTTGATCGTGCGGATCTCGTTCGGCGCGGGTGTCGCCGCGGTAGACCCGCTCGGGATGGCGACGGCCATGGTCGTCCTGGCCCTGGTGGGCTTGCTGGCCTGTGCGGTCCCGGCCCGCAGGGCGGTGAATGTGGATCCGGCTGTGGCGCTCCGGAACGAATAGCCCGTGCCGCGCCGCCCTTGATCCGGCACGCGCCGCGGCGCAGCTTCCACCGCGTCCTTCAACGAGGTGTGTTGGTCCATGGCCGTTGAGCGCCCCATCGTGGGAGCCATTTTTGTGGCGCTGGGCCTCGCGGCCGCCGGCGGACTCGTCGGTCGCGGCTTCGCATCGGGGCGCGCCGCCGACCGCTACGTCACCGTCAAGGGCATCGCCGAGCGGGAGGTGCGGGCGGATCTGGCCCTCTGGCCGCTGCGGGTCGTCGTCGGCGACAACGACCTCCGGGCCGCCTACACCCGGCTGAGCGCGCAGCTGCGCCAGGTACGCGCCTTTCTCGCGCAGAACGACATCGACACCGCGCAGGTCGAGCTCCAGGATTTCAACGTGAGTGACGCCTACGCGAACCAGTTCCGCGGCAGCGAGAGCGTGACCAACCGGTACGTCATCCGGCAGACGCTGATGGTCCGTTCGGGTTCGCCCGACAAGGTGCTCGCCGCGAGCCAGAAGGTGGGCGACCTGGTCGCCGGGGGGATCGTGTTCTCCTCGGGCGAGGAATACGGCTCCGGGGGGCCCACCTTCGTCTTCACGGGCCTCAATGCGCTCAAGCCCCGCATGATCGCGGAAGCGACGGCCCGGGCCCGCGAATCGGCCACCCAGTTCGCCTCCGACTCGCGCAGCGTCCTGGGCGGCATTCGCCAGGCGAACCAGGGCGTCTTCGAGATCCTCCCCCGCGACCAGGCACCCGGCGTGCAGGAGGCGGCGCAGATCGCGAAGACGGTGCGGGTGGTCAGTACGGTGGAGTACTTTCTGCGCGATTGACACCGCGCCGGCGTCCCCGCCGGCGCGATCCTCTCATCTGTCGGAGCGAATCCATGCGGCGTCTTCTTCTCGGCCTCGCCATCGCCTGCTTCGCCGCCGTGCCGGCGCGTGCCCAGGGCCTGCGCGACCAGATTTCGCAGCTCTTCATCTTCGGGCCGGGGCAGGACCCCCTCTTCCTCGCCGGCACGGCCGACCCCAGCAACCCCCAGACGGTCCAGCTGCACGGCAACCACTTCACGCCGGCGGCGGCCGCGGGCAACGGGACCATCATCTCGTTCATCACCGACGCGATCAGCGGGAACGTCGCGGACTTTCCCTTCAGCGCCGCGAGCAGCGGCTCGACCTTCCGGTTCGAGGGCGGCGTGCCGGTGCGCACCTCCACCTCGGCCGGGCCGGTTTTCGCCGAGCGCGCGCCCACCCTGGGCCGCGGCCGGGCACTGGCCGGCGTCAGCTACAACACCTTCCACTACAGCACGCTGCGCGGCGTGGACCTCAACAACCTCCAACTCACCTTCACCCACGAGAACGTCACCGGCCCCGCGTGCGACAGCGCCGCCGGGGCCAGCTGCACCCCCATGGGCGTGCCGAACCTCGAGAACGACATCATGCCCTTCGTCCTGTCGCTCGACGTGGACGTCAAGCTGGTCTCGTTCGTGCTCACCTACGGCCTGACCGACCGCCTCGACATCGGCGTGGCCCTGCCGATCGTCTCGACCTCGCTCCTCGGGCACAGCGACGCGCGGATCATTCCCTTCGGCGGACCGACCGCGGCCCACTTCTTCGCGGGCACGCCGGCCAACCCGGTCCTCGAGGCCACGCGCTTCGTGCAAGGCTCGGCCTCCGGCATCGGCGACGTCGCGGTGCGGGCCAAGCTCAACCTGCACTCCACCGACCAGACCGGCATCTCGGTGCTCGCCGACGGCCGCTTCCCCACCGGCAGCGCGCGCGACCTGCTCGGATCGGGGAAGTTCTCGGGCCGCCTGCTGGCGGTGATGTCCGCTCGCTACGGTGCCTTCTCGCCTCACGCCAACCTCGGCTACCTCTACCGGGCCGGCGGGCAGCGCAACGACGCGGTCGTCGCCACCGGTGGGTTCGACCACCTGCTGGCCCCGTGGGCCACCCTGGCACTGGACGTCATCTCCCAGCTCCAGGTGGGAGACAGCAAGCTCACGGTGCCGGGCCCGGTGCACTACGACCGGCCCTTCAGCCGCACCGTCGACGTGACCACCATTCCCAACCGCCGCGACGATCTCGTCGACGGCTCGGTGGGTCTGAAGTTCACGACAGCGTCCTCCACGACGATCGTCGTGAATGCGCTCTGGCCGCTGAATCGCGGTGGTCTGAGGCCGAATGTGCTGTGGACGGTGGGTCTCGAGTACAACTTCTAGGTTCTACCTGACGGTCCTCAACTTCCAGGCGCCGCCTTCCTGAGCCGCCGTCGCCCGGAAGGTCACGTCCTGGTGCTGGGTGCGTCCGGTGCCGGCGTCGTAGTCGTAGCCACCGCTCACCGCCAGCTCGGCGGTCCCCTCACCGACGTCCAGGCGCGTGATGCCCAGGCGGGCGCGCACGCTACGCACCGACTGGAAGAACTGCTCCCAGCTCTGCTGCTGGGTGCCGGTGAGCCCCGGGTAGACGCGCCGGATCTCCGCGACGCTGCGCGACTCGATGGCGCGCGCGTAAGTGGCCACGAGCTGCTCGATCTCGGGGCGGGGGTCGGCCGGCGGGGCCGGCGGCGCCGGCGGCGCCGGCGCGGCGGCCGCAGGTGGCGGGCTGGGGAGCGCGGTCTGCTGCGGTACGGGGGCGGTGGCCTGGGGTGGGGGCGCTGTCGCCGCCGAGGCCGATGGCGGCGCCGGGACGGGCGCCGAAACCGATGGCGTGTCGGTGCTCCGCGCTGCGCCGGAGGCGGGGCCGGAGCCGCTCGTCGTCGCCGCGGCGGCTCGCTCCGCGGTCCGGGCCGCGCCGGGCTCCGGACGCGAGAGTGCGGGTGCCTGGACCGTTGCCCCGCCTGCGCTGGGCTGTGGGGCGGTGTCGGTCCGCGGCGCTGGGGCGTCGCTCGCGACCACCGTGGCCGACGCCGCTGACGCGGGGCCGGGAGTCTGCCGCCTTGCGACCAGTGCGACCGCCGCACCCGCGAGAATGACCACTGCCGCGATCCCGCCGATCAGCGCGCTCCGCCGGGCGCGCGCCGGCCGTGCCGGCGGCTCGGGGGCGGCTGTGGTCATGAGCGGTGTCCGCCGGGCGGCGATGGTGACGCCGCCGCCCCCGCTGAGGGCGGTCCGCACCGCCGACAGGTCCTGCGCCATTAGCCCCGCGTGCGCGTAGCGATCCAGCGGGTCCTTGGCCAGCGCCTTGTTGACGATGCGCTCCAGCTCCTTCGGAATCCCCGGCACGATCGTGCTCAGCGGCTTGGGCTGCTCGCTCACCACCTTGAAGAGCACCGCGTGCAGGGTGTCGCCCCCGAAGGTCTTCTGATAGGAGACGAACTCGTAGAGCACGGCGCCCAGCGAGAAGATGTCGGTGGCCGCCGAGACCTGGCCGCTGTTGACCTGCTCGGGGGCCATGTAGTTCGGCGTGCCGATCAGCATCCCCGTCTTGGTCAGCTCCGAGGATTCCAGGCGGGCGATCCCGAAGTCCATCAGCTTGGCGCGGCCGTCCACGCCGACCCGGATGTTGGCGGGCTTGATGTCGCGGTGCACCACGCGCCGGGTGTGCGCGTACTCCAGCGCGTGCAACACGTCGATCATGATGTCGAGCTTTGCCGGGAGCGTCAGCGGGTCTCGCCGCTCCATCATCTCGGAGAGATCGGAGCCCTCGATGTACTCCATGGCGATGAAGAGGTGGCCGTCCACCTCACCGAAGTCGAAGATGGTGATGATGTTGGGGTGCTGGAGGCTGCCAGCGGCCTGCGCCTCCCGCATGAAGCGGTCGCGCAAGTTGGTGTCGGACGCGAGGCTCTGGCCCATCAGCTTGACGGCCACGTACCGGTTTAGCAGGGGATCGAGGGCTCGGTAGACCACACCCATCGCTCCCTGACCCAGGAGATCCGTGAGCTGGTACTTGCCGATGGTGGTGGGGGGCGTGTCCGGCACGCGGGAAATCTGGCGCCACGGCAGGGGTGCGGCAACCTCGCGGATTGCGTGGGCCCGCCCGGTTCCACAGTTTACGGGCTCCAGCAGCGCCAACGACGCACCCCCGGGGAGGGCGATGAGCTCCTGGCACGACGTCGAGCGGCAGTTTCGTGATCTTGAGACCGCTCTCGAGCAATCACGCCTCGAACGGCAGTGGAACACCGCCTCGGAGGAATGGCGGCTGGGCGGACGGATGGATATCGAGGCCGCCAAGCGTTTTCACGCGGCGGCCGGCGCGGCCGGCGCCCTGCTGGCCGATGCCGGCGCGGCGATCCCCGACGAAGTCACCTCGGCACCCGACGCCGAGACGCGCTGGTTCCGCGCGCTCTGGTTGATGGGGGGACCGCACGATCCGCCCGTGGTCGGCATGATGAGCATGCACGGCACCGCCAGCGGCGGACCGGTCTCGCTCGGCCGGGTGCGGAAGCCGGCCCACGCCTCCGCCGTCCTCGCCCGGCGCTTCCAGGCCGGCACGCCAGGCTGACGCCGCGGGCGCCACCCTCCTCGCACGGGTCGCCGCATGGAAACCCAGGACCGTCGCCGTAACAGCCGCAGGCGTGAAGACCATGAGCGCGACCGCCTCTTCGCGCTCTCGCTCGATCTGCTCGCCGTGGCGGGTCTCGACGGCCGCTTCCGGCAGGCCAACACCTCGTGGGAGCTCACCCTCGGCTTCCCCCTCGCCGAGCTGCTCTCCCAGCCAATCCTCGACATCATCCATCCCGATGACCGGGAGGGCGCGGCGCGCGCCTTCGAGCGGCTGCGCGGGGGCGGCACCGAGGTGACCTTCGAGAACCGTTGCCGCACCCGCGACGGCCCGCCGCGCTGGCTCCAGTGGAACGTGACCCCCGACCTCGAAAACGAGGTGCTCTACATCGCCGCGCGCGACATCATGGGCCGCAAGCTTGCCGAAGCCGAGAGCGCGCGTCTCGCGGCGATCGTGGAATCGAGCAACGACGCCATCGTGAGCGCCTCGCTCGCGGGCGTGATCGAGAGCTGGAACCCGGCCGCCGAGCGGATCTTCGGCTACCGCGCCTCCGAGGTGCTCGGCCGCCCGCTGACGCTCCTGGTGCCGCGGCAGAGCACCGACCGGACGCCGCAGCACCTGGGGCAGGTCCGGACCGGCGAGCAGGTGGCCAACGTCGAAGCCGAGCGGCGGCGCAAGGACGGCACCCTGATCACCGTCGCGCTCACGCTCTCGCCGGTGCGCGACCATGCGGGGACCCTGATCGCCACCTCGATCATCGCGCGGGAGATCGCCCCCCGCGGCTAGGTCGCCCCAGTATTCCCTCAACACTTGATTGAATCAACTGTTGAGGCTATAATGGTGTCATGACCTCCGAGCTCGATCTCCTCCAGGGCACCCTCGACGTGCTGGTGCTGCGCGCCCTTTCCTGGGGCCGCCTGCACGGTTACGCCGTCGCGCGCTTCATCCGGGACGGCTCCGACGGCAGCTTCACCATCCATGACGGCGCCCTCTACACCGCGCTGCACCGGATGGAGGAGCGTGGCTGGGTCGAGTCGGAGTGGGGGACGTCGGACCTGGGGAAACGCGCCAAGTTCTACCGGCTGACCGCCGCCGGGCGCCGCGCGTTGCGCGCCGAGACGGCCTCGTGGGACCAGTACGTCGCCGCCGTCGCCCGCGTCATGCACGCCACGCCCGAGCCCGCCTGATCCGGGGGGACCACGACGATGCCGACCGTACCGACCTGGCGCCGCTATCTCCGCTTCCTGCGGCCCGACGTGGGCGCCGACGTGGACGACGAGGTGCGCTTCCACCTCGAGGCCCGCGTCGCCGAGCTGACGGCGCGCGGCCTCGCGCCGGAGGCCGCGCGCGCCCGGGCGCTCGAGGAGTTCGGCGACGTGGACCAGGTCCGCGCCGGCCTGCTGGCCATCGATCGCCGCATCGACGCGGCCCACCGGCACGCCGAGTGGTGGGGCGCGCTCGCCCAGGACCTCCGCTACGCGGCGCGCTCCCTGGTACTGGCGCCGGCCTTCAGTCTCGCCGCCATCGTCACCATCGCCCTCGGCGTCGGCGTCAACAGCGTGATCTTCAGCGCTGTGGACGCGGTGCTCCTCAAGCCCCTCCCGTACGCCGAGCCCGGCCGGCTGATCAGTCTGGCGGAGATCGGCGCGGGCTCCCTCAGGGGCTCGAGGAGCTCGGTGTCGGTCGCGAATCTCGCCGACTACCAGCGCGACAACCGGTCGTTCACCGGCATGGCGGCCTACGCGCTCCAGCCGATGAACCTGACCGGGGACGCCGCGCCGCAGCGGGTCTGGGTCGAGGTGGTGGGCGCGAGCTTCTTCGGGGTGCTGGGGCAGGACCTCGCGCGGGGCCGCGGCTTCGTGTCCGAAGAAAACACGCCGGGCAACGAGCACGTGGCGGTCGTCAGCGACGAACTGTGGCGCGAACGGGGATCGGATCCCGCGCTGCTCGGCGGCACGCTGCGGCTGGACGGCGCGGTGTATCGCGTGATCGGCGTGCTCCCGCCGGGCTTCCAGGCCCCGAACCAGTTCGGTTTCGGTGGCCGGATCATGCTCTACGTGCCGGCCGCGATCCCGCCCGAGGCGCTCAGCGTCGAGGGCCACGGCGATCACGACGTGGACGTCGTCGCGCGGCTGCGGCCCGGCGTGTCGCTCGCGCAGGCCCAGGCCGACCTGGATCGCACCTCGGCACGTCTCGAGCGGACCTTCCCCGGCACCAACACCGGCGTGAAGACGAACTTGCGGCCGCTTGCCGAGACGGTCGTGGGCGACGTCAGGACCTCGCTGCTGGTGCTGCTGGGCGCCGTCGGCCTGGTCTGGCTCGTCGCCTGCGTCAACCTCGCCAACCTCCTGCTGGTGCGCGCCGTCTCGCGACAGCGTGAGGTCACGGTGCGGGTCGCGCTCGGCGCCAGCCGCTACCGGGTGATCCAGTCGCTGGTCGCGCACAGCGTGCTCGTCGCGATGGTCGGCTGCGCCCTGGGACTGGTGCTCGGCATCTTTCTCCAGGGGATGCTGCTGCGTTTCGCCCCGACCGGTATTCCCCGCATCGGCGAGATCGCGATCGACCTGCGGGTCTTCGGCGCGACGGCGATCCTGTCGCTCGCCGCCGGCGTCCTCTTCGGGCTCTTTCCGGCGTGGCAGATCTCGCGGGTCGAGCCCGCGCAGTCGCTGCGGGCCTCGGAGCGGGGCAGCGCGGGCGCGGCGGTCCTGCGGTGGCAGCGCTCGCTCATCGTCGCCGAGATCGCCTTCTCGTTCATCCTGCTGATCGGCAGCGGGCTGTTGCTGCGCAGCTTCGTCACGCTGATGGGCGTGGATCTCGGCTTCGCGCCGGATCGCATCCTGGCGGCCGCCGTCACGCTGCCGAACGCGCGCTACCCCGATGGCGACGCCCGGCTGCGGTTCTTCGAGGCGCTCGAGGAGCGCCTGCGGACCGTTCCCGGCATCACCGAGGTCGGCTATGCCAACCGGTTGCCGCTGCGCGGCGGGTGGAGCAGCGGCATCATCGTGGACGGCCCCGACGCCGACTCCACGAACAGCGTGTCTACCGACATGCA
>JBGOSS010000062.1:0-21938 GCA_041476105.1 Gemmatimonadota bacterium
ATGTAGTGCGGCGTGCCGAGGCTCATGCCGGTCTCGGTCATGCGGGTCCCGGCGCCGGCCGTACTCACCGCGAGCGCGATCCCGAAGTCCGCCACCTGCGCCCGGCCGTCGTGCAGCAGGATGTTCTCGGGCTTGATGTCGCGGTGAATGACCCCGTGCCGGTGCGCATAGTCGAGCGCATCGGCCACTTCGCACGCGATGCGAACCGCGTCGTCCACCGGGAGCTGCTGCTCGCGGTTCAGCCGGTCGCGCAGCGACTCGCCCTCGACGTAGGGCATGACGTAGTAGACCAGGCCGCTCGCCTCGCCCGAATCGTGCAGCGGCAGGATGTGCGGATGCTGGAGGTTGGCAGTGGTCTTGATCTCGTGCAGGAAGCGGTCGGCACCCAGAATGGCCGACAACTCGGGGCGCAGCACCTTGAGCGCCACTTTGCGGTCGTGGCGGACGTCGTGGGCGAGGTAGACGGTGGCCATGCCGCCCTGCCCCAGCTCGCGCTCGATCACGTACCGGTCCTCGAGCGCGGTCTTGAGACGCGACACGGCATCGGTCATGCGCTCACCGCTGCCGCCGGCGGTCGTACCCAAGCCGCTCGAAGAAGTTGTTCACCGCGATCAGGGTGGACGACTCCGCACCGCCGGCGACCATGACGAAGTGCTGGCCATCGGGAGACACGTCGTACTGGCGGAATGTCACGCCGGTCAGGTAGCTGCCGACGAACAGCCGCCGCCGCGCGGAGACCGCGAACGTCGGTGACAGCGAAACCGTGGCCAGCATCATGCTGTCGCCCGAGCGGTAGAACAGCTCGCGCCCGTCGCGCGACCAGGCCGGCTCGCTGCCGCCCTGCACCGACACCGGCACGCGCGCCCCGGGATCGGGATACGGCCGGACGTAGACCTCCGTCCGGCCCGCCTCGTCGGACTGATAGGCGATCCAGTGCCCATCCGGGGACAACGCCACGGCGGACTCGCCGAAGGCCCCCTTCATGATCATCCTCGCGGCCGGGGCCGAATCAAAGTCGAGGCTCCGGATTCCGGCCTCGCTGCTGCCGCTCTCCTGGAAAACCACGGCGCGTCCGTCGGGCGTCACCGAGGCGGGCCACCGCGTGCCCACGGCAACGAGGAGGCTCTCGGGCCGCCCACTGCCGTCCGACACGATCCGCCACAGGTCATCATTGCTGGCGTACACGATCCGCCGGCCGTCCGGCGTCCAGATGGCATGGTTGCTGACGCCGTTGGTCGTCAGGCGCGACCAGACGCGTTGCGCAATGTCGAACACCCACACGTCGGAGCCGCTCTCGGCTCCGATGTCGAGCGCGATTCTGCGCCCGTCGGGGGCGAAGCGCGGGGACTCGAACCCCTTGGGCTCGGCGCCGAAGGGCGTTGCCACGCCGGAGCGCGACACCTGCAACAGCTGGCGACGCGAAGCCGACCCCGACCGCTCGTACACCAGCGCGCCCGTGGCCGAAACGGCCGCCAGCATCGCGGTTCCGTCCGACACCCCGTCGCGGGCGATCGTCACCGGCGCGCCGGTGGGCCGCGCCTTTTCGGGATCGAACGGGAGCGCGAGGATCGATCCGTCGGAGTTGCCCAGGACAACGAACCCCGCGGCGACCCAGGTGGGCGAGAATCCGGGCTGGTCGAACCGGGTGATGGCGTGGGTGTTCAGATCGAGCGCCGCCAGGCGGGCAGCCGGACCGTTGAAGATCGCGAACAGCACGGTTCGGCGACCGGGAAGCAGGATCGGCGACCGGAACAGCTCCCCCGACCCGCTGTCGGGATGGGCGATCTCGTGGGCTCGCCCGCCCCGGGCCGGCACCGCCATCAAGACGCGCATGTTCGGGTGACCGGGCGGCGACGTGTGAAAGCGGATGGTGTCGTCGGTCCCCCAGCTGAACGAGTAGCCGACGCAGGAATCGCAGATGCTCACCGGTGCGCCGCCCGCGAGCGGCAACTTCGTCAGGCGGGGCCCGTCCAGGTACCCGAGCCACTGGTTGTCGGGCGAGAAGAACGGCCCGCCGCCGCGACGCGCACCGGGGATCGGCACCGCCTCGACGCGGTCAGCGGACCGCAGCATGAGGCCGATCCGCGAGACATAGACGAACGCTGATCCGTCGGGAGCGTACGCCAGAACGGTCCCGGAGACATTGTTGAGTGCTGCGCTGTCCGGCACGCTCAGGGCGTACCGCAGCACCACGGGCGGCGACCCCGCCGGGGCCCGGTGCCAGATCACGAACCCGGCCCCGAGTCCCAGCGCCGCGAAGGCGAGACCCGCGGCGGCGATGCGTGCCGGAGCGCCGAACGGCGTGCCGGCCTGACGGCTCGACGGCCTGACCGCCCGGTGCGCCGTGGCCCCGGCATCCGACAGCGCCGCGACGAACTCGGCCGCGGACGCGAACCGGTCGGCCGGAAGTTTCTCCAGCGCGCGCTCCACCGCCGCCTCGACGTGGGGCGGGATGGACTTGCGCTGGAGCGTCAGCGACCGCGGCTGCTCGGTCATCACCCGGGCGATGATCGCCTGCGCCGTGGCCCCGGTGAACGGCGGCTCGGCGGTCAGCATCTCGTAGAGCACGCACCCCAGGGCATAGATGTCGGCCTTGGGGGTGATCTCGCGCTCCCCCATGGACTGCTCGGGGCTCATGTAGTGCGGTGTGCCTAACGACATGCCCGTTTCGGTCATTCGCGTCCCGCCCTCGCTGCGCGAGGCGGCGAGCGCGATGCCGAAGTCCGCCACCATCGCGTGCCCGCCGTGCAGCAGGATGTTCTCGGGCTTGATGTCGCGGTGCACGATGCCGTGCTGGTGGGCGTACTCCAGCGCATCGGCGACTTCGCTCGCGATCCGCACCGCCTCGTCCACCGGGAGCTGCTTGTCGCGGTTCAGCCGGTCGCGCAGCGACTCGCCCTCGATATACGGCATGACGTAGTAGACCAGCCCGTCGGCCTCTCCCGAGTCGAATAGCGAGAGAATGTGCGGGTGCTGGAGATTGGCGGTGGTCTTGATCTCGTGCAGGAACCGCTCGGCGCCCAGGATGGCGGAGAGCTCGGGGCGCAGGACCTTCAGCGCCACCCTCCGATCGTGCCGGATGTCGTGGGCCAGATACACCGTGGCCATGCCGCCGGCGCCCAGCTCACGTTCAATGGCGTAACGGTCGGCCAACGCAGCCGACAAACGCTGTACGGCGTCGGTCAGAAGTGACCTCAGTCGTCAAGTGGTAAGATGTGAAGCCGGAAGAAGATACGGGCCCGACGCGAGGATGGCTAGACAGTCCCGTTTGGATCCGTCATGCGGACACCACAAAGCCGCGCCGCTGCTGTGCCAGCACGTCGCCCACCCCGGCCAACGCCATGGACGCTATCAGGTAGCGGCGCAGTCGCGACTCCGCCTCCCGGACGCCCCAGCCGTGGTACAGCTCGTAGAGACCCAGGGCTAGATGCCCGTCCCGATCGCGTCACCGGTCCGCCCTGCCCCAGCTCGCGCACGATGACGCAGCGATCGGCGAGGGCCGCAGCCAGGCGCTCGATGCCGCTCAGGGCCGCGCGATTCCCAGACGCACCAGCACCGCCTGGAAGCGCGGATCGGCGCGCCGCCGCGGCCCCAGCAGGCCGTAGACCACCCAGTCGGACAGATAGGGGTCTCGCGGCGTCCCGACCAGACTCCCGAGGTACGCGAGAGTGATCTCATCACTGTCGTAGGCCAGGTGCAGTGTCAGGAGATAGAAGGGCGTCGACGCGCCGATCTCGCGCACCGCCGCCGCTCGCTGGGCGGGATCGGTGAGCCGGCGCTCCTGGTCGAGCGCCACGGCGCTGTCCCCGCCCCGCAACTGAGCGAAGCGGCGGAAATCCGCAGGAACCTTGTCCAGGTGGCGATGGAGGGCATCGTGCAGGTAGTCCGCGAACAGGACGACCAGGAAATGATTGCGGTCCAGTGCCCGGCTCTGTTCGGCCATGGCCTCGGCCTCGCTCCAGCGCTCGGCCCCGTCGTAGGCGAACACCAGGGAGGTCACGATCACCAACGAGGTCGGATCCAGCTCCTTCGCCCGCTCCATCTCGCGGACCCCGTCGTCCCAGCGGCCTAGCCCCATCAGATGATAGGAATACCACTGGTGGGCCGTGGCATATCCCGGACTCAGGGCGACGCCCTGCTCGAACGCCCGGCCCGCCTCGTCCCCCCGGTTGCGATAGTCGAGGATCTCCCCCAGCGAAGCCCAGGCCTCTCCCAGGCGTGGCGCGATCGCAATCGCCCGGCGGGCGGCGACCTCCGCCAGCGTGAGGATCGAGTCGGGGTTGATACCGGGGACGTCGTATTCCTGTGGAATGAACAGTACGTACGAGTCCGCCAGCCCCGACCACGCCTGGGCGAAGGTGGAGTCGGCGCGGATGGCCTGCTGGAAGTACTCCGAGGCGCGCACCAGGTCGGGCGCGGTGCGCTTGTTCCAGTAGAACCGCCCGAGCACGTAGGCGTCGTACGCCTCCGCGCTGGCCGTGGGACGGACCGCCAGGACGCGCGTCTCGGCCGGCAGGAGCCGCCCGACGATGCCCCGCGCCACCTCGTTGGCGACCGCTTCCTGGATCGCGAAGACGTCACCACCGGCCTGGTCGAACTGCCGCGACCACACCTGCGCGCCGCCGGCCGCGCGGACCAGCTCCGCGCTGACCCGCAGGCGGCCACCGGCGCGCCGGACCGTCCCGGTCACCAGGTACGTCGCATTGACGCTGCGGCCGACCGCGGCCGGGTCCTCGAACGCGGTGCCGCGGTAGCGCCGCACCAGGTAGCGGCTTCGCACCGTCAGCCGCTCGACCCCGGTGAGCCGGTTGATGATCTCCTCGGTGAGGCCGTCGGCGAGGGCCAGGTCACTGGTGTCCGTCGAGCGGCTCTCGAAGTAGAGCACCGCCACACTGTTGGCGGGCGACGACGCGGTGCGCGCGCACGGCGGCGGCGCCCCGTCGGGGCACTGCGCCTCGAGCCGGCCGACGAGAACGGCCGCCAGGACGGCGCACACGATCTTCAACGGGTCACCAGCGCGGCGCGCTCGGCGACGACCGAATCCCGCTGCGGTCGCGAGGGAGGATCGGGAGCAGCGCGCAGCGTCAGATACCGGTCCGCCGGCAGCTTCTCCAGCGACTGGGCTACCGCCGCCGCCACGTTAGGCGGCACCGCCTTCCGTAACGTGGTGACCGCTGGCACCGGCTCGGCGATGATCTTCATGATGATCTGCTGTGCCGAACCGCCGACGTGCGGCGGCTGGCCGGCCAGCATCTCGTACAGCACGCTGCCGAGCGAATAGACATCCGAGCGCGCCGTGATCTCCTTTTCGGCCGTCGCCTGCTCGGGGCTCATGTAGTGCGGCGTGCCGAGCGACATCCCGGTTTCAGTCATCCGGCCACCCGCCGCGGCGCTCAGCGCCAGGGCGATGCCGAAGTCGGCGACCATCGGCCGGCCGTCGTGCAGCAGGATGTTCTCGGGCTTGATGTCGCGGTGGATCACGCCGTGGCGATGGGCGTAGTCGAGCGCGTCGGCAACTTCCCTCGCGATCCGGACCGCCTCCTCGATGCCGAGCTGGGTCTCGCGATTCAGCTTGTCGCGCAGCGTTTCGCCCTCGACGTAGGGCATCACGTAGTAGAGACCCGTCGGCCGTGCCGGAGTCGAACAGCGGCAGGATGTGCGGATGCTGAAGGGCCGCGGTGGTCTTGATCTCCACCACGAACCGGTCGGCGCCCAGCACCGCGGCCAACTCGGGCCGCAGCACCTTGAGTGCGACCTTGCGATCGTGCTTGAGATCGGCGGCGAGGTAGACGGTGGCCATCCCGCCCTGCCCCAGCTCCCGCTCGATGCGGTAGCGATCGGCCAGGACGGAAGCGAGTCGTTGCGCAGCGTCGGTCAGGGCTGTCTCGGCGGTATGAATGAAGGGAAGAAGGAGGCCGCGCCGAAGTTACGCGTTTCCCCCCGGGGCGCTACCCGCTTTATGTCAATACATATGTATTGACATTGAAGGGCGGCGGGGCGAGATTCCGCCCATGTCGGCCAAGACCGAGCAGCTCCAGATCCGGGTCACCCCGCAGCAGAAGAGCGCGCTGAAGCGTCAGGCGGACGCCGCCGGTCGCGATGTGTCGAGCTACGTGCTCTCGCGCCTGGTGCCCCCGGATCAGGATCGTTTTGCCGCCATCCTGCGCTCGCTCGAGCCGGACGCTGACCGCCGCTTCGCGCTCGCCGAGCTCAACGGCTTCCTGAAGGGCTGCGCCCCGATCGTCTTCGGCGACGCGGTCGCCCGCGCCGACCTTGGCGACCTGTCGCCTCTGGTCCGGAACTACGTGGCGGCGATGGTGGAACAGGCGGCCGACCAGAAGCGCGTGGCCCCGCCCGCCTGGGTGCGCGATGTCGCGCCGCTCGACCTGCCGCACTTCGCCACGCAGCTCAGGAGCCTGCGGATGCACCTGCTGCGATCGGCGCCGGTGCCATTCAAGCGGCGCAACATCTTCGTGGACGCCGCCGTCGGGGCGCGAGCCTGATCGTGGCTGAACCGGTCAAGCTGACCAGGGCCGACATCCTGACCCTCTTCGACCTGCTCAACGCGGAGTTGGCGGCCGGTGACACCCACGCCGAGGTCTACCTGGTGGGCGGCGCCGTGATGTGCCTGGCCCTGGAAGCCCGCGACGCCACCCGCGACGTGGATGCCTGGTTCAAGCCGGCCGCCCTGGTGCGCGAAGCGGCCGCCCGCGTCGCCGCGCGCGCCGCCGTCCCCGACAACTGGCTGAACGACGCAGTCAAAGCGTGGCTGAGTCCACGAGGCGAGTTCGATCGCTATCTCGAGCGCTCGCACCTGCAGGTCTTCGTCGCGCAACCCGCGTACCTGCTGGCCATGAAGTGTGCGGCGATGCGACTGGGCGAGGAGTTCCACGATCTGGACGACGTGCGCTATCTGCTGCGCTACCTCAACATCACCACCGCGGCCGAGGCCATGGCCATGGTGGCGCGCTATTTCGACGACGCGCAGATCCAGCCCAAGACGCGGCTGGCGCTGGAGGAACTGCTGGCCGGTCCGTCATGACCACCCCTGTCCGACATCAGCCCGCGCCCAGCTCGCGCTTGATGCGCTAGCGGTCGGCGAGGGCGGCGGCAAGGCGTGCGGTATCGGTCACGGTGCCAGGTCCGCACTACGGTCACCGCAGCGGGCTCAACCTAGGGCCGCGCCGCCAGCAACCGGCTCACCATCGCCGACTTCACCCGCGTCGTGCTCTTGTTGTTCTGGAATACCAGCGTCCGGCTGTCCGGGGTCCAGCGCGGTTCGACCTCGAAGCCGTCTGTCGTGGTCGTCAAGCGGTGGACCACGCCCTGGGGGAAGGACACGGTCATCAGGTTGGTGTGATTGGACTCGTAGTTCCAGTCGTCGAGGGCGATGCGCGATCCGTCCGGCGACCACGCGGCGTCGCCCTGGTACGCGCGGGTGCTGTCGGTGTGGAAACGGCGAGAGGCTCCGCCCGTGGCCGGGACCACCTCCAGGTACGCCAGCCCGGCGACGAAGTAGGAGTAGGCAACCTGCGCGCCCTCGGGCGACACCGCGATTGACCCGATGCTGGCACCACCCTCGGCATGGGTCAGGGCACGCGGCGCTCCACCTGACGCCGGCACCCGGAATAGCTGCCGTGAACCGTCGGCCGTATTGCCGACATAGAACAGCGTCCGGCCGTCCGGAGCCCAGCGGGCCGCCCCGGCGCTGACGTTGCCGCGGGTAATCCGAGTGGCCTGCCCTCCCGCGGCCGGAATGGTCCACACCTCGGCCTGCGTGGCGTCGCGGTTGGAGGAGAACGACATGGTCTTGCTGTCGGGTGACCACCGCGGATTTCTCTCGTTGGACGGCCAGTCGGTCACCTGGCGCGCCGCGCCGCCGCCGCCCGGCATGACCCAGATGTCGGCCGTTCCGCCGCTCCTGACCGAGACGAAGGCGACCTGGCTACCGTCGGGCGACCACTGGGGGTCGCCGTCAAACACCGGGCTTGCGGCGAACGAGGTCGGTTCGCCGCCGGCGAGCGGCACCGACCAGATGTCCTGGTCGCCGCTGCGGTTCGACACGTAGAGCGCGGTGCGGCCGTCGGGTGAGACGGCAATGCCGTTGGCGAAGTACCCATCCAGCGAGACGAGGCTCCGCATCGTACCCCCGTCGGCAGGAATCGCGTCGATCGAGACGCGGGTACTAATCGGCGCATAGACGACCGTCTTTCCATCGGGCGACCAGGACGCGTCCTGCTCGAACGCCAAGTCTGATGTGACGCGCCGTGCCGGTCCACCCTCGGCCGCCACGACCCACAGGTCCGGCTGTCCGCCCCGATCGGAATTGAATACCACCCAGTGCCCGTCCGGCGACCAGGCCGGGCCGAAGTCGTTCCGGACGTCGTCGGTGAGCTGCCGCAACGCCCCGGTTTCGACGTTGGCGACCCAGATGTCCTGGGTCCCCGTGCGGCGCGAGGCGTACAGCAGGGACCGTCCGTCCGGCGACCACATGCGTTCGATACGCGCCACCTCGAGTCCCTCGGTGGTTAGTTGGCGCGCCGTGCCACCGGTCATGTTCTGTACCCAGAGCGTGCCGCGACCGGCACGGCTCAGGATCCAGGCTACTTTCGAGCCGTCGGGAGAGGGATAGGCGTACACGTTGCCGGCCGGCGCGGCGAACAACGGCCGCACGGGGCCTCCATCGAACGGGGCCACGAGCGTCTGGTCATCGCCGACGCCGCTCCGAAGGAGGATGACCCCGCTGCCGTCAGGGAGCCATCCAATCGGATTGTCGGCGGCCGGACCGGAGGTGAGCTGGCGGCTCTCGCCCCCGGTGCTGGGCACCACCCACACGTCGGCGTTGTGGTCGGAGTAGTAGGCGATGGAGCGGCCGTCGGGCGACCAGACCGGTGACAGGTCGTAGATGCCATGGGTCAGTCGCACCGGGTTGGATCCGTTGGCGCCGGCCACGTAGATGGCCGACACGCCGTCGACCTGCATGGCGTACACCAGGCGCGTGCCGTCCGGCGAGAGATAACCGAGGCCACTGACCAGCGGCGCGGCGCCACCGACCAGTTCGGCGACGTCCACGTCGGGGCCAGCGGGCTTTCTCGCACAGGCTACAAGCACGAGCAGGCAAAGACACAGCTGCGACTTCCGGATCATGCGGTGGTCCTCATGGCGAATGCGAGGTGGCGGCGGATGTGGTGACGGCCTGGCGAATCCCCGCGGCGATCTGGCGCACCACGGAATCCTGGGCGCCGAGCACGTCGCGGACGTTGATCTCGTAGCTGTGGCTCCACAGCTGCCGGATGCTGCGCGGCTCGGTCAGCTGCACGTTGATGCGCATCCGGTCGCCGGTGCGGAACACCGTGCCCTCGAGGATGGCGCCGACCTTGAGGTCTCGCGCCACCTCGCTCATCGGCTTGGGCTGGCTCTTGTAGATCATCATCGCCGAGCGCGGGGCGACCGTCAGGCCGCCGGCCTGGCCGAGCGAGATGATCAGCTGGTCGTGCATGGCGTCCACGAACTGGGCGTCGGCGCCCGAGATATCCTGAAGCGGCAGCACCGCGATGTGATTCGGGCCGACAGCACTATCGCCCCGCGCCACCAGGACCACCCCGGCCGCGGCGACCACCACGATGACGCCCGCCACGGCGCCCATCACCCAGCGCCGCAGCGGGGCCGGCCGCCGCGCATCGGTGGCTTTGACGGGCCGCGTGTTGGTCGGGGTGATGCCGCCGCTCGGCGTGGCCATGGCCTCGAGCGCGTGCAGGACCTCCTCGGCCGACTGCCAGCGATCGGCGGGATTCTTCTCAAGGCAGCGCAGCAGCAGGTCCGACAGCACCTCCGGCACCGCCGCCCGCCGTTCCGTGACGGGCTTCGGGCGCTCCAGCACCTGGGCCGAAAGGACGGCCTGCGCGGTGGGGGCGACGAAGGGCGGTTTGCCGCTGAGCAGCTCGTAACCGAGGATGCCGACGGCGTAGATGTCGGAGCGATGATCCACGTTGACATCGCCGGTGGCCTGCTCCGGCGACATGTAGGTCGGCGTGCCCACCGCCACGCCCACGGTGGTGAGCTTCTCGCCGCCGGCGTCGCTCACCGCCTTGGCCACGCCGAAGTCGGTCACCAACGCGTGGCGGCCCGACAGCATCACGTTGTCCGGCTTGATGTCGCGGTGGAGCACGCCGTGCGCGTGCGCGTACGCCAAAGCGTCCGACACCTCGCGCAGGACGCGCACCGCGTCGTGCACCGACATCGGCCCGTCCCGCTCGAGCCTCTGGCGCAGCGACTCCCCCTCCACATACGGCATCACGTAGTAGAGGAAGCCGGCCGACTCGCCCGAGTCGAGCAGAGGAAGGACGTGCGGGTGCTGGAGCTTGGCGAGGATGCGGATCTCTCGCGGGAAGCGGTCGGGGCCGAGCGTGGCGGCCAGCTCCGGGCGCAGCACCTTGAGCGCGACCTGGCGGTCGTGCTTCAGGTCCCGCGCCAGGTATACCGTCGCCATGCCGCCCGAGCCGATCTCTCGCTCGATGGCGTAGCGGTCGGCCAGGGCGGCCGAGAGGCGCTGCACGGCGTCCGTCAACAATGCCTCGTCGGATATGGGATCGGGGAATCCAGCGGAAGCTACGGCCCGGCTTGGCGTCCGGCTAGTCGTGATGCCGCGCGCCGCCCGCTCCCGCGCCACAGCCGCGCGCGGTCGCCGGTCATGGCAGCCCGCCGCCGCTCAGCACCCCAGCACCTCGAAACCCTCCCGGCGCGCGGCCGCGGCCAGCGGGAGGTCGAGCGTAACGATCGGGAGCGTGCGGGGTTCAAAATCCGCCAGCACCAGCGCCGCGGCCAGCTGCAGGGCGTCCGCGGCGCGCAGTGGATGCAACCGCAGCAACCGCGTCGCCTGATCGCGCACCCGCCCGATGGGCGGCACCTCGGTCCACCCTCGCTCCGCCGCGCGCAGGCGTTCGACCGCCACCGTAAACCCCGCCTCGGTGAGCCGGCGTTCGCGCTCCAGCCGAGCCAGCGCCGATGTGCATTCGACCGGAGTGGCCCACCAGACCGCAGCAGCGGGATCGTCGTGGAACAGCGCGGTCAGCTGCGTCGTGCGCTCTTCAGCCACGAGCAGCGGCAGCACGGCCGAGGCGTCCCAGAACCTCACCGCGCGCCCCGACGCTCATCGAGGAGCAGCTCCACCGGACTCGGTCCCGGTCCGAGCTGCGGCCACGGCAGGTCGAGCCAGGCCGCGTCAGGCGCCTCCTCAGGCAGCCGGGCCAGCCCCTCCTGCGCCAGACCAAGCACCCGGGCAGAGACGCCGGCGCCGAACCTGATGGGCACCAGCTTGGCGACCGGAATGCCCCGATCCGTGATGACGACCGGCTCCCCTCGCTGCACCCGCTTGATCAGTGCGCTGAGCTGGTTCTTGGCCTGTGAAATGGACTCTGATTTCATCAGGCTATAATAGTCTTATCAAGATGTATAATCAAGCTATGATGATGCGGCGTCCGGACCGCCGGTAGCGCCCGCTGTCATCGCGCGTTTCCTGGATCGCGAAGGGGACGGTGGGACAGAGAGACAGGGGGACAGCCAAGGCCAGAACGCGCCATCCCGTCCCCTCGTCCTCCCGTCCCCCCTTCCCCCGCCTCATGGCTGCCCGATCTGTCGCAGGAAGCCGGCCCAGCGCGGATCTTGGCGCAGCGGCGCAAAGTTCTCGTCGCCGGTCAGGGCGACCAGCCAGATGGTGCGCTGCTCCCAGGCCCCCTCCAGCTGGGCGAAGGCGCGGTCGGCGTCACCCAACGCGGCGTACGACGCGGCGAGGCCGTAGGCGTTGACGTAACCCTGCCGTGAGAGCCCCAGCATCGAGTCGATCACGGCGCCCGCCGCGTCCCGCCGGCCCGACGCCACCAGCGCGCGGACGGCGTCACCCGCGAATCCGCCGCCGTAGTACTGCCACGCGAGCCGCTGCGCCGCGCCCGCGGCGTCGCCGCGCTCCAGCCGGATGATCCCTTCCCATTGCCGGATGTCGTCCGGACTGAATGCCGCAGCCCGGCGCGCCAGCTGGCCGGCGAGCGAGTCGCCGTGCCCGGTCCGCCACAACGTGAACAGGTGGAGAAACGCCGTCACGGCGGACAGGGAGTCCGCCGCGCAGGCGCGCCGGCCTTCGGCCAACGCCTCCTCGTGCCGGCCATTGAGCAGGAAGGCCGACGCGAGGGCGTTGTGCGCGAACGCCTCGGTGGGGCTCAGCTCAACCGCCCGTTGCGCCATGGCCAGCGCCTGCCGCGGGTCGCGATCGAGCGCGACCGCGGCCTGACTCAGGATCGCGAAGGCCAGCCCCTGTGAGGAGTCCCGGCGCAGCGCTTCCGAGGCCGCCTCGCGGGCGCGGGTGTAGCCCACGCGCCCCTCCACGTACCCATCGGCCATCTCGGTCCAGACGAGCGCCTGGTGCGCCCAGGGCGCGGCGAACAGGGAGTCGCGCGCGATGGCGCGGTCGAAGAGCTGCAGGGCGAAGTGCATGCCGGCTTCGCTGGTGGTGTTGGTCGCGCCGACACCGCGCAGGTAGAGGTCGTACGCCAGAGCGTCCTGGCCAGCGTGGCGCGCTCGTCGGGCAACAGCTGACCGGTGATGGCCCGCGCTACCTCGCGCGCGACCTCGGACTGGATGGCGAGGACGTCACTGCCGGTACGGTCGTACACCTCACCCCAGGCCTGCGCACCGTTCGAGGCGCGCACCAGGCCCACCCGCAACCGCAGCCGCTGGCCCGCCTGCTGGAGGCTCCCCGTCACCAGCCAGGCGGCGCGCAGGATTCGGCCGAGGGTGCGGGGATCCTCGGCCGACCGGCCCCGGACGCGCTGCGATTCGAAGCGTGACTTGACCTCGAGCCGGCGCACCTGGCTGAGCCGGATGATCAGCTCTTCGGTGAGGCCGTCGGCGAGCCAGACGTTGGCGGTGTCGTGGGAGAGGTTGTCGAGGTACAGCACCGCGACGCTGTTGGGCACCGGGAGGAGCGCCCGGGCGTCGCGGCACGGCGGCGGCGAGCCGTCGGGACACTGGGCAAGAAGGACAGTGGGACAGAGGGACAGGGGGACGGAAAAAGCCAGAACGCGGAGCAGCCCCGTCCCTCCGTCCTCCCGTCCCGCCGTCCCCCGCTTCATCGTGCTCCCGCAGGCACGCGCCACTCGTCCAGCATGCGCTCGTAGCGCGGATCGCCCCGCAGGGTGTCGAAGGGCCAGACCAGCATGTTGACGTAGAAATTGGTGTTCTTCCAGCGGGTGCGTTGGAGCAGGTCCAGCGCGCGCCCCGATTCGCCCAGCACCAGGAGGCCCGAGGCGACGTTGAGGATCCGGGGGTCATCGAGACTGTCCGGCATCGCCAGCTGCCGCGCGACTTCGGCGCGAAGCTGCGCGCTGTCGCCGGTCCGGGCCGCCACGAGCGCGGGCCCGAACTCCCGCAGCGGCACGTTGGCGACGCCGGCGCGCAGGTCCTCCCGCGTCCCGGTGGTGTCCCCATGGGCGAGCCGAGCCAGCGCCCTGACGCGCCTGGCCTGCACGAAACCGGGATCGAGCACGAGAGCGCTGTCGAACCACCGCTCGGCCTCCGCCCAGTGGTGCGCGACGCCTTCGTGGAGGCCCAGCATGGCGACGGTGATCGGACGACCCGGCTCGATGGCCAGGGCGCGATGCCAGGCGGCAACGCCCGCGGAGTCACGCCCCTGGTAGATCAGCGCCCACCCGTAGACATGCCACGCCTCGGCGTTGCCGGAATCGAGTGCCAGCGCGTGCTCGAGGCTGGCTCGAGCCACGCCGACCGACTCGGGTAGCTGCACCTGGACCAACCCGAGCGCCAGCCAGTTGTCCGACTGCGACGCGTTGGAGCGCAGCGCGCGGTCCGCCGCCGCCCGCGCGAGGCGCCAGGAGCTGTCGGGACGCAGGCCACTCACCGGCTCGCTGCGCCATGACGCGACCCCGTACACAAAGGCGATGCGCGCCAGCGCCCGTGAAAATCCCGGGTCGAGCCGGGCGGCGGTCTCGTACTCGCTCAGCGCGCGCGCATAGGCCGCCGAGGTGCGCTGCGCCAGCGAGGCATTGCCGCGCAGGAAGTGGTCCCAGGCGGCCGCATTCCGTGTCGGCTGGACCGCGATGGCTCGCGCCTCGGCGGGCAACAGCCGACCGGCAATGGCGGTCGCCACCGCGCTCGCCAGGTCCTCCTGGAGCGACAGCACGTCGGTCTCGGCGCGGTCGTATCGCTCGCTCCACATCACGTCTCCGCTCGCGGTGCGCACCATCTCGGCGGTGACGCGCAGGCGGTTCCCCGCCCTGCGCACCGACCCGGTGACGATGCTGGTCACGGCGAGCTGGCGCCCGATGGTCTGCGGATCCTCGGACTGCGCGCCACGATACCGGCGCACGGCGTAGCGCGACTTGACCTGCACCCGGCCGCCGACCTGGCCGAGCCGGCTGATGATCTCTTCGGTGATGCCGTCGGCGAGGTAGGCGTCCGCGGTGTCGCGCGACGCGTTGTCGAAGTACAACACCGCGACGGTGTTCGTGGTGGCGGCGGGACGCGCGCCGCGGCACGGCGGCGGCGTGCCGTCGGGGCACTGGGCAATCAGATGGTCGCATGGCCAGATGGCCAGCAAGAACCCCATGAGCGCCGCGCGGCTCGCACCGGCGCACCGACCGCCTGACCATCCGACATTCTGACCGCCGGTCACGGGCTCCGCCCCGTCCTTCTGAGCAGTGCGGCGAAACGCGGGTCCCGGTGCAGCGGCATGAGTACCTCGTCCCACGGAAGGCCGAGGAGCCAGAGCGTCCGCTGTTCAACTGCCCGGTCGAGCCAGGCGAACGCGCTGTCCGCGTTGCCAAGCGCCGCGTACCCCTTGGCCACCGAGAACGCGTTGAAGTATCCCCGGCCGGCCTCGGTGAGCATCGAATCGGTGACGGCCCGCGCCTCATTCCGCCGTCCCAACGCGACCAGCGCCTGCACGCGCTCGCCCGCGAACCAGCCGCCAAAGTACGGCCAGGTGAGCCGCTCGGCGGCCCCCGCGGCGTCGCCGCGCATGAGGCGCACCCACCCGTCGTACTCGCGCAGGTCTTCGGGCGCGAGGGCCTGTTGCATCCGCGGCAGGAGCGCGGCAATGGAGTCCGCTTGAAGGCTGAGCTGGAGTAGATACTGGTAGATGGTTGCGGAGAACGCAGACAGCGTGTCGGCTTGCCAGCCGCGACGTGCTTCCAGCACTCCCTCCTCCAACCTTCCGGCCTGGGCGAGCGCGGTTCCCAGCGCCCCATGCGCCAGCGCCTGCCGCGTGTCGAGGGTCAAAGCGTGACGGGCCAGTCGGCCGGCCTGCGCGCCATCGAAGTCGAGCGCCAGGGCCGCCCACGTCAACATCGACCAGGCGAGGGACTGCGACGAATCCAGCCGCAGGGTTCGCTCGGCGGCCTCACGCGACTTCTGGTATCCGATCCGACCCTCGACATACGAATCCGCGAGAAAGAGCCAGACGAGGGCCTGTCGCGCATAGACGTCGGCAAAATTCGAATCGCGGGCGATAGCGCGATCGAATAGCTCGAGGCCCGCGCGCAGTCCGGCCTCGGAGAGGCTGTTGGCCGCGCCGATACCGCGCAGATAGAGGTCGTAAGCGACGGGATCGTTGGTCGGCCGCCGGGCCAGCGACGCCTGCTCAGCGGGAAGCAGCTGGCCGGTGATAGCGCCGGCCACCTCGCCGGCGATATCGGACTGGATCTGAAGGATGTCGGCGCCGGACCGATCGTACACGTTGCCCCACACCTGGGCGCCGCTCGCGGTGCGTACCAGCGAAACACTCAGCCGCACGCGCTGCCCCGCCTGCTGGAGACTGCCGGTCACCAGAAACGCGGCTCGCATCGCGCGGCCGAGGGCGCGCGGGTCGCGGGCGGCTCCGCCCCGGACGCGCTGCGACTCGAAGCGCGATTTCACCTCGAGGCGGCGGACGTTGCCGAGGCGCACGATCAGCTCTTCGGTGAGACCATCGGCGAGATAGGCATTGGCCGTGTCGCGCGAATGGTTGTCGAAGTACAGCACGGCGACGCTGTTCGCCCCAGGGGCGGCGACAGCGGCCGCGCGGCCACACGGCGGCGGCGAGCCGTCAGGGCACTGTGCGAGAAGCGGGACGGCGGGACACAGGGACAAGGGGATGGCGAATGCCAGGACGCGCCGCAGTCGTGTCCCACGGCCCCCCCGTCCCGCGGTCCCCCGCCTCACCGAGCCCCCGTCGGCCGGCTCGCATCCAGCAGCCGCTGGAAGCGGGGGTCGGATCGTATCGGGTCCAACGCGGGGAACTGCAGCTGGAACCAGAGCACCCCGCCTTTCGGTTCTCCCCGTTCGAGAATATCAATCGCCTGTTGCCGTTCACCGGCGGCAACCAGGCCGGCGGCAATTGCCTGGACCGCGAACGCGCCCGGCACCCGACTGGCAAAGAGCGCCAATGCGCGGGCCAGCAGCTGCCGCGCCTGAGCCGTGTCGCCCGCAGTTGCGGCGACGGCCGCCTGAACCGAGAGTCCGTAGTATTCCTCGTTGACCGGACTGTACCGCAACGCGGCGGCTGCATCCTCGCGTGCTCCAGCCACATTGCCACGGCGAAGGCGCACAAAGCCGCGCACCTCGTACGTCGAGTAGAACTCGGGGTCGATCGCCAGCGCGCTGTCGTATGCCGCCTCAGCCTCGGCGTCCCGGCGTTGTGCCTCATAGACGCCACCGAGGTTGAGATAGGCGATCGGTCTGGCCGGTTCGAGTGCCAGGGCGCGCCGCTCCGTTACGATCGACTCATCGTAGCGGCCCAGCGCGGTGAGCCACGAACTGTACTGGTGCCATGCCTCGGCGTTGCGCGGCTCCAGCGCCGTCGCGCGCTCCAGCGCCTCCAGGACGCCCTCCATGGTGCGAGGGTGAAGAAAGGCCAGCAGGTAGCCGTGGGCCAGCCAGGCATCACCGGAGGTCGAGTCCAGCGCCAACGCACGGTCCACGGCGCGCATGCCGACGGTCAACTGGCTGTCGCGCGAAACGCCGGGCATGTCCCAGCCCCAGTCGAGGTACAGCGCGTACCCGACGCCGACACGTGCCTGGGCCTGCACGAACGACGGATCGAGGCGTACGGCCGCGTTGTATTCCTCGATGGCGTGAGCCACGCCCGCCGGCGTCCGCCGTGCCAGTTGGAAGTTGCCGCGCAACAGGTGGTCGTAAGCCTCGGCATTGCGCGTGGGTCGCGCCGCGAGCACCGTGCGTTCCTGTGGCAGCAACTGCCCGGCGATGGCCGTCGCGACAGCGCCCGCGATCTCCTCCTGCACCGCGAGCAGGTCCGCCACCGGACGCGTGTACGATTCGCTCCACCGCTGGGTACCGCTCGGCACACCCACCAGCCGCACCGAGATCCGGATGCGGTCCCCGCCCCGCTGAAAGTCCCCCTCGACGATGTAGCGCACGTTCAACCGGCGCCCGACCACGCGCGGGTCCGGCTCGACGCCACGCTGGGCGCTGCGCACCGCGCCGGGAGAGCGCACTTCCAGGCGCGGCACCCGCGCCAGTGTCGTGGCGATCTCGGAGGCCAGCCCGTCCGACAGATAGGCGTAGGCCGTGTCGCGGCCAAGGTTGCTGAACAGCATCACGCCGACGCTGTTGGCGCCGGCGGCGGCGGAGGCGATTGCTCGTGTGCAGGGCGGCGGCGAGCCGTCGGGGCACTGCGCCGCCAGATGCCTCACCGACGAACACATGCACAGCAGAACCAGCAGCCCAGTTCGTCCGTGCAGGGTGTGCGTCAGGTGGTGCCTCATGGTGGAAGGGGTAAGGCGAGTCCGGCAAAGAAGATACGCCCCCTGCGCACCATCGGCCAGCCGGCCCGTTGCGTCAGCGGCGTGTCAGGAGCGCCGGGTCGAGGTTGAGCCTCGCGAGCACAGCGGCAAACCGCGGGCTGGCACGCACCGGGTCGTAGAGGTGGCTGACGGGGAGCGTGCCCACCAGCAGATAGCCATCGGTGTCCACGCCCCGCTCCATCGCGGCGAGCGCGCGGGTGGTGTCGCCCAGGCCGAGGTAGATGTACGCGAGCCCGGCGTTGCGCTGCGGGCCGTTCTCCGGCATCCGCTCCAGCTCCTCGATCACGGCCTGCGCCTCAGCGCGCGCACCGCCCCGCGCGAGAATCGCCGCGAGTACCCCGCGACGGCGCGGCTCGTTCGTGACCAACAGGTACCGGCGGGCCAGGGCAACGGCCTCGTCGACGCGGCCCAGGTCGAACTTGACATAAACGAGCCCCGTCTGGGTGGAGACCAGGGTCGAGTCCAGCTCGAGGCCGCGCCGGGACATCGCCAGGGCGGTGTCGGCGCGCCCTTCGATCGCGTAGGCCTGGCCGAGGTAGGAGGCCACCTGGGAGTAGAGCGGATCGACCGCGTACGCGTGCTCGAGCACGGCGATGCTCTCTCGCACGCGACCTTCCGTGAGCAGGATGAAGCCGAGCCGGAACAGCGCATCGCCCGCCTGCGGGTCGAGGGCGATGGCGCGGTGGGATTCCGCCTCCGCCGCGCTCCATTCGAGCGCCATGATGTGCACGGCGCCGAGTGCCGTGTGGGCCTCGGACAGGTTGCTGTCGAGCCGCGCGGCGCGTTCGGCCGCCAGGCGCGCGCGCGGGAGCGCCGCAGTGGGGTTCACCGACAGGTAGAACGGCTGCACGAACAGCACCAGGGCGAGCGCCGCGTGCGCCCGCGCGAAGCCGGAATCCCGCGCGATGGCCTGCTCCAGGTACTCGGCGGCGCGCACCAACCCGGGCCCGCGGTGACGGAAGAGGTAGACCCCACGCTGGTAGAGGTCCCAGGCCGCGAGGTCCGAGGTGCCGCGGCTCGCCGCCGGCGCGGGCGCCGCGCCGCCGAAGCGCACCCGGAGCGCCCCGACGATCTCGCGCGTGATGTCGTCCTGGACCGCGAAGATGTCCTGCACGTCGCGCTCGTAGCTGTTGCTCCACATCAGCACGCCGTCGGCGGCATTCGTCAGGCGCACCACGACGCGCATGCGCGAGCCCGCTCGGCGCACCCGGCCGTCCAGCACCGTAGCGACCCGCAGCACCTGCCCCGCGCGGCGCGTGTCCGTGCCTCCGGCCGCCGCCGCAAAGGATGACCGGCTCGCGACCACCCGCAGGCCCTCGACCCGAGACAGGGCCGTGGTGACTTCGTCTGAGAGACCTTCGGCGAAATAGGCGTTGGCGGTATCACCGCCGAGAGATTCGAACGGCAATACCGCGAGGGATTTCGCGGACGGCCTGCCGGGCTGGCGCCCGCCGCACGGCGGCGGCGAGCCGTCCGGGCACTGGGCCACAGCCGGTGTCGCGGCAGCGAGCAGCAGGACTGCCGCGAGCGAGGCCGGCTTCAGCAGCCTTCCACCAGCGTGACCTTGTCGGGCTGGTTCGGCACCACGCAGATGAATTCGAACGGCGCTTCGAGCACTTCGTAGCTGTGCGGCGCTCCGGCGGGGATGAACAGCGTGTGGTCGGCCTTCACCTCGTGCACGTCGTCGCCGATGCGAATCTTCGCCCGGCCCTTGAGCACGTACTGCTGGTGCTCGACCAGATTGGTGTGCAGCGGCATGCCGCCGCCTTCACCCATGACGAAGCGGCGCAGCGCGAAGCTGGTGTCGCCCTGCTCCGGCCCGACGAGCACGTGCATCTCGGTCGCCGTGCCGGCCTTCACGGTCGTGGTCGGCACGTCCTTCGCCGGCCGCACGGTGGCTCTTCCGCTCACTTGCCGCCTCCGGTCCGTTGACGCAACTCCTGAATCCAGTTGACGACCACCACCAGGTGCCGATTCTCCTCGGCGGGCCGAATCATGACAAAGCTACTTCCGTCCGGCGCGACGTCGTAATTCGGGTGGTACAGGTCCGTCGCGTACGGCCCCTCGAACAGCGTCTCGCGCGCGGCCACGGCGAAGGATGACGACGTCGCAACGGTCGCCGCGACCAGCCGGGCACCGACGCGGTAGAAGAGTCGCTTCCCATCCCGCGACCACAGCGGCTCCCCGCCCCCATCGTTCGACACCGCCACGCGGCCGCTCCCGCCCGAGAGCGCGCGGACATACACCTCCTCCCGGCCGGACTCGTTCGACACATAGGCGAGCCACTTCGAGTCCGGCGACACCCGCGGCTCCTTGTCGTCGTTGATGTTCGCAACGAGCGGCACCGCCTTCCGCTCCCCGACGAGTGGAAGCAGGTTGATATCGCGATTGTTGTCCGGTGTGTCGATACGATAGACGATCGCTCGGCCATCCGGAGTGAATACGCCCTCGCGGATCGGGTTGGTCTCGTGCAGCACCATCGTCGCCGTCGCGCCGCCATCGGCGGGCTGCCACCAGAGCGCATTGGCCGGCGCTCGCGATGAGGCGTACATCACCTGGCGGCCGTCGGGCGACCACTCCGGCCGATTGTTGTAGCCTTCCCGGGTCAGGCGCTCGCTGATGTGATCCGCGAGGTTGGTGATCCAGATGTCGGCGCCCGCCGAGCCCTGGATTTCGACCGCGAGACTCCGTCCATCCGGCGACAGCCGGGGATGCGTGTACGCCTGGACCGAATCGATGAGCACCCGCGCCGCGCCGTGGTGGTCCACGCTCACCAGCTGGCCGGCGATGCCGCCTTGCTGGTAGAACAACGACCCGTTCGCCGAGAGTGCGACGGGAGCGTTCCACGCGGACGACGGCACCGCAATGCTGTCGCCAATCTGGAGGGGTGCCCCGGCCCGCAGGCGGCGCACGTCGAACGGCACCACCATCAGCGCGCCGTCGACGCGCACGTAGACCAGGAAGCCGCCCGCTAGACCGATGGTGCGGGCTCCACGAACGCCCGTCAGCACGGTGGACTTGCCGTTCGCGGTCTGGACCACGGCAATCGTCAGGTCCGCATTGCTGGCCACCGAGCTGCTGTAGAACACCAGCCGGCCGTGGTCCGCCGCTCGCGGCGAAAGCTGGAGCCGTTCGCCGCTGGCACTGTCGAGCTGGGAGAACTGCACCGGCTCCCCGCCATCGGATGACACTCGCCACAGGCCGCGCCCCTCCGAGTAGGCCCCCCTGGCGAATACGATTTCCCGATCGGAAGTCCAGGTCAGCCCACCGCCCACGGTTCCGCTGTTGTCCATCGCGCAGAGCGTCGTCAGAGCACTCCCGTCGACCGCGATCTTCTTCAGCTTGCCGTCCGCGGACCGGAACGCGATCCACCGACCGTCCGGCGAGTACTCCGGGTTGAGCGCGCCCTCGGTACCCGGCAAGGCGCGGGACGTCAGCTGATCGAGATTCCTGAGATAGAGCATCCAGCCGCCGCCGGCCGGGCTCCCCGCGTACACCGCCTGCCGGCCGTCAGGCGACAACGCGAGCTGGGTCGCGACGCCCGACACGGGAACGGCGAGCCTGGTTCCGGTCGCGGTCTGGAGCTCGAAACGGACGACCGACGGAGACTCCGGCGACTTGCCGCGTGACCAGCCGAGGACTGCCGCGACCACCGCGAGTCCGAACGCCGCCACCCACGGCAGCGGCGAACGCCCACTCCATGAGGTTCGCGCAGGCGCCCTCGCGGCGGTCACCGTGCGCGGCCTCGTTGCACCGCCCTGCCCCCGCAGGGCTTCCACGAAGGCCGCGGCGGTCGGCCACCGGTCGGCGGGAAGCTTGGCGAGGGCCACCAGCACCGCATCCTCGATCGATTCCGGCACCGTGTCGCGGAACTTCGAGGGGGGCGCCGGCTTCTCGGTCAGCACCTTGGCGACGATTGCCTGGGCGGTGCCGCCGATGAACGGCGGGTCGCCGACCAGCATTTCGTAGGTCATGGCTCCGAGCGCATAGACGTCGGAGCGCGCGGTGATCTCCCGCTGGCCCATGGCCTGCTCGGGACTCATGTAGTTGGGCGTGCCGAGCGACATCCCGGTCTCGGTCATCCGGCTGCCGCCGGCGCTGCTCGCGGCCAGCGCGATGCCGAAATCG